>JBGASN010000024.1:0-49809 GCA_044229665.1 Holophagaceae bacterium
GCAGGAAGGAACAGGTTAACAGGAAGGGCGGGGTTTTCAAGGGCCGGGAACGGGCGCCCAGGCTATCCTTGGGGTTTTGGTGAACGCATGAGCAAGGAACGCCTCATCCAGGTGCAGAAGCCCGCCCAGTCGCTGGAGCGCTTCCAGCAGGACTACGCCCGGGCCCAGGAAGGCGACGGGAGCCTGCTCCGACCCATTTTGATGGGCGTGGGGGTGGTGGCCCTCGCCGGGATCGGGTACCTGGGGTTCGATCAGTGGCGGCAGTCGAAGGTCGAGGCCTTTGAAACTACCCTCTCCCTCCTCATGGAGGAGGTGGAAGGGGGGGCCCAGCCCGCCACGGGCGAGGCCTTGGAGAAGAAGATGCGGGAGGCCCTCCCCCGGCTGGAGGCCCTGGCCCGGGAGGCGCCCTCGCCCCGCAAGGCCATGGCCCAGGGCGTGGTGGCGGCCTGGAAGCTGAGCCTGGATGGCAAGGGCGCCGCTCCCGGCGGCTCCGATGCCTGGAGCCGCCTGGCGGGTGTGCGCCGCAATCTGGCCCTGGGTCAGACCGCGGAAGCGGCCAAGGTCCTGGACGGTCTTCGGGCCAAGGCCGAGCCGTCCGAATCCTGGTCGACGGAGTTCTGGAAGCTGCAGCTGGAGGCGGATCGCCTGGCTGGCGCCGGTGCCCAGGCCCGCAGCCATCTGGCGGAGTACAAGTCCCGCTTCAAGGGCCGCACCCTGGATGGTTCCCTCGACAAGCTGGCCGAAGGCATCTGAGACCGCCATCCCCATTCGCTTGACGTAAAGTGGAGCCCTTCCGCCCTATCCGGGCATGGAGGGCTCCATGCGCATGTACGACCTGATCCACGCCAAGAAGCGCGGGGAGGCCCTGACCGAAGCCCAGATCCGCTTCTGGGTGGGCGGGGTGGTCTCGGGGGAGATCCCGGACTACCAGAGCGCCTCCATGCTCATGGCCATCTGCTGGCGGGGGATGACCGCGGCGGAGACCCTCGCCCTCACCCTCGCCATGCGGGATTCCGGGAAGGTGATGGACCTGGCTTCCATCCCCGGGATCAAGGTCGACAAGCACAGCACCGGGGGGGTGGGCGATAAGACGACCCTGATCCTGGGGCCCATCGTCGCGGCCTGCGGGGTGCCTTGCGCCATGTTCAGCGGGCGGGGCCTGGGCCACACCGGGGGCACGGTGGACAAGTTCGCGGCCGTGCCTGGATTGCGGGTGGAGCTGAGCGATGCGGAGTTCCTATCCTCGTTGCGCGAGACGGGGTTCGCCAATAGCGCCCAGACGCCGGATCTCGTCCCCGCGGACCGGAAGCTCTACGCCCTGCGGGATGTCACCGCCACGGTCGAGAGCATCCCCCTCATCACCGCCAGCATCATGTCCAAGAAGCTGGCCGGTGGCTGCAACGCCCTGGTGCTGGACGTCAAATGCGGATCGGCCGCCTTCATGTCGAACCGCGAGGATGCCCGTGGACTGGCCCAGAGCCTCGTGGCGGTGGGGAAGGCTTACGGAATGCAGGTGAAGGCCCTCATCACCCGCATGGAGGAGCCCCTGGGCCGCACCATCGGGAACGCCCTCGAGGTCCGGGAATGCATCGAGATCCTCCAGGGGCGCCACGCTGGGGGCGTCCTCGCCCAGATGAGCCTGCGCCTCGCGGCGGAGATGGTGGTGCTGGGCGGCGGGGCACCGGACCTTCCGGCGGCCGAGCGGGCGGTGGCCGAAGCCCTGGCCTCCGGTCGGGCCCTGGATGTGCTGCGGCGCTTCGTGGCGCTGCACGGTGGGGACCCCCGCGTCATCGAGGCGCCCGAGCGCCTGCCCCAGGCCCCCTGCCGTCGGGTGCTGCGGGCCCAGGGTCCCGGGGCCATCACCGCCATGGACGGGCGCGAATTGGGTCTGGCCGCCATGGAGCTCGGCGCCGGGCGGGCCAGCCAGCAGGATCGGATCGATCCGGCCGTGGGCCTGGAGCTGGAAGTCGCCGTCGGCGACCCCGTGGTGCCCGATCAACCCCTGGTGACCCTCCACGGGGCCAGTGAGGCCTCCCTGGACCGGGTGGAGGCCCGGGTCCGGGCGGCCCTCCACCAGGGGGCCATGACAGAGGGGGCCCCCTCGTGGCTCCTGGAGGTCATTGACTAGACCGGCGGGAAAATTCCTGGCACCATTGATGTATTCCCAACCAAATCCGAGTCCCTGGGGCGAACTGGACATTCAGCTGAATGAATCAGGTGCCTCGAAATCCGTCCAAGTTCCCGGAATTCCTGTCCCAGCGAACACTTTTTTGTTGCGAAGCCGTGGCAGAGGGAGTTTCATCAACTCACCCTCTAGGTCTTTCAGAGTGCAGTTCCCCGTGTGCCCTTGTCCCTGGTCGACGCGTCCTCGCGGGCCAGTCACGCCCCATCCTTCCCATGGGTAGGGCCGGCACACCCCACCTCTTCGGCCGTTTCACCCCAGGCCTTAGAGATTTTTTCGGCTTCAACCCTGCGGCCCATGCCGCACTTTCCAAGGAGCAATTCCTATGAACCGAGTCGTAACCCGCCTGGGCTTCACGACCTTCGCCCTGGTGGCTGGCGTGGCTGCTCACGCCCAGAGCCCCACCACCGGCATGGTCGTCGGTACGGTGAAGGATGCCAACGGCGCCCCCATTGCCGGCGCGCAGGTGATCCTCTCCGGCCCCGCCATCCAGGGCCCCCGCACCATGACCACCAATGCCGACGGCAGCTTCCGCTTCCCCCTGATCCCCTCGGGCGCCGGCTACCAGATCCAGGCCTCCAAGGCCGGGTTCCAGGCGTCCGTGAACAAGGGCGTCTCCGTTGAAGCCTGGAAGAGCTCCACCAGCGACTTCAAGCTCAAGTCCGGTGAAGTGGCCGCCGTGGTGGAAGTCGTCGCCACCCAGCAGTCCATCGACACCCAGAGCGTGGTGCAGGCCACGACCCTGACCCAGGACTCCATCCGCCAGCTCCCCCTGGCCTCCCGTGAAGTCGCGGGCGCCGTGTTCCTCTCCCCCGGCGTGGTGGATGGCGGCCGTGGCGCCGGCAACCCCAACATCGGTGGCGGTACCGCCTTCGAGAACAACTACATCGTCGACGGTCAGAACGTGACCGACCCCCAGTACGGTGAGAACCGCACCCGCATCAACAACCTCGCGGTTGAGAGCGTGCAGGTTCAGACCGGCGGCTTCGAGCCCGAGTACGGCCGCGCCACCGGCGGTGTGATCTCCGTGGTCACCCGCACCGGTTCGAACGAGTTCAAGTTCGACCTCGAAGCCACCCTGATGCCCAAGAGCGGCATCGCCAAGGTCCAGAACAACGCCGACCTCGCCTTCAACGCCGCTCGTGTCGCCCAGGGCGACACCAAGACCCTCGCCCTGTGGGTGGGTGGTCCCATCATCAAGGACGTGCTCTGGTACTCCCTGGGCGTCTCCACCGGCGTCGCCACCACGGAGCGCAGCTACAGCCAGGTGTACTTCCTGGATCCCGACCAGGCTCCCCGGAACCCCCTGACCCAGCCCCTGGCGGGCGCTGACAACGTCGGCACCAACTACTCCCTGGATTCCAAGTTCCTGGGCATCACCGGCAAGCTGACCTACGCCCTGAACACCGACAACACCATTGAAATGGGCATCGGCCGCAACCGTCAGACGGATGATGTCAACAACCTCGGCATGACCTTCACCCCCCTCGCCGAGGTCGTGAAGGTGAAGCCCCAGGACGTGGACACCCTGTCCATCAACTGGCGCTCCTCCCTCACCGCCAACTGGCTGCTCGACGTCCGCGCCGGCACCTATAAGCGCAAGAACAGCCAGGATCTGACCGCGGCCCAGGGCGGCCAGATGTTCGTGGCCACCGGCGCCGTGCCCTACCTCCTCGCGGGTGACTACCTGCAGGATGGTTCCGGCCCCGTGTTCCCCGCCTTCGCCGCCCGCGCCTTCCCCGGCCTGCAGTTCGGCGGTTGGGGCTTCATCAACGACAGCGAGCTGACCCGCAAGCAGTTCACCGCCAAGGGCACCAACTTCATCGGCGCCCACACCCTGAAGTACGGCGTGGACTACGATGAGACCGGCTTCAAGAGCTTCTCCGGTTACACCGGCGGCGCCCTCGTCACCCGCGACTACAACGTCGATCCCGTCAGCGGCGCGTTCATCAGCTTCCGCGACACCTACCGCTTCCGCCTCGGCGCCGGCGGTGCCACCGTGTACAACACCACGGGCACCACCCCCATCGTCGACAACGTGCTGCTGCCTGGCCAGGGCCTGGATCTCGACTCCAAGACCAAGAACCTCGCCTACTTCGTGCAGGACACCTGGCAGATCAACAAGAACTGGACCGTGATCGGCGGTATCCGCATCGACAGCCAGAAGCTCTACGGCGGCGATGGCCAGGAGTACTTCAAGTTCGGCGCCTCCCAGATGACCGCGCCCCGCTTCGGCGTGAACTTCGATCCCAACGGCGACGGCAAGACCAAGCTGTCCTTCGCCTTCGGCCGCTTCTACGAGACGGTCCCCATGGACCTCAACCAGCGCGCCGGCTCCATCGAAGGCTTCGTGCAGTTCCGCCGCACCTACAGCGGTGCCAACGCCATCCCCTACGTCTTCGTGTCCCCCGGTGCGGGTGACGTGTTCCAGTACAACGCTGGCACCGGCACCTACAACCTGAACACCCCCAACGCCGCCAACGGCGGTGGCACCGCCACCTTCCGCCGCACCATCGGTGGCGAGAAGAGCCTGGTGGATCCGGACATCAAGCCCCAGAGCATCGAGGAAGTCAGCCTCGGCTGGGAGCAGCAGCTCACCGAGCTGTGGAAGTTCGGCGCCAAGTGGAAGTACCGCTACTACAAGAACGTGGTGGAAGACTTCTCCTTCGACTTCGGCACCACCTACCTGATCGGCAACCCCGGCCAGGGCGGCCTCGGCAGCGTTCCCGTCCACGTCCAGGAGTACGATGCTCCCGGCCAGGACATCTACGTGAACTTCCCCAAGCCGGTGCGTGACTACCGCGAACTGATCCTGACCCTGGACAAGGCCAAGGGCAACGATCGCTGGGCCGGCAACGTGTCCCTGACCTTCGCTTCCAACATCGGCAACTTCGCCGGTCTGGACAGCCCGCTCAACGGCCAGGCCGATCCCAACATCACCAGCACCTACGATCTGCCCGTGCTGATGCGCAACACCTACGGCACCCTGCCCAACAGCCCCCGCTACAACTTCCAGGCGTCGGGCACCTACGACCTGGGCATGGGCTTCGTGGCTGGCGGCCGCTTCATCTACCGCGCCGGTACCGCCATCAGCGCCGTGGGTCCTGACCTCGGTGGTGTCATCGGTGGTATCTGGGATCAGACTTACGCCGGTCTCGGTGGCCCTGGCGGCCTCTACGGCATGAACGCGGGTGAGTACCTCGTGTTTAACGGCCAGTTCCTGCACACCGGCAACTACGGCGACAACGAGGCGCTCCTCGAGCCCCGCGGCAGCCGTGGTGTGACCCCCGACGTGACCCGCTTCGACCTGCACCTCGAGTGGAGCACCGACTTCCAGCTCATCACCAAGGCGAAGTTCACCGCCTTCCTGGACGTCTTCAACGTCTTCAACCAGCAGATGGTCCTGACCGTCGACCAACGCAAGCAGACCTCCACCACGGTGGCGGGTGCGATCGCCGGCGCCGATGGCATCGCCACCGGCCCCATCAACCCCGGCTTCCAGGGCGTCATCGCCGTGGACAACCCCCGCTTCCTGAAGCCCACCAGCTTCCAGGCTCCGCGGAACTTCGCGTTCGGTGTCCGCTTCAGCTTCTAAGGCTGACTCGAACGGCAAAAAGGGGGGGCTCCGGCCCCCCCTTTTTCGTTCTACACTGCCCATCATCGGAGGTGGTTGTGCGGATGTTGCCCACACTGTTCCTGTCATCCCTGGCCCTGGTGGCTCAGGCTCCAACTCCAGCTCCAGCCAGGCCCACCGGGGAGGAATTCCTGGCGCAGATGAAGGCCAAGGCCACGGACCCGGCCACCCTCGACAAGCAGGCCAAGGCGGCGAAGGGCTGCCAGGTGGATCAGGATTCCGCGCCCAGCGAGCAGTTCATCACCTCCGGGCGTTCCCTGAGTGGCGCGGTGAGCGGCAGCCTCAAGGGGCAGGTGGTGGACAGCGACATCATGAATGCCGAGGACAAGCGGCCCACCTTCACCGAGATCGGCAGTCGCCTGGATGTCTCCGCCTTCACGGTGATCGACAAGAACGGAAACAAGCTCAAGGTTGCCAGCCTGCAGGGCATGCCCGTGCTGGTGGTGCTCTTCAAGCCCGAGTGCAAGTTCACGGAGGAGATCCTCACGGAGGTGATCCGCCTCCAGACCATCAGCGCCTCCAAGCATTTCGTGGTGCTGCCCGTGAGCCTGTCCCGGCAGGGCTGGAGCGGATTGACCACGTGGCGCGAGAAGAACCGGGGCGCCATCCCCGCGGAGTTCAACATCTTCGTGCCCAGCACCGTGAGCGGTGAGGGCGCGAGCCTCTTCCCCAACGTGAAGGTGATGCCCACCGTGTTCATCCTGGATGGGCGGGGTGGTGTGGCGTGGCGCATCAACGGCGCCCCCCAGGGCTCCATCATCGACAAGCTCAATCATGTGGCTACGGAAGTCCGGGTGTTGGGATCCGCCCCCGTGGCCGCCGCGGCGGCGAAGCCCGCCGGTTCGGCCCAGTAGCCGGCACCCGCACTGCAGGAGTGGCTGGGTTCAGAGGCCCAGCCACTCCTTCAATTTGGGGGTGGCCGTGCGGCTGACCTCCAGCTCCAATCCCTCCCCCACGCGGACCGTCGCGCGCCCGCCTTCGAGGGGGCGGAGGCCGAGCACGCACTCCGGGCGCAGGAGCAGGTGGCGCTGAATCCGGAGGAGACCTGCGGAAGGGAAGGCCTGCTCCACTTCGGCGAGGGTCGTCCAGGAGGTTCGGTGGCGCTGTCCGCCGGCCCAGGCCCACACCACCTCCTCCTCCACTTCGAAGTGGGTGGTGCGCTTGAGGTCGAGGAACACGTGCCCCTCGCCGGCCCGCACGGGATAGCGCGTGGCGGCGCCCGGGAGGTGGGGGTGGAGGTCCGCCCCGGTGCGGGCGGGGATCTGCCGCTCCCGCAGGCGCTGGAGGGTCTGGTTCAGGCGGTCCGCACCGATGGGTTTCAGGATGTAGTCCAGGGCCGCGGTCTCGAAGGCCTTGATGGCATGTTCCGCGTACGCGGTCACGAAGATCACGGGAACGGCCCGGGGCAGCTCCACCGCCACCTCGAGGCCACTGGGCCCGGGCATCTGGATGTCGAGGAAGAGGGCATCGAGTTCCGTGGAGGCGGCCATGAACGCCAGAACCGCCCCCCCGTCGGGGAGCTCCCCCACCACCTCGCACCCGGCCTCGCGGAGGAGGCGGGCCAGGCGGCTCCGGGCCAGGGGTTCATCGTCGGCCAAGGCCACGCGCAGGGGCTTCATCGGGGGTCTCCTTGGGCATCCACATCGGCCAAGGTCCAGCCGTACTCGCCGTGGAGGTGGAAGCGGCCCCGGTCGCCATAGGCCAGCTTGAGGCGTGCCTCCAGGTTGCGGAGGCCGATGCCTTCGCCCAAGACCAGGGAAGCCGGGCGCCCGGTATTGGCGACCTGGAGGTGGAAGGCCTCGCCATCCCGGCTGCCCTTGATGCGGACCTCGCCGCCCTCGGGGTGTCCGGCGATGCCGTGCTTGAGGGCGTTTTCAACCAGGGGTTGCAGCAGGAAGGGGGGCGCCATCATGCGGTCGAGGTCCTCGTCCCAGTCCCACCGCACCTTCAGGCGGTCCCCCAGCCGCAGACTCTCCACCGCCAGGAACCGCCTCACCATGGCCCGCTCGTCGCCCAAGGGCGCCAAGGGGCGATCCCCGTGGCGCAGGAGGGCCCGGTAGAGTTCCGCCAGGTCGAGGATGGCCTGCTCGGCGCGGTCCACATCCTGGCGCACCAGCTCGGCCAGGCCATTGAGGCTGTTGAAGAGCACGTGGGGACTCAGCTGGCCTCGGAGCAGCACCCACTGGGCCTCCCGGAGCTGGGTCTCGGCGATGGCCTTCTCCTCCTCGGTGCGCTCGCCTAGGGCGATCATGGCGCCGATGAAGGTCATCATGGGCACCCCCACCAGCAGCTGGATGGCGAAGATCTGCCGCAGGGGCACGTGGATGGTACGGCCACCTTCGACCACGGCACCCGTCCAGCCGGCCAATTGCAAGAGACCGTAATCCAGGCAGACGATGAGCGAGATGATGCTGGCCGCCCACGGCAGGGCCTGGAGGAACCCTCGGAGCAGGGGCGCCGCGGGCCGATCATCCCCGGTGTACCGCCAGGGAAGAGGGGTGAGGAAACCGTAGGCGAAGGACATCACGAAGGGGGTGAAGAAGACGGTGAACCACCCCACGGCAGGATTGCTGAGCTGCACCTTGGAGAAGGCGGTGCCCTTGGCCACCGCAAAGAGCAGGGTGAAGCCAGCCACGATGCCCCAGCTCAGCCGCTTGCGGAGGCGGCGCCGGAAGTGCTGGAGGAGGGGTTGGAGCTTCATGGTTCCAGAGTGGCCAAGCTGGGGCCCTCGGCCAAGCCCCGCCGCCCACCGGAGGTCCCGGTCCGCCCAGCCGTGCCATCCTGGGGGCGGAGGCGCCATGTCGTTCCTGAAGTCCCTCTTCCGCCGCACCCCGCCCGAGGTCCCCGTGACCCCCGAGCTGGACGCCGCCGTGGCCCGCAAGCTGGCCGCCGAGGGCAAGGACCCGGGCAGCGTGGCCTCCCGGGCCGCGGAGCCCCGGGAGGTGCCGCCACGGCCGGACCTCGGGGCCTTCCGGGGCGTCGTGCGCTTCGAGATGACCCTGGATGCCCGAGGTGAGGTGAAGGCGGTGGCCATGGAGGGCGCCCCCTTCGACCAGGTGCAGATCCTGGAGACCTGGGCCTACGGCTGGAGGTTCACCCCCGCAATCCTGGACGGCCAGCCGCACCCCTGCCGCATGGTGTATGAAGTGAGCTGGAGCTGACCCATGAAAACCGTCGCCGCCCTGATCGCCCTCGCCCTTCCCCTGACCGCCCAACAACCCCCGAGGCCCGCCATGTCCCTGCATGAACTCACCGCCAACCGCCTGGACGGCAAGGCCCAGGCACTCTCCGCCTACCAGGGCAAGGTCGTGCTCGTGGTGAACGTGGCCAGCGAGTGCGGCTACACCCCCCAGTACGCGGGCCTGGAGAAGCTCTACAAGGCCTACCAGGGGCGGGGCCTCGAGATCCTGGGGTTCCCCTGCAACCAGTTCGGGGGCCAGGAGCCCGGCTCCGCCGCCCAGATCCAGAGCTTCTGCCAGAAGAACTTCGGCGTGACCTTCCCCCTCTTCGAGAAGGTGGAGGTGAAGGGGGCCGGCAAGAGCCCCGTCTACGCCTTCCTCACCGCCCAGCACGGCGAGCCCAAGTGGAACTTCCACAAGTACCTCGTGGGCAAGGATGGCAAGGTGATCGCCGCCTTCCCCAGCAGCGTGGAGCCCGAGGGCGCCGAGCTGAAGGCCGCCCTCGAGGCCGCCCTGAAGTAGGGCCATGGACGAGGGCCCGCTCAAGTACCGGGAGCAGCACCAGAAGCGCCTGAGCTGGATGCCCTGGCTCTGGTTCAGCCTCAAGGACCGGCACCGGGGCTGGGCCGAGGCCTGGCAGGCGGAGGTGCAGGCCCACCTGCGGGCGCAGGAGACGGTGGAGCTCGGGGAGGGCGGCTTCATCGCCCCCGAGGCCGCCATCTTCGGGGAGCCGGGTCGACCCGTGATCATCGGGCACCGCTGCAGCATCGCGGCCCACGCCTTCCTCCATGGCCCCCTCACCCTGGGCGACGAGGTGAGCATCAACGCCCGGGCCAGCCTGGATGGGGGCGCCAAGGGCATCGTGCTGGGTCGCGGCTGCCGCATCGCCTCCGGGGCCGTGCTCTATGCCTTCGACCACGGCATGGCCCCGGACCGCACCATCCGGGAGCAGCCCGTCACCTCCCGGGGCATCGTGCTGGGCGAGGATGTGTGGGTGGGCGCCAATGCCGGCATCACGGATGGGGTGACCGTGGGGGACCATGCGGTGGTGGCCATGGGGGCCGTGGTGACGCGGGATGTGCCCCCCTGGGCCATCGTGGCGGGGGTACCGGCCCGCATCATCGGGGATCGGCGGCGGGATCCCCTCCCCGACCCGGGGTAAACTGAGTCTTCTTCCCGGAAGGCGCCATGGACACCCTCACGCTGGCCACCCACTTCCAGCGTTTCCGCCGCGACATCGTCGGCGTGGACCAGATCTTCGAGGGCCCGCACGGGCCCCGTCCCATCCTCTACGCGGACTGGACCGCCAGCGGTCGGCTCTTCGCGCCCATCGAGCGGCGCATGGCCGAGGCCATCGGGCCCTTCGTGGGCAACACCCACAGCGAGTCCAGCGCCACCGGCACGGCCATGACCCTGGCCTACCACGAGGCCCAGGCCATCATCAAAGCCCACGTGGGCGCCGGTCCCGAGGACGTGCTCATCACCGTGGGCAACGGGATGACGGGGGGCGTGAACAAGTTCCAGCGCATCCTGGGCCTCAAGGCCCCGGAGCTGCTCCGCAAGCACCTCGACATCCAGCCGGACGACCGCCCCGTGGTCTTCGTGACCCACCTGGAGCACCACAGCAACCAGACCAGCTGGTACGAGACCATCGCCGATGTGGAGGTGATCCCCCCCGATGCCCGGGGCATGGTGGACCTCGAGGCCTTCGCGGCCCTCCTGGAGCGGTACCGGGGCCGGGCCCTGAAGATCGGCTCCTTCTCCGCCTGCTCCAACGTGACGGGCCTGCACACGCCCTACCGGGCCTTGGCCCGCCTGATCCACCAGGCGGGGGGCGTGGCCTTCGTGGACTTCGCCGCCAACGCGCCCTACGACAAGATCGACATGCACCCGGCCGACGATGAGCACCTGGATGCCGTGTTCCTGAGCCCCCACAAGTACCTGGGTGGCCCGGGCTCCTGCGGCGTGCTCGTCTTCAACCGCAAGCTCTACCGCAACACCGTGCCCGACGACGCGGGTGGCGGCACCGTGGCCTGGACGAACCCCTGGGGGCAGTACGCCTTCCTGGAGGACATCGAGGCCCGCGAGGACGCCGGCACCCCCGGCTTCCTCCAGACCATGCGCGCCGCCCTCGCCATGCGGGTGAAGGACGCCATGGGTGTCGACGCCATCCAGGCCCGGGAGCGGGAGATCGTGCCGCGCGCCATCCGGGGACTGCGCGAGGTGCCGGGGCTCCACCTCCTGGCCAATGAGCAGGAGGACCGGCAGGCCATCTTCTCCTTCTACGTGGAGGACATGCACTACAACCTCATGGTGCGCCTCCTCAACGACCGCTTCGGCGTGCAGGCCCGCGGCGGCTGCAGCTGCGCGGGCACCTACGGCCACTACCTCCTGCACGTGGACCCCACCCGCTCCAAGCGCATCACCGACAAGATCGATGGGGGCGACCTCTCCGACAAGCCGGGCTGGGTGCGCCTCAGCTTCCACCCCACCTCGCCCGACGACGAGATCGAGGCCTGCCTGGAGGCGGTGAAGGAGGTGGTGCGGCACAAGGAGGCCTGGGCCGCCGATTACACCTACGACCGGCACACCAACGAGTACCACCACAAGGCGGGGGACAGCTTCTCCCACGACCGCGTGCGGAGCTGGTTCCAGCTCTGAGGCAGGCTGCATCGGGCCGGCGGGGCGGACGCGGCAAACATCCTCCCCGGTGCGTTTTAAACCTTTCCCTAATGCTCGGTTCAAAGGTAGATGCAACTTGGCATCAAGCGTGATTCCAAGGAGCCACGGGCCTTCGCCCCCACGCCTTCCAGGCAGAAAGGAACTCCCATGAACCTCAAGCGCATCTCCCTCGCCCTCGCCGGCATCGCCCTCCTCGGCGCCTCCCTCGCCGCCCAGGCTCCGGCGCCCGCCCCCGGCACCCAGACCGCCACCCCCAAGCGGGAGCGCCACATGGAGAAGCGGGCCGACCGCCAGCAGAAGCGCATCGCCGAGGGCGTGGCCACCGGCAAGCTCACCCCCAAGGAAACCGCCCGCCTCGAGCGCCAGGAGGCCAAGGTGGATCGCGACATCGCCAAGGCCGAAGCCGATGGCAAGGTCACGAAGAAGGAAGCGGCCAAGATCCAGCGCGAGCAGAACCGCGAGAGCCGCCGCATCCACCGCCAGAAGCACGACGCGCAGAAGCGCAACTGACCCCGACACCTCTGTCTGGAGCGGGCCCCGGCATGCCGGGGCCTTTCCATGTCCCCCATCCAGGGGGATGCAACGGGGCGTGGGATTCCGCCACAAGGGCCTTGGGATTGGCGACGTAAATGCCTTGTTTATCAATAATTTTCGACTTGGCACGGGTCCTGAAATGAGGTGGGTGGGATCACCCAAGGAGGACCCCATGCGCTTCCACCTCATCCCCCTCACCCTGCTCCTCGCCCTCGCCCCCGTGGCCCAGGCGCGGGATCACCGCTGGGATCGCCGTGATCGCTATGACCGCTGTGCGCCCGCCCCGCGCTGGGGCCTCCGCAGCCGGTGGGAGGCCCAGCGTCGCTGGGAGGAGCAACGGCGCTGGGAGGAACGCCAGCGCTGGGAAGCCCGCCGCCGGTGGGAGCACCGGCACCGGGGCCACCGCTGGGACGACTGCGAGGGCTTCGAGCGGGAGGCCTATGTGCGCGTGCCGGACTTCCGGGTGCGCATTCATCTCCCCTGAGCCGGGCCCCGGTTCGGATCAGTACCGGAAGGTGCGGACCGTGCCATCCACCGCGTCGGGCACCTGCAAGCCCAGGTAGGCCGCGAGGGAGGGGGCGAGGTCCACGGTGCTCACGGGTGTCGGCACCTTCCGCGCCTTCCCGGCCCCCCACACGAGGATCGGCACGTGCCGGTCGTAGTCGTGGGGGCTGCCGTGGGTGGCGGGGAAGGTCAGGGGGATGAACAGCACATGGGGGGCGAAGGCGCTGATGAGGTCCCCCCCGAGGCCGGGCACGAGCGAGAGGCGCAGGCGCTCCGGGATCGTGAGCTGCTCCGGATCCTTCCCGTTCAATGCGGTCAGCGGTTGCTGGGCCAGCTCGCCGGCGGGTACGGAGGCCACCACGAAGGGCTGTCGCTGCATCCAGGCCTGGGCGGCCTTCACGGCGGTGGTGAGGTCCACTTGCGCGGCGGCCAGCACCTCGCGCTTGAACGAAAGGTTGCGGGGGTCCCAGGCGATGGCCACGGGATCCGCAGCCAGGTGCAGGGTCTCCCGGAGGTGTGCATTCAGGGGCGCGAACACCGTCGCCTTGGGATCCAGGCGGTAGGCGCGATCCTTGGGCAGTTTGCCCTCCGCCTGGAGGCGCTCGGGGAAGTCGGCGCAGGCATGATCCGAGGTCAGCACCACCAGGGCGTGGGGATCCCGGGCCTTCACCCGCTTCAGGAACCCGGCCAGGAGCTGGTCGAGGCGCAGGAGCTGATCCTCCATCTCGGGGCCCCCGGGGCCGTACCGGTGGCCCACGAAGTCGGTGCCGGAGAGGCCCAGGGCCAACAGGTCCAGCCCCTTGCCCCGACCCAAGCGCTCGGCCTCGATCAGGACCTCGGCCGCTTCCAGGATGGTGGCGTCGTACCAGGGGGAGGCTTGGAAAAGGCCCGCCTTGGCGATGGGATCCCCGGCGGCCTTGATGGTCTTGGGTAGGCCGAAGGGGATGCCCCGGCCCACGCCGCCCGGCGCCTCAATGAGCCGCGGCTTGCCATCGAGGGCCTCCCACACGAGCGTCTGGCCCTGCAGCTTCGCCAAGGCGGCGGTGTTGTGGGCCTGGAGCCAGTCCGGGAGGGTAGTGCCGTAGTAGGTGGAGGTGGTGAAGCCCACCTTGGGATGCCACCAGTACACCCCATCGGCCTTCCGCCCGGCCATGAGGATGGCGCTGCGGTCCTTCCCGGTCACGGCGAAGCTGCGGTTCCGCGCATCGGCCGCCTTGAGCCACTCGCCCAGGGTGCGCACGCGGAAGTTCTTGGGGCTGGCGTTGGCATCGGCGGCCCCCACCACGGGGAACTGGGGATCCTCCACGCAGTAAACCTCCCGGCCGAGACCCGCATCGAACCACTCGTTCTCGGGAATGCCGGTGGCCGCGGGGTGCCGGCCCGAGAGCAGCACGGAGTGACCTGGTCCCGTTTCGGTGCCCGCATGGGCGTGGTAGGCGTGGGTGAAGTGAACGCCTTCCTTCACCAGTCGGGCGAGGCCGCCGGTAAGGCGGGGTCCGAGGGCCCCCAGCCGCTCGGCGCTGAGCTGATCCACGCTGATGACCACCACCAGCTTCGGAGCCTTGGCCTTGGGGCCCGCCAGGGCCGGCAGGGCCAGCAGCAGCAGGGCCGCCAGGAGGGCCAAGGTGCGGAGGAGGGTGCGTCGGCTGGGCATCCCTCCAAGCTGCCCCCGATCGCCCGCCAAGCCAAGCCACTTTTGCGCAATACCGGTAGCCTGGAGGCATGGTTTCGTTCGGGCGCGCCTGGGTTCTGCTCCTCCTCGGTCTGCTGGGGGCGGCCTGCGGCCGGAGCCCGGCCCCCCTCCAGGCAGCCCCTGCCGCACCTCGGGTTGCCAGCCCCGCAGCGACGGGCGTGCCGGAACAGGCCCGGAAGGTGCTCGCCCATGTGCGGGCCCAGGGGGAGGCCCCCGCCGGCACGGAGGGCGGCCGCCGCTTCGGCAACTACGAGCGCCGCCTGCCGGAGCGCGACGCGCAGGGCCGGTCCATCCGGTACCAGGAGTGGGATCTCTGGCCGAGGGTCCGGGGCCGCAACCGGGGACCTGAGCGCCTCGTGACCGGGAGCGATGGCCGGGCGTGGTACACGGGGGATCACTACCGCAGCTTCACGGAGGTGCGCCCATGAGGGCCGAGGACATCCTGCGACCGGGGGCCCCGGGGCTGTTGCGCCTGGATGTGGATGCGGAGCGCGCCTGGGCCTGGGCCCTGGAGCTCCGGGAGGACACGGACGCCCCCTTCGCCCTGCGCTGGCTGCGGGGGTCCCGCATGCGCACCCTGGCCGGCTTCCACGATGAAATGGCCGCGGCGCTCCAGTTCCCCCCGCACTATGGCCAGGGCTGGGATGCCCTCAACGACTGCTTCAACGACCTGGAGTGGATCGAGGGGCAGGGCTTCCTCTTCCTCATCCTCGAGGCGGACCAGGTCCTCACCGAGGCCGAGGGCGGCTGGGTGTTCCTCTCGGAGGTGGTGGAGCAGGCCGCGGAGACCTGGGCGGAGATGGATGAAGTCCCGTTCAAGGTCGTGCTCCAGGCCGAAGGCGCCGCCCTGGATGAGCTGGAGACCCGCCTCGCCCGCCAGGGTGTGCGCGTGGAACCGCTGACGCTACCGATGGTGAACTGAGGTCAGTCCTCGAGCTTGAAGACGATCCGGATCGAACCCTGGAGGGTCTGCTCGGGCTGGGGAAGCTCGAAGGGCTCGAAGGCCCACTTCAGGATCGCGGTCTGCACGGACTCCGCCAGGCCTTCGGAAGGTGCCTCCAGGATTCGGACCGAAGCCACGGTGCCATCCTGCCGGACCTGGAACAGGGCCTGCACGGGGCCGGCTTCGCCCTGGGCCCGGCATTTCGGCGGGTAGGGGGGGCGGAGGGCCCACCGGGGCTTGAGGGTGGCCTCCCGCTTGGGGGCGGGATCCTGGGCCAGGGCCAGGAGCCCCCAAGTCAGGGGGACCCACCGGAGGTCAAGCACGCGGAGTCTCCCGCGCCATGAAGGTGGCCAGCTGCTTGCGCGCATCGCCCCGGATCTTCCCCTGCAGCCACGGCGACCAGCCCAGCAGCATCCCAGGCAGCCCGAGGGCCTGGCGGCTCCACTTCCACAGGTCGAACTGGTCCCGGTGGGCGAGGATCTTCCCCTCGTGGAAGCCGAACTGGGCCTCGATGACGTTGTGCACCCGCCGCCCCGTCTTCGAGAAGGGGTAGCGCGCTTCCCAGTGCACGGCGCCGCTGCCCTCATCCGCGTGCTTCACCTCGAAGGTGAGCTCCAGTTCGGTGGCCCGGGCGCAGAGCATGGCCCACATGGCACGGGCTTCCGCGGCCTTGAGCCGCCCGAAGGCGGGGTCCATGAACACCGCCTCGTCGTGGTAGCAGGCGCCCATGGCGGCCGCATCGCGCCGCTGGAAGGCCTCGTAGAAGCGGATGAGGAGCTCGGCGTGGGGATGCATCAGAACTGTCCCTTGAAGGCGTCGAACTCGGCGCGCAGGTCCACGAGCCGGGCCTTGAGATCGGCCACTTCCTGTTCCAGTTCCGCCAGCCGCCCGCCGCTGGGCGCGCTCGCGGGGACGAAGGGGGCCGCCGCATCCACGGGGCCCGAGAGCAGGTGGGCCACCCGGGCCTCCCGGGCGCCCGGGGCCTTGGCGAGGCGGACCACCAGGGGGGGCTCGGACTCCAGCAGGCTCTGGAGGGCGGCCTCCGTCTCGGCGAGGTCGGAGAAGGCGTACATGCGCTTGCTGTTGGTGCGCAGCTCCCCCGGGGTCTGGGGCCCGCGCAGGAGCAGCTCGGCGAGGATGGCCGCCTCCTGCTCCGCGAGGTGCCAGGTCTGCTTGGCCAGGTGGGCGTACTTCATGGCGCGGCCCGGCCAGCGCTCGGCGAGGCCCTGTTCCACCAGGGCCTCCACCACCGGCTCCACCTCGGCCTCGCTCACGGCCATCACCGGGGCCCGGTTGCTGGCCTGGTTGCAGGCATTCACCAGGGCGTTCAGGGAGAGGGGGTACACGTCCGGTGTGGAGAGCTGCTTCTCCATGAGGCACCCGAGGATGCGGGCTTCCAGGGGGTCGAGGCAGGGGAGACTCATCCCCAGATTCTCCACCCGGCCGGGTTTCCTGACCATGGGCCTGTGGGCCGGAGGAAATCTCCTAACCCACCTGGGGGCCTGGCCCGTTAGCCTCAAGTCCAACGTCCCCCCTGTTCTCGCCGGAGGTCTGCATGACCCGATGGTCCGTGTGCCTGTTCCGCCCCCTGGCCCTCCTGGCCGGGGCGATGCTGCCCCTCCTTGCGGGCTCCCCACCCCTCTCCGACCGGGTGGTGGCCTATCGCATCGAGGGCACCTACGATCCCAAAGCCCACACCGTCACGGCCCTGGAGACGCTCACCTACGTCAACAAGACGGGGCAGGCCCTGGACCGCTTCCCCTTCCACCTCTACCTGAACGGCTTCCAGCCCAAGGCCACCTGGATCAAGGAGGCCCACCGCGACGGCTCCCGCGACTTCGGGGGCAACAGTGGCTGGGATGCCAAGAAGACGGGCTCCCAGGAGATCCAGTCCTTCGAGGTGGAGGGGATGGGGGACCTCAAGGGTCAGCTGCAGTTCATCCGCCCGGATGATGGCAACCCCGACGACCGCACCGTGGTGGAGGTGAAGTTGCCCAAGCCGGTGGCACCGGGGGCCTCCATCACCTTCAAGATCGGCTTCAAGGCCACCTTCCCCGAGGTGATCGCCCGCACGGGTTACAAGCGGGACTTCCTCATGGCCGGCCAGTGGTTCCCCAAGGTGGGGGTGTTCTGGAAGGGCCAGTGGAACTGCCACCAGTTCCACGCCTCCACCGAGTTCTTCGCCGACTACGGCACCTACGATGTGAAGTTGACGCTCCCCGCCTCCTACCACTTCGGTTCCACCGGCGTGGTGACCTCCGAAAAGGTGAACGGGGATGGCACGAAGACCGTCACCGCCCGGGCGGAGGACGTGCACGACTTCGCCTGGACGGCGGATCCCCGCTACGTGGTGACGGAGGACGATGTGCTCCTGCCCTCGGGGAAGAAGCACATCCGCGTGCTCATGCAGGCGGGCCGGGCCCCCTCCACAGCCCGCTACCTGCAGGCGCTGAAGGGCACCATGCAGAAGTTCGAGGAATGGTACGGGCCCTACCCCTACCCCCAGATCACCGTGGTGGATCCCCCCCATGGCGCCGATGGGGCCGGGGGCATGGAGTACCCCATGCTCATCACCTGCGGCACCAGCTGGAAGATGCCCAAGGGTGCGATGCTGCCGGAGCTGGTCACGGAGCACGAGTTCGGCCATCAGTACTGGTACGGCATGGTGGGCACCAACGAGTTCGAGGACGCCTGGCTCGATGAGGGGCTCAACAGCTACAGCGAGGTGAAGGTCCTCGATGCGCTCTACGGCCGGACCACCGGCGTGCTGAACTTCCCCTTCGCCACGGCCGGAGGTCGGTCCCTCCAGCGCCTGTCCTACAGCGGCGTGGCCGACTTCGATCCCATGACCCGCAACGGCTGGCAGTACGCCACCGGCAACGCCTACGGGGGCACCACCTACGGGAAGACGGCCACCGTGCTCCTCACCCTCGAGCACCTCATCGGGGAGGCCAAGGTGCAGGAGGCCCTTCGGGTCTACTTCATGCGCTTCCGCTTCAAGCACCCCACGGAGGAGGACTTCATGGCCACCGTGAACGAGGTGGCGGGGCAGAACCTGGACTGGTTCTGGAACCAGGCCGTGAAGGGCACCGCGCGCCTGGACTACCGCGTGCGCAAGGTCAATGTCGAACGGGCGGACTGGTACGCCGCCTCGGGTGCGGATGCGGGCAAGGGGGCGGTCTCCTACCGCAGCGAGGCCATGGTGCACCGCAAGGGGGACTTCGTGTACCCCGTGACCCTCGTGGCCACCTTCGACAATGGCGAGGTGGTGAAGGAGTCCTGGGATGGGCAGGACCGCTGGCGCCGCTGGGAGTGGGTCCGCCCCGCGAAGCTGGTCTCCGTGGAGATCAACCCGGACCAGGCCATCCTGCTCGACCTCAATCGCTTCAACGACAGCTACGTGGTGAAGGCGGACACCCGCGCCACCTCGAAGCTCGGCACCTACTGGATGACGATCTCCCAGTGGGCCTCCCAGCTGCTGGCGTGGCTGGTTTAGGAGTCCGTGATGACCCACCCATCGACCTCCCCCTCCGCCCTCGCCCGGGTGCTCAGCCACCCCCGGCTCATCGCCTGGATCCTGGGCGTGTCGCTGATCCTCGCGTGGTTGGCCAGCCTCCCCGCGCGCACCGCCTTCGGCGGGATCCTGAACCACAGCAAGGCCTCCACCGCCCTGGTGCAGGGCTTTGATGTGGGCACCTTCGCGGAGCTCCTCAGCTCCCCCGAGATCCCCCAGGAGGCGCTCTTCGCCGCCAGCGGCGCCCAGCTCCTCGTGTGGTTCATCTTTCTGCTCTTCATCACGGGCGGGGTGTATGCCACCTATGGGACCCAGAACCGCCTGACCACGGGCGAGTTCTTCCACGCCTGCGGCGGGGCCTTCTGGCGCCTGGTGCGGCTCACGCTCACCTCCCTCCTCCCCTTCGCCCTGGTGGGCGGGATCTTCGCCCTGCTCGTGAAGTGGAGCAACGGGCTGGAAGCCTCCCCCAATGAGCGGACCTCCGACTACGCCCTGTGGGCGGGGCTCGCCTTCGCGGGGCTGCTCATGACCTTCGTCCGCGCCTGGTTCGACCTGGCCCAGGCCAAGGCCGTGCTCCGCGGGGAGCGGGGCATTTTCAAGCTGGCCCTGCGCACCTTCCGCCGGGTGACCCTCCGCCTCTACGTCACCTACGTGGCCCTCGTGGGCCTGCGCCTGGGCCTCACCGTGGCCCTCCTCGCCCTCTGGATGCGCCTGGCACCGGAGTCCACCGGGAAGGTCTTCCTCCTGATGCAGCTCATCGTGCTCGTGAACATCACCACCCGGCTCTGGCAGCGGGCGGCGGCGGTGCGGGCGGTGGAGGGGATGGCCTAGGGGCCACTGTCCCTCCGGCAGGCCCCCTCACTGGTCCTTCAGGGTCAGGGGGCGCGTGGAGAGGTAGATCCGATCTCCGGCCACGCTGAGCAGAATGGACTGACTCCAGTCCTTGACTGTGCCCTCTGGGGGCATCCGAGTGCTCCCTGTAGCGCGTAGCTTGAGTTCCTGAGATGAAACTGCGATGACCGTGCAGTCATCCCCCAGGAAGCCAAAGGCTCTCCAGGTGCCTGATGGGCTGTGACGGGCGAATAGCAGATGTCCCTTCGGGGTGTAGCCCTGGTAGGGAGTCTCCCATCTCAGATGGAAAACCTCCCAGGCTCCCGTGCGGATTCTTCGCAACGTTGGCTCATCGCCTGGGCCACTAACTAGGGGTTGGGTCGGCCAGGGGAGCCCTCCGAAGATGTTGCTCAGAGGATTGGTTTGCTCTTCAAGCGCCCAAATCCGAACCGTTGAATCGCCGACTTTCAGGCCGACTACCTGCTGATCACGTTCAAGGCTTGGGCAGGGCACTAGCGTAATGTCCCCAAGCTCTTCGCACTTCCAGCGGAGAGTTAGGAATTCCCGGGACCCATGAGAATCCGGGGAACCCAGGGCGATCGACAGGGGCCGAACCTCCCATGCGGGTCTTTGGATATGAGGTGCAGCGATGGCAGCAGACCCCAGCATGACGGGAACCAAACCCGAGATTCGGCAGGTCATTTCCCGACCAGCCCCACCATCGGGCTGCTGGCGCTGGCGGTGAGCCGGCGGGCCATGCGGCCGCTCTCGAAGGCGAGGCGGCCGGCGCGCACGGCGAGGTCCATGGCCTCGGCCATCTTCACGGGCGCGCCGGCCTCGGCCACGGCGGTGTTGAGGAGCACGGCGTCGGCGCCCAGCTCCATGGCCAGGGTGGCGTCGCTGGGGGTGCCGACGCCGGCGTCCACGATCATGGGCAGGCCGTAGGGCTCCAGCACCTGGCGGATGAGCATGAGCACGTAGGGGTTCTGCACGCCCAGGCCCGAGCCGATGGCGCTCCCAAGGGGCATCACGGCGGCGCAGCCCACGTCGGCCAGCTTCTTGGCGAGGATGGGATCGGCGTTCACGTAGGGCAGCACCGTGAAGCCCTCCTTCACGAGGATCTTCGCGGCCTCCAGGGTCTCCTCGTTGTCGGGGTAGAGGCTCTGGGGATCGGCGATGACCTCCAGCTTGATCCAGGGGGTGTCCAGGGCCTCGCGGGCCAGGCGGCTCACGCGCAGGGCCTCCTCCCGCGTGTAGCAGCCGGCCGTGTTGGGCAGCAGGGCGATGTCCTTGGGGATCCAGTTGAGGATGTTGTCCTCGCCCTGAGCGTTGAGGTCGAAGCGGCGCACGGCCAGCGTCACCATGTCCACCTTCGCCGCCCGGTAGCAGGCCTGCATGGTGGCGAAGTCCTTGTACTTCCCCGTGCCGAGGATCAGGCGGTTCTGGAAGGTGCGGCCGGCAACGACGAGGGACGACATGGGGTGCTCCTGGCCCACCAGTGTACGCCCCAGGCCAGGCCCAGGACGGCCCCCAGGGCGTGGGCGGCGGGCAGCCCCTCCCACCCGGTGGCCCCGCCCAGGGGGTGGACCCCCCGGGCCCCTTCCACGCCCACCTTGGCCCAGGCGCCCAGGCCCAGCACCATCGCCTCGGGCCAGCGCCGGGCCCGGGCCAGGGGGAAGGCCGCCGCCACCCACAGCAGGCAGGCGAGGCCCGAGGCCCCCCGGTAGGGCCGGTCGGCGAGGCAGGGGAGGAGGAGCAGGCTGAGGCAGGGTAGGGCCAGGGGAACCGCTCGGAGGAGCCGGCGCCGGGTGGGGGTCTCCAGGAGCGCCAGGGGCAGGGCGCAGGCCCCCAGGTTCACGGCGGCATGGGCCAGGTCCCAGTGGGCGAGGTGGCCCGTCCAGAGGCGCCAGGGCTCATTGAGGGCCCCCGGGGTGAGGTCCCAGGGGCTCACGGCCGGCGGCGGCGGAAGGCGGTCAGCAGGAGGGCCGCACCCCCGACCTCCAGGAGGCCGAAGCTTCCCCCCCAGCCCTTGCCGCCCGTGCCGCGGAGGCTCTGGCCCTGCTTGTCCACCAGGTCCACATCCGTGCGCTTGCCCTCGGCCACCTCGGCCTTGAAGGCCCCCACCTCGGCATCCAGGTTCTTGGCCAGGTCCGCCATGGCGAGCTTCAGGCCCTCGCCGGCATCCCGGCGCAGGAGCTCCGCCTGGGCCACCGCGGTGGTGCTGCCCTTCACGGAGCTCTGACCCGGGGCGCGGAGGAGGAAGGTGCGGCTGGGCACGTGGAAGACCGCAGCATCGATGAGGGTGGAGGTGCTGTTCTTGTCGGCCGGCAGCACGAAGGCGCCCACGATGCTGAGGTAGGCGAAGCTGTACCACTTGGGGTCCGAGTGCTGGATCTGGTCCACGCTCACGAGGGCCACCACGTCCACGCCGAACATGCGGGTGACCTGGTCCAGGTTGTCGAAGCCCCCGTCGGGCCGCAGGTAGGTGGTGGGGATGGCCTTGATCTCCCCGACCCAGGGCTTGTCCTTGAAGGCCGTGCGGAGCATGTCCAGCATGGGCTTCTCCTGGATGCCGGTGAGGGACCGCTCCTCGTGACTCCAGGTGTTCCCCGTGGGCACGAAGGCGATGCCCATGCGTAGGGGCACCTGGAGCCGCACCCCCTGGGGGTTGGGGGCCGGGGCGGCCTGGGCCTTGGGATAGAGGTAGGTCATGAGGCTGCTGCGCCGGGTCACGGTGGTGGGCTTCATGCAGCCCCCGGCGAGCAGGGCGAGGCAGAGGGGCAGGGCGAGGCGTCGGTTCACGGGGGCTCCTTAGTGGCCAAGGCCGAGGGAGGCGGTGCAGAACTGGCGGAGGAAGGCGCGGCCGAACCAGGCCGAGGCCCAGCCCGCCACGGCAAAGCACGCAAGGGCGAGGAGGAGGGAGGGGCGGAGCCGGCGCACGGGATCACGCGGCCTGGGGGCGTTCCACCCGGCGGGCCACGCCGGTGAGCCGGAAGATGAGGCGCTCCAGCTTCGTCCACAGCCCCAGGCGCTCCACCACGGGGTTCACGAAGTTCGTGAGGGCGCAGTAGTGGCTGGTGCGGGGCATGCGGTGGTGGGCGGCATGGGCGGCCCGGCTCTGGATCAGGCCCGTGGCCTGGAGACGGGTGAGGAGGCGGCCATTCTCCGCGGGGGTCTGGTGGGCCCAGCGGTGGACGAGGTTGGTCATCACCAGCAGGCTCACGGTGAGCACCCAGCGCCAGGTGAGGTGGCCGGAGAGGCCCACGGCCAGGAGCACCAGGGTCCCCAGCACGAAGGGGATGTCGATGTTGCGGAGCCAGGACTGGCGGGTCATGGCCCGGGGATCCCGGTGGTGGAGGAGGTTGGGGGCGATGATGTGGGGGCCCACCACGGGCCAGGTGGCCTCGCCGTAGGCGTCCTCCGCCCAGTGGGCGAGGCCGGAGAGGAAGTCCGCCAGCAGCAGGCAGCCGGTGGCCTGGAGCATCCAGCCGCCGGCTTGGCGGGCGGCGCTGAGCACGGGGTGGTGCTCCTGGGCGAGGGTGAGGGCGAGGCTCATGGGGTCTCCATCCATACGGTTGCGTATCCAAAACCGTACGCTAACGTATGGTAGCCATTCGCCACCGCACGTCAACCCTCCTCCGCCCACTTACCTGCGGTAACGTGGAGGGGGGCTTCCGGTCCCCGCTCCTGGATCTCCCATGCCCCCCAAAGCACCCGCCAAGGCTCCGGTGAAAGCCCCCCGCCGTTCGAAGGCGGCGGCCAAGTCCGGGCCCAAGGGCCCCCTGACCTCCCAGGATTGGATCCGTGCCGCCCTGAACCTGATCATCCGGGAGGGGGTGCAGGCCGTGGCGGTGGAGCCCCTGGCCCGGGAGATCGGGGTGACCAAGGGGTCCTTCTACTGGCACTTCGAGAACCGCGACCACCTGGTGAAGGAGGCCCTCAAGGCCTGGGCCGAGGATCAGGGGAAGGCGGTGGTGGCGCGCTGGAGCGGCGTTCCCGATCCCGAGCGCCGGCTGCGCGTGCTGCTCTTCTCGGCCTTCGAGGATCAGGAGAACGGCCTCCTCTTCGCGGCCCTCTCCGCCAGCAGCGAGGACCCGCGGGTGCAGCCCTTCCTCCGCCGGGTGAGCGAGGAGCGCCTCGCCCTGGGCGTGGAGAGCTTCAAGGCCCTGGGCCTGGCGGACGCCGAGGCCAAGCAGAAGGCGCTGCTGGCCTATGCGGCCTACGCGGGCTACTTCCAGCTGCTGCGGGCCACGCCCGCGGCGGTGGCGGGCGTCTCGGATCTCAGCGGCTACGTGCACCACCTCGTGGATGGCCTCGTGCCGCCGCGGAAGGGGAAGAAATGAGCAAGGCGAAGATCACCGCGGCGCGCCTCAAGGCCCTGGAGCGGGGCGAGGAGGCCAGCGCCAACCTGCAGGAGTGGCTGGCCCTCGACATGGGCGCCCTCCTCACCCACCTCCTGCGGGAAGAGGGCGCGAAGGCCCCCGACCAGTCCTGGCTCCAGCTCGTGCGGGCCATGCCCATCACCCGCCGGGTGGAGGCCATCGGCCTCTACCTCCTGGATCGCCATGCGGACCTCTTCGAGGGCCTCGCCGAGCATCCCTCCGACTCCGTGCGCATCTGGGCCGCGATGATGGTGGGCCTGGGCTCCAAGCGCCCCCTGGAGAAGCGCCTGGCGCAACTGCGGCCTTTCGCCGCGGACGCCCACTTCGGCGTGCGGGAGTATGCCTGGATGGCCTTCCGGCCCCACCTGGCGGCGCAGTTGCCCGAGGGCCTCACCCTGCTGGAGCGGGAGGCCCGGGCCGCGGATGAGAACGTGCGCCGCTTCGTCTCCGAGGTGACCCGCCCCCGCGGCGTGTGGTGCACCCACCTGCAGGCCCTGAAGCAGCAACCGGAGCTGGCCCGCGCCATCCTCGACCACCTCAAGGCCGACCCCAGCCGCTACGTGCAGACCTCCGTGGCCAACTGGATCAACGACGCCAGCAAGGATCAGCCCGCCTGGGTGCTGGAGCTGGCCCGGGCCTGGGAGGCCACGCCCCATCCCCACACCCAGTGGATCCTGAATCATGGCCTCCGCACCCTGCGGAAGCGCCAGGCCTGGGGGGTCTCCTGATCATCTGAAGTCCCCCGTCGGAGGTGCCGATGTCCCAACCCGTCCTCATGGTGCCCGGGTGGCAGAACTCGGGGCCCGGTCACTGGCAGAGCCTCTGGGAATCCCGCATCAAGGGCGCGCTCCGCGTGGAGATGCCCAACTGGGACTTCCCCCACCGGGAAGCCTGGGTGGATGCCCTGGAGGATGCCCTGGCGAGCAGCTGGCGGGAGACCCAGACCCCCCCCGTGCTGGTGGGGCACAGCGTGGGCTGCCTGGCCATCGTGCATTGGGCCTCCGCCTTCCAGCGGCCCATCCGCGGCGCCCTGCTGGTGGCCCCGGCGGACGTGGTGCGCGAGGGGGCGCCGGACGTCCTGCGGGACTTCGGACCCATCCCCCGCCTGCGCCTGCCCTTCCCCAGCCGCATCGTGGCTTCGGACAATGACCCCTATCTCGCTGAGGCGGTGGCCCGCGGGTTTGCGGAGTCCTGGGGCTCCGCCTTCACCCTGGCGCGCGGGGCGGGGCACCTGAACACCGCCTCCGGCTATGGAGAATGGCCCGCTGGGGAGGCCTTGCTGCAAGAATGGCTCCGATGATCCCCTTCCTCCCACCACCCCAGATCCAGGAAGCCCCCCTCGCGACCTCCCCCGCGCCCTTTCCAGGGCCTGCGGAGACCCTACGCAGCCCCGATGGCCGCTGGCTGCTGGTGCACGTGGGTGCACAGCCCGGGGAAGCCACGCTGAAGAGTGCCCACGCCTTGCTGCTCATGGATCTGAAGGGGGGCGGCACGTCGCGCCTCCTCGGCTACGCGCGCCATGCGGATGCCTGCTTCAGCCCGGATGGGAAGCACCTGCTGGTGACGGAGTGGACCGCGGCGGACGCCGCCCAGGTGAAGCTCTTCCGACTGGAGGGTGGGCCCGTGCGCGGCAGCCTGGAGCGCTGGCTGGGCCCGCTGCAAAAACAGGTGCGCTCCAGCTCCTTCCAGATGCTGGGATGGCAGGATGCCCGCACCTTCCGCCTCCAGTGGTGGGGCTACGGCGGCGAGGCCGAAGCCAAGTCCTTCCGGCGGGGCTTGGAGATCCGGCTGGATGGGGGCGTGAAGGAAGTCTATCCCCGGGAGGGAATGGGCACCCCCTGACCCGACGGATCGACGGCCATCATCGGCTGAATTCAAAATTGAATCCCAAATCATGAAATCCTTGGGTTTGATACCGATGATCCATCGGCAATCTTGAAAACCCGCTTGTCCACTGCCCCCAGCTCGTGCCACCGTGGAACCACCGATGGAGGAGCGGTCCCCATCAGTAGCCCGCCGGAGGACGACCATCCGGAGATGGCGGGTGAAAGGGGAGGATCGCCGAAGGGGAAGCGGGGGATCGACCGCGGACCTTGGACGATGGGGCTAACACCCCTCGGCTGTCGCCCGGGACCCCCCGAGCGAAGTGCCTGAGGACGAAGCCACGGGCGCATGCCCCCGGGGCTTGGTTCGAGGACCTCCTGACCCGGAGGTCCTCACCATGTTCACGCGAACCACCAACGCCGCCGCCCGCCAGGCCCAGGATTGGCTCGTGCGCCTGTGCCAGGTGGATTCCACCAGTGGCCGTGAAACCGAGCTGGCCACGGTCCTCACCACCTACCTGCGGGAGGCGGGCGCCGACAAGGTGGAGCTCCACCCCCTGGGCGATGGCCGCTGCAACGTACTCGCCACCTGGGGCAAGCCCCGGTTGCTCTTCAGCACCCACCTCGACACGGTGCCGCCCTACATCGCCCCCGTGGTGCGGGATGGCGCGGTGTGGGGGCGGGGGACCTGCGATGCCAAGGGTCAGATCGTGGCCCAGCTCATGGCCATCCAGCGCCTGCAGGAGGAGGGACTCGGGGGTTTCGCGTGGCTGGGGGTGGCCGGGGAGGAGACCGACAGCGCCGGCGCCGCCAGCGCCGCCGCCCTGAAGGACCGCTTCGCGGAGTGCGTGGCCCTCATCAACGGCGAGCCCACGGAGCTGAAGCTGGCGGCCGGTCAGCGGGGTGTGGAGCACTGGTGCCTCCGCTGCGTGGGCCGCAGCGCCCACAGCGGGTCCCCGGAGCTGGGCAGCAGCGCCAGCTGGACCCTCATCGACTGGCTCACGCGGCTCCGCGGGGCGACCCTGCCGGTGCACCCCGACCTGGGCCCCGAGATCTGGAACCTGGGCCTCATGCGGGGCGGGGAGGCCACCAACGTAGTGAGCTCCCATGCCAGCGCCGACCTGCTGGCCCGCACGGTGCCGGGCACCCGCTTCAAAGCGGCCCTCGAAGCCACCCAGCCGGCGGAGGGCCTGGTGGAGTGCAAGCTGGCGGAGCCCTGGGACACCTACCCGGCAGTGCCGGGCTTCGCGCAGGCGCCCATGCCCTTCGGGTCGGACGCCCCGCAGCTCCGGCAGCTCATCCCCGACCGCACCGTGGTGCTGGTGGGGCCCGGCTCCATCACCGTGGCCCACACGCCCGAGGAACATCTGACCCTCGAGGACCTCATGGCCGGCATCGACCTCCTGGTGGAGCTGGGCCGGCACTTCCTCGGCAAGAAACGCGGCGGGCCCCGGGCCCGAAAACACCTCGTCGCCGCCGACTGATCCCACCTTCCCTCGCATGATCGTTCGGCCCGCTGGAATCCCCAGCGTGGCCCCGCCTTCCCAAGGAACCCCATGTCCCGCATTCCCGTCACCGTCTTGGGCGCCACCGGCGTCGTCGGTCAGCGCTTCGTGCAGCGCCTGGCCCAGCACCCCCAGTTCCGGATCCAGCACCTGGCCGCCAGCGAGCGCAGCGCCGGGAAGTCCTACCGCGAGGCCTGCGCCTGGCGCATCGAAGGCGAACCCTACGGCGGCCTGGGCGACCAGGTGCTCGTGCCCGGCGAGCCCGCCACCGCCTTCTCGCCCGTGGTCTTCAGCGCCCTGGACAGCGGCCCCGCTGCGGAGCTGGAGCCCGCCTTCGCGCAGGCCGGCGCCCTGGTCTTCTCCAACGCCTCCGCCTTCCGCATGGCCGAAGACGTGCCCCTCCTCGTGCCCGAGGTGAACCCCGAGCACCTGGGGCTCCTCGCGGTGCAGCGGGAGCGCCGCGGGTGGGAGGGCGGCATCATCTGCAACCCCAACTGCACCGCCACGGTGCTCGTGATGGCCCTCGCCCCGCTTCAGGCGGCCTTCGGCCTCGAGGCCGTGATGATGACGAGCCTCCAGGCCATCAGCGGCGCCGGCTACCCCGGCGTGGCCTCCCTGGACATCCTCGGCAACGTCGTCCCCTTCATCCGCAACGAGGAGGAGAAGGTCGAGGAGGAGACGCCCAAGCTCCTGGGCACCTTCGGCGAGGGGGCCGTGACGCCCGCGGCCCTCACGGTGTCCGCGCTGTGCCACCGGGTGCCCGTGGTGGAAGGGCACACCGAGGCCGTGAGCGTGAAGGTCCGCGGCAACCCGAGCGTGGCCCAGGTGCGCGAGGCCCTGGCGGCGTGGAAGCCCCTGCCGCAGCGGCTGGGCCTGCCCACGGCGCCGGAGGTGCCCATCCGCCTGCACACGGCGGAGGATCGCCCCCAGGTGCGCCGCGATGTGGAGGCCGATGGCGGCATGAGCGTGCACGTGGGCCGCATCCGCCCCTGCCCGCTGCTGGGCATCAAGTTCTCCCTGCTGGGCCACAACACCCACCGCGGCGCGGCGGGGGGCTCCCTGCTGAATGCGGAACTGGCCGTGGCCCAGGGCGTGCTCCAGGCTGAGGTGCTCCAGTGAGGCCGAAGCAGGAGCGAAGGGCCACCGAACGCAGTTCGGCTCCGCAGGGGTGCCGCACAGGGAGGCTCCAGTTCTGCGAGCCACGGGCGAGCAGGAGCCACGCGGCCAGCGTGGCGATCCATGGAGGTGCGGCATGATCGTCATGAAGTTCGGCGGTTCCTCCGTGGCCGATGCCACCTGCATGCGCCAGGTGGGTTCCCTTGTCCGGGAGCGACTGGATCAGGCCCCGCTCGTGGTGCTCTCGGCCATGGGCAAGACCACCAACGCCCTCTTCGCCATGGCCCGGGCCGCGGAGTCGGGGGACCTGCCCGCCGCCATGGACGGTCTCGCCCAGGTGCGGGCCCACCATCGCGCGGCCGCGGAGGACCTCTTCGGCGGCGCGGTGCCCGATGACCTGGACTTGGCCCTCATCGATCATTTCGGCGAGCTGGAGCTTCGGCTCCGGGGTGTGGCCCTCCTGCGGGAGCTGAGCCCGCGCAGTCTGGATGCCATCGCGGCCTTTGGCGAACGCCTCTCGACCCTCCTCTTCGCGGCCTGGTTCGGCGCGGCGCGGGTGGACGCCCGCACCGTGCTCCTCACGGATGCCCGCTTCGGTGAGGCCCAGCCGCAACCCGAGGGCATCCGTCTCCGCGCGGCCGACGAGCTGCGGCCGAAGCTGGGGCCGGGCCGCGCCGTGGTCACCCAGGGCTACATCGGGGCCACCGCGGACGGCCTCACCACCACGCTGGGCCGGGGCGGCAGCGACTACAGCGCGGCCCTCTTCGGCGCCGCCCTCGGGGCCACCGAGGTGCAGATCTGGACCGATGTCGAAGGCGTGCTCACCTGCGATCCCCGGGTGGTGCCCGAAGCCCAGCCCATCGCGGAGCTGAGCTTCGCGGAGGCGGCGGAGCTGGCGGCCTTCGGGGCCAAGGTGCTGCACCCCGCCACCATCCAGCCCGCGGTGGAGGCGGACATCCCCGTGACCGTCCGCCACACCCAGCGGCCGAACGGGGCCTTCACCACCATCACGGGCACCGTGGCCACGGGCCGCCCGGTGACGGCCCTGGCCACCGGGTGAGCGTGGACCTCATCGCCACCGCCGAGGTGAGTGTCTCCCTCACAGTGGATGCGGATGTGGCGCTCGACCCGCTCCTCACGGAGCTCCGGACCTTCGCCACCGTCACGGTGGCCGCGGATCGGGCCCTGGTGGCCGTGGTTGGGGAACGCCTCAGGGCCACCCCGGGCATCGCCGGGATCCTCTTCGGGGCCCTGGGCGACCTGAACGTGGAGATGATCAGCATGGGCGCCAACGAGATCAACCTGAGCCTCGTGGTGGCGGCGGGGGACGCGACCCGCGCCCTCACCCGCCTCCACACCGTGCTCCTCCAGGAGCCCCTGCTGGCCGGGAGCGCCTCGTGAGCCCGCTGCGCGTGGGGATCTTCGGTCGGGGCCGCCTGGCCCAGGCCATCGCCGCCGCGGCGCCGGAGGCGGTGACCTTCGCCTGGATGGCGGGGCGCGGCGAGCTGCCCACCGAGCCTGTGGACGTGGCCATCGACGCCTCCAAGGGGGAGGCCGTGGCTGCGCACCTGGACTGGGCCCTGGCCACGGGCACCGATCTGGTCATCGGGGCCACGGGCTGGGCCCTGGCGGACCTTCCCACGCGGGTGGGCGATCGCATTGGCGTGCTCACGGCCCCCAACTTCAGCCTGAGCGTGGCCCTCATGGCGCGCCTCGCCACGGTGCTGGGCCGCTACGCGGAGCTGGCGCCGGAGCTGGATCCCTGGCTGCTGGAGTCCCACCACCGGATGAAGGCCGATGCCCCCAGCGGCACGGCCCTGCGCCTGGTGAACGCCGTGATGGCCGGCTGCCCCCGCAAGACCACCTGGGTGGAGAACCCGGAGGGGCCCATCGCGCCGCACCAGCTCAGCGTGGGCGTGCTGCGGGCCGGCACCGATCCGGGCACCCACGTGCTGGGCCTCGATGGCGAAGCCGAGACCCTGCGCCTGGAGCACCATGCCCGCAGCCGCGGCGTCTTCGGCGCCGGGGCGGTTCGCGCCGCCCAGTGGCTCCACGGCCGCAAAGGCTGCTTCACCTTCGACGACCTCGCCTCGGAACTGCTGGATCCCCTTTTCGTGTTCGGAGACCCCCGATGATCGACCTCACTGGACTCGCGGTGGCCCTGGCCACCCCCTTCACCCCCACCGACACGGTGGACCTCCCCGCCTTCCGCCGCCTCGTGCGCCACTGCGTGCAGGGCGGCGTCGACACGCTCGTGGTGCTGGGCTCCACGGGCGAGGCCGCCACGCTGGTGGAGTCGGAGCGCGACTTCCTCATCGCCGCCACCCTCGAGGAGGCCCAGGGGCGGAACGTGGTGGTGGGCACCGGCTCCAACGCCACCCGCCAGGCGGCCGCCTGGACCGCCCGGGCCCAGGCCCTCGGCGCCCAGGGCGCCCTGGTGGTGACGCCCTTCTACAACAAGCCCACGGTGGACGGCCTGGTGGCCCACTACGGGGCCATCGCCGAGGCGGCTCCAGACCTGCCCCTCATCGCCTACAACGTGCCCGGCCGCACGGGGCTGAACCTGACCCCGGCCGCCCTCCTGCGCCTCTGGGAGAACCCCGCCGTGGTGGCCGTGAAGGAGAGCAGCGGCAACCTCGCCCAGATCGGGGAGATCGCCCGAACGCTGCCGGCGGGCAAGACGCTGCTCTCCGGCGACGACGGCCTGGCCGTGGCCAGCCTCGCCGTGGGGGCCACGGGCCTCGTGAGCGTGCTGGGCAACGCCCTGCCGCGGGCCACCAAGCGGCTGGTGGAAGCGGCCCGCGCGGGCCGGCCCGAGGCCGCGGCCCTGAACGCCCAGCTGCTGCCCATCATGGATGCCCTCTTTCTGGAATCGAACCCCATCCCCCTGAAGGCACTGCTGCAGGAGCTGGGGATCTGCGGCGACGCGATGCGCCTGCCGCTCGTGCCCGCCGCCGCCACCACCCGCGCCAAGCTGCGCGAAGCACTCGCGGCCGTGTCCGCCCTGGAGGCCGCGTGATCGCCCTGGCTGAACTTTCCGACTTCTACGATCGCGCCGACGCCGACGTGCTCGGCGATCCCACCTTCGCCTCCGCCCACGCCGCCCTGCTGCAGGGCCTGGAGACGGGCGCCCTCCGGGTGGCCTGGCCCCGGGAGTCCGGATGGGAGGTGCAGACTTGGATCAAGCGGGCCATCCTCCTGGGCTTCCGGGCCACCCAGATGCAGGAGATGCACGGCTGGGGCGCGCCGGCCATCGACAAGACGGCCTATCCGCCCCGGCGCTTCGCCCTCTCGGAGGGCGTGCGCCTGGTGCCCGGGGGCAGCGCCGTGCGTCGCGGCGCCTTCCTCGCCAAGGGCGTGGTGGTGATGCCCCCGGCCTATGTGAACGTGGGCGCCTACGTGGACGAGGGCACCATGGTGGACAGCCACGCCTTGGTGGGGTCCTGCGCCCAGGTGGGCAAGCGGGTGCACCTGAGCGCCGGGGCTCAACTCGGTGGCGTGCTGGAGCCCGCGGGGGCCCGCCCCGTGATCGTGGAGGACGAGGCCTTCATCGGCGCCCTGGCCGGGGTCTTCGAGGGCGTGCGCGTGCGCCGCCGCGCTGTGCTGGCCCCCGGCGTGGTGCTCACCGCCGGCACCACGGTGTACGATCTCGTGAACGAGTGCACCTGGAAGGGTGAGGTGCCCGAGGGCGCGGTGGTGGTTCCGGGCTCCCGGCCTGCAGGCAGCGCCTGGGCCCGCGAGCAGGGCCTCCAGCTCGGCGCGGCCATGATCGTGAAGATCCGGGATGCTAAGACGGACACGGCCACGGCCCTGGAGGAGGCGCTGCGGTGACCCTGCGACCCGCCGCCCGCCTCGGCGCCCTTCGCCCCAGCCCCATCCGGGTGCTGAGCGAGGGCGCGCCGGCGGACGCCATCCCCCTGGGGCTGGGCGAGCCCACCTGGGCCCTGCCGGAGCCCGCACGCCGCAGCCTCGCGGCGGAGGCGGGCGTCTGCGCCTACGGGCCCAACGCTGGGCTGCCCGCCCTCCGGGCGGCCCTGGCCGCCTTCCATGGGGCCCATCCCGAGGAGGTGCTCGTCACCTGCGGCAGCGAGGAGGGCCTCTTCGCCGTGGCCCAGGCGTACCTGGATCCCGGGGATCAGGTGCTGGTGCCGGATCCCGGCTTCCCCGCCTACGCCGCCGTGGCCCGCCTGGCCTCGGCCGAGCCCGTGCCCTACGGGCTGGACGCCGCCCGGGGCTTCGCCCTGGATGCGGACCGCTTCGCCGAGGCCCTGGCCGCCGCCCCCCGCGCGAAGCTGGCGGTGCTCAACCATCCCTCCAACCCCACGGGTGGCGGCGCCACGGCGGCGGACCTCGCCCGCATCGCCGACCTCTGCGAGGCGCGGGGTGTCCTCTTGATCTCGGACGAGGTCTACCGGGAGCTCCACTTCGGCGTGCGTCCCCCGAGCCTGCGGGAGGTCACGGACCGGGCCCTCGTCAGCTCCAGTGTGAGCAAGGGCTGGGGTGCCCCCGGCCTGCGCGTGGGCTGGCTGGTGGGCCCCGCGGACCTGCTGGCCCCTGTCCGCACCGTGCATGCCTTCGCCGTCACCGCCACCGCCGCACCCTCCCAGCGGGCGGCCACGGCCCTCATCGAGCGCTCGGATCAGGTGTTGGCGGCGGCGCGACAGGAAGTGGCCCAGCGCTTCGAGGCCCTGCGGACCGCCTGGCGGGCGCACCTCGGCGCGGACCTGCAGCCCCCCGCCGGCGCCTTCTACCACTGGGTGCCCCTGCCGGAAGCGGCGTTGGCCGACCCCATGGCCTTCTGCCTGCGGTTACGGGATGAAGCCGGCGTCGTGCTGGTGCCGGGCCTCGCCTTCGGCGCAGGGGGAAATGCCCACGCCCGACTCAGCTTCGCCGCCCGGCCTGAACAGATCACCGAGGGCGTGAAGCGCCTCGCGCCCTTCTGGAGCCCCGCATGACCCTGCTGGCCGAGGCCACCCGCGCCTTCCCCTTCACCGATCTGGAACTGGCCCGCCTGGCGGAGCGCCATGGCACCCCGGTCTTCGTCTACCGCGCCGCGGAAGCCGTGGCCCAGGCCCGCCGCCTCCGGGCCGTGCTGCCCCCGCGGGTGCGGCTCGCCTATGCCGTGAAGGCGAACCCCCATCCCGTGCTCCTCGCCGCGCTGGCGGCGGAGGGGCTGAGCTTCGACTGCGCCAGTGGCGGTGAGCTGGCGCGCGTGTCGTCGCTCCACCTGCCGCCGGGTCGCACCTTCTATGCGGGTCCCGGGAAGCGCACCGAGGAGCTGGCCCTGGCCCTGCGCCTGGGTGTGCGGGTGCAGGCGGAGGGCTGGGAGGATCTGGTGCGCCTGGACGCCCTGGCCAACGGGCCGGTGGAGGTGAACCTGCGAGTGCATCCCCTCGCCGCGGGTGAGGAGGCCACGCGGATCCTCGGCGGCGCGGGGCCCTCCGCCTTCGGGGTGGACGAGGAGGATCTGCCGGAGCTGCTGGCCCGGGTGAAGGACCTCCCCAACCTCCGCCTGCGGGGCCTCCATTGCTTCACGGCCTCCAACCAACGGGATGCGGCGCGCCTCCAGGCCACCCATGCGGCCGTGCTGGACCTGGCGGAGCGGCTGCACCGGGAGCATGGCCTGCAGCTGGATCAGATCGACCTCGGGGGCGGGCTGGGCGTGCCCTACGCCGAGTCCGAGACCCCCCTGGATCTGGAGGCCTTCGGTCGCAACCTCGCGTCCCTCCTCGCGGCGCATCCCTGGTTCCGGGGCGAGCTCATCCTCGAACCCGGCCGCTTCCTGGCGGCGCCCACGGGCGTGTACCTGGCCCGGGTGATCCGGGTGAAGGCGAGCCGGGGTGCCACCTTCGCCATCCTCGAAGGGGGCGTGAACCACCTCCTGCGGCCGGCCCTCACGGGCCAGCCCTTCCCCGTGCGAGCGGTGGGCCTAGGGGAGGGTCGTGTGTTGACCACGTTGGCCGGCCCCCTCTGCACCAGCCTGGACCGCCTCGGCGAGGTGGACCTCCCGGCCCTCACCGCAGGGGACCTGCTCGCCTTCGGCATGGCGGGGGCCTACGGGTTCACCGAGGCCATGACGCACTTCCTGAGCCACACCGTGCCCCCGGAGGTCTGGGTCGACTGAGGGCCGATCCGAGTTCAGTGGACCCCGCGGAAGGCCAGCAGGATGGCGATGAAGGCGAGGATCCCCAGGGGAACCAGGGCCAGGGTGAGGTAGGTGAACACCCGCCAGATCCGGCCCTCGGGCCCGAGGCGGCGGGCCTCGCGCAGCCAGATGAAGGCGGCGGCGATCAAGGCGGGCACCTGCAGGAAGGCCACGCCCCCGGCCCATCCCAACCCACCTTGGAGGCCGAACACCCGGAAGAAGGCCGCCGTGGGCAGGACGATCGCACTGATGAACGCGGCGCAGGAGGCGCGGGCGGCCCGCCCTTCGCTGATCTCCTCCAGCAGGGGATCGCGGAAGAGCAGGGCCAGGATCGGCCCGAGCCCCAGCGTGAACTCCCCGGCGGCGAGGAGGGCCAGGCCGGCGGAGGTGGTCACGCCAAGTTCGCCCTCCTCGGGGTCGCTGATCCGGAGGCGGAAGGCACCCACGAGGCAGCCCAGTTCCAGCAGGGTGTGGACATGGGTGATCAACAGGCGGACCCCCATGCCCCCCACCAGCCCCTGGGCCACCAGGGTGGGAATGAGGAACCGGGCGACCGCGAAGAAGAGGAGGGGCAGGGCGGCCTGTACGGCGATCAGCGCCTGGAACCCTCCGCCCTCCCGAAGCCGGGGCCAGACCACCGCGAAGAGGATGAGCCGGGGCACCAGGTGCAGGGCGAAGGGCCCATAGGCCAGGAACTGCCGGTTCATCACGAGGCCGGAAAGGCCGGATCGGTAGAGGACCAGGAACCAGAGGTCCCCCGCCAGGATCACCAGGAGGGGAACCCACCAGAGGCGGCGGAGGGTGATGGCGAGGGGGGTCATGGGGGCATCATGGCACGGCCGGTGGCGCCCCGGCGGTGACCGCGGTTCAATGGCGAAGCATCCGGAGGTGGCATGACCGAAGCGCTCGACAAGATCCAGGACGAGGTGCAGGACCACGCCGGTGACAGCCGCCTCAACGGCTTCGTGGCCCTCTTCGTGGCCGTCGTCGCCACCTTCATGGCCCTCTGCAACGTGAAGGACGGCAACGTGGTGCAGGCCATGCAGCAGGCCCAGGCCAAGCAGATGGACCAGTGGAATTTCTACCAGAGCAAGAGCACCAAGCAGCACATCGCCGAGAACTCCGCCGAGATGCTCCGGGTGCAGCTGGAGATGATCGCGGTGCTGAAGCCCGAGGTGAAGGCCCATGTGGAGGCGAAGGTGGCCGCCCTCGAGGCCGCCGCCAGGAAGTACGAGCAGGAGAAGACGCAGATCAGGGCCGAGGCCTGCCTCAGCGTGGGCATCGCCCTGGCGGGTGTCACCGCCCTCACCCGGAAGCGCTGGCTCTTCGGGGTGGCCTGCTCCTTCGCGGGCATCGGGATCCTCTTCGGGCTCGCCGGCTTCTTCAAATGGCACCTGCACTCGGACCTGCTGGCCAAGGTGCTGGGGTGAGGTCGTTCCGGAGAGTCCTCACCCTCCACCTCCCGGAGCGCACCGGGTTCGTGAACCTCACGGACGACGTGGCCGAGGCCCTTCGGGAGAGTGGCATCCAGGAGGGGATGTGCCTGGTGAACTCCATGCACATCACCTCCAGCGTGTTCATCAACGACGAGGAGCGTGGGCTCAAGCAGGACTATCTGCGGTGGCTGGAGCGCCTGGCGCCCTTCAACGCGGGTAGTGATCCCGCAACGGGTGGATATCTCCACAACCGCACCGGGGAAGACAATGGCGACGCCCACCACAAGCGGCAGATCATGGGTCGCGAGGTGGTGGTGGCCGTCACGGAGGGGCGCCTGGACTTCGGCACCTGGGAGCAGATCTTCTACGGCGAGTTCGATGGCCGCCGCGACAAGCGGGTGCTCATCAAGATCATCGGTGAGTAGGCGGTCTACTCCAGGGCGTAGACCGCACCGTCCGCACAGGCGGCGATGCAGACCCCATCGAGGACGAGCGGTGAGCTGAGGATGGCCCCAAGGCTGAACATGCGGTCCATGCCGAGGAAGAGCCCCTCCAGGGTGCGGCTGGGGTAGAGGGCATCTCCGCGGAAGTGACCCTGGGCATCGAGGTACTTGGGGCCGTTGAGCCGGTTGCCCTCCGATTGGAAACCGCCCACCTCGGCGCCGGTGGCGGCATCCACGGCGCGGAGCCACCCGTCGCTGGAGCCGAAGTAGAGCCGTCCGGCCGCAAGGGTCGGGGAGGAGAACGAGATGGCGGGATTCTCCCGGTCGAAGCGGAGGGCGCCCGTGGCCGCATCCAGGGCCTTGAAGCGGCGCCCATCCGACGTGGGGAAGTACACGCGGCCCTTCGCCACGGCGGGGGAGGCGATGACCCAGCCCTTGTGATTGTCGTGCTTCCACAGGAGGGCCCCGCTCTGGGCATCCAGGGCGTAGAAATGCCCATCGCGGCACCCGAAGAAGACCCGGCCCTCCGCCACGGCCGCGGAACTGGCGATCCCAACCTGGTTGTGGAGTTCCGGATCGTCCCCGGTCTGGAAGGTCCAGCGGGGGGTTCCCGTGGTGGCCTCGAGGGCGTAGAAGGTCCGGTCCCAGCTTCCGATGTACACGAGGCCGCCCACCACGGCCGGGGAGGCATGCACCACGTCCCCGGTGCGGAACTTCCACCGGAGGGCGCCGGTCTTCAGGTCCAGGGCGTAGACGTGCTGATCGCCACTGCCGATGTACACCACGCCCTCCGCGATCACCGGGGAGGACAGGAACACATCGAAGGGGTCGGGCATCACCTCCGTGGCCGGCACCGCACCGTGGATGCCCGGGGCGGTGAACCGACGCTCCCCGCCCGTGCGGAAGGTCCAGACCGCCTTGCCAGTGCGCGCTTCCACCCCCCGCACCGTGCCATCCCGGCTGCCCACCACCACAAGGCCCTCCGCCGCCGCCGGGGTGCTGTTCACCTCGCCCTGGGTGGCCAGGCGCCAGCGCGTCGCTCCGGTGGCCGGGTCGAGCGCGTAGAGGTGATGGTCGGCGCTGCCGAGGAAGATGAGGCCCTCCGCGGCCACGGGGGAGGAGAGCACCCGGGGCCCGAGCTGCACGCGCCACTTCACCCGGGTGAGGGTGGGGGCCTTGGCGGAGTCGGAGAGGCCGGTGTGGGCGGCGTTCCCCCGGAACATGGCGGGCTGCTGCGCGGTCAGGGGGGGAAGTGCCAGGAGGCCGACGAGGAGGGCGGTGGGGTGCATGGGACCTCCGGGAATGGGGAAGGATGGCGCCTTCCGACCTGCGACGGGGCGGGCGAGGGACGAAGGCCCCTGGCCTTGGGCGGACCGGCGCTGGGAGGGGTGGTTTGACTTCCCCAGGTGCCCACGGCCCACTGGATGCGGAGGCCGACGATGATCACGCGGGATTTCCAGGGCATGCCCAAGCGGGATGTGTACCGCATCCTCTCAAGCCTGGTGATCCCAAGGCCCATCGCCTGGACCTTGACCCAGGACGCGGAGGGGCGATTGAACCTCGCGCCCTTCAGCTCCTTCCAGGGCATCTTCGGGCCGCCCATGGTGGCCATGACCCTGGCCCGGCGCCGGGGGGGCGTGCTGAAGGACACCCACCGCAACCTGCGGGAGCAGGGGGAGGCCGTCGTGCACCTGGCGGATCTGGCCCAGTTGGAGGCCCTCCATGCCAGCGCCGAGGAGGTGGATGCCGAGGTCAGCGAGGTGACGCGATTGGGGCTCGCCACCCTAGCTTCGGACCTGGTGGCGCCCCCCCGCCTGGCCGTGGCGCCCGTGGCCCTGGAGTGCCGCTTCAACCGGGAGATCGAGCTGGCCCCCGAGAGCACCCTGGTGCTGCTGGATGTGCTCCGGGCCCACGTGGACCCCCGCATCTACGACGCGGCGCAGGACTGCGCGGATGCCTCCCTTTGGCATCCGGTGGCGCGGCTGGGGGCCGTGGCGGGCCCGAACTACGGGGGCCTGGGGGACACGCGCCGCCTGGAGGCGCCGCGCCTGCCCTGATCAGGCTTTGGCGATGGGATCGCTGCCCCGGGCCCAGTTCACATTGCCGGGGAAGCTCTTCTGCAGGAGCCAGCCCTCCCGGTCGGGGCCGGTGAGGAGGAAGACCCCTTGGGCGGGGGGGTCGGCCGGGCCCCCCGCCAGGCCCACGCAGCCATCGCGACCGCTGTCCTTGGCCGCATAGAGGCAACGGTCCGCAAAGGCGACGGTACGCTCCCAGGGGGTGCCATGCGGGTGTTCGGGATCCAGGGGGAATGGGGCGAATCCCACGGAGCAGGTGGCCCTGAGGGTGGTGACGCCGAGGTCGAAGGGGGCGGAGCGGGTGGCTTCGAGGATGCGCTGGGCCAGGATGAGGCCCTGGTCCCGGTGGATGCTGCGCGCCACGATGAAGAACTCCTCCCCGCCCCAGCGCACCACGGTGTCCATCTCCCGCAGGGCCTGCTGGAGGCGGGTCGCGAATTGACGGAGCAGCTCATCCCCCGCCGGATGCCCGTACTGGTCATTCACCCGCTTGAACCGATCGAGATCCACCATGAAGAAGACCAGGTCCGGGAACGCGGGGAGCTCCACCTTGCCGCGGCGGTGGTCCTCATAGGTGCGCGCCGTCTGCGCCACCACCTCGTGGAGGAAGAGGTCGATGAAGCGTCGGTTGTAGAGCCCCGTGAGGGGATCCGTGAGGCTCTGCCGCTCCAGGGCCGCGTTGGCGGCCTCCAGATCGGCGGTGCGATCCAGCACCAGGGCCTCCAGGTGGTCGCGGTTGAGTTGGATCTCCAGATCCTTCTCAGCCAGGGCCCCGAGCATGGCGTTGTAGTCGGCGATGAAATGACCCAGCTCCGTGGGACCGGCGCCTTCCACCAGGTGGTTGAAGGAGCCCGTGTGGGTCACCTCCCGGGCCGAAGCGGCCAAAGCCTCCAGAGGGGCTGCGAGGCGGAGGGCCACCCGCCGGGCCCAGAGGCTGGCCAGGACGAAGGTGCCGAGGAAGATGAGCAGGCCGGCGAGGAACATCCGCCGGGCCTCCCGATCCAGATAGCTGGTGTCCTTCACCAGCAGCAGGGAACCCACGCCGACACCCCGGACCTCCACCACCTGGTGGACGCGGAAGTGGTGTCCCTCGAAGCCGGTTCGCAGCAGCTGAGGTGCCGCTTCCGGGGCCAACCCGGATTCCCGGAACCGGAGGGCCAGGGCCTTGCCCGTGGGCAGGTAGAGGCCCACGGCCAGGACATTGGGTTGGCCCATGAGCGCCTCCACCGTCTCCTTGGCCAGGGCCTCATCCTGGAAGAGCAGGGCATTCCCCGCGGTGCCCTCCAGGGCGTCCAGCACCTCGGCGGTGGCGTGGGCGAGGTTGCGCCGGTCCCGGGATCGGCTGTCCACCAGGAAGGCCAGGGTGGCGAGACCCAGGGCCAGGGCCGTGGTGGTGAGCACCACGCCCGCCAGGCTGGCCCGGATGGAACCGGGGCGGAAGGGCCACGGAATCTGCACCTTCCCCTCATCGGCAGGACGCAGGCCCAGCCTGATTCGGGGGGGTCCTCAGTGGTCGTCGGGTTCCACGAAGAGGTGCTGGATCTGGGGGAATCGGGCCCTCAGGCGACCCTCCAGGGCGTTGATGGCATCCACCAAGGCCTGGCCGGAGGCCTTCTCGTGAAAGCGGACCTTCAGGGCCACCATCAGCCGCTCGCTGCCCACCACCACGGCGATGAGGTTGAGCACCCCGGCCACCTCGGGATCCGTGGCCACGGCTTCCCGGAGGGCGGCCCGGAGGGCCAGGGGCGGGGCTTCATTGAGGAGCAGGCTGGTCACCTCCACGCCCACGAAGAGGGCCACGGCGATGAGGATGAGGCCGATGATCACGGAACCCACGCCATCCCAGATCGGATTGCCCGTGGCCATCACGAGGACCACGGCCGCAAGGGCCACGCACAGGCCCACCAGGGCGGCGAAGTCCTCCGCCAGCACCACCACCAGCTCGGTGCTGGAGCTCTGGCGCATGAAGCGGAGCAGGGGGGTTCGCCCCCGTTCGGTCGCGGCGGCCTTGAGTGCACCCCACATGGAGTACCCCTCCAGGCCGATGGCGAAGATCAGGAGGCCCACGGCCCAGCCCAGCATGTGGGGGGTCTCCGGGTGCCGGATCTTGTGGATGCCCTCCACCAGGGAATAGAGGCCGCCTACGGTGAAGAGGAGGAGGGCCACGAGGAAGGAGGCCACGAAGGGGGCCTGGCCCTTGCCGAGGGGGTGCTTGGCATCGGCGGCCTTGCGGCCCTGGTGCATGCCGATGAAGAGCAGCACCTGGTTGGCGCAATCCGCCGTGCTGTGGATGGCCTCGGTGAGCATGGCGCTGCTGCGCGTCAGCAGGAACACGCCGAACTTGGAGAGGGCGATGCCCCCATTGGCGACGAGGGCGAGGAGGACGGCCTTGCTGGAGCTGGCGGACATGGCTCCAGTGTAGTCAATCCCACCGCGGATTCAGTCCCAGCGCCGGATCCACACGGGGTGGTTGGTCCCCTCCGCTGGCCGTGCGCCGCCCTGGCGTTCCACGGTGGTCACACCGAGGTGGGTGAGGGCTTCCTTCAGGGATTCGAAGCGGGCCTCCACCATGGCTTCGGCCACCCGCCCATCCTCGGGGATCTGGATGGCCCACCGGCCCTCGGCGCCCCAGGCCTGCACCCAGCCGGCCAGCTTGCCGAGCCCGGCGGGGCTGAGTTCGCGGCTCGTGGGGAGGAACCAGAGGAGCCCTTCCTGGGGTGGGGCCTCCGCCGTGCTCCCCTTCGCGGGCGCAGGCGGGGGAAGGGGCGGTCCATCGGTGATCCGCAGGCCCATGGGCAGGGGGGCGAGGTCCTCGCGGACCACCATGTCCCCCCGAAGGGGATAGGCCACGGCATTGGGCTCCAGGGAGGCCATGGCCCACTCGGCCCGGACCTCCACGACCTTCAGGTGGCCCAGGTACCCCTCGCCGGTGCGGCGCAGCTGGAGGCGATCCCCCACGTGGAGACCCCGGTTCTCCCCCCCATCCAACCGGTACAGGCGCGGCAGGTTCTCCTCGTAGGGGGGCATGCCCCGGCGCTCCACCGAGACGATGCGCAGGGGGGCCTGCGGCCGGGCCGGAAGGGCCGCCACCAGGAGGAGGGGGAGGAGGACGCGCATGCACCCCTCTCATCGGTGCCGGGGGCCGGCGTCTGAAGCTTCAGCCGGCCCAGGGGTCGATGCCCAGCTCCCGGAGGAGATCCCCGATGAGGTAGAGGCTTCCGCTCACGAGGCGCGGATGCTCGCTGGGGGCCCGGAGGTGGGCCGCCGCCGCCTGCACCGTGAGGCCCGGGGCATCCTGGCCGAAGGCCTCGAAGAGATCATCGAAGCGGGCGTAGCGGGGGGCATCCCCACGGACGTAGGTGAGGCTGCGGGGACCCATGCGGAGCAGCTCCCGGCCCACGGCCGTGAGGTCCTTGTCCTCCATGGCGCCAAAGAGCAGGTGGGGACGGAACCCGGAAGCGATGGCATGGTCGGCCAGCACCCGGGCGCCATCGGCGTTGTGGGCGCCATCCATCCACACATTGTCCAGGCCGGGCACCTTCCAGATGCGGCCGGGCCACTGGGTGGCCGCAACCCCCTGCCACAGGCGCTCCTCCCGGATGGGGAAGCCGAAGGCGGCGAGCTGCCGCGCCGCCTCGAAGGCGATGGCCAGGTTCTCCACCTGATGGAGGCCGGCCAGGGGCACGCGGTGGCCCTGCACCAGGGAGTGGTCAAAGGCCACCTTCTCCGCCCGCAGCCGGGGCACGGGGCAGATGCGGGGGTGCTTCTCGAGGAGGGGCCGGGCCCACTCGGGGTCGATGGAGGGGCCCAGCACAAGGCAGTGTCCATCCCGGGCGATGCACAGCTTCTCGCGCCCGATGGACTCCCGGGTCCACCCGAGGAGCTGCTGATGATCCATCCCCACGTTGGTGACCACGCTCATCATCGGCTCGGTGGCGTTGGTGGCGTCCCACCGACCCCCCAGACCCACTTCCAGGATCGCGATCTCCACCCCCGTCATCCGAAAGGCGGAGAGGGCCGCGGTGATCATCAGCTCAAAGTAGGTGGCCGTGACCCCGGCCCGGGCCTCCGCATCGAAGGCTTCGCCCAGCAGCAGGTCCAGGGCGCCCTCGCCGATGGGGCCGCCGTCGATCCAGATCCGCTCCTTGGGATGGCGGAAGTGGGGGGAGGTGGTCCAGCCCACGATGAGCCCCGAGGCCCGCAGCATGTGGGCCAGGAAGGCCCCCGTGCTGCCCTTGCCGTTGGTGCCGCCCACGAGGAGCACCGGGAAGCCGGACTGCGGGTTCCCCAGGGCGCCCAGCAGGGCGCGGATGTTCTCCAGGCCCTTCTTGATCCCCAGGTGGCCGCGCTCATCGAGGCGGTCGATGTGGGGCGTCGGGTAGCCTTCGGGCCCGGCCATCAGACCCGCTCGGGCATCATCCAGTCGAGGCAGGCCTTGAGGAAGTCCTTGAGCTGATCTCGGCTCACGACCTTGTCCACCATGCCGTGCTGCTGGAGGAACTCGGCCCGCTGGAAGCCCTCGGGGAGACTCTGCTTGATGGTCTGCTCGATCACGCGGGGGCCCGCGAAGCCGATGAGGGCCTTGGGCTCGGCGATGTTGAGGTCGCCCAGCATGGCGAAGGAGGCGCTCACGCCGCCCGTGGTGGGATCCGTGAGGATGCTGAAGTAGGGGATCCCGGCCTTGTCGAGCTTGGCCAGGGCCGCGCTCACCTTGGCCATCTGCATGAGGGAGAGGGTGCCCTCCTGCATGCGGGCGCCGCCGGAGCAGCTCACGATGAGGTAGGCGCTCTTCGTCTTCAGCGCCCGCTCGGCGCCCAGCTTGAGCTTCTCGCCCACCACGCTGCCCATGGAGGCGGCGAGGAAGTCGAAGTTCATGACGGAGAGGACCACCGGGTGGCCGCCCAGGGTGCCCTCGACCACCACCACCGCATCCTGATCCTGGCCGGCGTCCTGGAGCTTCTTGAGCTGGTCCTTGTAGGCCTTCATGGCCACGAAGTGCAGGGGGTCGGCGCTCTGGATGTCGCCGAAGAGGGTCTCGTAGCCCTCGTCCATGAGGGCGGTCAGCCGCTCCTCCACCCCGATGCGGAAGTGGTAACCGCACTTGGGGCACACGTTATGGGTGTTCTGGAGCTCCGCCCGGTAGATGAGCTCCTTGCAGGCCTCGCACTTGATCCACAGCCCCTCGGGCACGCGGACCGTGCGCTCTTCCACGGCGATCTTCTGCTGACGCTTCTTGACGAACCAGGACATGGCGTTTCCTCAGGGTAGGTATTGTCCCACAACGGGGGAGGGGCCGGAGACCCAGGCCTCCAGCCTCCGGTCGCTGGCCTTCGGCCTACTTCTTCGGCCCGCCCTTGAGCCCCTCGAAGAGGCGATCCAGCTCGGCCTCGCTGCTGTAGTGCAGCTGCACGGTGCCGGACTTGCCCTTGGCGTGGATCTCCACCTTGGTGCCCCAGGACTGCGTGAGCTCCTCGGCGGCGGCCTTAATGAAGAGCTCCTGGGGGTGCTTCTTCTTGGGCCCCTTGGCCTTGCGCTCGGCCTGGAGCTGCTGCACCCGGGCTTCGAGGGCGCGGACGCTGAGGCCCTTGTCGGTCACTTCCAGGGCCAGCTGTTCCTGCAGGCGGGCGTTCTCCACGCCCAGCAGCACCTTGGCGTGGCCGGTGCTGATCTCGCTGGTGGCCACCATGCTCTGGAGCTCGGAGGGCAGGCGCAGGAGGCGCAGGGTGTTGGCCACCTGGGGGCGGCTCTTGCCCACGCGGTCGGCCACCTGCTCCTGGGTGAGGCGCAGGTGCTCGCCCAGCTGCCAGTAGGCGCGGGCCTCCTCGATGGGGTTCAGCTCCTGGCGCTGGATGTTCTCCACCAGGGCGAACTCCAGGAGCCGGTCATCGGGGATCTCCTTGACGATGACGGGCACCATGGCGAGGCCGGCCTTCTTGGCGGCCCGCCAGCGGCGCTCGCCGGCGATGATCTCGTACTTCTCGCCCACCTTGCGGACGACGATGGGCTGCATCATGCCGTGCTGCTTGAGGCTCTCGCTGAGGTCGGCGATGGCCTGCTCATCGAAGTAGGTGCGGGGCTGCTGCCGGTTGGGGCTCAGGCTGCCGATGGGCAGCTCGCGCTGGGCGGCATCCTCGGGGGCCATCTGGCTCATGAGGGAGGTGAGGCCGCGGCCGAGGGCGGGGCGCTTGGGGGTGGCGGGCATGCTCATCGGACTTCTCCGGCGTATTCGAGCCCCAGCCACTCCTTGGCCAGGTTCAGGTAGGCCTGCGCGCCCTTGGACTTGAGGTCGTAGAAGGCCACGGGCTTGCCGTGGCTGGGGGCCTCGGCCAGGCGGATGTTGCGGGGGATCATGGTGTTGAAGACCTTGCCCGGGAAGGCCTGGCGCACTTCCGCGGCCACGGCGGCGCCCAGGTTGGTGCGCTCCTCGGCCATGGTGAGGAGGATGCCGCCCAGCTGCAGGTTGGGGTTGGGGCCGGACTGCACGCGGCGCAGGGTCTCCGTGAGCTCCGCGAGGCCATCGAGCGCGAAGAACTCGCAGGGCATGGGCACGATGACCTCATCCGAGGCGGAGAGGGCGTTCAGCGTGATCATGCCGAGGCTCGGCGGGGGATCGATGAGGATGAAGTCGAACTTCTCCCGGGCGCTGGCCAGGCCCTGCTTCAGCACCTGGAGCTGGGGCAGCTCGAAGAGCTCGAACTCCAGCTGGGCCAAGTCCTTGCCCGCGGGGATCACCTGCAGCATGGGCACTTCGGTGGAGAGGGTGAGGGCCTCGGCGGGCGCGCCCTTCATGAGCGCGTAGCTGCCGGCGCGGTGGTCGGGCTTCGGGAAGCCCAGGCCGGTGGTGCTGTGGCCCTGGGGATCGAAGTCCACCAGCAGCACCATCTTCTCCATCATCGCGAGGCTGGCCGCGAGGTTGATGGCGGTGGTGGTCTTCCCCACGCCGCCCTTTTGGTTGGCCAGGGCCACAATGCGAGCGGTCATCGAAGGGACTCCAGTCGGTGGGCACGCATCGGGCAAGCCGCGAAAAGGCGCAGGAGCGCTGGCGTGACAGGTCCTTTTGCGTGGAACACCCATTTTGGCCCGGGGGTTCCACGACTTCAATCACCCATTCTTCAGCGCAGGTTTTCCACCAGTTGCGCCACCACGGAGCCCCAATCCCCGGGTGCCGGCTGCCGGACCAGCTGCAGGGTGGGGTACCAGGGGGAGTCGCTCCGCCCCTCCATCCACCGCCAATCGGGGACAAAGGGGAGGAGCAGGAGGGTGGGCACCCCCAGGGCCCCGGCCAGGTGGGCGGGGGCGGTGTCGACGCTGATCAGGAGGTCCAGGCGGGAAAGGGCATGGGCCGTGTCCCCGAAGTCCTTCAGGTGGGGGCCCAGGTCCAGGAGGCCGGGCAGGGGGGGCAGGTCAGGCGCGCCCACCTGGAGGGACACCCACCCGATCCCCGGGAGCTGGGCCAGGGGTGCCAGCCGGGCGGGGTCCAGGCTGCGCAGGCGATCCTGGGCATGGCGAGGGTTGCCGGCCCACACGAGGCCGATGCGGGGGCCTGGGAGGGCGTCCAGGGCGGCATCGAGCACGGGCCGGGCCTGGACCTCCGGGGGCGCCGCCAGGTAGGGCACGGTGGCGGGCAGGCGGTCCAGGGTGGTGCCGAACAGGTGGGGAAGGCTGAGGAGGGCCAGCTTGGCCACACAGGGCGGTAAGGGCCCGCCGGGGGCCACCAGGCGCAGGCCCGGCAGGGCGGTGGCGAGCACCCGGTGCAGGGAGGGCTCACAGCAGACCACTGGCTCGACCCCCTCCCGCCGGAGGTAGGGGAGGTAGCGGGCCATCATGAGCGTGTCGCCGAAGCCCTGATCCGCGAAGAGCAGCAGCGGACCGGAGAGGGGTTCGCCCCCCCACCAGGGCACGCCCGGAAACGGGGTGGGCTGGAAGTCCGGCAGGCCCCAGCGGGCCTCCATGGCCGCGAGGCCTTCGGCCAGCTGCCCCTGGCGGAGCAGGGCCATGGCCAGGTTGTACCGGGCCCCCGCATGGTGGGGGTCACGGGCCAGCGCCGCCCGGCAGGCGGCTTCCGCTTCGGTGCTCCGACCCAGGGCGGCCAGGGCCCGGCCCCGGTTGTAGGGGTGGATGGCGGAGTCCGGCTCCAGGCGCGCCGCGGTGTCGAAGCAGCTGAGGGCCTCCGCGCCCGGGCCCAGGGCCACACCCAGGTTGGACCAGTGGGCCGCGCGGGCGGGCTCCAGCGCGACCGCCCGACGAAGCAGGGGCACGGCCTCCTCGCCGCGGTGGCGGGCATTGAGCAGGGCGCCGAGGTTGCCCAGGGCCACGGGGTCCTCGCCCAGGGCGCGGTAGGCGGCCTCGGCCTCGGTCCACCGGCCCGCCTGGTGATGCGCGAGGGCGTCGGCGAGGCTCATGGGCGGGCGAGGTCCTGCGCCACGGCGGCCACGGCGCCGGCCCAATCCCCATCCAGGGGCTGGCGGAAGAGCCGCACGCTGGGATACCAGGGGCTGTCGGCGCGGTGGAGCTGCCACCGCCAATCCGGGGCATGGGCGAGGATGAGGTGCGCCGGCAGACCCAGGGCCCCCGCGAGGTGCACCACGGAGGTGTCCACGGTGACGAGGCCCTGCAGCTGGGAGAGGGCGAAGGCGGTGTCGCAGAAATCGGTCAGCAGATCCCCGAGATCCACCAGGGGCAAGGGCGGCGGTGCGGGCGGTCCGCCCTCCCACCGCTGCAGCCCCACCCAGGTGATTCCCGGGATCTGGGCCAGTCCGGCGAGGGTCCCGGGCGGCAGGCAGCGGTAGGCATTGTCCTGATGCACGGCGTTGCCCGCCCACACGAGGCCCACCTTGCGGCCGGGGTGGGCGGCGAGACGGGCCGCGATCGCGTCGCGCTGGGGCGCGGCGGCGGGAGCGGGCATCGGCAGGTAGGGCGCGGGTGGGATGGGCTCGGGACCCAGCAGGTGGGGCAGGGACATGAGGGGGGCCTGCAGGTCCGCGGGAGGCGGCGCTTCGTCCTCGCCCACGAGGAGGTCCACGTCCACGCCCTGGGCGAGGCGGAGGAGCGAGGGCTGCAGGCGCAGGACCACGCGGCCTCCCCGGGCCCGCACCTGAGGCAGGTAGCGCAGCATCATCAGGCTGTCGCCCAGCCCCTGTTCCGCCCAGAGCAGGAGCGTGCGCCCGGTGAAGGGCTCGCCTTCCCAGCGGGGCAGCCCCAGCTGGGGGTCGAAGGCGGCGATGGCGGGCACCTGCCATCGGTGCTCGTATTCCCGGAAGCCCTCCGCGAGCTGGCCATCCTGCAGCAGGGCGATGCCCAGGTTGAGGTGGCCGAGGGCGTTGCCGGGTTCCAGCGCTACGGCGAGGCGGGCATCGGCGATGGCTTCCGATGTGCGCTGAAGGCGGAGCAGGCTCGCGCTCCGGTTCACCAGGGCGCCGGGGTGCCGCGGCGCGAGCGCCAGGGCCGCATCATCGGCGGCGAGGGCCTCGCGGCTCCGGCCGAGGCGGTGGTAGAGGCGGCCCAGCCCGAAGCGGGCCGGCAGGTTCGTGGGCTCCAGATCCAGGGCGCGCAGTTGCGCGGCGAGGGCCTCTTCAAGCATCCCGGAACCGAGCAGGATCTCCGCCCGCTCCAGGAGCAGGGGCACCGATTCACCCGCGGCGCCCGCCTTCAGGAGGGCTTCGCGGGCCTCCTCCAGGCGACCGGCGCGGCGCAGGCAGGTGGCGTAGTTGATCCAGCCATCGGTGAAGTCCGGATGGCGGCTGAGGAGGCGGCGCCAGGCGAGGGAGGCCCCCGTGAGGTTGCCCGCCTGCTGCAACTGCACCGCTTCAGCGAACCAGGCTTCGAGGTGGGTCATGCGGGACTCCTCGACCCCGGCACGCGGGGACTCAAAGGTGGGCGAAGGTGGAACCGGGGGTGAGGCTGCCGAGGTCACGCACGGGGCCGGTGAGCCAAAGCCCCGTCCAGCGATCCGGCGCCGCCCAGCCGAGGGTCACGGTGACGGGATCCCCGCTGGCCGTCTCCAGCCGCCAGGTCGTGATGCCGGTTTCGCGGGCGAGCCATGCCCCGGTCACCGAGCAGCCCGTACCGCAGCAGAGGGTCTCGCCTTCCACGCCCCGCTCCCAGGAGCGGATGCGGGCGTGGCCGGGGGAGAGGACCTCCACCACGTTCACGTTGGTGCCGCCGGGGATGGCCGCATGGTGGCGGAGGGGCGGGGCCAGCGTGCCCAGTTCGACGGTGGCGACCGCGGGGACCCTCAGCACGAGCTGGGGGTTCCCCACGAAGCCGAAGGCGGCCTCACCGTCCGCCAGGCCCACCGGGGGAAGGGGCCGGAGGCCGAACCCTTCGCCCTCCGGCAGGCGGAGGCCCACACCTTCGGGGCTCCGGCGCAGGTGCACCGGGGTGTCGTTGCTGAGGGTGGGAACCTCCAGTCCCGCCGGCGCGCCGGGGATGGCCAGGGCCGCCCGCGTGCCGTTGGAGCAGAAGGTGCAGCTGCCATCCAGGTCCCAGTGGGTCATGACCCAGGGGCCGGCGCCGGGGCGCTGGAGGAGGAAGATGCCATCGAGGCCCAGGGCGATGCCCCGGGGGCAGAGGGCCCGGGCCCAGGTGGACCCATCGAAGGAGGCCGGCACCTCATCGGCCCAGAGGTAGGCGAAGACGTTGCCCGAGGCGGAAGCGAGGTGGAGCTGCATGCGTTACTTCTGCCGATCCTTGAAGGTGTAGACGGTCTCGCCGGGCTTGGCGAAGCCCTGGCGGCGGGCCAGGGCTTCCATCAACTCGGGGTCCCGCTGGGCGAGCCGGTGCACCTCGGCGTAAAGCTCCCGATTGCTCCGGCTCAGCTCCAGGAGGGACCGCTTGGTCTCCACCAGCTCCCGCTGCCGCTTCTGAAGCTCGGGGATGCCATCCGGGCTCAACCAGAGCAGGGCCATGCTGGTGAGCCCGGACAGCGCCAGGCTCCACCAGACGGTGCGGGAGCGGAGGAGCCAGTTGACGTTCACGCCGCACCTCCCTGGATCGCCACGCGCTCCGCGTGGCTCCTGCTCGCCGGCAGCTCGCGGAACGGGAGCCTCCCTGTGCGGCGCCCCTGCGGGGCCGAGCTTTGCTCGGTGGCCCTCCGCTCCTGCTTCGGCCTCACTGGAGTCATTGTTAGCGGAGCTTCTGGTTGAAGGCCTCGAAGCCGGCGTAGCGGGCGGCGGCGCCCAGCTCCCAC
>JBGASN010000087.1:0-7997 GCA_044229665.1 Holophagaceae bacterium
AGAGCGGCGGGCAGGAGGAGCAGGTCGGGGGCGCGCATGGGACTCCGTGGGAATGCCCCGAGGATGCCCGGAGGGCGCCCCTCCCCTACAGGGCGTTCACCCCAGGGCCGCCCGCAGGGCGGTGAAGGCCGCGGCCAGGCCCTCGGGCTTGGTGCCGCCGCCCTGGGCCAGGTCCTTCTTCCCACCGCCGCGGCCGTCCACGTGGGGGGCCATGGCCTTGAGCAGGGCGCCGGCATCGGCGGGGAGCCCCGCGGCCACGCTCACGAGGAGGGCCACCTTGCCGTCGGCCACGCTGGAGAGGGCGATCACGGCGTTGGACTGGCGGGTGCGCACCTGGTCCATGAGCTCCCGCAGGGCGTTGCCCTCCAGGCCTTCCACCTGGGCGGTGACCAGGGTGAGGCCGTTCACGGTCTCCACCTGCTCGGCGCTGCCGCCGCCGGAGGCGGCCTTGAGCTTGGCCTCCTTCAGCTCCCGCTCGAGCTGGGCGATGCGGGCCTCCTTGGCAGGCAGCAGCTCCAGGAGCTTCTCCCGTCCCGTGTTGGCCTGGCGGCTGAGGCCCGTGAGCAGGGCCTCACCGGCCTGGAAGTGCTCCAGGGCCGCGGCGCCGGCCACGGCCTCGAGGCGGCGCACGCCGCTGGCCACGGCGGTCTCGGAGACCACCTTGATGAGGCCGATCTGGCCCGTGTTGGCCACGTGGGTGCCGCCGCAGAGCTCGATGGAGAAGCCGGGCACGTCGAGCACCCGCACCTTCTCGCCGTACTTCTCGCCGAACAGCGCCATGGCGCCCTTGGCCAGGGCCTCGTCGATGGGCAGCTCCTCGGTGCAGGTGGCCGTGGCTTTGCGGACCTCATCGTTCACGAGGCGCTCGATCTCGGCGAGCTGCTCGGGCTCGATCGGCGCGAAGTGGGTGAAGTCGAAGCGGAGGCGCTCGGGATCCACGACGCTGCCCGCCTGCTTCACGTGGGTGCCCAGCACCTCGCGCAGGGCCGCGTGCAGCAGGTGGGTGCCCGTGTGGTGGGCCTGGGTGCGGGCGCGGCGCTCCGCGTCCACGGCGGCGTGCACGGCCATGCCCTCCTTCAGGGAGCCGGTCACGGTGACCTTGTGGAGGCTGCGCTTGGCGGCGGGGGCCGTGGTGTCGCGCACGGTGGCGGCGCCCCCCTCGAAGGTCAGGGTGCCGGTGTCGCCCACCTGGCCGCCGCCCATGGCGTAGAAGGGGGTGCGGTCCAGCAGCACGGAGCCCTCGCCCGAGAGCTCGGCCACGCGCTTGTTGGCGGCGTCGAAGCAGGCCAGCACCTTCCCCTCGCCGGTGGTGCCCTGGTAGCCCAGGAAGGTGGTGGCGGGCAGCTCCGCCAGCACGGCGAAGTCGCCCTGGAGGCGCTGGTCGTGGGCCTTCATGGAGGCGCGGCTCTGGGCCTTCTGCTGGGCCAGCTCCTTCTGGAAGCCCTCCAGGTCGCAGGGGATCCCGCGCTCCTTGGCCCAGTCCTCCACGAGGTCCACGGGGAAGCCGTAGGTGTCGTAGAGCTTGAAGATGTCGGTGCCGGTCACGCCCTTCGCCACGTCCAGGGCCTCCAGCACCTTGAGGCCGGCGTTCAGCGTCACGCTGAACTGACCCTCCTCCCGGGCCAGCACCTTCTGGATGCGGCCCAGCTCCGGCTGCAGCTCGGGGTAGGCGTCGCCCATGGCCTCGAAGACCGTGGGCACGAGCCCGGCGAAGAAGGCGCCCTCGATGCCCAGCTTCTTGCCGAAGCGCAGGGCGCGGCGCACGATCTTGCGCAGCACGTAGCCGCGGCCTTCGTTGCTGGGCACCACGCCGTCGAAGGTCATGAAGGTGGCGGCGCGGATGTGGTCGGCGATGACCTGGGAGGCGGTGCGGTTGGTGTGCTCGGCCCGCTCCTCGGGCTTCACCTTGGCCACCTTCCAGATGCCCGCGAAGATGGGCTCGAAGAGGTCGATCTCGTAGTTGCTGTCCTTGCCCTGCAGGATGCTGGCGGTGCGCTCGAGGCCCATGCCCGTGTCGATGCTGGGCTTGGGCAGGGGGGTGAGGTTGCCCTTCGTGTCGCGCTCGTACTGCATGAAGACCAGGTTCCAGATCTCCATGACACGATCGCCCTCGCCGTTGGGGAAGTCGTCGCCGGCGTAGTGGGCCCCGCGGTCGTAGAAGATCTCGGAGCACGGGCCGCAGGGGCCCGTGTCGCCCATCTGCCAGAAGTTGTCCTTCTTGTTGCCGCGCACGATGCGGTTCGCCGGCACGCCGGCGGCCTTCCACATGCCCTCGGCCTCCTCATCGGCGGGCACGCCGTCGGCGCCCTCAAACACGGTCACCCAGAGGCGGCTGGGGTCGATGCCCAGGCACCCCTGCTCCAGGGGGCCCGTCACCAGCTCCCAGGCGTACCGGATGGCATCGGCCTTGAAGTAGTCGCCGAAGGAGAAGTTGCCCAGCATCTCGAAGAAGGTGTGGTGCCGGGCCGTGAAGCCCACCTGGTCGAGGTCGTTGTGCTTGCCGCCGGCGCGGAGGCACTTCTGGCTGGTGGTGGCGCGGGTGTAGTCGCGGTTCTCCTTGCCCAGGAAGACATCCTTGAACTGGATCATCCCGGAGTTCGTCCACATCACCGTGGGGTCGTCGGCGGGCCCCACCACGGAGCTGGAGGCCACGCGGCGGTGGCCGTTCTTCTCGAAGTAGTCGAGGAAGCGCTTGCGGAGTTCGGAGGTCTTCATTGGGTCCTCGGGCGTCGGACGTCGGGCGTCGGGCCGCAGCGCCGGGAGGGCATCCCGACGCCTGAGGCCTGAAGCCTGACGGCTAGTGTCGGAAGTGCCGCATGCCGGTGAAGAACATCCACACCCCCAGCTTCTGGGCGGCGGCGATGACTTCCTGGTCGCGGAGGGAGCCACCGGGTTGCACGAAGGCGGTGACGCCGGCCTTGGCGGCCAGCTCCAGGCCGTCGGCGAAGGGGAAGAAGGCATCGCTGCCCAGCACGGCGCCCTTGGCGCGGTCACCAGCCTTGCGGCAGGCGATGTCCACGCTGTCGACGCGGCTCATCTGGCCGGCGCCGATGCCGACGGTGGCACCATCCTTCACGATCACGATGCTGTTGGACTTCACGGCCTTGGCCACCTTCTGGGCCAGGATCAGGTCCTCCGCCAGGGGCTTGGGGCCGCGGCCCGTGGCCTTGGCTTCCCAGAGCTCGAAGGGCTTGAAGGCCTCATCGGGGGCCTGCACCAGGTAGCCGCCGCCGATGCTGCGGAGGTCCAGGCCGCCGGCCATGGTGGGCCAGCCGTGGGGGGTCTCCAGGAGGCGGAGCTGCTTCTTGGCGGCGAAGACCTCCAGGGCCTCACCGGTGAAGCCGGGGGCCAGCACCACCTCGAAGAAGCTCTGGGTCATGGCCCGGGCCACCTCCACCCCGATGGGGCGGTTGAAGGCCACGATGCCGCCGAAGCTGCTGAGGGGATCGCCGCTCTGGGCCCGGAGGAAGGCCTCCAGGGGGTGGGCGCCGTAGGCCACGCCGCAGGGGTTGTTGTGCTTCACCACCACGCAGGCGGGGGCCTCGAACTGCCACACGAGGCGGGCGCAGGCATCGCTGTCCAGCAGGTTGTTGAAGCTCAGTTCCTTGCCCTGGTGCTGCTTGCAGGCGGCCATGCCCTCGGGGGCGCCGCCGGGGCGCACGTAGAAGCCGGCGGCCTGGTGGGGGTTCTCGCCGTAGCGCAGGCTCTGCTCCTGGGTGAGGAGCAGGCTCAGGCGGGTGGGCAGGCCCTCCTCGGCATCCTCAGGGGCGAACTGCTTCTCCATCCAGGCGCTGATGGCGGCATCGTAGGCGGCGGTGCGCTGGAAGGCGGCCAGGGCGCAGGCCCGGCGGTCCTCCAGGGTCCAGGCGCCGGCCTTGAGCTTCTGGATGAAGGGCCCGTACTGGCTGGGGTTGGTGAGCACCGTCACCGAGGCGTGGTTCTTGGAGGCGCTCCGGATCATGGAGGGGCCGCCGATGTCGATCTGCTCGATGGCCTCGGCCTGGGTCACGCCCTCCCGGGCGATGGTGGCCTCGAAGGGGTAGAGGTTGATGACCACCAGGTCGATGGGGTCGATGCCCTGGGCCTGGGCGTCCTTCACGTGGGCGGGGAGGTCCCGCCGGTAGAGCAGCCCCCCGTGGATCTTGGGGTGCAGGGTCTTCACCCGGCCATCGAAGCACTCGGGGGCGCCGGTGTAGGCGGCCACCTCCTGGACCTCCAGGCCGGCCTCCTGGAGCACCCGCAGGGTGCCCCCCGTGGCCAGCAGGCCCCATCCCAGGGCCTTGAGCTCCTGGGCGAGGTCCAACAGTCCCGTTTTGTCGTGGACCGAAAGGAGGGCGTTCGGCATGGGCGTCTCCCGAATCCTTCATTGTCCCCCAGGCCCCTCCGGCCCGGAAGGCCTTCATTCCTTGGGTTTGGTCCATGGATGCCGATGGAAGGGGGCAGGAGGACCCATGGACGTCCAGGTCGAGGTGGAGTTCACCGTCCAGCACACCCTGGAGCAGCTGCGCGAGGCTTTCGTGAAGCGGGGCCATGTGCCCGAGTGGAAGGCCATCGAAGGGGTGGATTTCCGCCCCGGGCTCTACTTCGAGCGCCGGGTCATCGCCCTGGAGCTGAGCTCCGAGGAGGAGCGGCGCCTCTGGTTCGAGTTCAGCCTGGAGGCCACCGGGGAGCTCCGGAAGCGCATCCGGATCCCCAACGTGGTCCCGGCGGACGTGCGCCTGGACATCCCGGAACTGAAGGATTTCCTGCAATTCTGCAGGAACTGCCTGGTGGGGCCCGTGGGCCACAGCATGCCCCCCAGCCTGGCGGATTAGGGGTCCGGCCTGTGACGGGCGTCCCTAAGGTCCCGGGGGAGAAGCCCTTGGTTGATCCCATGGCCCCCCCTGCCGCATCCTGAAGGGTCTGGAGTCGGGGATCCCATGCCCAAGATCGCCATCAATGGAATCGAGCGCGAGGTGCCCGTGGGCACCCTGGTCCTGGATGCGTGCCGGGAGGCGGGGGTCGACATCCCCCACTACTGCTACCACCCGGCCCTGACGCCCGTGGCCACCTGCCGCATGTGCCTCGTGGAGATCAAAGGCCAGCCCAAGCTCGCCACCAGCTGCACCACCACGGTGGGCCCCGCCCCCAAGGACAACCCCGAGGGCCTGGCCATGGAGATCTTCTCCAACACCCCCCAGGTGGTGGATGCCCGGGCCGGCGTGATGGAGTTCCTGCTCATCAACCACCCCCTGGACTGCCCCATCTGCGACCAGGCCGGCGAGTGCAAGCTCCAGGACTACAGCTACAGCTACGGCAGCGGCGACAGCCGCATGCACGAGTCCAAGCGGCGCTACCGCTACGAGGATCTGGGCGGCAAGATCGTCATCGACAAGAACCGCTGCATCCACTGCACCCGCTGCGTGCGCTTCACCCAGGAGATCAGCGGCGGCGCCGAGCTCACCGTGGCCCAGCGCGGCTCCAAGCTGGAGGTGACCACCTACAGCGGCAAGAGCCTGGACAACAATCCGTACGCGGGCAACGTGGTGGACCTCTGCCCCGTGGGTGCCCTCACCAGCCGTGACTTCCGCTTCCGCAAGCGGGTGTGGTACCTCAAGCACACCCCCTCCATCAGCCGGCACAGCGCCCTGGGCAGCCCCATCACCATCGACCACGAAGGCAACCAGATCTTCCGCTTCCGGCCGCGCCCCCTGGAGGGCCGCAAGGACACCTTCTTCATCAGCGATGCGGAGCGGACCGCCTACGAGCGCTACAACGCCCCCACCCGCGAGGTGCAGCCCCGGCTGAAGGCCGCCGGTTCCACCTTCGAGGCCGTGCGTGACGCCTTCCTGGCCGCGGGTGGCCCCGTGGCCGTGATCGGCCAGGGCACCTTCGGCTGCGATGCCGCCCAGCGCCTGGGCGAGCTGGCCTCCACCGAGGGGCTCCGGTACGGCAGCGGCGACAAGACCATTCCCGTGGTCCTCCCCAAGCTGCAGACCAGCGCCGACGGGGTGCTCAACCGCCGGGGCTTCACGGAGCGCGGGTTCAAGTTCGCCCAGCTCGAGGACCTGCTCGGCAAGGTGCGCGCCGGTGAGGTGAAGACCGTGGTGGTGCTGCACGACAGCGAGTTCAGCAGCGCCAAGGAGGAGAACCTCCTCAACCAGATCCTCATGGCCGCGCCCTTCAGCCTGGCCTTCGAGGCCTTCCAGAGCGACCTGGGCCGCAGCGCCACCGCCTGGCTGCCCCTCACCTCCTTCGTGGAGGAGAGCGACTTCATCGTGAACCACGATGGGGAGCTGCGCCGCTACCAGAAGGCCATCGAACCCCCCAAGGGCGCCCGCACCCTGCCCGCCTGGGTGAAGGCCCTGCAGGCGGTACCGGCGACCGTCTAGCCTCCATGGCCCTCGGGCCCCTGGTCCTCGCCTACGATGCGGAGTGCAGCCGCTGCGTGAAGCGGGCCGAGGGGCTGCAGGCCGCGGATCGGCGGGGCCTACTGGTGCTCTTCCCCCTCCAGCACCCGGAGCTGGTGCGCATGGCCCCGGAGCTGGCGGGCCGGCGCCTCCATGGGGAGCTGCATGGCCTCGACCTCGCCACCCGGGAGGTCTACAGCGGGGCCGCCCTGCTCCCCGAGATCGCATCGCGCCTGCCCCGCTGGGCCTGGGCCGCGCCGTTGCTCCGCCTCCCGGGGGTGGCCCGGGCCGTGGCCTGGGCCACCCTGAAGCGGGACGAAGCCCGGTTCCGCCGCAGCGGCCGAGCCTGACCCCGGGAACTCGACCGTTGGTCCAGCCGGATGGGGCGACCGGGGGTGGATCCGCCCTCGGCCCTCCCGGCCGGGTCCGGGCGGGGCATCCTGATCTCCGGCGTCCGTTCCGTCCCCCCCTGATTGGGCTGTGGTGGCTGGTGCGGGGGTGGAGCGGGCGCCCCCTTTTCGAGTTTTCAGCGGGGACCTCCCGTCCGGGTCGGGGCTATGCTGGCGGGAATCCTTCCGGAGCCCCCATGCTGCGTGTCCTGCGCCTGGCCCCCCTCCTCGCCCTGGCGGCCCTCCTCGGATGCCAGAAGGCCCCGGCCCCCGCGGCGATCGATCCGCTGAAGGCCTATTTCCCGGCGGAGGCCGGGGTCCGCACCGGGGGCATCCGCATGGTCCCCATCACCACGCCCAAGGGCACCTTCAAGGTGTGGACCAAGCGCTTCGGCTCCAACCCCCGCATCAAGCTCCTGCTCCTCCACGGGGGGCCCGGCGCCTCCCACGAGTATTTCGAGGCCCTGGAGGGCTGGCTTCCGGCGGAGGGGATCGAGTTCATCTACTACGACCAGCTGGGCAGCGCCTACTCGGACCAGCCCAAGGACGAATCCCTCTGGACCACGGAGCGCTTCGTGGAGGAGGTGGAGCAGGTGCGGGTGGCCCTGGGCCTCACCAAGGACAACTTCTTCCTGCTGGGCCACTCCTGGGGCGGCATCCTGGCCACGGAATACGCCTTGAAATACCCCCAGCACCTCAAAGGGCTGATCATCTCCAACATGGTCATGAGCATCCCGGACTACAACCGGTATGCGTCCGAAGTGCTGGCCAAGGGCATGGACCCCGCGGTGGTGAAGGAGATCAAGGCCCTGGAGGCCAAGGGCGCCTACGAGAGTCCCCGCTACATGGAGCTCCTCACCCCGAACTTCTACGCGAAGCACGTGTGCCGCCTGCCCGAGTGGCCCGACCCCGTGAACCGGGGCTTCGGCAAGCTCAACAAGCAGATCTACGTGCTCATGCAGGGGCCCAGCGAGTTCGGGGCTTCCGGGCGCCTGGAGAAGTGGGATCGGAAGGCCGACCTGCCCAAGCTGGCCATGCCGACCCTCTCCATCGGGGCCACCCACGACACCATGGACCCCGCCCACATGAAGTGGATCGCCTCCCAGGTGCAGCATGGGAGCTTCCTGCTCTGCCCCAACGGCAGCCACATGGCCATGTGGGACGACCAGGCCACCTACGCCCAGGGCCTCATCACCTTCCTCAAGGCGGTGGACGCGGG
>JBGASN010000025.1:0-49669 GCA_044229665.1 Holophagaceae bacterium
CGAAAAGGTAGATTGCCCACGCGTTACTCACCCGTCTGCCATGCACCTTGCGGCACATTCGACTTGCATGTGTTAGGCACGCCGCCAGCGTTCATTCTGAGCCAGGATCAAACTCTCATGTTTAATCTGAACTCTTTAGACCCGACCCCTAAAGGCCGAATCCCAAATTATTCTGGTTTTTGTACAAACTTCCTAAGGTCGCCACCGAAGCGGCTTCCCGAAAGCTCAAAGGTTCTTCCTATTCTCTATCCGGTTGTCAAAGATGCCTGCTTAGCAACTCAAGGCTTCTCAGCACTTTCGCGCTTTTCCGTCGTGGCCTCAACCGCGCCGGACATTCAGACTACCACTCCGGTGGAGGAGTGCAAGCGGAAATTTTCGGCGGGCGGCCCTGAGACCGTGTCCACGCTCGATTCTCCGTGATTTCCCAAGGGGTTTTTGCGAACCTACGCCTCATGAGCGCGATCCGCAAAGCAGTGATTCCCGTGGCCGGCCTCGGCACCCGGTTCCTCCCCATCACCAAGGCCCAGCCCAAGGAGATGCTGCCCCTCGTGGACAAGCCCGTGATCCAGCACGTGGTGGAAGAGGCCATCCGCGCGGGGGTCGACAGCATCGTGCTCGTGACCGGCCGCGGCAAGCAGGCCATCGAGAACCACTTCGACGTGGCCTATGAATTGGAGGACACGCTGCAGCGGCGCGGGAAGACGGAAGACCTGGAGCAGGTCCGCAGCATCACCTCCCTCAGCGCCTTCGCCTACGTGAGGCAGGGCGAGCCCCTCGGCCTGGGCCACGCCGTGCTCTGCGCCCGGCACGCCGTGGGCAATGAGCCCTTCGCCCTCCTGCTGGGGGATGACGTGTTCGCGGAGGAGGACCATGCGCTGGAGGCCCTCGTGCGGGCTTACGAAGCCACCGGCAAGAGCGTGGTGGGCGTGCAGGAGGTCCCCCTCGATCACGTCTCCCGCTACGGCATCGTGAGCGCGCCGTCCGATCCCACCCGGGTGTGGGAGGTCACCCGCATCGTGGAGAAGCCCCAGCCCGACGTGGCCCCCAGCCGCTTCGCCGTGGTGGGACGCTACATCCTCACCCCCAAGGTCTTCGAGCACCTGGCCGCGCTCGAACCGGGCGTGGGCGGGGAGTACCAGCTCACCGACGCCCTCATGAAGTTGGCCGAGGCTGGCGAACTCGTGGCCTGCCCCATCCCCGCCAAACGCTTCGACACCGGCAACAAGCTGGACTACCTCAAGGCCAATGTGGAGTTCGCCCTGAAGCGCGAGGACCTCGGCGCCGACTTCCTCGCCTACCTGCGGGAGATCGTGCGGTAGCGCGGCTCAGGCGCTGCGGCGCTTCTCGATCATGAGGTGAAGGAGGGTCACGGCCGCAGGGGTGATGCCCGGGATCCGGCTCGCCTGGCCCAGGGTCTCGGGGCGGTGCCGGAGGAGCTTCTCCTTCACTTCCCGGCTGAGGCTGGGCAGGGATTCGATGGGCATGTCCTCGGGGATCCGCACGGCATCCCAGTCGCGGTGGTGCTGGAGCAGCCGCGCCTCCCGCTCCCGGTAGCCGGCATAGCGGAGCTCGAAGAGGAGGAGGTCCCGCTCCCAGGCGGGATCCCATCCGGGCTGCGGCATGGACCAGCCCTCCAGCATCCCCAGCGCCGCATCCGCATGGTCGGCGGTGAGGTGCTGGCGTCGCAGCAGGTCGGAGAGGGACATCCCCGCCTTCAAGGTGAGACCCGCCTCGGCGGCGATGCCTCCGAAGGGGCTGGTGGCGGTGGCCCAGGCGGCATCGCACTGGACTCGGAGCTCCGCGCGTCGGGCCAGCTTGGTCTCGATCCGGGCGACCTCCTCCGGAGAAAGCACGCCCACCTCCTGCGCGCGGCCCAGGAGGCGTCCATCCGCCAGATCGCAGGCGAGGCCCAGGCGGTGCTCCGCCCGGGCCGTGAGCATCCGGTAGGGCTCATCGGTCCCCTTGGTGACGAGGTCATCCACCATCACACCCAGGTAGGCCTCATCGCGTCCCAGCACCAGCGGTTCCCGGTCCTGCAGCCACCGGGCGGCGTTGAGGCCCGCCAGGAAGCCCTGGCCCGCAGCCTCCTCATAGCCCGTGGTGCCGTTGATCTGTCCCGCGAACCACACCCCTTCCAGATCGCCCATTCCCAGGTCCCGCCGCAGCTGCAGGGGATCGAAGGCGTCGTATTCGATGGCGTAGCCCGGGCGCAGAATCTCCGCCCGCTCGAAGCCCTCGAGGCTGTGCACCATGCCCTCCTGCACATCCAGGGGCATGGAGGTGGAGAGGCCCGAGAGGTAGATCTCCTCGGTCTCCAGACTCTCAGGTTCCACGAAGATCTGGTGCCGGTCGTGGTCCGGGAACTTCACGAACTTGTCTTCGATGCTCGGGCAGTAGCGGGGCCCCACGCCCTCCACGTGGCCACCGTACATGGCGGAGCGGTGGAGGTTCTCCCGCACCAGGGCCTCCGTGCGATCACTGGTGAAGGTGATGTGGCAGGGGACCTGGGGCTGGGGCAGGTGGTCGGTGAAGAAGCTGAAGGGCCGGGGTGGATCATCCCCGGGCTGGGGGGCCAGACGATCGAAGTCGATGCTCGCCTTAGCGATGCGCGGGCTCGTGCCCGTCTTGAGCCGCCGGTGGCGGAGGCCCAGGGCCCGCAGCTGCAGCCCCAGGTGGGTGCTGGGGGGCTCGCCCGCCCGCCCTGCCTCCATCCGCCGCTCCCCGATCAGGATCTGGCCGTTGAGGAAGGTGCCCGTGGTGACCACGACCGCATCACAGGGGATGACCGAACCATCGAGCAGCTCCACGCCGGTGAGGCCCCGGGTGCCCTGGGACCACATCAAGCCTGCCGCGAGGCCCTGGCGGAGGCGGAGGTTGGGCGTTCCCTCCAGCAGTCGTCGCGCGGTGATTCGGTATTTCACCTTGTCGGCCTGGGCCCGCGGGCCCCGCACGGCGAGCCCCCGGCTCTCGTTGAGCACGCGGAAGTGGATGCCGGTGGCGTCGATGAGCCGACCCATGACGCCACCCAGCGCATCGATCTCCCGCACCATGTGGCCCTTGCCCACACCTCCGATGGAGGGGTTGCAGCTCATCTGGCCGATCTGGTCGAGGTTCAGGGTCAACAGGGTGGTCCGCACGCCACAGCGGGCGGCGATGGACGCCGCTTCGATCCCGGCGTGTCCGCCGCCGATGACGACCAGATGCCGCACCCTTCCTCCTGAGCCTTCCAGGATACCGTCCGGATTCCCCCAATCCCGGGGTAAAATGCCGGCATGAGCCCACGCCTGTCCCCCGAGGAACGCCGCGAGCGCCGCCGCCGCGCCGTGCAACGGTCCAAGTTCGCCATCCCCTCGGGCATCACCCTGCTCTCCGTGTTCTGCGGGTTCAGCAGCGTGGTCATGAGCCTGAATGCCGCCTCCGAGCACCCGGAGTACTACTTCCGGATGGCCGCCTTCTTCCTGGTGCTGGCCGGGTTCTTCGACGGCATGGACGGCCGCGTGGCCCGCATGACCAACACCGCCACGGAGTTCGGGGTGCAGCTCGACAGTCTGGCCGACGTGGTGAGCTTCGGCATGGCCCCGGCCATCCTCGCCTACCGCTACGGCTTCTTCCAGCTGGGCTTCCAGGATCCCCAGATCCGCTACGTTGGCTGGGCCGCCAGCTTCTTCTTCATCGCCTGCGGCGCCCTGCGCCTGGCCCGGTTCAACGTGCAGGTGGGCAGCGTGGACAGCCGCTTTTTCGTGGGGACGCATCCTCTGCTGGCCCTCCAGCCCCCAGACGGCCACCCAGGCCTACCTGTTCGCCGGGGAGCTCTTCCTCGTGGGGATCCTGATGGTGAGCACCATCCGCTTCCCCAGCTTCAAGAAGAAATCCACCAGTCCCCGGGCCATGACCCGCACCCTGGCCATGGTGGCCCTCCTCCTGAGCCTCCTGATCATCTACCGGGAGCGGTTCCTGGTGGGATTCTTCGCCGCCTACATCCTGGCCTCCCTCCTGATGAACCTGGCCTGGAAGCTGGGCTGGCGGGGGATGGAACCCCCCCAGGATGGCGAGGAAGCGACCGTCCACTAGTCCGCCCTGGAGCACGCATGTCCGTCCTGGAGACCGAAGGCCTCTTCAAACGCTACGGCGACCGCACGGTCCTGCAGCGCATCACCCTGCGCGTGGACAAGGGGGAGCGCCTCGCGCTGCTGGGCCCCAGCGGCTGCGGCAAGACGACCCTCCTGAACATGCTCGGGGGTCTGGATCGCCCCGACAGCGGCTCGGTGATCCTCGAGAAGGAGGATCTCAGCCGCGCCACCCCGGAGCGGGTCGCCGAGCTGCGCCGCCGGCGCATCGGCACCATCTTCCAGTTCTTCCACCTGATCCCGCACCTCACGGCGCTGGAGAACGTGATGCTGCCCCTGCAGCTCCTGGACCGGAAGCCCATGGAGGCCCGCCGGCGTGCCGAAGACCTCCTCTTGGCGGTTGGGCTCATGGACCGCATCTCCGCATGGCCCCACGAGCTCTCCAGCGGTGAGATGCAGCGGGTGGCCGTGGCGCGGGCCCTCTCCGCCCGCCCCGCCGTGCTCCTGGCCGATGAGCCCACCGGCAACCTCGATCGCCGCAGCGGGGAATCGGTGCTGGAGCTGCTCAAGGACCTCACCGACAAGGAGGGCACCGCCCTGGTGATGGTCACCCACAGCGAGGCCGCCACCAAGGCCTGCCATCGCGTGCTCCGCCTGGAGGATGGCTACCTCGTGGATGTGAACCTGAAGGTTCCGCCGGTGGTGGGCGACCGATGAAGGGCCCCCTCGGCCGGAAGCTGGTGAGCCGCGCCCTCCGCTGGGAGTGGGGCCGGAGCCTCCTCGCCGTGCTCGGCATCGCCCTGGGCGTGGGGGTCTTCCTCGGAATCCGGCTCGCCAACCGGGCCGCCGTGGCCAGCTTCGAGGCCTATGCCCAAGGCGCCGGCCAGGGCGCGGCCTGGGTGATCCGGTCCGAATCAGGGGCCTTCCCCGAGGCCCAGGTGGAAGCCCTCGCGCCCCTGCGGGAGCGCGCCGAGCTGCGGCCCGTACTGGAGGGGGCCTTCACTCGCCGGGACCAGGAGGTCTTCCAGATCATGGGGCTCGACCTGGTGGACCAGGGCGCCCGCTTCCTGGGGCCCCGCCCCCCCGCCCGGGACCAGGTCCTCCTCGCCCTGGGCCTGGACCAGCTGCAGGCCCCGGTGCGCCATGCGGACGTGGTGTGGATCACCGAGCGTCTGGCCCGGGAGGAGGGCTACCGCATCGGCGGGACGCTGGAGGGATGGGTGGATGACCGCGCCGTCACCTTCCGCATCGGCGCCTTCGTGCCGGAATCACCCGAGGCCCGCACCCTGCCCCGGAACGTGATCCTCATGGATCTCCCCAGCGCCCAGCAGCACCTGCACCGCCCCGGCGAGATTGATCGGCTGGAGCTCTTCCCGCGGTCGGGGTTCACGCCTGAGGACCTCCGGGCCGCTGCGCAGCCCCTGATGCCCCGGGGCCTTGCCCTCGAGCCGGTGGAGCTGCGCGCCGTGGCCGGAAGCGGCCTCAGCGGCGCCTACCGTTTCAACCTCACCCTCATGAGCGTGGTGTCCCTCTTCGTGGGGGGCTTCCTGCTCTTCCAGGCCTTCGATGGCGCCGTGCACCGGCGCCGGGAGACCTGGGCCACCCTGCGGGCCCTGGGTGCTTCCGGTGGGCTCGTCCGCGGGCTCGTGCTGAAGGAGGCCCTGGTGGTGGGCACCTTCGGGAGCGCCCTCGGCGTCGGCCTGGGCTGGGTGATGGCCCAGACCGCCGTGCAGGTGGTGAGCCGCACCTTCCGCCTCCACTACGGCCTGAGCCACGCCAGCTCCGCGGACCTGCTGCCCGAGGAGGCCCTCGGAGCCTTCCTCCTGGGCCTCCTGGCCTGCCTCGTGGCGGCCTGGATCCCGGCCCACCGCGCGGCCCTCACGGCCCCCATCCCCCTCCTGAAGCGCGGGGCCGAGACCCGCCCCATGCCCTGGAAGGGGCTCGCGATCACCGGGGGGTGCCTCCTGGTCGTGGGGCTCCTCCTTCCCATCGCGCTGCGCCTGGGCCCCGGCGTGGCCTGGCACGCCTACCTCGGATCCGGCCTCGTGCTGGCGGGCGGCAGCCTCGCCAGCATCGCCATCCTCCCCTGGATGGGCCGGTGGGGCCACGACACCACCGATTGGGCCTGGAAGCTGCGCCTGCGCCCCCTCCAGCGCCCCTCCGGCCGGCATGCCTTCACCACCACGGCCTTGGCCGTGGCCGTGGGCATGGCCACCGGCGTGGGCATCATGGTGCGGAGCTTCGAGAAGACGCTGGATGCCTGGATGCAGGCCAGCCAGCGGGCCGAGCTCTACGTGAGCCCCCTCGGCAGCGCGGGGGCCAGCACCCACCGCATCTCGCCGGACCGGATCAGGGCCCTGGCCGCAGATCCCGCGGTGCTCGGAGTCGACCCCTTCCAGCGCATCCCCCTGCTGATTCAGGGGGGGACCAGTCATCTGGGCAGCCATGACTTCGAGGTGCTTGCACCCCGGGGGGCCTTCCTCATGAGCAAGGGCGGATCCGCCCAGGATGTGCTGAATGCCGTTCACGCCGCGGGACTCACCGATCCCGGCGCGCTCATCAGCGAAACCTTCTCGGCCCGCTTTGGACTCCGCCTGGGCCAACCCTTGGATCTCCCCACACCCCAGGGGCCGAAGGTCGTGAAGATCCGCGGGATCTTCAAGGATTACGGCGCCGAGAATGGCGTGATCCTCGTGGATCGGACCGTGTTCCAGGCCTGGTATCAGGATGACCGCCCCTCCGGTCTGGCCCTCTTCCTCAAGCCCGGCGAGTCGCCCCGAGCCGTGGCCCAGCGCCTGGCGCGGGCCCACCCGGGGCTCAAGATCCAGACCCAGGCCGAGAACCGGGAGCAGGGACGGGAGATGTTCCGGCAGACCTTCGGGATCACCTACGCCCTCGAACTCATCGCCCTGGTCGTCGCCCTGGTGGGCCTCGTGCAGGCGGTGCTCAGCCTCTCCCTGGCCCGGCGCACCGAGCTCTGGACCCTCCGCGCCCTCGGGGCCACGGAGCGGGAGGTCACCCGCATCCTCCTGGGTGAGGGCCTGGGCCTGGCCGCGGCCGGGCTCCTCGGCGGCCTGACCTTGGGGGCGCTCATGGCCCACATCCTCGTGCATGACCTGCAGCCCATGAAATTCGGCTGGTCCCTGGACTACCGCGTGCCCTGGCTCCTCCTGGGCGGGTTCACCGCGTTCTGCCTCCTGGTGGCGGGGCTCACCATCCTTCCGGCGGCGCGTTGGGGATCCCGCCTCAAGGTGGATCGTGAAGCGGAGGAAGGCGCATGATCCTTCGAAGCCTCCTCGCCCTCGGCTCCCTCGCCGCCTTCACCCAGGCCCCTTCCCCCCAGGCCCCGGCCAATGGGCGGGTGAGCGATTTCCCCCCCGGGCCCCAGGGGCCGGCCTTGGATTTGACCCGGGATCGCGGCGCCCACCCGGAGGCGACCCGGGAACGCTGGGTCCTGAAAGGCATCCTGCGGGACGCCGGGGGCCACCGACACGCCTTCCAGGTGGCCTTCACCCTCCGGCGACTGCCGGGTGTCCCCCCCGGGGGAAGCTGGAGCCGCCAGGCGGTGCTCTCCGCCCGCGCCGCCCTGCTGACCGAAGGCGGCCGGGCCCAGGCCGACCATCGCCGGGCCCGCCTGGGGCTGCCCGCCAAAGCCACCGAGGAGCGCCTGGACCTGCGCTGCGAAGCCTGGACCCTCCGGGACCCCGGCGATGGTCACTTCCACCTCGATCTGCCCATGGCCGGTGGCCGCCTCCAGCTCGATCTGGGCCCCCGACGGGACCCCCTCTCCCTGCCGGAGCTCGCGGCGGGCGAGGGCCGGCGCCGCACGCTCCGGCTCCAGCCGGAGGTGAAGGGCCGCCTCGACCTCCCGGGTCAGCTCCCCCACACCGTCACCGGCCGTGCCGCCCTGGTCCAAACCTGGGGACCCGACCTCACCCTGGAGGAGCAGGGCTGGGAGGGCGGCTGCTTCTTCATGGCCGATGGCCGGCTCCTGCTCCACGAAGCCCTCCGATCCGGTCCCTCCCTCCTGGTGGAAGTGGACCCGATGGGCCGCCTCACCCGGTTCCAGCACCCCGCGCCCTCCAAGCCCCGCCGGATCTGGACCAGCCCCCTCAGCGGCACGGCCTATCCAGTGGGCGTCCAGATTCAGGATCCGCGCCAGATCCTCACCTACGAGCCCATGCTGGACCGACAGGAATGGGTGGGGAGCGGGGTGGGATCGATGACGATGTGGTCGGGGTTCGGGATCGTGAAGGATCCGCAGGGTTTCCCAGCTGGCGAGGGCTTCCTGGAGCTGGCGGGTTTCGCCCATCCGGCCACCGGTCGCGACTGAGCCCGGGAGCGCGCCATGCTGCTGGAGGCGAAGGGCCTGGGCAAGCGCTACGGCACCCGCTGGGTGCTGCGGGGGGTCGATTTGAACGTGGAGCCCGGGCAGCGCGTGGCGCTGCTGGGCCCCAGCGGCTGCGGCAAGAGCACCCTCCTGAACCTCATGGGCGGCCTGGACCGGCCCGACGAGGGCACCCTCCTGCTCGAGGGCGAAGACCTCGGGGGGGCCTCCCCCCAACGCCTGGCGGAGCTCCGCCGCGCCAAGCTGGGCACCATCTTCCAGTTCTTCCACCTCCTGCCCACGCTGACGGTGCGGGAGAACGTGGAGCTCCCCCTGCGCATGGCGGGATTGGCCGCCCGGGAGTGCCGCGCCCGGTCCGAAGCCCTGGTGGCGGCGGTGGGACTCACCGCCCGGGCCCAGGCCTGGCCCTCGGATCTCAGCGGCGGGGAGATGCAGCGGGTGGCCGTGGCCCGGGCCCTGGCGCCCCGCCCCGCGCTGCTCCTGGCTGATGAGCCCACGGGGAACCTCGATCGCGAGAACGGGGAGGCGGTGCTGGACCTGCTGGCCCGGCTCACGGAGACCGAGGGGGCCGCCCTGGTGCTCGTCACCCACAGCGAGGCCGCCGCCGCCATCTGCCACCGCCGCCTCCACCTCCGGGACGGCCGGCTCGTGGAGGGGCCCGCGAAGTGATCTGGCTGGCCTGGCGGGTGGCGCTGCGGGCCCTCCTCCGGGAGCCGGGCCGGGCCCTGCTCACCTGCTTCGCCGTGGGTCTGGGCGTGGCCTCCTTCCTCAGCATCCGACTGGCCAACCGGGCGGCCGTGGCGAGCTTCGAGCAGTTCACCAGGGGCGTGGGGCAGGGCTCGGACTTCGTGATCACCGGAGAGGCGGGGCCCCTGCCCGAAGCCCTGGTCACTCGCCTCCTCCCCCTCCAGGACGAGGCCTGGACGCGGCCCGCCATCGAGGGCAGCTTCAGCCGGGGCACGCAGCCCGAAACCTTCCAGCTCCTGGGCCTGGACCTGGTGGGCCTGGGCGCCGCCGCCCCGGCCGATACGCCGCCCACGGGGCAACCCGCCCAGGAAGCCACCGCCGGATTCTACGGCAGCCTCCAGGATCCGAGCGCCGTCTTCATCACCGCCGCCTTCGCCCGGGCGGAAGGGCTCCGCCCCGGCAGCACCCTGGCCGGTGTGGTGGACGAGCGCCCCACCAGCTTGCGGGTGGCGGGGATCCTCCCGGACATTCAGGGGACCGCCCTCCCCAAGCTGCTCCTGGTGATGGACCTGCCCGCGGCCCAGGCGCTCCTGGGCCGACCCGGGGAACTGGACCGGGTGGAGGTGGGCGTGCGCGCCGGAGCCGCCGGCACCGACCTGGAGGCCCGGCTGCGCCCCCTGCTGGGCCCCGGGGAGCAGCTGGAGCTGCCCGCCCAGCGGGCCGCCAGCGGGCGCACCATGAGCGCCGCCTTCCGGTTCAACCTGGGGATCCTGAGCCTCATCGGGTTGGCGGTGGGCGCCTACCTGCTGTTCCAGGCCTTCGATGCCGCCGTGACCCGCCGCCAGGAGAGCTGGGCCACCCTGCGGGCCCTGGGCCTGGGTGCGCGCGCCATCGAGGGCCTCGTGCTCCTGGAGGCCACCGTGCTCGGGGGCCTGGGCAGCGCCTTCGGTCTGCTCCTCGGATGGGGCATGGCCCAGGGTGCCGTGCGCGCCGTCTCCCGCACCGTGGCGGCGCTCTATGGACCCTCCGCCGCGGACCAGGCGCACCTCGCGGGGCCGGAGGCCGCGCTGGCGCTGGGGGTCGGGCTCCTCACCTGCCTCGTGGCCGCCTGGCTCCCGGCCCGGCGCGCGGGGCAGCTCCCCCCCGTGCAGCTCCTCAGCCGGGGCGGTCAGGCCCGTCCCGTGTCCTGGCTGCGCATCGGCCTCCTGGGTTCCACGGCGCTGCTGGCGGGGCTGGCCCTGGCCTTCCTCCCCACCCTGCCCCCCGGCCGCGCATGGCATGCCTACGGCGGCGCCTTCGCCGTGCTCGCGGGCGGCAGCGCCGCGGCCCTCCTGCTGGTTCCCACCCTCGGGGCCCTGGGGCGCTGGGGTGGCTGGACCTTCCAGCTCTCCCTCCGCCCCCTGCAGCGCCCCACCAGCCGCCACGTCTGGGCCGTGGCCGCCCTGGCGGTGGCCGTGGGCATGGCCGCCGGCATGGGCGTAATGGTGCACAGCTTCGAGCGCACGGTCACCGCGTGGATCGGCTCCACCCTGCGGGCGGACCTCTACGTGGCTCCCCTCGGGGCCACCGGTGCCAGCAGCCAGCACCGCATGGCCGCAGACCTCGCCGCCCGGCTGGCTGCCGAACCCGAGGTCACCGTGGTGGACACGTTCCAGCTGCGGCCGCTCCGCTTCCGCGGCCAATCCACCTTCCTCGGCGGGGCCGACATGGCCCTGCATGCGCAGCATGGGGCCCTGGTCCTGGCCGCCGGTGGGGATCCCGCGGCGGTGATGCGGGCCGTGGCCGCGCGTCCGCCCGATTCCCCCGGCGCCATCGCCAGCGAGACCTTCAGCCGCCGCTTCGGGCTCCGCCTGGGGGATGCACTCACCCTGCCTTCCCCCACCGGCCCCGTCACCGTCACCCTCCTGGGCATCTATGCCGACTATGGGAACGAACGGGGCAGCCTCCTGGTGGATCGCCCCCTGATGGAAGCGCGCTGGGGCGAGCGGCGCTTCGCGAGCCTGGCCCTGTACCTCCGCCCCGGCGTGGATCCCGAAGCCACCGCGAGCCGCCTTCAACAGAAGTACCCCGGCCTGCAGGTGCGCTCCAACGTGGCGCTCCGGGCCCAGGTCTCCACGGTCTTCCACCAGACCTTCGCCCTCACCTACGCCCTGGAACTCGTGGGCCTCGCCGTGGCGGTGGCGGGCCTGGCCCAGGCCCTGCTCGGCCTCGCCATCCAGCGGCGGGGCGAGCTCCTGACCCTGCGGGCCCTCGGAGCCACGGACCGGGAGATCGCCGGGCTGCTGCTGGGCGAAGGCCTCGGCCTGGCCCTGGCCGGTCTCGGCGGGGGGCTGGGCCTGGGCCTCGTGCTCGCCCAGATCCTCGTGCGGGTCCTCAATCCGCAGGTCTTCGGGTGGACCCTCCAGTTCGCGGTGGATGGTCGGTTCCTGGCCATCCTCGCCGGCACCACGTTGGTGGGGGCCTTCGGGGCCCTGCTCCCCGCGGCCCGGTGGGCGTCGCGGCTCCCCGCGGATCGGGCCGCCGAAGAAGGTGGCGCATGAAGGTCCTCCTCCTGGCCGGGCTCGCCCTGCTTCAGATTCCCGAGCGCACCCCGGATGGGTTCAAGGTGGCCCGCCCGGGGCACCGCTTCGAATTCCCCCGGGACCACGGCAGCCATCCGGAGTTCCGCACCGAGTGGTGGTACTGGACCGGGCACCTGCAGGACGGCGAGGGCCGCGCCTACGGCTTCCAGCTCACCTTCTTCCGGCAGGCCTCACCGCCAGCGGCCTGGAAGGGCAGCGCGGCCTGGCGCAGCGACCAGATCCACCTGGCCCACGCGGCCCTGACGGACATCTCCGCGGGTCGCTTCCACACGGAGGAGCGCCTGGATCGGGGCGGGCTCATGGCCGGCGCGGCCGAAGGGACGGCCTCCGTGTTCCAAGGCAGCTGGTCCGCCGACCTCCAGCGCCTGCAGTTCCAGGTGCGCGGCCGCCGCCTCGACCTCCGGCTCGAGGCGCTCACGCCTCCCGTGGTCTTCGGCGAGGGGGGCGTCAGCCGGAAGGGCGCCGACCCCACCGCCGCCAGCCACTACGTGACCTTCCCCCGCCTCCGGGCCACGGGCACCTTGCAGGCCCCGGGGGCACCCGCCCAGGCGGTCACGGGCCTGGCCTGGATGGATCACGAGTGGAGCAGCAATCAATTGGATGCGAGCCAGGTGGGATGGGACTGGACCGGGATCCAGCTCTCCGATGGCCGGAGCCTCATGGCCTACCGCCTCCGGCGGGCCGATGGCAGCCAGGATCCCTGGTCCAGCGCCTCGCTGGTGGATGCGGCCGGGCGCATCACCGCCCGGACCCGGGACTTCAGGATGGAAGCCCCAGCCCCCTGGGTGAGTCCCCGGTCAAGGGCGCGCTACCCCCTCCCCCTCCGCCTGGAGGCCTTCGGGGAGGTCTGGACCCTGGAGCCCCTGGTGGTGGATCAGGAACTCGGGACCGAGCGGGCCGGAGGCATCACCTACTGGGAAGGGGCCTGTCGCGTGCGGGATGCCGCGGGCCAGGACCGGGGCCGGGCCTACGTGGAGCTCACGGGCTATGCCCACAGCCTGAAGGGCCGCTTCTGAGCCGGACATGAAAAGGGGGCGTCCCCCCCGGGCCGCCCCCACCTGACGAAATCCCCCCCCGGGGCCTTCGTTCAGATCGCCGTGCCACCCTCGGGCACCGCCACACCGGAGAGGGCGGCGGCCTTGGGGTTCACGAGCAGCTTGCCGCCGGTGACGGCGACCACGGCCCCCTGCTTCACGCCAGCTTCGCTGGTCGCGACCACGGGCACCTTGATGCTGGCCATGCGCTGGATGAGGAAGGTGGCGGCGGAGCTGCCATCCCCGGCGACGCGATCGCCGTTCACCAGGATCACCACATCGGGCTTCTGGTTGGACAGGGCGCCGAGGGCCTTGCCCATGTCCTGGGGGCCCTTCACGTCCACCAGGGTGATCTTCATGCCCGTGGCCGCGGAGGCCAGGGTCTGCACGGTGCCCTTGCTCCCGCCCTGATCGCAGACCACCGCGACATTGTGCTTGTCGGGCCAGGTCTTCTTGATGGCCGAGATGAGGGCGTCGTAGTCCCCCGCAACGGCGGTGGAGGCGGCAGCAGTCAGCATGAGAGCCAGGGAAGCGATTCGGCGCATGGATTCTCCTTACCCTCCTCTTTTCGGCTGACCCCGGGGAAACTTTACAAATTTATATTATCTTTTTTTTCAGATCGGAGTCCCGCCATCCATGACGGAGACACCCACGGCCGCCGAGGCCTTGGGGTTCACCAGGAGCTTTCCCCCGGTGCCGGGCCCCACGGCGGCCACGGCCCCCTGCTTCACGCCGGATTCGGTGGTGGCCGTCACCGGGACCTTGATGCCTGCCATGCGCTGGATGAGGAAGGTGGCGGCGGCGCTGCCATCGCCGGCCACGCGGTCACCGGCGATGAGCACCACCACGTCCGGCTTCTGGCCGGAGAGGGTGCCCAGGGCCTTGCCCATGTCCTGGGGGCCCTTCACATCGATCAGCAGGACCTTCATGCCCCCGGCGGCGGACACCAGGGCGGACACGCCGGCCTTGCTGTTGCCCTGGTCGCAGACCACGGCGATGTTGGTCTTGTCGGGCCAGGCCTTCTTGATGGCCGCGATGATCGCGTCGTAGTCGCCGGAGAAGGCCGGAAGGGCGGCCAGGAAAAGCGCGGGGACGTGCCGAAGACGCATGGGAGATCCTCCGCCCCGTGTATCGGCGGAACCTGCCGCTTCCTGAATCCCGGATCCGACCCCGGCTTTTCCCCAGGACGGCGCGCTAGCTCATCACACCCGCAATGCAGGCGGAGAGGAAGTTGGCGATGGTTCCCGCCAGCATGGCCCGGAGGCCCAGGCGGGCGAGATCCCCCCGCCGCTCCGGCACCAGGGCCCCGATGCCCCCCACCTGGATGGCGATGGAGGAGAAGTTGGCGAACCCACAGAGGGCGAAGGTGGCGATGAGCTTCCCCTTGGCGCTGAGCGCCGTCATGGTGCCCAGGTCGAGGAAGGCCACGAACTCGTTCACCACCATGCGCTTGCCCAGCAGGGCGCCGATCTGACCCGACTCCGACCAGGGCACGCCCATGAGGAAGGCGAAGGGCTTGAAGAGGGTGCCCAGGATCTGCTCGAGGCTGGCCCCGAAGGCCCCTGACAGGAGGCCGTTCAGCAACGCCACCAGGGCGATGAAGGCGATGAGCATCACCCCCACGTTGAAGGCCAGCTGGCCGCCCTCGAAGGCCCCCCGGGCCGCCGCATCGAGGATGTTGGCGTCGTGGTTGGGGATGTCCACCTGGATCGTGCCGCTCGTCTCGGGTTGTTCCGTTTCGGGTTCGATGAGCTTGGCCATCATCACGGCGCCGGGGGCCGTCATGATCACCGCGGTGAGCAGGTGCACGATGTCCACATGCGCCACCTGCACGTATGCCACCATGATGCTGCCGCTCACGTGGGCCATGCCGGCGGTCATGATCACCATCAACTCGCTCCGGGTCATGCGGGCCAGGAAGGGCCGGATGGTGAGGGGCGCTTCGGTCTGGCCCATCAGGATGCTGGCGGCCACGCTCACGCTCTCGGCGCCGCTCACCTTGAGGAAGCGGCCCATGGCGCGGGCCGAGGCGCTCACCACCCACTGCATCACGCCCAGGTAGTAGAGGATCGCGAAGAGGCTCGCCACGAAGATGATGGTGGGCAGCACCACGAAGGCGAACACCATCCCGACCTTGCCGCCGGGGCCATCCGCCAGGGGGCCGAACACGAAGGCGGCCCCGTCATGGGCGAAGGCCATGAGGTGCTCCACCACCACGCGCATGCGGTTGAAGCTGCCGGCCACCAGGTTGCCCCGCAGCAGGCCCAGCACCACCACGCCGAAGATGGTCCAGTTCAGCGTCTTGTTCTCAAGGGCCGCGAAGCGCCGGAGCAGCATGGGCGTGAACATCAGCAAGAGGATGATCCAGCCGAACTGGGCATGCCACTGCTGGGCGGTGCCCGCATGGAAGACGTGGAGGGTGGGCCAGGGCACGAAGCTCAGGGCCTGGGCGATGACCTCGCCCTTGAGCACCACCGCGGCAAAGATCCACTGGAGGCCGAGGCCCCAGAGGATCGTCTTCCAGTGAATGTCCTTCCGGGAGCTGGAAAGGGCCAACCCCACGAGCAGAAAGACCCCCATGCCGAGGAGCCCCATCCAGCGTTCCATGCGATCTCCTTCGTCCGTCCGATCAGAGTTCGGCGTTCAGCCGCTCGACGGCCCTGTCCATGTGGAAGCGTGCGCGGCCGAGGATCCCCTCGCCCTGCATCACGAGCACCAGCGTGCACTGTTCCTTGGCGCCCATCATGAGGATCCAGTGCTGGTCCGTGGCGAAGCAGAGCTGCTTCACCTCGCCCCGATCGAATTCATCCACCGCCTGCTGGAGGTGGCGCTTCACCACGTGCTGGTAGGCCCCCAGCAACTGCAGCGCCTCGTTGGAGAGCTGCACCGTGCGGCTGGCCACCGCCTCGCCGTCCCGGTCGTTGAAGGTCGCGGCAAGCGACTCCGGGACTTGGGAGATCAGATCATCCAGGATCTGCTGGAACATGCGGACTCCGCGGGCAGGGTGGGGTCCAGCATGCCACACCTGCGCTCAGATCCCCCTCACAGCCTGGAGGAGCCAGGTCCCCAGGAGCAGGGCCCACGCCGCGCTCCGGGCCCAGGTCGAATCCGGGAGGGTCGGCCAGGCTGCCCCCCGCCAGGCCCGCTTCAGATCCCAGGCAACGGCCAGGGGGACCAGGGCCAGGAGCAGGCAGGCCACCGGGTGCCAGTGCCAGGCGCCGGCCCAGTCGCCCCGCCCGAGGGCCTGGGCCCACCGGGTCATCCCACAGGTCGCACAGGGCCACCCGGTCAGGGATTTCAGCGGGCACGGTGGAATGACGAGAACCCCCTGGGCCAATGCGTGAAACGCCAGCCCGCCCAGGGGCATCCCCGCGCCAACTGCCAGGCTCAACCAGGGCACCCGGCGGAGGTTCATGGGGCCCCCGCCAGGGCGGAAGCAAGGGTGTGGGCCATCCAGATCAGGAGGCCCAGCCCCAGGCAGCCGGCCAGCAGAAGGTGGAGCACCGTGGCCACCAGGCCCTTCCAGGTCGGGCAGGCGTGCCGGGCCGCCAGGGCGAAGCCCCGGAGCACCCAGAACCACAGGGCCACCAGCGCCAGGGGCAGGCCCAGGACCATGCCCACCACGGGCACCGAGCCCAGGAGACCCACCCCGGCACCCACCGTCCCCACCGACATGGCCTCGGCCTCGGCTTCCAGGCTGGCCCGGAACCCCCCCTTGGGATCCACGCCCCCCAGCATCCAGAGACAGGTGTGATCCCAGACGGCGTGATGCAGCCACGCCCCGATCAGGAGCACCGGACCCGCCACCAGCAGCCAGGGCCACACCTGAGCCAGACCGGGAAGGGGGGGCAGCTGGGCGAAAAACCCCTGGATGTCCCCGGCTTCCACCCCCCGTTCCCGCCCCAGGGAGGCCACCAGGGGAGTCACGACTCGGGGGGCCGTGCGGAGCAGGGCGCCGAGGGACCACCAGCCCAGGATCAACTCCGCCCAGGCCACGGGAATCCGGAGCAGCAACATCCGCCCGAGGCCCCGGGGCCAAGGCGCCGGGTCCACCGCCCACCGGGGGAAGGCTTCCCAGGGGCGGAGGGCGGCGGCCAGCAGGGTGTGCCTCACCCCCGGGCGGCCCCAGTGAGGATCAACGGGAGGAGGCAGGCCGCAGCACAACAGAAGGCGATGATCAGGGGCATGAAGACCGCGAGCACGCCCCGACCGGGTTTGATCCCATGGGCGTACCCCAGGACCATGCCTTGATAGGTGAGGATCCCCAGACCCACCCCCCCGCTCAGCAGCGCATGGAACGGTTGGGCCGCGGGGGGCAGGAACACCCCCAGGCTGTTGACGAGGCCCAGCCAGGCCGTGCTCCCGATCATGTAGAGGATGACCCGGAAGGTGGTCTCCAGGCCCCGCTTTTCCGCCAGCCCCTTCACCATCCAGAGCCCCGCATGGGCCACAAGGCCGGCGATGACGATCCCGATGGCGGCCAGGAACGGCGTGAGCGCGGCCGTCACCCACACGATCACCTTCTGGAGGGCCGCCTGTTCCGGGGTCGGGGGCGGGGGCTCGGGCAGGTGGAAGAACCGGAACATCCAGGCATTGGTCTGGGCATCCCGCGAAGCGCCCGCAGCCATCACCACCTGGGCCACCCACTGGAACGGCAGACCCGCCAACGCGTAGTACGTGCCAGCCTTCCCCACGGCCCGGCTCCGGGCCAAGCGGGTGCCCGCCTCCTCCGGGGCGCCGAGCATCAGCCGCACCGTGGCCAGGGCCCTGGCCAAAGCCCCGCCCTCCGAAGGCACCTCCCAGGGGAGCAGGGGGCCCTCGGCCTCGGGGGATGGGGGCTCCGGTCCTTCCAGGGAGGCGCCGGGAGCTTGGTACGGATTCTCGTCCATCATTTCCTCGCGAATTGGGCTTCGAACTCCTTGAGGGCGAGGGAATCCCCATCCCGCTTCAGGAGGCCGGTGAAGTCCTGGGGGGCCAGCTCGGCGAACTCCCCGAAATTGGCGATGTTGGCGTTGATGTACTCGATGAACTGCTCCTGCCGGGATTTGATGAACCCATGAAAGGGTCGGGCGGCGAAGCCCAGCAGGGAGGAATCGAGCTGCGTCCAGGATTGGAGGTGGCTCACGAAGCGCCCGTTCTCCTCCCAGTAGCGGTAGGAGGTCACCATCCGGGCCTTCACATCGAAGGGGTTCTTGAGCCGCCCGCTCTCCACCAGCCCCTCCACGAAATAGACCCGCTGGCCGGGACGCCGGAGGATCAGCCACAGGGTGGCCTTGAGGCCGCGGCCATCATCCAGGGACCAGGAGCCATCGGAGTGCACGAAGGCCGAGAACTCCGGCACGAACCCGCAGCCCCGCCACATGGCCACGCCCATGCGGGGGTGGTCGAAGATCTTCTCCATGGTGCCCACCCGGGCCTTCCGGGGCTGGGTGCGGGCCTGGAAGGAGAAGTGGGCCTTGGCCACCACCTCCTGGGCGTCCCAGCGGAATCCCGGCGCCAACTGCTCGAAGGGCAGGGCCGGGGTCTGGGCGGCCAGGGGGAGGAGGGTCCCCAGGAGGATCGGTAGGAGGGCGAGGCGCATGCCTGAACGCTATCCAAGCCGGGCCCGCCCCACCAGCCCCGGATTCACCCCCCGGCCCTCCGGAGACGATGAGGCCCCCGGATGAACACCCTGGTCCGAGATGCGCCCCTGACGCCGCTCGATGAGCTGCGCGCCCACTTGTCTCGCTTTTCCGAGGAGGCGGCCTGGGGTGTGCAATTGCACCACCTCCTCCAGCGCCTTCAGCAGATGGCCCTTCCCGAGCTGGGGTCCCGGCTGGTGAAGCCCACCTCCTCCAAGCCCCTCAAGCGGGCCATCCTCACCCTGACCGCCAAATTCGACTGGCCGGAGTGGACCCCCTACCTCCATAAAGCCCTCCTGGCGGAACCCGACCTGGGCGTGTTCGACGAAGGCTGCGCCGCCCTGGGCCGCATCGCCACCCGGGACGCATTCCTGGCCCTGGGGGACCTGCAGGTCCACCGCACGGATCCGGACCGCCGGCTCATCCTCCACCGGGAACTGAGCGGACTGGAGCCCACCCAGCCCCTGTCCTTCTACCTGGGCCGCCTGGCGGAAGGGGAGGGGAACCCCCGGCTGGCCCACCAGGGCGGCCGGTTCCTCGCGGTGATGGCCGGCCCCGGAGACCTGCCTTCCCTGGTGGAGGCCTACCAGGCCGGGGACCCACTCTCCGCCCGCCTGGCCCTCCGGGTCATCGCCGGGCTGCCCGAGGGCGGCGCGGGGCAGTTCCTCCTCCGCCTCTTCGCCCAGCTGCAAAAGCACCTCCAGGACTACCTGGACATGGAGGACCTCATCACCCGGGTGCAGCCCCTGCAGCGCACCCAGGCCCGGGAGGTGCTGGCCCAGGTCTACACCACCCGGCTCCGGGACCGCTGCCCCGGCGAAGCGGCCGCCCTGCTGCAGGCCCTGGTGGATGAGAGCGCCAGCCCCGCCCAGGTCCTGGATCAGATGGCCCCCCACGTGGATGGCCATTTCGAAGCCTTCCTGGCGGAGGCCGTGCAGGTGCTCGTGGAGGGCAAGGTGGCCCGCTTCACGGCCCTGCTCACGGAGCGCCTCGACGACTCCCACAAGCAGCAGGCCCGCCTGGCCACGGACCTCGACCTGGTGGCGATGGGGATCCACCGGCAGGTGAAGGCCGGGCACCTCACCGCCCCGGAAGCCCTGGCCGCCCTGGGCGCCGCCATGAAGCGGTTCGGCCACCAGGACGGGATCGCCTACGCCTTCTGCTGGCTCGTGGACCCCAAGGACGAGGCCGCCCTCGCCCTCGTGCACGCCGAACAGGAGCCCAAACGTCGGCTCTTCCTCCTGGATGCCCTGGGTGCGCGGGAAGAAGATGGCTTCACCCCATTCTTCCTCCGAATGCTGGAGGATCCCATCATCGAGGTGGGCCAGCGGGCCATCCACCAGCTGGGCAAGCTGCCTTCGGCCTTCCCCGTGGTCATGGAACGCTTCCAGTCGGGTCACCCGGATCAGATCCGCCTGGCGCTTCGGATCTTCTGCGAGAACCGCACCCGGGCCGCTGCCGAGGTGCTCACCGACTTCGTGTCCAGCGACGAGCGGGACGACCTCCTGGTGGACGCGGTGGAGGCCCTCGGCGCGATCCAATACCCCCCGGCGGCCAAGCCCCTGCTCGACCTGCTCCACGACGGCAAGCCCGCCCGGCTCCAGCTGGTCCTGGCCCGGGCCCTGGGGGCCATGCACACCCCCGAAGCGGCCCTGGGCCTCCTGGCCAAGGCCCCGGGACTGAAGCTTCCGGGCGTGCTGATCCTCTGCCTGGAGGGGCTTCTGGAGTCCTTCCAGGGGTTCGAGAATCCCGTGCCGGAGGAGGCTCTGCCCGGGCTCGACCAGTTGCTCACCCGCTGCCTGGATGAGCGGGAGGGCGAAGGCATCCAGCTGCGGGCCATCCTCGCCACCCAGGGTCTCTTCTGCTTCGACCAGGCCCTCTACAGCAAATGGAAGGACCACTTCTCCGACGTGCTCTTCGACCTGCGGACGAAGGGCAACTGGGATCGCGACACCAATGAGAAGGTGGCCGCGGTCGTGAAGGAGTTGGGCCAGCGGTCGGCGGCCCTGAACCTCATCGCCGGCAAGGAGGAGGCCGTACGCGCCTCCATCCGGGCCATCCCGGAGAAGGGCCCCGCCCGGGCTGAAGGACTCCTGGCCCTGCGGGAGCGGTTCTCCGATCCCGACCTCATCCTCCGTCCCCAGATGGCCCTGGAGGTGGCCACGTGGGTCCAGGAGGAGCTCAAGCGCCCCGCCTCGGATTGGCGGGAGGTGGCCCGCCTCTGCGAGATCGGCGGCTACACCCACCAGGACAGCCTCATCCAACCCATCCGGGAGCATCTCCTCTACGCCACCGGCCTCGGCCTGCGGAGTGCCACCCGGGATGCCCTCCTCCGGTTGGGGGTCCCCGAGGACCAGCACCACAAGCAACCCCCGGTGGAGACCATCCTCCTCCTGGAGCCCTCGGCGTTCTTCCGCAAACGCACCCGCGGCAACCTGGAGCCCACCTGGAAGGTGCGGGAGGCCGGGGGCCGGGACGAAGCGGAGGCCCTGCTCAAGGAGGCCCCGGCAGACCTCCTGATCACTGAGCTCCAGGATGGGGTGGGCGACCTGAAGGCCTGGATCGAGGCCCAGTGGGAAGCCCGGCGGGTGCGCCAGGTGCTCTTGGCCTGCGCTTCCCGGGACCTGGGCGGCCTGTTGGAACAGCCCTGGGTCATGGGGGTGCTCAACAAGCCCTTCAGCCCGGAGGCCCTCCTCAAGGCCCTGGAGCCGTGAGCCCCGTTCCTGACCGGGGGCCCCCCAGTCAGGTATCATCACCGGCAACCCCACGAGGCCTGCATGATCCTTCCTTCCGCCCGGCTGCGAATGCCCGCCTTGGTCCTGTGCGCCGCCGCGATGGCCGCCGCCCAGGATGGGGAACTGGCGGAGCGGCTCCTCCGCAGCGGGGAACGGGCCTATGCCGCCAAGAGCTACAAGGAGGCCCTGGAAACCTGGAATCAGCTCCTCCAGGGCGCGCCGAAATCCGATCAGGCCGCCCAGGCGCTCGTCCTGCTGGCCCGCCACCTGGTTCAGGTGGAACGGAAGCCCGAGGCCGCCCTACCGCTCCTGGACCGGGTGAAAGGGGAGTTCATCAAGAGCAGCGCCGCCCCCGATGGCCTGGTGCTCCGGGGTGAAATCCTGGCCCGCCTGGCCCGGAAGCCCGGGGACCTGAAGGACGCCATCGCCGAGTTCAACCGGGTGCTGGACCTGTTCCCGGACCACCCGGCCTGTGCGGAGGCCCTGGCTGGCCTCGGCCGCGCGGCGCGGGACCAGGGCCAGTGGGGCCTGGCCCTCAGCCGGTTCATGGAGGCCTACCGCACGGCCCCCGAGGGCCCGAGCGCCAGCCGCTGCCTCCTCGATGCCGCCGAGGTGCTCGACCTCCAGGGCGATCTGCCGGGATGCCTCCGGCTCCTCCAGCGCATCCGTACCACCGCCCCCCAGGCGCCCGAGGCCCAGGAGGCGGGTTGGCGCATCCTCCTCCGCGTGCGCCAGCGACTTCAAAAGGCCACGCTCAAGCTGGACGGTCCCTGGCCCGCCGGCAAGGTGAAGTGGCTGAAGACCCCGACCCTCCTCGCCACCACCTCGGCCGGCGAGGTGATCGTGTACCAGAGCGATCTGGATCGGGCCTTCGTCATCCGCAACGGGGAGGCGCAGCCCTTCGGGCCCGCCCCAGCCCCCGGGGTCCGGGCCCTCGCCCCCGCTGGCGAGGAGACCGCCGCCCTGGTCTCCACCAAGGTGGGGATCCTGCGGGAAGCCGGTGCCCTGCCCCTGCCGAACCTGCCCTCCCCCACGGGCGCCTTCCTCGACCGCTGGGGCACCCTGTGGGTCTCCGACGCCAAGACCGCCGGGCTCACGCTCCTCGGCGCCGATGGCAGCAGCCGCTCCCTGCCCACGCCCACCGCCGTGGCCTTGGCCCCCCACCCGGGGGGAGGCGCCGTGCTGGCTTCGGATGGGAACCGGGCCCTCCTGGCCGTGAACCCGGAAGGGCAGACCCTCCTCACCATCCCCTACGGCAAGGACCTGCCCGCCGCCTACCGCAGCGTGCTCGCCCTGGCCACGGATGGCGTCGGCCACATCGCCGCCCTGGTGGAGGGTGGGGACTTCGGGGAGGGCGTGGTGCTCTATGGCCCCGATGGGGCCCTCCTCCGCTACGCCACCTTCAAGGCCCTGGGCATCAGCGGCCGCATCACCTCGCTCGCCCTGGATCGGCAAGGGGGCATCCTGCTCTGCGATCGCCGCAACGACACCCTCCTCCGGCTCAACTGACATGCGCACGCTCCCCCACCGCCTTCCCGTCCTCCTGCTCCTGCTCGCCCCCGCAGCTGCCTCCGCCCAGGATCCCGCCCTCAAGGACACCTTCATCCAGGCCAAGGCCCTCTGGAGCACCCAGGGCAACCGCGAGGAGGCCATGGCCCGCTTCGAGAAGGTGGTCGAGGCCCTGGCCCCCAAGGCCCCCACCTTGTCCCCCGAGTGGGTCCAGGTGTTGAGCGAAACCTACAACTGGCTGGCGGTCCTGGATGACCGCAATGCCCAGACCCGCCCCCGGGCCCGCACCCGCTTCGAGGCGCTCATCGCCCTGAACCCCGACTTCGATGTGGATCGCACCCTCACATCCGCGAAGCTCTCGGCGCTCTTCGACGGCCTCAAGGCGGAGAAGCTCGCCTCCTTGAAGCTCTCCTACAGCCCCGAGGGGGGCACCCTCACGGTGGATGGCAAACCCTCCGCGCCCCTCGCCCGGAAATACCTCGGGTACGGCACCCACCGCATCGTCTACCAGAAGCCCGGCTTCTCACCCTTCGAATCCACGGTGGAGCTGGGGCCCCGTGAATCCAAGGGCCTGGACCTGAAGCTCACCCGGGTGTCCTCCACCCTCACCCTCTTCGTCCATCCCAGCGGCTCCGAGGTGCTGCTGGATGGCAAGAGCCTGGGCCGCACGCGGGGATCCGCGGGGGCCGAGGCCGGGGCCCTGGCCACCAAGGCCGGTCTGCGCCCGGAGGATCTCAGCGAGGCGTTCCTCGTGAGCGACCTCAAACCCGGCGACCACAGCCTCGAGATCCGATCGGCCTGCTTCAAGACGAAGGTGCTCAAGGTCGGCAAGGAGCTCCTGGAGCCCATGGCCGACCACCTGCTGGAGGCGGTCAAGCTTGATCCCTCCAAGGGCCTTGTGTCCGTCCAGAGCCCGTGGGAGGGGGGTGAACTCCTCCTCAACGGTCAGAGCTACGGCACCCTGCCCATCCACCAGCTGCCGGTCTGCACCGGAGCCTACGATCTGCTTGTGCGCTTCCCCAGCGGGGGATACAGCGCCCGCGTGGAGATCCTGGAGGGCAAGGCCCTCACGCTGGAGGCACGGCCCCGGCCCCGGCTGGCCTTCCTCGGTCTCGACGGCACCCAGGACTTCACGGGGAAGCCCCGGTTCCTGGGCCTCCTGAACGCCCTTGGCGAGAAGGTCTCCACGGTGGCCTTCATCCCACCGCGGCCGGGGGAGAGCCCCAAGGATGCCCTGGCCCGGCTGAAGGCCAGCCGTGAAGCCGAACTGGTGCTGGTGGCCACCCCCGTGGCGGAGCGGACCATCCACCAGGTGGAGCTCCTCCTCTCCACCTTGGAGGGCGAAGAGGAGCGGGTGCTGGTGAAACCCCTGGAAGCCGACCCCCTGGGCGGGCTCATCCAGCGCCTGAATACGCTGCCGCCCCTGAGCGAGCCCAACTCGGGGCTGTCACTCGTGGACTATCCAGGGGAGGGCCCCATGGTGGTCGCGCTGGATCCCCTCGCCCAGAAGGCCGGACTCCAGGTCGGGCGCCCCATCACCGCCCTGAATGGAAAGCCGGTAGCCGGGGTGCACGCCTTCCGCCAAGGGCTGGCGGAGGGGAAGGGCGGGTCCGCCGCGGTGGCCCAGGGGCCCGCCACCTTCACCCTGGCCCTCACCCGTGAGCCCCTGGAGATCCCCCTCACCTCGCCGCAATATGCCTACCCCTTCCTCCTGAGCCACCTGCGCCTCCAGCTGCTGGGGGCCCGCGGGGAGGAGGCCGCCCTCCTCAAATTGAACGTGGCTTTGGCCCTCATGCACTTCCGGAAGTTCGACAAGGCCCTGGAGCTGCTCCGGGATACCCGCCTCACCGCCACGCGGGGGGTCAGCCAGGGCACCTTGGATTACTACACCGGGGTTTGCTTCCTCAAGCTCGGAGGGGTCTACATTAGTGAAGCCGCCCAAGCATTCCGCGCCGCACTGAAGGCCAAGGAGGCCACCCTGTTCGGGCCTGAAGGGCCCCTGGTTGCACCCCTGGCCAAGGCCGCGCTCGATGAACTCAAACTCTGACCCCGACCCCCAGGAGCACCCATGACCCGTTCCCTGCAAACCCAACGGGGTGAAGGCAAGCTCGGCTGCCTCCTCACCCTCCTGATCCTCGCCGTCGGCGGGGCGGCCCTCGTGAAGATCGGTCCCGTGTACTACGGAAACTCCGAACTGGCCGACAAGGCCGACCAGGTCGCCAGCATGGCAAGCCGGGCACCGGCGGAACAGGTGGAGGCCGAGATGCGGGCCAAGGCCAAGGAGCTGGACATCCCCGAGGCCCTGAAGGCGGGCGCCATCCGGGTGGTCAAGACCACCACCGGCGACAGCGGCACCTGCAAGATCACCCTGAAGTACACCCGGAAGATCGACTTCTGGGGCTTCTACTCCTTCGAGATGAAGACCGACAAGACCATCGACAAGGTCATCTACACCAACATCTGAACCCATGCGCCCCACGGCACTGTGCTTCCTCCTGTCCGCCCTCCTGGGGGCGCAGGAGGTGCCCTTCACCGAAGCATCACCCCACCCCTGGGAGCCCGCCTGGGAGTTCCGGGCCCAGCGGGAACAGTTCCAGCTGAGCCGGGGCGACCTCTGGCGCACCCGCAGCCAGCTCCGCCTCCGGTGGAGCTTTGAAGGGGAGGGTCCCTTCTCCCTCCGAGTGGGCAGCGGCCACGCCCTGAGCACGGACCACAACGCGGACAACCTGCCGATGCTCGACGACAGCGCCTCCCGGGGCAGCTGGCTCGACCTCGCGGCGCTGGGAGTGCGCCACCTCGGGGCTCACGCCCACGCCTCACTGGAGGCAGGGCTCCTGGAGAACCCGCTGCTCCTGTCCGAAGCCGCCTGGGATCCCGTGCTGCGGGTGATCGGAGCCTCCGGCCAAGTGGGCTGGCGCGGCGAGGGGGTGCTGGAGGACCTGAGCCTCCGGGCGGTGGGCGGGCAGGTGCGCCTGATCGCTGGCGGCCGGGTGCGCATCGCCGGCCTCCAGGCCGTGGCCAAGATGGAGACCGGCCCCCTCCGTTGGACCCTCCACGGTGGCACCCTGGACCTGGAGCCACGGGAGGAGGATGCCGCCGGCTTCCGCCGGGAGAATCCCGCCCGGCCGATCTCCGGAGGCGGAGGGGGTGGGGGAGGTGGATACAGCGCGGCGGGCGCCTACGCCACCTACGAATTCCGTTACCTCGTCTATGGCGCCGGCATCACGATCCAGGGCCCCCTGCCCGTCGAGGTGAAGGGTCAGCGCATGCGCCACCAGGAAAGCAAGCAGGTGGGTGAGGAGTTCCAGGCCTGGGTGGGCAGCCCCCGGCGCGCCTGGTGGCCCCAGCTGGGCTATGTGCGCCAGCGCCTCGACGCCTACGGCGCCCTGGCCTCCGTGAACGGCGACCAGTGGTGGTTCCATGCCGATGCCGATGGTCAGCGCTACGCCCTGGCCCTCAATCTCCCCGCCCGCTGGCGGGCGGAAGTGAGCCTCGTGGAGCAGACCCGGCGGGGTGCCAGCTTTGTCGTGAAACGAGGCATCTTTAGCGTGGTCAAGCGTTTCTGAGCTTGCACGGCGCCCGGGTCGGACCCAGGCTTGACCCATGCCGCTCATGCTCCCCCGGGACGCCCGCACGGGACCACCCCTGCGTGCGATCCCCATCCCCGGATCCAAATCCGTCACCAACCGGGCCCTGCTCCTGGCCGCCTTGGCCCCGGGCACGAGCCGGTTGACCGGCGGTCTGGAAGCCGAGGACACCCGATGGATGCGCGATGCCCTCCGGACTTGCGGCGTCCCCGTGGCGGAGGAAGGCGACACCTGGGTGGTCTCCGGCGGCCTGCGTCCCGCGCCCACGCGGCCCCTGTGGCTGGGCGCCTCCGGCACCTCCCTGCGCTTCCTCCTGCCCTGGCTGGCCCTCCATGGCCAAGGTGCCGCCCGACTGGAAGGGGATGCCCGCCTCTTCGAGCGGCCCTTGGATCCCCTGCTGGCGCCGCTCACCGACCTTGGCGCGCGCTTCGAATCCACGGCCCAGGGCCTGAACCTCACGCCCGTGCCTGCGCCGCCCCAGGCTGTGAATCTGAAGGTCGATGCGGGCCTCAGCAGCCAGTTCCTCACGGGACTCGCCCTCGCGGTCGCCGGGCTCCCCGGGGGTGGTTCGCTCACCTGGACCACCACCAGCAGCCCCACCTACCTGGCCCTCACGGAGACCTGGCTCCATCGGTTCGGGTGCGCCTCGGATCTGGGGGCCGATCGCTGGGTCATCCCGGGCCAAGCCCTGCACCCCGTGGACCTCACCCTGCCCGGCGACTGGAGCGGGGCCGCGGCCTTCTACGCCGCGGCGGCCGTCACCGGTCGGGCCCTCACCCTGGGTCCCTGGGATCCCCAGGACCCCCAGGGCGACCGCGCCCTCCTGCAGATCCTCGCCCACGCCGGCGCCACCGTGGAGGTGCATCCGCAGGCGGATGGTTCGGAATCCATCACCCTGCGGGGGCCCCTCACCCGGGGCCTCACCGCCGATCTGGAACACTGCCCGGACCTGGGGCCCGTGCTGGCGGCCGTGGCCGCCTGCGCCCCCGGGCCCAGCCTGCTCACGGGCCTTCACACCCTGCCCCTGAAGGAGTGCGACCGCCTCGACGCCAGCGCCGAACTGGTGCGGTGGTTCGGCGGGGAAGCCGAGGTGGAGGGGGACCACACGCTGCGCATCCGCCCCGGAGTCCCCTCCGCGAACCGGGCGCCCTTCGACCCCCGCAACGATCACCGCATGGCCTTCGCGGCAGCGGTGGGGGCCCTGGTGCACGGGGGGGAACTCCTCCACCCGGGCTGCGTGGCCAAGACCTTCCCCCGCTTCTGGGAGGCCTGGGGGGCCCTGCTCGGATGATGAAGGCGGCCTGGCTCGGTTCCTGGAAAGCACCCTGGGGCCTCGGGCGGGGCCGGCGGTGGGGGGATCGGCCCTGGGCCCTGGCCGCCCTCGGCCAAGCCTGGCTCCTGGGGGGCCGCGAAGGGCGTTGGCCCCGGGTGGCCTGGGAGGCGCGGCTCCCCTTCGGCCCCCGACCCGCCGAGCCCGTGCGCCGGTGGGGCCCCCGCCCCGAGGGTTCCTGGGTGGCCCTCCTCCGCCATGGACGCCAGGACGCCAATCCCCTGGCCCCCGATCCCGAGGACACCCCCCACCTCCAGCGGGCCTGGGAAGCGTTGCTGGACGGCGAGGCGCTGCCCCTGCTCGCCCTGGGCACCGCCCTCCTGGACCGCCGGTCCCGGGCCACCTGGGTTCCCTTGCTGGGCGCGGTGGATCCCACGGGTCACCTCCACCTCCCGCCCTTCCTGGAGCCCCTCGTGCCAGCGCACCTCCGGGCCCTCCCCGCGGGCTGGTGGGAGACCCTCCTGGGCCGCCTCGACCCGGAGGGGCGCCTCCTGCCCGAGGGACCGCCCCCCCGGGCCGTGGGCCAGGTGCCCCGCGAGGTGCTGGAGCCCTTGGTGCTCGCCCACCGTCCGCCCTTCCTCGATGAGTATCCCGATCTGCGCCGGGAAGTGGCCCCGGGCCAGTGGATGGTGGCGCCCCTGCTCCGGGCCTGGGGGCGCGGTTGGGGGCCCACCCCGGAGCAGCTCAGCGAGGGCCTTCCCCCCAGCGCCGACCTGGGAGATCCCGAAGCCCTCCGGCCCCTTCTCCAATCTCTGCCTTCCCAACTGGCGCAGCGGGAGCTGCCGCCCTGGGCCGGCGACCCGGCCCTGAGCGCCGACCCCTTCCGCTGGTGGTCACGGGCCCAGGCCGACCTGCGGCGGGGGGATGTGGCCGCCGCCCACCACGGCTTCGGCAGGGCCCACCTCCACTTCCTCGAACTGAGAGCCAAAGGCTGGGCCGAGCGCTGCGCCCAAAGCGCCGCCGCCTGTGCGGCCCGCCAGGGCGACCGGGCCACCCAGGAGCACTGGCTTCAGTGGGCGGGAAGCCGCACCCCGGCCCCGCTGACCTTCGAGCTCGGCCGGTCCCTCACCCACCCCCAGGGGGCCCAGGGGGCCCTGGCCGAGGCCCGGGCCCTGCTCCGCAAGCACCCTGAGCATCAGGAGGTGTGGGCGTTCCTCCTGAATCAGGGACTGGCCGACGACGACGCCGCGCTCGTGCAGGAGGCCCTGCCCCACCTCCCGGATCCGGCCCACCTCGCCTTGGCCACCACCTGCCTGGCCGAGGCCTGGCCCCCGGAACCCCCGGAGCCCGCCACCCCGGAGACGCGGGCCCAATGGGCCCGCCTCGCCCACCGCCGGGGCCACCTCGCGGGGGAGGCCGCCTACCCCTTCGTGGAGGCCTGTCCCCATCGCCTGCTCCGGTTGGAGGTGGGGCTCGCGTTGTTGGCGGCCGACCCCACCCTCCGGACACCTCCCCGCCTGTTGGACCTGCAGGCCACCGCCCACCGCGCGGGGGCGGAGGCCGCCTTCCGCCAGCTCGCCACCTATTGGCCCCGCGTGGCGGCTTGGCCCGAGGCGCCGGGCACCCTCCATGAGCGGGCCCTGGAGCTGTTGCGCAGTGCCGGTCTTCCGCTCTGGGTGGTGTGGGGGGAGGCCCGTCCCCAGGTGCTGGGCGCCGGGGAGCCGCCGCCGGAGGGGCTCATCGAGGTGGTCTTCCAGGATCAGGACCTCCCGCCCATGGCGGTGGGAGGAAGGGTCTGGCTCACCCATCGGCTCACCTGGGAGGGTGCCCCCGTTGGATTCGTGCTGGTGGGCCTGGATCCCGCCGGCGACCTGCACCTGCCGCCCTGGATCCCCCTGTTGGCCCCCTGGGTGGCCCGCCTCACCGCGCGCCCGGCCGAAGGCAGCGCACCGGTGGAAGGGGGTGGCCTGCTCACGGATGGCAGCGAACCCATGGGCGCGCTCCTCCGTGACCTCCAGCAGGTGGCACCCTCCCGCCTGCCGGTGGTGATCCTCGGCCCCAGCGGCACGGGCAAGGAGCTCGCCGCCCGGGAGGTGCACCTCCGCAGCGGTCGGCCCGGCAAGTGGGTGCCCGTGAACTGCGCCGCCTTCGCCGAGGGCCTGCTGGAGAGTGAGCTCTTCGGCCACGTGAAGGGCGCCTTCACAGGTGCGAGCCGGGATCGCGCCGGCGCCCTGGAGGTGGCCAGCGGCGGCACCCTGTTCCTGGATGAGGTCGCCGATCTCTCCCCCAAGCTCCAGAGCCTCCTGCTGCGCGCCCTCCAGGAAGGGGAGGTGCAGCGGGTGGGCTCCGACCGCGTGGTGCGCGTGGACCTCCGCATCGTCGCCGCCACCCACAAGGACCTTGAGGGCATGGTGGCAGCCGGGGCCTTCCGCGCCGACCTCTGGTACCGCCTCCAGGGCGCCGTGCTGCGGATGCCGGCGTTGGCGGAACGCCGCCACGAGCTGCCGTGGCTGCTGCCCCGCCTCGCCGCCCAGGTGGCCAAGGAAGCCGGCGTGCCCGCCCCCATCCTGGGCCCTGGGTTGGCCCGGGCCCTGGCACGGCTCCCCTGGCCGGGCAACGTGCGGGAGCTGAAGTACTCGCTCCACCGCGCCCTCCTCCGGGCGGCGGGGGAGCCCCTGGCACCCCGCCACTTCACCGAACTCGACGGCCCCGAACCCCAGGCAACCTCCTGGGAGGAGGCGACCCGGACCTTCCAGCGGGACCTGCTCCTGAAGACCCTCCGCGTGCATCGCCACCGCATCGCGGAGACGGCCCGGGCCCTGGGCATCTCCCGCCCCGCCCTCTATGCCACCGCCAAGCGGTTGGAGATCGACGTGCGGGCCCTTCGGGAGGCCTGAGACCGTCTCGGCCCCGGTGGATCGCGCTGGCCGAGGCCCTGCGCGGCAGGCAAGGCGGTGCCAATCCCCGAGGTCGCATGCACCCTGGGGAACACCCAGCGGAGGGGGAGGATGGTGCCTTCACCGGGTCCATGGAGATCCCCCGGGTCGGCGCCGCCCGCTCCACCCTCCGCATCCAGGACAACCGGTGGGAGGAGCGGCGGACTGCTCCGGGAGGGGAAGCGGGTGAAGTCCTTCGCGATGCAGATGGAGCGCCAGCCGGAGGGGTCCGAAGTCAGGCGTGGGCCTCCGCTCGCCGCCAGCGGTCGCCCACGGTCCCCGGCTTGGCGCCGGAGGTCCAAAGCAGCCGGTCATAGGGGGCGAGAACCTGCGGAAGCTCCGTTGGATCCTCCACCAGCACGAGGTCCGGGAAGGTTTCGAAGCCCTGGGCTGCGATGTGGGTGAGGACCTGGGTCTGGGCCTCGGCCGGGTCGACGGATCCGGCCGCGAGGATGAGCGCGAAGAGGACGGGTTCGCCGGGCTGGAAGGCGCGGAGGTAGGTGTCCAAGGGTCGCTTCCACTCCCCACCGGCCCACGGGGTCTCGCAGAGGAAGGCGGTGGGAAGGACTTCGGCCCGGTCGGCCTCCTCCGCCAGGAGGGCCTGCACCTTGGCCGCGATGCGGGCCCGGCACTCCGGAAAGAGGTGGCCCCGCTGAAAGGTGATGTTGGCGCCGCTCTGCCGCCACCGCACCTCGGCGGTGACCTGGGGGATGTGCACGAAGTCCCAGCGGCGGGAAAGGCGGATCCAGTAGTCCCAGTCCTCCAGCACCGGCAGGGTCTCATCGTGGGGGCCGGCTTCCACCCAGCAGGTCCGCGCGTGCATGACGTTGTTCACGGGCGTGAGGTTGTCGCGGAGGAAGTGCTCCCGGTCGAAGGGGTGGGACATGGCCAGCTCCCGGGAGCGCACCTCCCAGCGGCCCGCCACCTCCTCCTCCACGACCCGCTCGCTGTCGGTGTAAGCCACCTGGGCACCCGTGCGGGAGAGGGTCTCCACCAGCACCTGGAGGTGGCTCGGGAAATAGAGGTCGTCGTCGTCCAGGTAGGCGATCCAGCGGCCCCGGGCGGCGGCGATGCCCGTGTTGCGGGAGGCCGCCTGCCCCCGGGAGATCGGGTGGCGGTGGCCCGTGATCCGCATCCCCCGGGCGCGGAAGGACTCCAGCACCGCGGTGATGTCCTCCCCCCCGTCGTTCACGACCTGCACCTCGAAGTCGGTGAAGGTCTGGGTGGCCAGGGACGCCAGGGCCCGGGACAGGAAGGCCGGGCGATCCTTGGTGGGCATGATCACCGACACCGCCGGCGCCGGAGGGGCCAGGGCCGCGCGCAGGTAATCCGCTTCGCGACGCGCGACCATGGCCGCATGACCACGGGCTTCCAGCTCGGCCCGGGCGCGGTCGTCTCGGCACAGGTCCACGCAGGCCTGCACGAGGCCCTCGTAGGGCGCGAGGCGCACGGCCTCCCGCAGGTCCGGGTCCACTTCGGTGGCCCCGTGGCACTCCGCCACCACCGCCTTGCGGTTGGCGAGCAGGTAGGAGACCCGGACCACCTCGAAGATGCTCGCCTCGTAGAAGTGGAGGTTGAGCACCACCTTCGCCCGGGCGATGAGGGCGTCCCGCTCGGCCCCGTAGACGCCGAAGGCGTGGTGCACCTTCAGCCCCGCGGCCTGGAGGGCCTCCAGGATGGCGGCGCGCCGGGGATTCACGGAGCCGTAGAAGAGCACGTCGAGGTCCTGCACCGGGGCCGATGGGATGCGCGTGAGCTCCGGGACGGTACCGATGGGCAGATGGCGCGGGGTGCCCTTCAGGCCATGCGCCTGGAGCAGGTCCAGGTTGCGGCGACTGTAGTCCCACACCTCGAAGCGGTCGGAGAGGGCTATGAGCCGGTTGCGCAGCGCCTCGTTGAGGGCGTCCATCTGCTCCAGGTTGTAGAGCACGCCCCGTCCCTTGCGGGTCCGTGCCTTGGCGTCGTCGAGCAGGTGCCAACCCACCACCACGTTCAGGGCGTCGGGATCCCACCCGTTCTCCTGGAGCTCCGTCCCATGGCCCAGGGCCCGGAAGCCGTGGAGCAGGGTCTCGGCGATCTCCCGCAACCCCTCGGAATGGAGGTATCCCTCCGGCTTCACCAGGCTCACCACCACCCGCCCCAGGTCGGTCCGCAGGGCTCCGGGGGTGCGGCCCACCACCCGTTCCAGGTAGCGGCGCAGCTCGGGCGCCACGCGGGCCTCGCCCCCCGCCTCCAGGCGCAGCAGCACATCCTCCATCAGGGCCAGGGGGTCCCGGGGGTGGTAGACCCGGCCCTCGGGCCGGGCCAGCGCCCGGTAGGCCTGCTCTAGGAAGGCCGGGTAGGTGGGATCCTTGTCCATGGCCCGGTGCAGGGCCCCCACCAGGGCCTCGCGCAGGTCCTCGGGGCAGCGCTCGTTGATCCATTCACCGAACCGCTCCACCAGGGCCGTGTTCGGCCCCACCCCGTGGTAGATGAAGGCGTGGAGGTTCCGGGTCACGGCGATGAGGGCCTCGACCGCCTGCACGATCTCCCCTTGTGAGCGCAGGTCCATCCAAGGGAAGAGGGCCTCCATGGGATGCCGGTTGATGAATTCCAGGGCGGCCCGGGCGGAGTCGAAGAAGCCCGCCAGGGGGAACTCCTGCGTGCCCTGGCCCCGGTGCACCCGGGTCACCGCCGTGCGGTGGTCGAGGTAGTGCAAGCGGGTCTTCCCGCTCATGCGCAGCCAGAGGTCCAGGTCCTGGGCGTAGCGCAATTCGGGCTTCCAGCCGCCCACCTCCTCGAAGAGGCTCCGCTGCACGCACACGGTGATGCCATTGATGTAGTTGGCCTCCAGCAGCTTCACGGTCTGCAGCCCGAAGGGGGGCAGGTCCGCCTGGCGGCCCGCTGGGATGGGGCGCTTCTCCCCCGTCTCCTCGAAGAGCTGGCTGAAGTTGCTGTAGAAGAAGCGGGCCTTGGGGAACTCGGCGATGCCCTTGGCGAAGGCCTCCAGCGCATCGGGCTCGAAGAGGTCGTCGGAGCTGAGCCAGCAGATCCAGTCCCCCTCGGCCCGTTCCCGGGCGGCGTTGAGGGCCGCGCCCACCCCTCCGTTCGGCTGATGGTGGGGCTTGATGCGGGGATCCCGCGCCGCGTAGGCCTCCAGCACCTCCCGGGTGCCATCGGTGGATCCATCGTTCACCACGATGGCTTCCCAGGTGTCGTAGGTCTGGGCCAGGAGGCTGTCCAGGGCCGCGGTCAGGAAGTGCGCCTGGTTGTAGGTGGGCACGAGCACGGAGAAGCGCACCCGCGCGGGAGCGGCAGCGGGGGCCTTGGCCGCGGTCTCGAGCTGGGGCACGAGGTCCGCCGCGAGGCGGTCCAGGATCGTGCCCAGGGTCCCGCAGGTGGTGTGGTCGAGGAGGTTGTTGAAGCGCTGGGTGAGCGGCGAACCCGCGAACCAGTGGATGCCCACGCAGCCGGCCGGGAGCCTGGCGGGATCGCCCGGGGCGTGGATCTGGTCGATCTCCTTCCAATCAAAGGGGTAGACCAGCTCCAGGGGCAGGTTGTGGACCTTCACCTCGGGGTGCGCCTTCTTCACCGAAGATACCGTGGGGTAGAGCCGGTTGAGCAGGTGGGATCCGATGCTCTGGTAGTCCCGCTCGTCCATGGCCGCCCGGGCCTCCTGCTGCACCCGCTGGAAGAAGGAGGTGCCCGGAGCGGACATGTAGAAGCCGATGATGTGGGTGTCCTGGTGGAGGCAGATGCCCGCCTCCACGTCCTTGTGGGCGGGGGTGTTGGAAGCCGCTTCACGCAGGGACCGGAAGAAGAGGATGTCGGTGTCGGCGTACACCCCGCCTTCCTCGTTGAGGATGTGCCACCGGAAGAAGTCGGACTTGTAGGTCTCCGGGGCCCCGGCGATCTCCGGAAAGGCCGAGAAGTCCACCTCCCGCACCCGGATGCCGGGCATCTGATAGAGCAGGGCCGAGTAGTCCCGCCCATGGTAGGCCGTGCCCTCGTAGGATTCCCCCGCCTCCCAGGCGATGCCCCCCTGGTGCACCTGGGTGGGCACGTAGAGGTTCACCTCCCAGTCGGGGTTGTGGTGCTTGAAGGAGGCCACGCTCAGGTAGCGCAGGTAGGAGGTCCGCTCATTGCCCCAGTAGAAGTGGACCTTCCGGGGGATGCGCGCGAGGTGCCAGGGCCGAGCCCAGCCCGCCAGGGCGAGGACCGCTTGGGGATCTCCGCCTTCCAGGGCCCCCAGGAGCCGGGTGAAGAGGCGGTGCCCCGGAAAGTGGGCGGCCCCGCGGGCCGCCTCGTGCCGGGCGCCCGCCAAATCCCCCTCCCGGAGGCGCGCCTCGATGCGGGGGTAGATCAGCTCCGGGAAGAAGGGCCGGACCTTCAGCTGGGGATGGGCCTCGGGGGCGGGTCGGGTCGACATGGCATCCTCAGGCGGGGGTGGGGGACAACTGGCGGGCCAGGCGCTGCTGGAGGGCCGTGGCTTCCCGGAGTCCCGCTGCGGGAATGGGCAGGCGATGGGTCACCGGGTGGGCCCGGAGCGCCTCGAGGAGGGCCATCCCGTCCTCCAGGATCTGCAGGTCGGGGAAGGCCGTGAGCCCCAGGCGCCCGACCACGTCGCCCACCACTTGCTCCACCTCCTCCGGAGCCAGGGACCCCGCGGATCCCTGGAGGTCCAGGAGGAGGCTCACCGGCTCGCCGGGGCGGAAGGCCTGGAGGTAGGCCACGAGGGCCTCCAGCCAGGCCTCGTCCTCCGCCGTCACCCTCAGGAGGAAGGCCTCCCGGGCCGGCTTCACGCCCCGGGCCAGGTCCAGGTAGCGGGTCAAGGTGGCGGCTCCGCGGCGGTCCCCCCGGCCCTCGGCGCGAACCTGTTCCGCCGCCATGAGGGCCAATGCGTCCCGGGTCCGGTAGGCCATGGGCTTGCCTTCAGCCATGGTGCGCACGGCAGCCACCCAGGCGGGCGGAGCGCCTTCCAACTGACCCCCGAGCTGGCGGAGCCCCTCCCGCAGGCTGGGGCGGTAGGGGCCCGGGCAGCGGGAGGCCAGCCACTCCCCGGTGCGCTCGAGCAGGGCCGGCTCCGGGCCCACGCCGGCGTACATGGCGGCCTGGGGTTGCAGGACCGCCCCCAGGGCAGCCTGGATGGCGGCGGTGATTCCGTCGGCGGAGGCCAGGTCCAGCTGGGGGAAGAGGTCCTCGAAGGGATGGGCGTTGAGGAAGTCCAGGCAGGCCCGGGCGGAATCGAACATCCCCGCCTCCGGGAAACCGTGGGTCCCCTGCCCCGTGTGCACGCGGGTCACGCAGAGGCGCCGGTCCAGGAAGTGCAGGGGTGTGCGTGCGCTCATGCGGAGCCACATGTCCATGTCCTGGGCATGGCGGAGCTCGGGTTTGAAGGTGCCCACCTCCGCGAAGAGGCTCCGCTGCACGCAGATGCTGATGCCGTGAATGTAGTTGCCCAGGAGGAACTGGAGGGTCTGGAGGGGGGGCGCCGGGAGCGTGCGGGCCCGGTCGGGGGGACCGGGTCGCAGGGTGCCCGCAGGGTGGAGGAGTTCCAGGAAGTCCGCATGGAAGAAGCGCACGCCGGGGTGGGCCTGGATGGCCCCCTCAAACACCTCCAGGGCCTCCGGCAGCAGCAGGTCGTCGGAGGAGAGCCAGCAGATCCAGGCGCCTCGGACCTCCTCCAGGGCCCGGTTCAGGGCGGCACCCACGCCGCCGTTGGCCTGGCGGTGGGGGCGGATCCGCGGATCCGCCTGCGCCAGGGCGGTGAGCACCTCCCAGGTGGCATCGGTGGACCCGTCGTCCACGACCACGGCCTCCCAGTCCCCCCGGGTCTGGGCCTGGAGGCTCGCCAGCGCCGCCGGCAGGAAGCCCGCCTGGTTGTAGGTGGGCACCAGGATGGAGAAGCGGGGGGTCGCCTCAGGATGCGGCATGGCGCCTCCGGTCATAGACCTGCTGGTAGATCTGCTCGCACCGGCGGACCATGCGCTCGGGGCGGTCATAGTGCCGGAAGACCCAGGCCTGGGCCTCCTCACCCAGGGCGCGCCGATAGTCGGGCTCGCCCACCAGGCGGCCCACCACGGCGAGGTAGCGGGCCTCATCCCCCTGAGGGATCCGGAGATCCCCAGGAGGCAGGAACTCCTGGGCCGGGGACCACGCCACCTGGTCGAAGGGCTTGAGGTAGTCGTTGGCGTAGGCCACCACGGGCCGACCCAGGGCCATCATCTCCTGCACCACCACGCCACCGCCGGAGGGGAAGGTGTCGAGAAGCACGTCGGCCACCGAGAGGGTGGCGAGGTAGTCGTCCTGCCAGGGTTGGAAATGCAGGCGGGCGGTGACCGAGGGCTCCCCTGGGGGCAGCACCCCGCCGAGCTCCCCGGGGTCCACCCCCAGCGCCAGGAAGTGGGCACCGGGATGCGCCCTCAGCAGGGTGAAGACGGTGCGCCAGAACCCAGGGTCCCGGAACTTGAGGCTGCGCCCCCCCGCCCCCAGGACCTGGGCCTCTTCGGGGATTCCCAGCGCCGCCCGGGGTCGGGTAACCACCGCCCCGGGGTCGGGGAGCCCCAGCTCCAGGGGCACGTGCTGGCAGGGGATGGGGCTGTCGAGCAACGGATGGAGGGTCCAGGCGATGCCCTCATCGAAGTCCGGGGGCACGAACTGGGGCGGCGGGCCGGACACCTGGGCCACCCGGGGCAGGTGGGGGAAGAGGGAGGCCAGGAAGTAGTGGCGGAAGTCCGCCAGGGCCGCCGTGGTGACGAGGACATGGGGATCGAAGGCCCGGATGGCTTCGGCCAGGGCGAGGAGGCCCTCGGGACCGGGCCCTGCCGGGGCGGCCTCGGCCCGATGCCCCAGGGCCCGGAAGCCCTCCAGGTGGGCCCCCCCCTGAAGGCTCTGCCGCAGCTGCGGCTCGGGATCGGGGAAGAAATAGGCGGGGCGCACAGCCTGATGCCGCTCCGCGAAGATGCGCGCGATCTTCACGATCACGGAGTTCTGATGCATGCCCCCGAAGACCAGATAGGCCACCCGCAGGGGTTCCCCGGGGACCTGGACGGGGAGGCGGGCCGGGGCCCGGTGGGGGGCGGCGAGATCCTGGATCGCCCACAGCAGGGCCGGCTCATAGGTGTAGGCATCCTTGCCCACCCAGCGGGGGTAGGCGAACTGCCACGCCTCGGCGAGGGAAAGGCATTCTTCGATGCGACCGGCGCGTGCGTGTTCCAGGGCCGCCTGCAGCACCGCCGCCTTGGCCCGGGCCGGATCGCCCACCTGGAGCTGGAAATCCCGGTAGGCCTCCAGGAGCGCCAACCGTTGGGTGGGGCCGGCCAGATCCCAGGCCCGTTGGATGAGCGCGGCAGTGCGGGCGCCATCGCCCAGGGTGGCGGCCTCCTGGGCCAGGCGGAGCATGGCCTGGCTCCGGGCCTCGGGCGCCGCTTCGGCCAGGGCCTGGGCCTGCTCCAGGGAGAGGAAGGTGGGGGCGGGGGTCATGGAACGGCCACCTCGTTGGGGGTCTCACTGGCAAGGTGCCGCCCCGCCTCCGGACCCAGGTTGGCGATGAGGTCCAGCACGGTGACCGCCCCCTCGAAGGCACCCCAGGGCTGGGGGTAGGGCGGGTAGCGGTAGGTCTTGTACTCGAGGCGGAGGCCCGCTGCCTGGAAGGCCGCCTCATCCAGGTAGTCGCGGGCGGCAGGGCCCGACACGTAGGAGGTCCCACCCACGCGGGCCATGAGGTCCAGCAGACGGTCCGTCTTGCGGCCCCTGAGCCCCAGCTCCCGCGCATTCAGGAACGGGGTCTGGATGCCCAGGTAGGCGCAGACCCCCTTCAACAGGGAAACATTGAGGGCGCTGAGGTGGGTGGCCCCGGCGACCCCCGCCTCCCAGAGCGCCAGGGCATCGCCCACGTGGGGGCAACCCCCCAGGGAGGCCCGCAGCAGCCCCCGGTGGGTCTCCCGCCAGTCGCGCCCGGGGACCTGGGCGATGCGGACCTCGTCGATGGGGGTGCCCAGGTGGGGGGCCTCCACGGGCACGGTGAGCCACTTGAGCCCCTCAGGGGTCTTCACCTGGTTTCGATTGCGCCAGGAGCCCTTGGAGTAGGGGATGTCGTCGTAGACCACGAAGAGATCCACCCCCGCGATGAAGTCGAAGTACCCCCGCCAGGGGAGGTAGCAGGACTGGATCGCGGCCACCCGCATCTCAGGCCTTCCGCTTGCGGGCGGCGAAGCACTTCCGGGTGAGCTGCTGCTTCAGGTCGAAGCGGTCGCTGGCCAGGATGTGGTCCCGGATGGCACGGTCCACCCCCTCGTAGGTGCTGAAGGCGTCGTCCAGGCACACCCAGCCCCCGGGCACCAGGCGGTCGGCGGTCTGGAGGATGTCCTGGGACACCGCGTCGTATCCGTGGTCGCCGTCGAGGAAGGCCAGGCGGATCTTCGCATCGGCTCCGGGTCCTGCGAAGAAGTCGGTGGCGTCACCCCGGAAGGGCTTCACCACGTCCTCCAGGCCCCGGGCGCGGATCACCCGGTTGAAGATGTCGAGGATGCCCGCGTCCTTCGCGTAGAGGGGGGCGATGTCCCGCTGGAAGGGTTCGTCCCAGACGCGCTGGTCCACGTAGCTCGCGTAGGTACGGGCCCCCAGGGTCAGCTGGAAGGAGTGGCTGCCATCGGGATGCGTGTACCAGTGGTCCCGCTCGGGAAAGAGGTCCACACAGTGGACCCGGGGCACGCCCGCCTGGCGCGCGGCGGTGCCCAGGGCCACGGCGGAGCGGCCGCACCAGCTGCCGATCTCCACCACATCGCCCTCCAGGTCCGCCGCCGAGAGGGTGAGCAGGTACAGGGAGTAGAGCTGATCCAGGGGGGACCAGCCAGGCACGTCCTTCACCAGGGCCTCCAGCTGGTCGATGGCTGGGCGCGTGGTCTCCATCATGGGGTCTCCTTACCTTCTCGGATGAAGTCTTCGACCATGTCGGCGTAGGCCCGGGCCTCGAAGGGCCAGCGGATGGCCGACCAGTCCGGGCACTGCCCGCAGAAGCCATGGCAGCTGTAGTCGCCCGACAGGTGGGCCTTGCGCAGGGCCTCGTAGAAGGCCCCTTGCCAGACCTCCGCCACCGTGTGGTCGCGGAAGTCGGTGATGGTGGACCCATGGGTCCAGTCCGCCGGACAGAAGGACAGGAACCCCCGGGGGTTGAGCACGATGCGCTCCCAGGGGTAGACGCAGGGTCGGCGTTCCAGCCCCGCGTTGCGCGCATGCATGGTCTCGGCCACTCCCGGCACGGCCCCGGCGGCGGAGTGCAGGCGCCGGAGGATCACGAAGTCGGCCCCCTGCTCCTTCCAGTAGCGCTCGAACCCCTCGGCCTCGGCGGTGTTCTGGGGCTGTTCCACGAAGCTCACCACCACCTTGGTGGAAAGCCCGTCCCGCCGGATCCACTCCAGGAGCCGGAGCACGTTCCCCCGGGTGACCTCCAGCTTCCCGTTCACCCGGATCTTGGCGTAGGTCTCCGGCTCCAGGGCATCGATGCTGATGTCGATCAGATGGACACCGGCGTGGAGGAACTGCCGCGTCCGCCGTTCGTCCATGAGGGTGCCGTTGGTGGTGAGGGTCACGTAGACCCCGGAGTGCTGGGCCGCGTAGGCCACCATCTCGTAGCCTTCGGGGTGGGCGAGAGGCTCGCCGTCGCTGGTGTAGCGCAGGAACTCGGTGCGCCCGGCGCCCTTCTCCCGCACCTCGTCCACCAGCTTCCGGTTGAGATCCGGATCCAGGAAGCGGCCGCCGTAGAACTTGGACTGCTTGAAGGTGGGATGGGGGCAATGCACGCAGGCCAGATTGCAGACCTCCGTGATGTCCACGATGATCTGCGACGGGAATTCCGCGGTGAGGCGGCCCGTGAATCCGTAGGGGGGTCGTTCGGCGGTCATGGCACCTCCTCATCCATGGAGCACCTCGTGAAGGGCTTGAAGCACCGCGTCCGCGTCGTCCAGGGTCATGGCGGCCCCGATGGGCAGGGTCAGCAGGCGGGGGGCCAGGTCGTCCGTCGCGGCCAGATCCCGCGCGAAGTCCCGGTAATAGGTCATCCAGTGGAGGGGCGTGTAGTGGATGCTGGCCCCGAAGCCCCGCTGGCGCATCTGGAGCACCACCTCATCCCGCTCGATCCCGAGCCCCTTGGGGAGGAGGATCTGGAAGAGGTGCCGGGCATGGTCGGGGTCGGTGAGGCCCCGTTGCCAATGGATGCCCGGGTGGATGGCCGGGAGGCCCTCCGCGTAGCGCCGCGCCAGGGCGAGGCGGGTGGCCGCGAACTCGGGCTGGCGGCGCAGCTGCACCCGCCCGAGGGCGGCCTGCAGGTCCGTGAAGTTCATCTTGTGGCCCAGCTCCTGGATGTCGAGCCGGAAGGCGGAGCGGGGATCCACGAACCGCTTCCAGGCATCGGACGCAAGGCCATGGAGGCGCAGGGACTTCAGCCGCGCCACCGCCTCCGTGTCAGGGGTGGTGATGGCGCCGCCCTCCCCGGTGGAGAGGTTCTTGTTGGCGTAGAAGCTGAAGCAGGTGAGGTTCCCGGAGGTCCCCACGGGTCGTCCATCGGCGAAGCGGGCCCCCAGGGCGTGGGCGGCATCCTCCACCAAGGCCACCTCGGCCGGCAGGGCGGTCCGGAGGGCCGTCACGTCCAGGGCCCGCCCACCCATGTGCACGGCCATGGCCGCCCGGGTGCGGGGGGTCACCTTGGCCGCCAGGGTCTCGGGGGTGACGGAAAGGGTCTCGGGATCCACGTCGCAGAGCACGGGGCGGGCCCCCAGGTAGAGGGCCGCATTCGCGGTGCTGCACCAGGTGAGGCTCGGGCAGATGACCTCATCGCCGGGACCCACCCCCGCCACCACCAGGGCGAGGAAGAGGGCCGACGTGCAGGAGTTCACCGTGACCACGGGGACGCCCGCCAGGGTGGCCCCCAGCTCCTCCTCGAAGGCGATGGTCTCCGGCCCCATGCCGATCCATCCCGTGCGCAGGGTGCGGGTGACGGCCTGCACCTCCTCCTCGGAGAAGTTCGGCTTTCCGAAGGGCAGGAAGGGGCGTTCAGGCATGGCGGACCTCCGGGGCCGGGCCCATGAGGATGCGGATCACCGTCTCGGCGACGTTGGTGCGCAGGTACTCCGCGGGCGGCGTCCAGTCTGCGGCCGAAGCCAGGGCCAGACGGGTGCAGGCCTGGATCTGATCGGGCTCCGAACCGCTGATGAGGTTGCTCCCGCATTCCACGGTCTCCGGCCGCTCCGTGACGTCCCGCAGGGTCACGTTCGGCACCTTCAGCAGGCAGCACTCCTCCTGCACGGTACCGCTGTCGCTGAGGACGCAGGCGGCGGCCCGCTCCAGGGACAGGAAGTCGAAGAAGCCGAAGGGCGGCAGGAAGCGGAGGTCCGCCCCGCCGGTCTCCACCCCGAAGTCCGCCATCTTCGCCTTGGTGCGGGGGTGGGTGCTGATGATGACGGGCAGGGCGTGCTCCCGCTGCACCCGGGCCAGGGCCTCGGTGAAGCGGAGCAGGCGGGCCTTTTCATCCACGTTCTCGGCGCGGTGCAGGGTCACCAGGAAGAACTTTTTGGGTGCAACGCCCAGCTCCTGGAGGATGCGGGAGGCATCGATGCGGGCCTGGTGGTGGCGGATCACCTCCCAGATGGGGTTCCCGGTGACGATCACCCGGGCGCCCGGGATGCCTTCCGCCAGCAGGTTGCGGCGGCTGTTCTCCGTGTAGGGCAGGAGCACGTCGCTGCTGTGGTCGATGATGCGCCGGTTCACCTCCTCCGGCACCCGGTCGTCGTAGCAGCGGTTGCCCGCCTCCATGTGGTACACGGGGATGCCCATGCGCTTGGCCACGATGGCGCCCAGGCCGCTGGTGGTGTCGCCCAGGATGAGGATCCGGTCGGGGCGATGCTCCGTGAAGAGCCGCTCGCAGCCCGAGAGGATGGCGCCCACCTGCTCGCCGAAGCCCCCCGTGGCCCCCAGGGTGGCATCCGGCGCCCGCACGCCCAGCTCCTCGAAGAAGAGATCCTTGAGGCGGGGGTCGTAGTTCTGGCCGGTGTGGACCAGCGCGTGGTCGCAGACCCGGTCGAGCCCGGCGATGACGCGGCTGAGCCGGATGATCTCGGGGCGGGTGCCCAGGAGGGTGAGGACTTTCATGGGCGCCTCAGGCCAGCAGCTCGTTGCCTTCCACCAGCACCGCCTCGCCGGGCATGAGGTGGTGCTTCTTCAACAGATCGATCGTGCCTTGGAGGTCTTCCACCTCGTCGCCGGAGGAATACTCCTTCGTAAGGGTGGTGCCTTTGCCCTCGGCCGCCAGCTTGTTGTGCAATTCCGGCAGCACGGGGAGGATCACGAAGAACTCCCCCCGGCGCACGGTCCGGTGACACTCCTCCTCGGAGACGAGGATCTCGTCCATCTTCTCGCCGGGGCGGATCCCCGTGACCTTGATGGGGATGCCGCGGTCGCCCACCAGGGCCTTGGCGATGTTCATGACCGTGGCCGCCGGTGCCCGGGGGATGTAGGTCTCCCCAGGGTGCCCCTCCTGGAGGGCCGCGAAGACGGTGTCCACGGCGTGGTTGAGGCTGAGGAGGAAGCGGGTCATCTCCGGCACGGTGACGGTGACCGGCCCCCCGCTGGCGATCTGGTCATGGAAGAGGGGCACCACGGAGCCGCGGGAGGCCAGCACGTTGCCGTAGCGCACGCAGACGAACCGGGTGTGGGGCACCTCCACGTTGGCGCTCGTGAAGATCCGCTCCTGCAGGGCCTTGGTCATGCCCATCACGTTCACGGGCTTGCAGGCCTTGTCGGTGCTCACGCCGATGACGGACTGCACGGGGTAGCCGTGCTCCTTGAGGGCCCGCACGATGTTGGCGGGGCCCACGCAGTTGGTGAGGAGGGCCTGCTCGGGGAAGTACTCGCAGATGGGCACCTGCTTGAGGGCAGCGGCGTTGAAGACCACGTCGGCATCCCGCAGGGCCGCGCACACGTCGGCGTAGCTCCGCACGTCCCCGATGCGGAAGGCCAGGGAACGCTGGAAATTGGAGTAGATCACCTCGTCGGTGGTGACCTTCCGGTTGAGGTAGGAGATGCGCATGGCGTGCTGCTTGGCCTCATCGCGGCTCATGACCGTGACCCGCCGGGGATTGCCCAGCTCCCCCGCGAGGATGCGGCGCACCAGGGTCTTCCCCAGGGAGCCGGTGCCGCCGGTGATGAGGACGCTCTTGTTCTCCAGGATCATGGCCGGGCCTTTCGGTCGCGGATCTCCGCGGCGAGTTCATCCAGGGAGGCCTCCCAGGTGGGGGGCCGGTAGGTCGTGTGGGCGAGGAGGGCCGAGCCATCGAGGCTGCGGTCGCAGTGGAAGTCCGATTCCGGGAGGATCTCCACGGGAAGGCCCAGGCGGGTCTTCAGCCCCATGAGGAGGTCGTATTTGGAGATGGGGGCCATGGCCAGGTGCCAGCGGCCCTCCAGGGGCTCCGGCTGGGCGACCAGGTGCTCGATGGCCCGCGCCAGCTCCGCGGTGATGAAGCCGGAGAAGATCGCCCGGGTGAAGCCCTTGATGGGGCCCGACTGGGCCAGGAACCACTCGACCAGGCTCGTGCAGCGGCCCAGCTCCAGGCCGATCATGGAGGTGCGCAACGTCAGGCACCCCGGGGCCTCCACCTCCCCCAGCAGCTTGGAGCGGCCGTAGAGGTCCGGCGGGTCCGGGAGATCGTTTTCGGAGTAGTTCCCCTTCCGGCCGGAAAACACGCAGTCCGTGCTCAGGTGCACCATCCGGGCCCCCGCTTCGCGGCAGAGGCCGGCCAGGTGGTGGGGGTGAAGGCTGTTGATGCGGATGCTGGGTTCGGCTGCGTGGGCCTCGGCCCGCTGCTTCACGATGCCCACGGCATTGACCACCAGGTCGGGCCGCACCTCGGCGAACAGGGCCTCCAGGGCGCCCGGGGCCGTGACCTCCACCCCACACCGGGCCGCGGCGAGGAGGTCCGCGGGCAGGTGGCCATAGGCCCCCCGGGCCTGCCGGAGGGTGGGGGTGACCGCGTGCCGGTCCTTCCAGCTCAGGAACAGGCGGTGGCCCAGCATGCCGTCGCCACCCAGGACGAGGATTCTCATCGGCAGGGCCTCGCCAGACGGGGGGGTGCCACCAGGGTGCCTCCAGGGGATGGTGCGCTCTTCGGCAGTGTCCGGGCGCTGACCTTAGAAATGGGCAAAACCGGCCTGTTGGCCGTAGCCGCCCGCGGTCTTCCTGCCCCCGGCATGACCCCTCCCTGGTTGCAAAGGAAGGACCTAGGAAAAAGGGTGCCAGCTTCGGGGGGCGGGTCCTGCCCCCCGTCACGGATCTCCCCCGGGCACCCTGGAGGCATGCGCACCCCCCTCTGCATCGTCGGCGGCGGCCTCGTGGGCCTGGCCACGGCCTGGGCCCTCCACCGCAGGGATCCGGACCGCCCCCTCGTGCTGCTGGAAAAGGAAGACCAGGTGGCCACCCACCAGACGGGCCGCAACTCCGGGGTGCTCCACTCCGGGATCTACTACCGGCCCGGCACCCTGCGGGCCGCCCTCTGCCGGCGCGGTGCCGAGGCCATGGTGGCCTTCTGCGAAGCCGAGGGCCTGCCTTTCCGCCGCTGCGGGAAGGTGATCGTGGCCACCCGGCCCGAGGAGCTGCCCCGCCTGGCGGCCCTGGCCGAGCGGGCCCAGGTGCACGGCCTGGAGGCCCGGCCCCTCAGCCCGGAGGGCCTGGGCGAGCACGAGCCCCACGCCGCGGGCCTCGCCGCCCTCTTCCTCCCCGCCACGGGGGTGGTGGACTACCCCGCCGTGGCCCGGCGCCTCCAGGCCAAGCTCGAGGCGGGCGGCGTCCAGGTGCTGCGGGGCCGGGAGGTGACGGGCCTCCAGGAGGGGTCCGAGGGCGTGGAGGTGCGGGGCCGGGGCTGGAGCCTGCTGGCCGATCGCGTCATCACCTGCGGCGGCTTGCAGGCGGACCGCCTCGCGGCGATGCAGGCCCCGCCGCCCCTGCGCATCGTGCCCTTCCGGGGCGAGTACCACCTCCTTACCCCCGAGGGCGCCGCCCTGGTGAAGGGCCTCATCTACCCCGTGCCCGATCCGGCCCTGCCCTTCCTGGGCGTGCACCTCACCCGGGGCGTGCATGGGGAGGTGGACGCGGGCCCCAACGCCGTGCCCGCCCTGGCCCGGGAGGGCTACAGCTGGCACGACGTCTCCGGCCGGGACCTGGCGGAGCAGCTGGCCTACCCCGGCTTCTGGCGCCTGGCCCGGGCCCACGCCCGCACCGGCGCCTACGAGATGCTCCGCTCCTGCAGCGAAGACCTCCTGCTGCGGGACCTGCGCCGCCTCCTGCCGGGACTCCAGGCCCACCACCTGGTGCCGGGGCCCGCGGGGGTGCGGGCCCAGGCGGTGCTGCCCGGCGGCACCCTGGCCGATGACTTCGTCGTCCACCGCGTGGGCCGCTGCCTCCACGTGCTCAACGCCCCGAGCCCCGCGGCCACCGCGTCGTTGGCCATCGGGGAGCATCTTGCGGATGAGCTCGACCGCTAGACCCTTCGCCCGAAGCTGCGCTCCAGATCCGCGAGGCTGAGCTTCTTCACGATGGGGCGGCCGTGCGGGCGGGGCCCCGTCCGTGAGGGCCCCTGGCCCGAACGGGAGCCCCGTGCGGGGCACGGGGCGATCCGAGGGTGGCCAACGGTGTCCTCCGCGAGCGCTTGCGCGAGTGGGAGGCCGCCGATCCGCTAGACCCTGCGCCCAAAGCTGCGTTCCAGGTCCGCCAAGCTGAGCTTCTTCACGATGGGGCGGCCGTGAGGACACGTGTGGGGAACCTCGCAGGCGAGGAGGTCCTTCACGAGGCGCAGGGCCAGCTCGTCGGCCAGGCGGTGGTGCTTCTTGATGGCGGCGCGGCAGGCCAGCTCGGCGTTGAGGTCCCGGCGGAAGGTGTCGAGGTCGGGCTTGCCGCCGGCCTCCATGCGGGCGAGGAGGTCCTCCAGGAGCTGCCGGGGCTCCCGATCGGCGAGGAAGTCAGGGAGGGCCCGCACCACAACCGCGTCGGCGCCAAAGGCCTCGCACTCCACCCCCACGGCGTTGAGCTCCTCCAGGAAGGGGCTGAGGCGGCTGAGGGCAGCCGGGCCCAGGGTCACCACCTGGGGCGGCAGGAGGGGCTGCAGGGCCGGGGCATGGCGGCGCAGGAAGAGGCGCTCGAAGAGCACCCGTTCGTGGGCCACGTGCTGGTCGACGATCCACAGCTCCGGCTCCTTCCCTTCTCCGGGGATGGGGGGCACTTCCACCAGCAGGTAGGTGTGCAGGAAGGCGCCCAGGTAGCGGGGGCCACCCTCGGGATCCTCGGCGGCGCCCATGCGCGGGGCGGCGAGGTCGTAGCTGCGGTCCAGGTCGGAGGCGCCGAAGGTGGCGCGCAGGCTCTGCCACGCGGGCTCCGCCGACGCGGACTCCCAGAGGCGCGGATGGGCGCCGGCGGCCCGCCGGGCCTCCAGCTCGAACTCCGCCTCGGTGGGCTTGGGGGGCATCTCCAGCACCGAGGCCAGGTCGCCGCCCAGGGCGGCCCAGGCCTCCCGCGTAGCCCGGGCCACCCAGGGGAAGATGCGGTGGGACTCGCGGAAGCGCACCTCGGCCTTGGTGGGGTGCACATTCACGTCCACGGCCTCGGGCGGCACCTCCAGGAAGAGCACGGCGGCGGGATAGGCGCCCTTGGCGAAGCGGCCCTCCCAGCCTTCGGACAGCGCCGCCAGCAGCAGGCGGTCCCGCACGGCCCGGCCGTTCACGAAGAGGTAGAGGTGGCTGCGGTCCCGGAAGCTGAGCGAGGGCGGGCTTAGGAAGCCCTGCAGCACCCAGGGCGCCTCCCCATCCCGGAAGGGCACGAGCCCCTTGAACTTGTCGCCGAGCAGGGCACCCAGGCGCTCACCCGGGTGGGCCACGGGGGGCAGGATGAGCTCGCCGCCGCGGTCGGGCCGCAGGGTCCAGTGCACCTCGGGGGTGGCCAGGATGAGCCGCGTGAGGGCGCCCCAGAGCTGGGCATGCTCCGTGTCCGTGGACTTCAGGAAGCGGCGCCGCGCCGGCAGCTGGGCGAAGAGGTCCCGCACGGTCACGGTGGTGCCCTTGGACCGGGGCGCGGGCTCCGCCCCCTTGATGACGCCGAACTCCGACCGCAGGCGGTGGCCCTCGCCCTCGGCCTCGGCGCTGTGCAGCTCGAAGCGGGTCACGCTGGCGATGCTGGGCAGGGCCTCGCCCCGGAAGCCGAAGGAGCTGAGGTGCTGCAGGTCGTCCGCCGTGCGCACCTTGGAGGTGGCGTGGCGCTCCAGGGCCAGGAAGAGGTCGTCGCGCCCCATGCCGGAGCCGTTGTCGGCGATGGCGAGCAGCTTCTTGCCGCCCTCCTCCCAGGTCACTTCGATCCGGGTGGCGCCTGCGTCCAGGGCGTTCTCCACCAGCTCCTTCAGGACGCTGGCGGGCCGTTCCACCACTTCCCCAGCGGCGATCTGGTTCGCCACCTGGTCGGAGAGGATGCGGATCTTGGCCATGGTCCCAGTCTAAGGCAGGGGCCGGCGTTTCCCGGGGGGCCTCAGCGTTTCCCGGAACCTTGGCAGCGGCTGCAGGTCACGAGACCGCCGGAGCGGTGCACGGTGGCATCCTGCCAAGCGCCATCGGTATGGCCGTTGGCGGTGGACCACACCTTCTCCTGCCGGGTGGAGCTCCACTCGTAGGTGAAGCCCGAGCCCTTGCAGCGCGAGCAGTGCGTGTCCGGGACCTGGTCGGGGAAGAGCTGGAAGGCCCGCTTGCCCGAGGATCCTGAAGTCTTGAGGGCCAGATTGGCGGCGCTGCGCTCCCGCTGCTCCTGCTGGTAGGCGGCGAATTGTCCGCTGCGGTCGTTGTCCTGGAAGTAGAAGCTGCCATCGGCCACCCGCACCAGCTCGTGCACCCCGTCCCGGTAGATGACCCGATCCGACCCGATCCAGACATCGGCCAGGATGGAGGTCCCGATCCGACTGCCCGCTACAGCGGCGTGCCAGACCTTGAAGTGATCCACGAGGTTCACTTTGTAGACGATGTCGCCACTGAGCATGGAACCGAAGGCACCTCGATACGGCCGCCCATCCTCGAAGAGTGCCATCAGGAAATCGTTGCTCTTGGGGAAGCTGAAGATGCCGCGGCCATGGGGTACCAGCCGGTCCCCTTCAATGCGGGCCCTGCCCCCGAAGGACGCCCCGCTGCGGAGGGTGGCCCGCACCTCCAGGAGGCCTGCCTTGTCCACCGGCGCGACCCCCTCCACGCTGGCGATGCCGAGGAATTCATCTTCGGGGAAACCCAGGTAGGCCTTCCGGGCCCGCGGGGGTCCCTGGGGATAGAAGGTCACCATCCACCCGTCGACGGCATCCGAGGTCACCGTCACTTCGCCATTGTCGGACCAGTAGATGGCCCCCAAGGGCGGGTGACCGTAGGCATGCCAAGTGGTGGCCTTCCGGGCCGAGCTGTACTGGCTGTACCCGATGCTGGCCGTAGCGGACAGATCCACCGGCTTCGATCCCCCGGGTGGCACCACGGTCACATAGAGCTTGAACTCCCCTTTGGTGTGGTCCCAGTTGAACTCCCAGCTCTCGACCTCCCCCGGCAGCTTCCGCTTCCCGACGTATCCCTGATCGGCCTGACTCAGGGGTGGCCAGCCGGCCTGGGCATTGAAGTACCGGATCGCGTAGGGGAGGCTCACCCCCCGCCCGCGCAACACCCCATCCTTCGCATCCCAGGGCTCGGGGGAGACCCGTGGGGGGGCACACGCTGTCCCAAGGGCGAACATGAGGAGGGCGGACAATCCAAGGAGGAATCGCATGGGCACCTGGGGGTTGGGCACGCCCAGCATACCGGCACCCCGCCGATCCTCGCCAACCTTGGGCGGCGATTGGAAATTTCGGTGCCGGCCCTACTCCCAGCTGGGCTGGGCCATTGGTCCCGCCGCGGCCTCCGACCGGCGGGCCTGGAGCCAGAAGCGCAGCCCGTGGCCGAGGTAGGCCAGCAGGAAGAGCAGGGAAGCCACGCCGTGCACCCAGGCCAGCGCCGTGCGCCAGGTGGGATCCGTGGCCACCTGCACGGCGTAGCCGGCAAGGACCATGGGAAGGATGAGGGCCGCCAGGATCCACCCCGTGCGGCGGCCTTCCTGGCCGTAGCTGCGGAGCTTCAGGGCGAAGTGGCCGCGCACCATCATGCCCAGGGCGAAGAGGAGCAGGGGCGCCGCCAGCACGTGGGCGTGCTGCAGGAGGCCCTGCAGCGGGTGGGGCTCGGGACCGAACTCACCCTGCACCGTCTTGAAGTAGCGCAGCCACCCGTAGC
>JBGASN010000026.1:0-49424 GCA_044229665.1 Holophagaceae bacterium
AACAAATTTCCTTAGTGGCTCGCCAGCTTCTCGAGCTTCTCCGCCTCGGCGAGGTTCGTCATGCCGCTCTCGAACCACTTCTGCTTGCCGTCGAGGATGCCGCGGCTCACCTTCACCTTGAGGTCGTCGTCGTTGGAGGAGAAGCCGGCGAACTTCAGGCGGATGCGGCGCTCGGTGTTGCGGCAGAAGAGGTCGGCCAGCTCCGCGGCCTCGCGGGCGTTGGCGTGGCCGGCCTTCTTCATGGCCTCGGCGTGCAGCACGGCGGCCACCATGGCGAAGAGGTCGGCGCCGATCTCCACACCGCGGAACACGGTGATCTGCTTCTTCTCGAGCTTGGGCCCGAACTTCACCATCTGGTGGAAGAGGGCGCGGCTCAGCTTGCGGGTGAGGCGCTCGGCCGTGCGGAGGTGCTTGCCGTTGCTGCCGAACTGGCCGTGCTTGAAGGCGGTGAAGAGGCCGTTCCAGCGGGTGGGGTACCACCAGGCGTAGAAGCCGATGACCTTGGGCAGGGCGGCCAGGCGCTGGCCCATGGTGCTCTTGGGGTTCACCAGGTCCCAGGCCTTGCCCAGGTGGAGGTCCAGGGCCTCGCGGGCGATGAAGAGCCGCATGATCTCGGAGGAGCCCTCGAAGATCAGGTTGATGCGGAAGTCGCGCATGATGCGCTCGATGGGGATGCCGATGTCGCCGCGGGCCTTGAGGCTGTCGGCGGTCTCGAAGCCACGGCCGCCGCGGATCTGCAGCGTGTCGTCGATCATGCGCCAGCCTTCCTCGGTGCTCCACATCTTGGCCATGGCGGCCTCGAGGCGGATGTCGCGGTGCCCATCGTCGGCCATGCGGTCGCAGAGGGTGCTCATGGCCTCGATGGCGAAGCTGGTGGCGGCGATGTCGGCGATCTTGTGGGCCAGGGCCTCGTGCTTGCCCACCACGGCGCCCCACTGGTAGCGCTTGGAGCCCCAGGCGCGGACGATCTGGGTGAGGCGGCGGCCGCAGCCGCGCACGCCGGAGGGGATGGAGAGGCGGCCGGTGTTCAGGGTGACCAGCGCCAGCTTCAGGCCCTTGCCCTCGGCCAGGAGCATGTTCTCCTTGGGCACGCGAACGTTGGTGAAGCGGATGATGCCGTTCTCCAGGGCGCGCAGGCCCATGAAGTGGCAGCGGGTGACCACCTCCACGCCGGGGTAGTCCTTCTCCACGATCACGGCGGAGATCTTCTTGGTGTCGTCGTGGCGGGCCATGACCACGAAGAGGTCGGCGATGGTGCCGTTGGTGCACCACAGCTTGTCGCCGTTGAGGATGTAGTCGCCCTCGGGGGTGCGGCTCAGGGTGGTGGCCAGGTTCGCGGGATCGGAGCCCACCTCGTCCTCGGTGAGGGCGAAGGCGCTGATGGCGCCCTTGGCGATCATGGGGAGGTACTTCTGCTTCTGGGCGGGGGTGCCGAAGGTGATGAGCGGGTTGGGCACGCCGATGCTCTGGTGGGCGCTAAGCAGGGCCAGCACGTTGGCATCCTGGGTGCCGATGAGCTCCATGATCTTGCCGTACTCGACCTGATGGAACCCGAGGCCGCCGTACTCCTTGGGGATCTTCATGCCGAAGGCGCCCATCTCGGCCAGCTCCTTGATGACCTCGGGGGGGTACTTGCCATCGCGGTCGATCTTGTCGCTGTCGACCTTCGTCTCCAGGAAGGTCTTCATGCGGTTGTAGAAGGCGGTGAACTCGGCGCTCTCCGCATGGGCCGGAGGCACGGTGGTGAGGATGTTGAGGTTGAAGTTGCCCGCGAAGAGCTCCTTGAGGAAGCTGGGGGCCTCCCACTTGTCCTGGCGCGCATCTTCGGCGACCTGGCGGCTCTCCTCCTCGCTCAGCTTCTTGGGGGCCTGGCCGTTGGGGGCGGCGCCATTGGCGTTGGTCAGCTTCTTCTCTTCCACAGCGGTGCTCATGGTCGGGTCTCCAGGGGAATGGTCCCCAGTGTGGGATCGTGAGGTTGCTGTGACAACTTGACGTTGGGTCAGAAATGGTGATTTTTCACCTACTTGGAGTCAGAACACGAGGCCCGACCCGGGGTATCCCGAAGTCGCATGCGGAACTGACTCCAAGTCGGGAAGTGGAAGATTCCGGACCGTTTGGAGCGGGGAGCGGCCCGGACTTTGATCCCGGGCCGTCACAGCTTCATGGCGAAGCCCCTCAGGGCTTCAGGGGATCCACCAGGGGCGCGCCCCCGGCCAGGTCCGCCAGGGCCTCCAGGAGCACCTCGGTGCCCCGGTGCAGGTCCTCCAGGCTGATCTGCTCGTCCACGTCGTGGCCGGGGTAGGGCTTGCCCGGGAACCACATGCCGAAGGCGATGGCGTTGGGGATGCGCTTCGCGTAGGTGCCGCCGCCGCTGATGGCGGGGGGGGCCGCCTTCCCCGTGGCCTTGGCGTAGCTGGCCAGGAGCCGTTTCACCAGCTTCCCGTTGGGATCGAAGGCCAGGGGCGTGTCGCCGAAGAAGCCGCCGGGCTCCAGCTTCGCCCCCGTGCGGGCGTTGAAGTCCGCCACCACCTGGAAGAGGTGCGCCTTCAGGGCCTCGCCGCTGAGCGCGGGCGTGGTGCGCACGTTGATGGTGAGCCGCACCTTGCCATCGGGCTGCGCCTTCAGCAGGCTCGGCACCACCGTGGGGAAGCCGAAGACGGGGTGCTTCGTGGCGATGCCCAGGCCCGTACCCTGGAGGTCCTGCCCGGCGAGCCTCGCGAAGGCCAGGAGGTCCTTGGCGCCGCCCTCGGGCAGCTCGTCCACCACCAGATTCGCCAGGGCCACCAAGGCGTTGCGGCCGCCTGCGGCGTTCACGCCGGCGTGGGCGGCGCGGCCGTGGACGGTGACACTCAGAACGCGGGAAAGGGAAACCCCTCCGAAATCGCCCTTGGATTCCGGGTTGGCCCGGATCTCCTTTTTGGATTCCAACTTGCCCACCGTGGACACTTTGAAACCCTCAGGATGGCTGCGCCTACCTAACGCCTTTTCGAGGGCTTCGAGGTCGGCAGCCACCCACATGTCCACATGGCTCGGTAGGCCTGAGGTGATCGCCTGGCTCTTCAGTTCAGCTGATTGCGTAAGTTTGATGGTGGCCTCGTCGGGGACAATGCTCGCGGCCAGCCCCGAGGCGAGGGCACTTGCCTGGATCGGGTGGCCCTTCCGCTCCTTCAGCTCCGTCTCCACCGTCAGCGCATTCCACGCCTTCTCCCCCACCACCACGGGGAACTCGGAGTCCAGCACCAGGCTGAAGTCCGGGGCCTGGTGGTCCTTCAGGTACTCGGCGAAGTCGAGGTTGGTGCTCTCCTCGTCGCTGCCCACGAGGAGGCGGATGGTGTGGGTGCGGGGGCGGCCCGAGTCCTTGAGCACCTTCATCGCCAGCAGGGCCTGCACGAGGGGGCCTTTGTCGTCGGCGGCACCCCGGCCGATCACCATGCCGTTGCGCACCTCCCCGGCGAAGGGGGGCAGGGTCCAGTGGTCGTCCACGGGCTGCACGTCGCCGTGCACCACGAGCCCGATGACGGGGGCGCCCGCAGGCCCCGGGAGCTCGAGCTCCGTGACCTTCCCGGCCTCCCGGACCGTGAGGCCCAGGGCCTTGCCGGTCTTCAGGAGCCAGGCCTGCTGGTCCAGGCGGGCCCGCTCATTGCCGGCCACCGTGGGGAAGCGCAGCACCTGGGTGAGGAGGGGGGCCATCTGGGAGGCCTCCTTCGACCGATAGGCCAGCGCCAGGGGGCTCTGGGCCAGGGCCGGGCCCACCCCCAGCAGGACTGGCAACGCGGCGTGCAGGATTCCCATGTAACCTCCGAGGGATCCGTCACACTATCCCCCATCCACCCGAGGCGCCACCGTGGCCGACGAAGTGAAAAAGAGCTGGCCCGAGCTGCCTGCCTCGGCCCCGTCCCCGGGGGCTGAGATCGACGTCGAGGTGGCCATCCTCGGGGCGGGCATCCACGGGGCCGCCCTGGCCCGGGAACTGGGGCTGAGGGGTGTCTCCTGTGCGCTGATCGACAAGGGGGTGGTGGGCGGCGGCACCAGCCAGTGGTCCAGCCAACTGCTCCACGGAGGCATCCGCTACCTGCTCACCGGCGACATCGCCCAGATGAAGGAGGGGCTGCAGGAGCGCGCCACCTGGGCCCGCATCGCCCCCCACCGCGTGCGCTGGGAGGCCTTCTGGATGCCCCACACGAACTGGCCCGAGGGCCTGGCCCACCGCTTCGGCATCGGGCTTTACGACCACTGGGGCAGCGACCGCCCGGGGTGGCCTGCGGACCTGGAGCTCGGGGGGGTTCCCGAGGCCACCTTTCGACGGGACCCCCGCAGTTCAGGAAGCCCCTTTCGCGGCGCCACCGCCTACGCGGACCTCCAGACCTGGGATCGGGACCTGGTGCGGGACCTGGCCGCGAGCAGTTCGGCGATCCGGTTCGAGGGCCACGAGGTGGAGGGATTCGACGCGGAGGCCAGCCAGCTCACCGCGGTGCGCCTGCGGGACCGGGCCGAAGGCGCCGCCCGCCGGGTGACCTTCCGCCGCCTGGTCTTCGCCCTGGGCCCCTGGCACGACGGCGCCATGAAGGCCTGGTTCCAGGACACCCACAAGTGGCTGCGCCTCTCCTCCGGCATCCACCTCTGGTTCCCCGCCCAGCCCGGCTGTGAGCGTCCCTGGGCCATCCGGCGGCCCCAGGGCCGGATCTGCTTCGTCATCCCCCGTGACGGCTGCCTCCAGGTGGGGACCACCGAGCGGGAGGTGCACAGCGAGGAAGGCGGCGCAGTGCCCATCCTCCCCAGCGAGCGGGAGGAGCTCTATGGGGTGCTGGAGGCCAAGCTGCCGGGCCTTCCCTGGCGCAAGCTGCCGGTGCTGGCCGAGGAGACCGGGGTGCGCCCCCTGGTGCGGCCCGCCCAGGATCGCAACGGCACCACCCACATGAGCCGGGAGGCGGTGCTGGACACCCACCCCCGCTTCGCCAACGCCACCATGGTGCTCGGCGGCAAGCTCACCACCGCCCGGGCCCTCATGGATCGGCTCGCCACCCAGCTCACCGGCCGATCCTGCCCCGAGAGCCGGACCACCCCGCTCAAGAAATGGGATGGACAGTAAGGGCCATTCTGGTAGGATGAACCTTCGCAGTTGGTTCCATAGCTCAGCTGGATAGAGCATCAGACTACGAATCTGAGGGTCGGGCGTTCGAATCGCTCTGGAACCACCACTTCATGAAGCTCCCGGGTACAGCCCGGGAGTTTTTGCGTTAGCGCCCCTCGGATTGGCGATTCGACCGCCCTCGGGCGTTCCCTCCAGCTATCGGGACCCTGCACTGCAGGGTCCCTCCCGCGCACTTGCGCCTTCGGCGCTGCGTTTGCGGAGCTGGAGCCTCCGCTCTGGAACCACCACTTCATGAAGCTCCCGTGTAGATCCCGGGAGCTTTTGCGTTATGGCCCCCCGGGTCGGCGATTCGACCGCCCTAGGGGGTTCCTATGATCGACCGAATCGTGCCCTTCAGGCTCCCCTGCTCGCAGGGCACCTGGGAAAGTCGCGCCCAGTCCCGGGAAATCTCCCTCCTGGCCTGGGAGGGTGGAGTCCGGTCAGAGCCCTGCGAGGTGGGGGAGGGTGAGGGTGAAGCAGGTCCCGTCGCCAAGGCGGCTGTCGACGGCGATGCTGCCGCCATGCGCGTCCAGGAAGGCCTTGATGGAGGGGAGGCCGAGGCCGGTGCCTTTTCCCGGGGCCTTGGTGGTGAAGAAGGGGTCGAAGATCCGAGACAGGGTCTCGGGGTCCATGCCGGGGCCATCGTCCCGCACCCGAAGCGTGGCATGGGATGCCGCGATGTCGAGGGAGATCCAAAGGTGCCCTTCACCCTTCATGGCGTCCCGCGCGTTGGTGACCAGGTTGACCAGGAGCTGCTCCACCTGGAGGGGGTCGGCCTCCATCCAGGCTTCGTTCCCATCCGTCTCCAGGTGGACCTCGATTCCCCGACCGGCCAGGCGCTGGAGCACGGGGCGCAAGGTGCGGATCACTTCGGCCAAGTCGAAGAGTTCCCGGGATCCGCCCGCATCCTCGGCGTGGGCCATGGACTTCCGGGCAAGGGCAGCGGCGCGCCGGGCGGTCTGAACGAGGTCCTCCTTGGCCCCTCCCTGCTCAGCCAGGGTGCAGACGACGGTGAGCAGGTTGTTCAGGTCATGGGCCAGGCCCGCTCCGAGGGTGGCCACCAGGTTCAGGCGCTGGGTCCGCAGGATGGTCTCCTGGCTCTGCTCCAGGGCCTTCGTGCGCTCCTGGACCCTCGCCTCCAGGAGGGCCTGGTTCCGGCGGCTCTCCCGGAGCCGGGAGAGGACCGCGGCCACGAGGGCCAAGCTCAGCAGCACGCCCAGGATGCTGAAGTTCCGGATGAGGGTGCGGCGCTGGGCTTGGGCCTTGAGCAGGTCGATCTCCCGGGCCTGCCGCTCCGATTGGAAGCGGGCCTCCAGCTCCGCGGCAGTGCGGGTGCGCTCCTCCGAAAAGAGGCGCTCGCTCGCCTCACGGTGGCTCCTGAGCCGGTCGAAGGCCTTCCGGTAATCCCCCGCGTGGGCGTATTCCTCGGCCAGGGCTCCCAGGAACTCCACCTCCTCGGTCTGGCTGGCCCCTGACAGTCCGGCGTGGGCCGCCTCCATGGCCGCGAGTCCGGCCCGGTGCTGCCCCAGCCGGTTGAGGGCCATGCCCCGATCGAACTTCGCCACCTCGAGCTGGAGGGTATCTCCCAGGCGCTGGGCCCTCTCGATGGCCATCTCCGACCGTGCAAGGGCCTGGGAATAGTCCTTCTCCCGGATCAGGACATCCACCATGCCCAGGTCGGCGTTCAGGAGGATGCCTTCATTTCCCAGGGCCCTGCCCATGGCTTCGGCCTCCCTCAAGTGGGTGACCTCGGCCTCGTGGTTGCCCAGCTTGGCTTGGATGAGGGAGGCGTTCAGGTGGAGACCCGCCAGGCGGTTGGGCAGGTTCAGGGTGCGGGCGATGGCCATGGCCTCCTGGTTGGCCTTCAGAGCCTTGGGCCAGTGCTTGGTGTCGATGTAGAAGTTAGAGAGGACCGAGAGGAGGCCCTGGCGACGGCTTGGGGATCCGCCGCGGTCGCAGAGGTCGATGGCCTCCTGCAGCCATTCGATCCCCACGAGGAAGTTCCCCTCTCCCCCTTCGCACTGACCCAGGACCTCGAGGGCCTCGATGGCGGCGGGGAAGTCCCCGGCCTGGAGGGCTTCCTCCCGCACCGCCATCGCCTTGGCCTTGGCTTCGGCGGGCCTGCCCTCGAAGAAGGTAAGCGAGGCCCGGGTGGCGGCCAGGCGGAGGGTCCGGGGGTCCCCCTTGAGGGCAGGTGCCAGCGCCTCCCCGCGGGTGAGGAGCTTGTCCGCGGACGCGAGGTCACCCACATGGATCTGGAGCCGAGCCATGTGGGTCACCACCTCCAGTTCCAAGGAGGGGGCCGGATGAAGGGAGAGCACCTGCAGGGCCTCCGCACCTTTCTCCAAGGCGACCCGCGGTTGAGATTCCTCTAGCCGGGCCATCTCGGTCCGGAGTGCCTGGACTTTGACCAGGGGCTCGTCCGAGGCGGACAGCCCGGGGCCGGGGATGAGGAGGGTCAGGATGATGGCGACCTTCCAAAGGGCCCCACAGAGTCCCCCGAAGCACTTCCTGGCCTGACCCACCCATCCTCCCAGCGGTCTCAAGGTCGGGGTCGGGTTCGTCATACCGACTCCTCGGCTGGATCCATCCCCGCCTGTACGGCTGGATCGGTGCGGGCAAGGTGGATGGCCCAATCCGGGAGCCTCGGGGGAAAGCCGTGATGGGAAAAGAGGTTGTAGGTCTGAAATTAAAAAATTCAATAATTACAAATAAACAGGATGCGCTGTCGTGCCGTTGAGTGAATTGCCCACCCCCCTGCGATCCGGATGTGACTGTCCGGGGTTCGTCGAGGAGGGGGGCAATCTGTGCTGAGGCAGGTTGCTTGTGATTTCAAGCCTTTGGGGCTTTTGACCGAGGGCACAGCTTCCCGGAGGAGGTTTGGATAGTTTCTGGAGTGGAGACTCCGAAAATTCTCCAAAATGGAACGTGCTCCCTTCCGAGGAGCCCTGCCCGGGACCCATGACGCCGCCTCCCTCCCCCACCGTCCTCACGCTGCCCGTGCCCCAGGCCGGAGGCGTGGCCTGCCGGCACTGCGGGATCACCTTCCTGGGGGCCGGGGACTTCTGCTGCCGGGGCTGTGAGAACGTCTTCACCCTCCTCCAGACCAGCGGCCTCGGGGAGTACTACGACCTGAAGGAAGGTGCCTACTGCTTCCAGCCCGCCCAGCCGGTGAGCTGGAAGGGCGAGGCCTTCGGGCACCTGGATGCGCCGGAAGTCCGGCCCCAGTACGTGACACCCGAGGGGGAGGCCCGGTTCTTCGTGGAGGGCATCCACTGCGTGGCCTGCCTGTGGTTGCTGGAGCGGCTGCCCAGGTTGATCCCCGGGATCCGCAGCTGCCGCCTGGATGTGTCCCAGTCCCTCCTCACCCTAACGTTGGAGGGGGGCGCGCCCCTGGGGCCCATCGCCGCCTACATCCAGCAGCTGGGGTACCGCCCCCATGCCCTGCCCGTGGACCAGGATGCCGAGGCCCTGCAGAAGCGGGAACAGAAGCGCGAGCTCCTCCGCCTGGGCCTGGCCGCCGCCTGCACGGGCAACATCATGCTCATGGCGGTGCCGCTCTACGGCGGGGCCACGGGGTTCTTCGGGCAGCTGTTCAAGTGGCTGAGCCTGGTCATCTACCTGCCGGTGGCCTTCTGGGGCGCCGTGCCCTTCTACCGCTCCGCCCTGGGCGGGCTGCGCAGCCGCCAGATCAACATCGACGTGCCCATCGCCCTGGCCATCGGGGTGGGCTCGGTGGTGAGCACCTTCAACCTGGTGGCGGGCTCCGAGCACATGTACTTCGATTCGCTGGCGGCCCTGGTCTTCCTCCTGTTGGCCAGCCGGTACTACCTCCGCCAGGTCCAGCTCCGCAGCGCCCGCAGCTCCCAGCTGCTCCAGAGCTTCTTCGCCCCCATCGCCCACCGTTTGCGGAAGGAGGGCGTGGAGGATGTGCCCCCGGGCCACCTCAAGGCGGGGGATCGGGTGCGGGTTGAGCATGGGGAACGGCTCCCGGCCGATGGCGTGGTGCGTGAGGGGGCCAGCCAGGTGAATGCGGCCTGGCTCACTGGAGAGCACCTGCCCGTGGAGGTGAAGCCCGGCGACGCGGTGCATGCGGGCACGGTGAACGAAGGCCCGGCCTTCACCCTCGAGGTTGAGCAGACCGTGGCGGACAGCCGCCTGGGCCAGATCCTCGCGCAGCTCGAGCGGGAGGCCCGCTCCCCCCTCATCGGCATGACCGACCGCGTCTCCCGCCACTTCCTCACGGTGGTCCTGGTGCTCGCCATCGGCGTGTTCCTGGCCTTCGTGGGCACCCATCCCGCCGAGGGGCTCAACCGCGCCCTCAGCCTCCTCATCGTCACCTGCCCCTGCGCCCTGGCACTGGCCACCCCGCTCACCTTCAGCTACGCCCTGGCCCGGGCCTACCGGAAGGGGTACGTGGTGAAGAGCGGGGAGGCCCTGGAGCGCCTGTCCGAGGTGCGGACGGTGTTCCTGGACAAGACCGGTACCCTCACGCACGGGGAACTGGCCGTGGAGGGCCTGGTCCACGTCGCGGGGGACCCCGCCCGCAATCGACGGCTGCTGGTCAGCTTGGAGCAGGATTCCCTTCATCCCATCGCCCGCGCCATCCGCCACCACCTCCATGGGGAAATCCCCCTGCCGCTGGAAGCACGCCAGGAGCGGGTGGGGGTGGGCATCGAGGCCCGCTTCGAGGGCCGGGTAGTGGAAGTGAAGGCCCTCCCCGCGACCGATACCGTGCACACCTGCGTGGGGCTCTTCGAAGCGCGAGTGCTCCTGACCCGGGTGGACCTGCGGGATCGCCTCCGGGCCGAGGCGCCGGCCGCCCTGCGCGCCCTCCGGTTCACGGGGTGCGAGGTGGCCATCCTCAGCGGCGATCAGCGCCCCGTGGTGGAGGCCCTGGCTTCGGAGGCCGGACTTCCGCTCACCCAGGCGCACGCGGGACTCTCTCCCGAAGCCAAGCATGCCGTGGTGGAGACGACCCCCTTCGCCCTCATGGTGGGCGATGGCGCCAACGATGCCCTGGCCCTCCAGAAGGCCCACGTGGGGGTGGCCATGCACGGCGGCATGGACCTGAGCTTGAAGGTGGCGGATGTGTACCTCTCCCATCCCGACCTCCAAGCCCTGCCCGATCTGATCCTGCTGGGCCGGGAGACCCGCCGGGTGCTCTGGCGGAATTTCGCCCTGTCCATCGGCTACAACCTCATCGGCGGCATCGCGGCCCTGGGCGGGTGGATCAATCCCCTGGTCGCCGCCGTGATCATGCCCCTCAGTTCCATCACCGTGCTGCTCTCCAGCACGCTCAGCACCCGCGAAGTGCGGCGTCGGTTCCAGGAGCGGGCATGAGCGTGGTGGTGATCCTCCTTCCCCTGGCCCTGCTCCTCGCGCTGGGTTTCGTCCTCGGGTTCGTCTGGTCCGTGAAGCGGGACCAGTACGACGAGGGTGAGACCCCCGCGATCCGCATGCTCGTCGACGACCAGAAACCCGAATAACCAGGAGGCCTCATGGACCCCCGTGTCACCGACATCGCCCCGTACGACGACAAGATCGTCAAGCAATTCGTGGTGGCCACCCTGATCTGGGCCTTCGTGGGCTTCCTCCTGGGTGTGATCGTGGCCTTCCAGCTGGCGAGCTGGAAGCTCAACTTCGGACTGCCCTGGATCACCTTCGGGCGCCTCAGGCCCCTGCACACGAACGCGGCGATCTTCGCCTTCGCGGGCAACGCCGTGTTCGCGGCCATCTACTACTCCACCCAGCGCCTGTGCAAGACCCGGATGTTCAATGATGGTCTGAGCAAGCTCCATTTCTGGGGCTGGCAGATCATCATCGTGCTCGCCGCGGTCACGCTGATCTTCGGGATCAGCACCGGCAAGGAATACGCGGAGCTCGAGTGGCCCATCGACATCCTCATCGCGGTGGTGTGGGTGATCTTCGCGGTGAACTTCTTCGGCACCCTGTGGCGGCGCCGGGAGAAGCACCTCTACGTGGCCCTGTGGTTCTACATCGCCACGATCGTCACCGTGGCCGTGCTCCACATCGTCAATTCCATTGAGATGCCGGTGGGCTTCCTGAAGAGCTACTCGGCCTACGCCGGGGTGCAGGACGCCCTCGTGCAGTGGTGGTATGGGCACAACGCGGTGGCCTTCTTCCTGACGACGCCCTTCCTTGGGCTCATGTATTACTTCGTGCCGAAGGCCGCTGGGCGGCCCATCTACAGCTACCGCCTCTCCATCGTCCACTTCTGGGCCCTCGTCTTCATCTACATCTGGGCTGGCCCCCACCACCTCCTCTACACCGCGCTCCCCGACTGGGCCCAGACCCTGGGCATGGTCTTCTCCGTGATGCTGTGGGCCCCGAGCTGGGGCGGCACCGTGAACGGCCTCCTGACCCTCCGCGGGAGCTGGGACAAGGTGCGCACCGAGCCCGTGCTGAAGTTCCTGGCGGCGGGCGTGACCTTCTACGGCATGAGCACCTTCGAAGGCCCCCTCCTCTCCATCAAGTCCGTGAACATGCTGGGGCACTACACCGATTGGATCGTGGCCCATGTGCATGGCGGAACCCTGGGCTGGAACGCCTTCCTGACCTTCGGCATGCTCTTCTACCTGGTCCCCAAGCTCTGGAAGACGGAGCTCTACTCCAAGAAGCTGGCGGACTACCAGTTCTGGCTGGGCTTCCTGGGCATCATGATCTATGTGATCTCCATGTGGGCCGCGGGCATCACCCAGGGCCTCATGCTCCAGGCCATCGATGGGTCCGGGCGCCTGACCTACCCCGACTTCGTGGCCACCGTCATCCGCATCGTGCCCCTGTACTGGGTGCGCGCCGTGGGTGGCACCGTGTTCCTCGTGAGCTTCGTGCTCATGCTCTACAACATGTGGATGACCATCAAGCTCGCCCCCAAGGACGAGACCGAAGACCGTCCCGTGATCAAGCATGTGGATCACTTCGACGACGGCATGAAGGTGGCCCGTCACCGGAAGCTGGAAGGCCTGCCGGTGGTCATGACCGTGCTCGCCCTCTTCGGGATCCTGGTGGGCACCATCATCGAACTGCTGCCTTCGCTCACCATGCACGAGTACGTGAGCATGGCCAACAAGCCCACCCCCTACACGGCCCTGGAGATTGCCGGCCGCGACATCTACATCCGGGAAGGCTGCTACAACTGCCACTCCCAGATGATCCGGCCCACGGTCCCCGAATCCCTGCGCTACGGCAAGCCCAGCGAGGGCGCCGAGTTCGTCTACGACCACCCCTTCCAGTGGGGCTCCAAGCGCACCGGTCCCGACCTGGCGCGTCTGGGTGGGAAGTATCCCGACATGTGGCACTTCCGGCACATGGATGATCCCCGCGTCATGACGCCCGGCTCCATCATGCCCGCCTACTCCTGGATGCTCCGGGACAAGACGGAGTTCACCATCCTCCGGAAGAAGCTCGCCACCCTCAAGACGGTGGGCGTGCCCTACACCGCGGAGCAGATCCTGAACGCCGAGGCCGATGCCAAGGCCCAGGCCAAGAAGATCGCCGATGCCCTCGTGGCCCAGGGGGGACCCCGGAACATGGAAGATCGGGAGATCGTGGCCATGATCGCCTACCTCCAGAAGCTCGGGAAGGCGGCGCCCGCGGCGGCCCCGGCTCCGGCGGCGGCTCCCGCCCCTGCGGCGGCTCCGGCACCGGCGCCGACGGCCCAGGCGGCCCCGCCCGCGGAGGGGGGCAAGTCGTGAGCACGAAGCAGGCGCGAAGCGCCATCGGACGAAGGTCGACCCCGCAGGGGCGGGGCCCAGGAGGTACCCCGTGAAAGCCGCCCTCCTCAGCCAGTTCCCGCACCTGAACCTGACCGTGGTGGCCATGCTGATCTTCCTGGCCACCTTCCTGGGATGGATCGCCTGGACCTACCGCCACAGCCGGAAGGCCCACTTCGACGAACTCTCCCATCTGCCCTTGGAGGACTGAGGCCATGGCCATCAAGCGTCCCGACCAACTGCTGGACCACGAATACGACGGCATCCAGGAGATGGACTACCCCATCCCGGGATGGTTCAACGCCATCTGGTACGGTTCCATCGTCTTCGGCATCGGATACTTCCTCTTCTACCATGTGGGTGGCGGGCCGAACCTCTCCCAGGAGTTCGAGGCCGACCGCAAGGAGCACGTGGCCCTGGTGAAGCGCGCCAATCCGCCCCGGGTGTGGACGCCCGCGGAGATCGCCGCAGCGGAGAAGAGCCCGGAGACCCTGGCCACGGGCAAGAGCCTCTTCCTGGCCAAGTGCGCCTCCTGCCACATGCCCGATGGGGGCGGCCAGGTGGGACCCAACCTCACGGATGCCTTCTGGATCAACGGCGATGGCACGACTTCCTTCCTGGTGAAGACCATCACGGAAGGCGTCACCGAAAAGGGCATGCCCGCCTGGGAGGACAAGTTCAAGGCCGAGGAGATCCTCGCCCTGGCGGCCCACGTGCGCTCCCTGAAGGGCACCATCCCGGCCAATCCGAAGGCGGCCGAAGGTCAACCCATCGCTGAATGACGCTCCAAACCGGGGCACCCCGGATGCGAGGTCCCATGGACGGCACCACCCCCAACCTGGCCCCGGCTCCCGCCGGCCGGAGCAAGTTCAGCTACATGTACCCGGCCGAGGTGAAGGGGCGCTTCGATCGCCTCCGCCTGGCGGTGTTCGCCCTCCTCATCCTGGTCTACCTGCTCCTCCCCTGGCTGCGCATCCGGGGCGAACAGGCCCTCCTGCTGGATGTGGCGCACCGGCGCTTCCACATCTTCGGGCTGAACATCTGGGCCCATGAGGCCCCCTTCCTCTTCCTGATCATCGGTGGCGCGGCCTTCGCCCTCTGCTTCGTCACCGCCTATTGGGGCCGCCTCTGGTGCGGCTATGCCTGCCCCCAGACCGTGTTCATCTCCGCCATCTACCGGACGGTGGAACGCTGGATCGAGGGCACCCACCTGGAGCGCCGGCGCCTGGATGAGGAGGGCTCCGACCAGCCCCTCTGGGTGGTCAAGAAGGCGGCCAAGTGGACGGCCTTCCTGGCCATCTCCCTCGTGATCTCCCACAGCTTCCTGGCCTATTTCGTGGGGACCGACCGCTTGCGGCAGGTGATCACCCAGCCCCCCGCCGCGAACTGGACCCTCTTCCTGGTTATGGCCTTCATCGCGGGCTTCGTGCTCGTGGACTTCGGCTGGGTGCGGGAGCGCCTCTGCTTCACCCTCTGCCCCTACGGGCGGTTCCAGACGGTCCTCATGGACCGCCACTCCCAGGCGGTGGTCTACGATCCGGTGCGCGGGGAACCCCGCAAGGGCGCCACGGCCCATGCCACCGGGGACTGCGTGTCCTGCGACCGATGCGTGCAGGTGTGCCCCACCAACATCGACATCCGGAACGGGGTTCAGATGGAATGCATCGCCTGCACCGCCTGCATCGATGCCTGCGACGACGTGATGACCCGCCTCAAGAAGCCCACGGGGCTCATCCGCTATGACACGGAGGCGGGACTTGCCCATGAGCCTCACCGCATCCTCCGGCCCCGTCCGCTGATCTACCTGGGCCTGACCCTGCTCCTCTGGGGGGCGCTTGCAGTGTTCATGATCTTCCGGGCCGATGTGGACATCGTGCAGTTGCGGGCCAAGGGCGCCGTCTACCAGCAGGTGGTGGACCCGGTGAAGGGTCCCCGGGTGATCAACCACCTCCGCTTCGACCTCACGAACCTCGTCCATCGGGAGCAGGTCATCCAGATCGGCTTCGGGCCAGAGGCAGCGGCCCAGGGCTTCGAGGTGATCACCGCGACCAATCCCGTGGTGGTGCCGGAGGGGAAGCTGGTCCACGCCGATCTGTTCGTGGCCTTCCCGAAGGACCGGCTCGACTTCGGGAAGACCCGGGCCATCCTGGAGTTCCGGGAAGGGGGCAAGGTCGTGGCCCGGCAGGACCTCAGCCTCGTCGGCCCCTACCAGTAGGCGGGAACCCCGGGCGCCTTGGTACCATCCCACCCATGGGTGGCTGACGGTCGCCCCATCCGTTGGAGAGCCCATGCGCCCCCTGATCCCCGCCCTGGCCCTGGTGGCTGTGCCCGGCCTGCTCCTGGCCGCCGATCCCGCGCCCCTCACGGTGGGCAGCCCCGCCCCGGCCCTCAAGGCGTCGCGCTGGCTCAAGGGCAAGCCCGTATCGACCTTCGAGAAGGGCAAGGTCTACGTCGTGGAGTTCTGGGCCACCTGGTGCGGCCCCTGCCGCCAGACCATCCCCCACCTCACGGCCATGGCGAAGAAATTCGAGGGGAAGGCGACCTTCGTGGGCATGAGCGTCTGGGAGCGGGGCGAAGACTCCGTGAAGCTCGAGGCGGCCGTGGATGCCTTCGTGAAGGAGATGGGCGACAAGATGGCCTACAACGTGGCCCGCGACACGGCGGACGGCCACATGGCCAAGTCCTGGATGCAGGCGGCCAACCAGAACGGGATCCCCGCGGCCTTCATCATCGACCCGGAGGGTCGCATCGCCTGGATCGGGCACCCCATGGCCGGCCTCGAGAAGACCCTTGAGAACGTGATCAGCGGAAAGCATGACCTGGCGGCCGCCAAGGCCGAAGCTGAGAAGGAAGCGGCCAAGGAACTGCGGCGGAACGAACTCATCAAGACCTTTGGCAAGGACCTGAATGAAGCTTCCAAGGCCAAGGACTACGCCAAGCTCCTGAGCCTCACGGACCAGATCCTGGCCACGTACCCGGATGTGGCGGACACCGTGGATCGCTCCCGCCTGGTGGCGCTGCTGCACCTGGATGAGGCCAAGGCCCTGGCCTTCGTGGCGGCGGAGAAGGCCAAGGCCGAGCCCGACCTCGGGACCGTGGGCGCCGTGATCGCCGGCGAGTCGGGGCTCAGCAAGGCCTGGTACGAGCGGGCCTCCGCGCTCCTGGAGCAGGAGCTGAAGGACCCCGAAGCCGGTGAACACCTCTATGTGTACCTGGCCAAGGCCCAGTTTCTGGCTGGGAAACCCGCCGAAGCGGTGGCGGCTCAGGAGAGATTCCTGGCGTTCGCGCGAGGCCGATCCCCCGAGGCCCGGATCGCCCAGTACGAGGCGGACCTGAAGAAGTACCAGGCGGCCCTGAAGCCGGCCGCCAAGCCCTAAGTGCATCCTGAACGAAGCAGGGGACCGGAGCGTTCCGGTCCCCTGCTTCGTCCAAGAGGGAGTCTCAGATCTCCAGGTAGGTGTGGAGCTTCAACTGCTCCTGCATCATCTGCTTGAGGGACTCGGAGGCATCCGCGTTCTTGGTGGCCTTGCGGGTCTTGCCCGGGGTTCCCACGAGGGCGATGGGGTCGTAGTGCACCGTCCGCAGCATGTCGTCCACGGTGTCCGCGGCGACGATGTGCTGGATCTTGAACTCATCGTCCTCGTAGACCACCACGTGGGCCTCGTTGGGCGCCCCGAAGAGGTTGTGGCGCATGCCGAGGATGTCCTGGTAGGCGCCCGTGAGGAAGAAGGCCACGTAGTAGGGCTCGTTGGCCTTGGGCTCGTGGAGGGGGATCTCGTCCCGCACATCCTTCAGGTCGATGAACTTCTCCATCTTGCCGTCGCTGTCGCAGGTGATGTCGCACAGCGTGGTGGAGAGCGTGGGCTGCTCCTTCAGGCGGTGGATGGGCATCACGGGGAAGAGCTGCTCGATGGCCCAGTGGTCGGGCATGGACTGGAAGATGCTGAAGTTGGCGATGAGCTTGTCGGCCAGGCTCTTGTTGAAGTCCTGGAACTCCTCGGGGATGTACTTCACGCTCTTGGACCCCAGCAGCTTGTTGAGCTTGCGGCAGACCTCCCAGAAGAGGGTCTCGCCCTTGGAGCGGTCCTCCAGGCTGAGGTAGCCCAGGTTGAAGAGCGTGAGCAGCTCGTCCTTCTGGGTGACGGCGTCATTGAACATCTCGGAGAAGTTCTTCACCGACATGTTGTCGCGGGTGTAGGCCAGCTCCTTGAGGATCTGGGGCTCCTTGCCCGTGAGCTCCACCTTGTACTTGGTGTGGGTGGTGTCGATGAGGCCGATGATGTCCACCACCACGATCTGGTGGTAGGCCACGATGGCGCGGCCGCTCTCGCTGAGCAGGTCGGGCATGGGCACCTGCTCCTGGGTGCAGATGTCCTTGCAGGTGTACACCACGTCGGCGGCGTACTGATCCACGGTGTAGTTCATGGAGGAGCTGAAGGTGGTCTTGGAGCCGTCGTAGTCCACGCCCAGGCCGCCGCCCACGTTGAGGTACTTGATGGGCACGCCCATCTTCTGGAGCTTGGCGTAGATGCGGGTGGCCTCCTTGATGGCGGCCTTCACGCGGCGGATGTCGGTGATCTGGGATCCGATGTGGAAGTGCAGCTCCTGGATGGAGCTCAGCAGATCGCGCTTCTCCAGGATCTCCACGGCCTCCAGGATCTCGCGGGTGGTGAGGCCGAACTTGGCGTGGTCGCCGGCGCTGGTCTCCCACTTGCCGCTGCCCTGGGCGTTGAGCTTGGCGCGCAGCCCGATCAGGGGCTCCACCTTCAGCTCCTTGGCCACCTTGAGGATGAGCGGCAGCTCCGTCATCTTCTCCACGGTGATGAGGCACTTGCGGCCGGCCTTGCGGGCCAGCAGGGCCATGCGGATGAAGGCCTCATCCTTGTACCCGTTGCACAGGATCATGGCCTCGGGGTGGAGGTCCATGGAGAGGGCGATGATGAGCTCGGGCTTGGAGCCGGCCTCCAGGCCGTAGTGGTACTTGGTGCCCGCCCGGGTGATCTCCTCCACCACTTCCTTGGTCTGGTTGGTCTTCACCGGGTACACGCCCTGGTAATGACCCTCATAGCCGAACTCGAAGATGGCCTTGCGGAAGGCCTCGTTCACCTCGGTCACCCGGTTGGTGATGATCTGGGGGAAGCGGAGCGTGAGGGGGGTGCGGATGCCCTTCTTGCGCAGGGACTGCACGATCTCGAAGACATCGGCGCAGAGGCCGTCATCCTGGGTGGGGGTCACCTCCAGGTGGCCCTTGCCGTTGATCCCGAAATACCCGTTGCCCCATTCCTTGATGCCATAAAGCGTCGCCGCGTCCTGGACGGTCCAGTGCTTCATGGGCATCGATAGGGCCTCCTCAACCTCCCCGGCCGTGCTTGGCCGGAAGTTTGTTTATAGGGAAAAAAGCCCCCGGGACCAAGGGAAATTCCTGTGCCTCAGGCCTCTTCCGGTCCGGGGCCCAGGATCCGGGCCACCGTGGCCACCCAGTGCTGCTGGCGGACCCGCCTCAGGGCACGCCGTTTCGTGCGCCGCCGCCACTGGTTGGCGCCCAGGCGCAGGGCCTCGCCCGGCACTTCATGCAGTTCATCCGGGGCGCCCCAGAGGGCGGGGTCCCCCCACACGGGCGCCTGGTTCCAGGGGCAGGCCTCCTGGCAGGCATCGCAGCCCGCCGCCCACCGGCTCTCCCGCAGGGCCGCCAGGACCCTCGGAGGCGGTTCCACCTCCGTTTCGATGGTGTAGGTGGTGAGGCAGAGCTGAGGATCCAAGCGAAAGGGCTCCAGGGCACCGCTGGGGCAGGCCTCCAGGCAGGCGGTGCAGGTGCCGCAGTGCTCGGTGCTGAACGGCGGGTCCGGGGGCAGCTCCGCACTGAGCAGGAGTGCGGCCAGGAAGCCCCAGGAACCGTCCTTGCCGCCGATGAGGAGGGTGTGCTTGCCCTGCCAGCCCAGGCCCGCCCGGGCGGCCAATTGGCGCTCCAGGAGGGGGGCCGTGTCCACGCAGACCCGGCCTTCCAGGCCGGGCCAGCGGCCCTGGGCTTCCCCGAGCAGCTCCGCGAGCCGGGGCTTCAGGATGAGGTGGTAGTCCTCCCCCCACACGTAGCGGCTCAGCTTCAGGCTACCGGGGACCGCACCGGGCACGGCCTCGGGCCGGGCGTAAGGGAAGAAGCCCACCAGGGCCGTGCGGGCGCCGGGGAGGAGGAGGGCGGGATCCCTCAGGGCCTCGGGATCCAGGTAGGGCAGGAGGGTCCCCCGACCCTCGGCGAACCATTGGCGGAGGCGGGCCTCCTCAGCTTGGAACGGCTCCAGGGAGGCGAACCCCACCCGGGCGAAGCCCAGCTCCAGGGCCCGCCCTCGCAGCCATTCCTTGAAATCCCCCGGTCCGGGATGGTCCACTTGCCGCATCTCCCATGGACATCCTCACCCTGGAACTTCTCGATGTCACGGTCTACCAGGCCCTGCTGGCCCTGCGGGAGCACCTCCAGGCCCACCCCCTGGCGGCCTTCCGCGTCACGGGGCAGGACGAGGTGGTGCGGGGGAACGTGGTCCGCTTCCTGGAGAAGCAGGGCCGTCATGTGGACCCTTCCATCCAGGGCCGGAACTGGGTGCTCACGGTGGAATCCCTGGGGTCCGCCCGGGGCAGCCTGGTGCGGCGGCCGCCGGTGCTGCTCACCCGGGCGGCCCTCACGCCGGGGGACCGGGCCCTGGGGCGCCAGCTCCTGTTGGGGGTCCTTCGGAACCTGGACCGGGGCGTGGCCTGGGTCTGCCTGGCCCATGAGGCCCTGGACCTGCTGGAGGATCCCGCCGCCCAGGAAGCCCTGGAACGCCTTCGCGAGGACGGCCTCGCCATCTTCGTGTCGGAGGGCTCCCAGTCCTGGCGGGGGGAAGCCGCCGCCTTCCCGCTGATGAAGGACGAGGTCTGGCAGGAGGCCCTTGGGAAGGGCGAGCTGACGCTGATCTGAGGGGTCCTGCGCCGCAGCCCGCGGGGCGGTAGTCTAAAGGTCTCCCGATCCGAGCCCCATGAACTTCCCCACCTACCTCACCCTCGCCCGCATCCTCATGGTGCCCATCCTCGTGGTGGTGCTCATGACCCGGGTCTCGAACCACGAGATCATCGGGGTCACCCTGTTCTGGGTGGCCTCGCTCACCGATTGGCTGGATGGCTACCTGGCCCGGCGCTGGAAGCAGGTCACGGTGCTGGGCAAGCTGCTGGATCCCCTGGCGGACAAGCTGCTGGTGGCGGGCGCCCTCATCAGCCTGGTGGAGCTGGACCTGGCCCCGGCCTGGATGACCTTCATCATCCTCGGACGCGAATTCGCCATCACCGGGCTGCGCGGCATCGCCTCGGAGGAGGGCATCACCATCGCCGCTGGGCAGCTGGGCAAGTGGAAGCTGGGCGCCCAGGTGGCGGCCATCAGCTGCCTGATCCTCGGTGCGAAGCTGGACGCCTGGCTCTACCTCTGGACCCACAAGGAGATCTTCCGCTTCTTCATCCAGCTGAACCGGCCCTTCTCCTTCTTTGTCGGCATGGGGGTGCTTCTGCTCTGGGCCGCCACCATCCTGGCCATCTGGAGTGCCGTGGATTACTTCAGGGACTTCTGGCGGGCCGTGGGTCCCCGGCTCCTGGCCGGCGATGGCCGCCTCAACGAGAAGGACCCCGAATGATGCGACGTACGCTCTTCTCCGGTCTGTTTACCCTTCTCCCCCTGGTGGTGACGATCTGGGTGCTCCGGGCCATCTTTTCCACCTTGGTGGGGACCTTCCAGCAGCCCATGACCTGGGTCTTCACCCACGTGGGGCTCGCGGAACCACCGTACTGGGTGCTGGCGGTGGCCTCCCTGGTGGGCCTCCTGCTCCTGCTCATGCTCGTGGGCTTCCTGGTGGGGAACTTCGTGGGCCGGCAGCTGCTCATGTGGCTCGACGAGCTCATGGTGCACGTACCCCTCGTGAAGGGGATCTACGGCGCCACCAAGCAGCTCATGGGGGCCATCCAGAGCGGGCAGGGGGGAAGTTTCAAGGAAGTCGTGCTGGTGGAGTGGCCGCATGAGGGGTCGTTCACCTTGGGGTTCGTGGCCCGGCGGGACTGCTCCTGGGCCATCCCCGGCGGAACGCGGATGGTGGCGGTGTATGTGCCCACGGCGCCCAACCCGACCAGCGGCTACGTGATCATGGTGGATGAGTCCCGGATCCGCCCCGTGGACCTCAGCCCCGACCAGGCGCTCACCTGGGCCGTCTCCGGTGGGGTCGTGGCTCCCCTGAAGACCCACACGGGCTCCTTCCGCATGGAAGCCCAGCCGTGAGCCGCTTCGCCGGGAAGCGCATCCTCGTGACCGGCGCCGGCAGTGGGATCGGCCGGGAGGCCGCGCGCCGCCTCGCCGCCGAGGAGGCCGAGCTGGTGCTGGTGGGCCGGCGCCTGGATTACCTCAAGGAGACCTTGGCCGAGGCCCGCCATGTGGCCCTGGACCACGCCGATGAACGGGCGGTGGCCGCCTTCTCCAACCTGTGCCCCGAGCTGGATGGCATGTTCCTCAATGCGGGGCACCTCATCCCGGGTAGTGTCCAGGGCATGAGCGTGGAGGCCTTCGACGAGGTGATGGCCCTGAACCTCCGGGGCCCCTGGCTCATGGCCCACTACCTGGGTGATCGGCTCAGGGAGGGGGCCAGCGTGGTGCTCACCGGCTCCAACATCGGGCTGCGGGCCATCCCTAATAGCGCGGCCTATTCGGTGGCCAAGGCGGGCGTCCACATGCTCGCCAAGGTGCTGGCCCTGGAGTGGGCCCCGAGGCGGATCCGCTGCAACGCCATCGCCCCGGGCCCCGTGCACACCGCGATGGTGGAGGACCGCCTCAAATCCAGCCCGGATCCGGTGGGGGACCTGCAGCGCCTGGCGAACGTGAACCCCCTGAGGCGCATGGGCACGGAAGCCGATGTGGCGGCCTTGGCCCTCTACCTGCTCAGCGAGGACTCCGGCTGGACCACGGGCACGGTGATCCCCGTGGATGGGGGTGCGGAGGCCGTCTTCTGATCCTGGCCGGGGCGGGGCCTGGAGGTCCCGCCCCGACTTGGGAACGCTATTTTCCGAAACGGTAGGTGGAGAACTGCGCGTTCATCCGGGCCGTCTGGCCTGCGGTGAACTCGAACATGCAGGCGTCGTCGGTGTAGTCCATGAAGTTGTGGATGGGATCCACGCCGTTCAGGCGGGCGCAGGTGTCGCGGCCGGCCGGGCAGCCATAGGCGGCGCTCTTCTCCGCGGCGGTATCGGTCACGTAGTCCCCCTTCCGCTCACTGCAGCCCCCCTGGAAGGTGTGGTAGAGCCCCATCCAGTGGCCCACCTCGTGGGTGGCGGTATCCCCCAGGTTGTAAGGCGCGGCGGACCCTCCGGGCAGGGAGGAGAAGAGGATCACCACGCCATCATCCTTGGGGTTGCCGGCATAGCTGGAGGGGAAGGTGGCCCAGCCCAGGAGCCCTCCGCCCATGTTGTTGGAGTAGATGTTGAGGTCCTGGGCGGTGCCCTGCCGCAGGGCGGCCTTCATCTGCTTTTCCGCCGTGGACCCGGGTCCTGCCGTGTACCAGGAGGCGTTGGTCGTGCGATCCGTGGAGACCAGCTGGAAAGCCCATCCACTGCTGCCATAGGCCGCATTGAGCACGTTGATCTGATCGGTGATCTGGGAGGCGGGCACATCCCCGTTGGAGAGGCCACTGCCATTGTTGATGACGTGGAAGTAGACGCGGATGGTGCCCCCGTTCACCGCCGCGGCAGCCGCGAGCGAGTTCACCGACCCATCGAAGGCCCGGCCGTGTTCGCGGCGGAAGGCGTGGTCGAAGGCGGTCTCCTCGTCCTCGGCCTCCTCGGGGGTGAAGGCCCGGGTCTTGCACCGGCCATGCTCGATGAAGTCGGCTTTGCTGGCCCAGGAATGACCGTTGAAGACGAAGGGCGCGGGATTGCCTGGATCCTGCTGCCGGGCCTGAGGGGCCTGCGCGGAGAGGCCCGTGGCCGTCAACAGGGCGAGGGAGAACACGATGGCAGTGCGCACGATCATGGAACCTCCGGTGGAAGGCCCGGTCCGTAAACTCACGTCAGCCCGGGGTGGGCGGGGGGAGGTGGACGGGGTGAATGAACCGAGCATAGTAGCCAGGCGATGCCGGTCAATTCCCATTCAGGAGGAGGGGCGGATGGGGCTGGGCGGGCTGAAGTTGGCGCCGAATATATTTCGCCAGGGGAGTCAGTCCACCTGCTCCATGAAATCCAGGTCCCGCCCATGGGTCTCCGTCAGCCCGGAGAGGGCCCAGAAGGCCGTGACCATCACCGTGAGCCCCACGATCATGGCCGCGGGCAGCACCCCGAGGTTGCGGCCCTCGGGCCGGGCCAGCCAGAGGAAGGCGATGCTCATGGGACTGACGGACCAGCGCACGAAGTTGGGCACGGAGGTGGTGACCGTGGCCCGCAGGTTGGTGCCGAACTGCTCGCTGGTGACGGTGACGAACACCGCCCAGTAGCCCAGGGGCAGACCGAAGGCGAAGCAGAGGGCATAGAAGAGGGAGGGCGTGAGTCCCTTGAGGTTGAGCACCGCCAGGATGCCCGCCAGGGTACCCAGCAGGCAGATGAGGAGCACCTTCTTCCGGCTGGCCAGCCACTGGCTGATGAAGCCGCTGCCCACATCGCCGAAGACCAGCCCCGCATAGCACCAGGCGATGGCATCGCCCGCGGTGATGGGGCCGGTGTAGCCCAGGGCCCGACCGAACTCCGGCGCGTAGAACATGAGGATGCCCACGGAGAACCAGAGGGGCACGGCGATGAGCGTGCAGCGGAGGGCCCGCAGGAAGCGGTCGCGGGACGTGAAGAGGCTGAAGAAGTCGCCCCGGGCCACGGCCTGCTCCTGGGCCTGGTGGAACATGCCGCTCTCGGCCACACCGATGCGCAGGGCCAGGAGGCCGAGGCCCAGGATCCCCCCCACGAGGTAGGCATGGTTCCAGGCCAGGTGCTTGCCCACGAGGTTGGCCACCACGGCGCCGCTCACACCCACGCCCGCCACGATGCCCGTGCCGTACCCGCGCACTTCCTTGGGCAGGGTCTCCCCCACCAGGGTGATGGCGGCGCCGAGCTCGCCCGCCAGGCCGAAGCCCGCGATGAAGCGCCACACCGCGTACCACTGGAAGGGGGTGAGCCCCGGCATGTGGGCGATGAAGGCATTGGCGATGTTGGCCACGGAATAGAGGGCGATGCTGCCGAAGAGCACCGAGAGGCGCCCGCGCTTGTCGCCCAGCACCCCCCAGACCACGCCCCCGAGCACGAGGCCCCAGACTTGGAGGTTGTGCAGGAGGATGCCCTTGGTCAGGGTCTGCTCCAGGGGGATGCCGAGGGCCAGGAGGCTCTTCTGACGCAGGATGCCAAAGAGCAGCAGGTCGAAGATGTCGACGAAGTACCCGAGCGCCGCGACGAGCACGGTCAGGGTCAGGGCATGGCGAAGCGAAGGCTTGGCGGTCATGGGGATTCCGGTGGGTGGGAAGGCCCAGTGTGCCATGCCCGGGTCGCGGAGCCGCGTCCATCTATGGTCAGGACTTGTCAAAAAGTCGGCGACCTAAAAATTTGAGGTTCGTTTTTTACCGCGGGGTGGACTAGGCTGGGCCCACGTCCCACCCCCCCACCGGCCCGGCCGGTCGCAGCCCCGGAGGGCTCCATGAGCGACACCGTGAAGAACATGAGCGTGCAGAAGGATGGGTTCCCCGGGGATTCCCTCACCATCAAGCGCAAGGACCATGTCTGCTTCATCCAGGCGGGCACCGATGCGCCCGCCACCGTCACCGTGCCCGACACCCTGTTCGAGCATGGGGTGACCACCTGCACGGTGAATGCGCCCAACGCCCATGACAAGGTCACCTACAAGGTGGAGGGACCCGATGGCGACTACACCGTGTCCCTGCCTGCGTCCCCCATGGCGCTGAGCGACTCCGGGACGATCAAGGTCAAGGGCTGATGCCCGTGCCTGGGGAGCGGGCCCCGATGGCTCGAGCCCCGATTCCTGCCACACTCTAATCCCTCGAGGAGGATCCATGAACAAGTCCACCAACAGGTCCCAGGACACCGAATCCCGCAAGCCTGAACCCGAGGAGCAGGAGGGCGCCGAAGCCTCCTCCGGAAATCCCCGCAAGGGTGGCCCGACGGATGTGCCCGGGACTTCCGGCAACACCGGCACCATCAAGGTGACTGGCTGACGTTCAGGGTCGGGAGGCCCGGGGATCCGCAGCCTGGGCCCTGGCCAAGGTGGATCCCCACTCCCCTCTGAGGTTGGGGTTGGTGCGGATGGCTTCGGCCAGCTCTTCCAGGGCGCCCTCCGGAGGTCGACCATCCCCGGCAGCAGCGAGCCTGAGCGCACCCCTCAGGGCGCGGGCCTCCGCCCATCGGGGTCGGTCCTGGAGCATCCGATCCAGGATCTCAAGGGTGGCCGGGCGGGAACCGACGCCGGCAAGGGCCAGGCGGCCCAGTTCCAGCACCGGATCCTGGTTGGTGGGGGACAGGTCCAGGGCGCGGCGAAGGGCCTCCTCCGCAGGGGTTCCCGGGTGCGACCTTCCGCTCCGGTGGTGCCATCGGGCGAGCACCCCCAGGCACTCGCCGAGGTAGTGCCAGGCGTCGGGGTTGCGGTCATCGATGCGCAGCGCCTGCTCCAGGTAGGAGCGCCCCGAGGTCGCAAGCGCACTGGGATCCCCACCCCCGTCCAGAACCCACTGGGCGCGGGTGGCCAGGGTCCGCCCCAGGTTGGCCAGGGCGGCCCTGTCACCCGTCGCCAGCTGCAGGGCGCGCCGGAACGCGGCCTCGGCCTGGGCGAGGTCGCTGGCTGATCGGAGGAAGCGGGCGCGCAGGAGGAAGGCCTCCCCCAGGTTGTTGTGGCCCAGGGCCAGGCGTGGCGCCGTTGCCACCGCCCGGTGGGCCGATTGCACGGCCTGCTCGCACCACGGCCGGATGTCCCCTCCCCGGTCCCACGCTTCGCGGGCCAGCTCCTCCGACACCGAGGCCAGGTTCAAGTGGAGGTTCGGTACCGATGCATTGATGGCGAGACTCTGGCGGCCGATCTCCAGGCTGGCTTGGAAGTGCGGGGATGGATCCTCCCCCCGGGCGCGGGCCCGGAGGCCCTGGGCCAACCTCACCTTGGCCAGCACGAAGAGCGGAACGAAGTGCTGGGGGTTGAGCATGCGCGCCTGCTCCAGGACCTCCTGGGCGCTTCTCAGATCCTCATCGCGACGCCTGGCCTCGGGCAGCAGGGCGCGTTGGTACAGGCAGGTGCCCAGGTTGATGCGCGGGGGGACGGCCTGGGCGTCCATGTCCGCGGCGTGGCGGAAGGCGCCGATGGCGCCATCCAGCTCCGGGGCGGGGTCCCGCCCCCGCTGGGTGTCAAAGTCCGCCTGCGTCTGGTGGATCAGACCGAGATGCAGCCAGACCCTACCATCGCGCTTCACCTCCGACAGGCTCTCAAAGGCCTGGATGCCCCGCTGGAGGACCTGACTCGGGTCGCGGCCGTGAGCCGCCAGCGCATCGCCCAGGTCGTACAGGGCGTAGCCGAGGGCCTTCCGCGCATCGGCCCGGTAGGGGCCCGCGGCCACGGCCCTGTCGGCGGCGGCAACCGCCTCCCGGGCCAGGGGCTCCGCATCCTCCCCCCTGCGGGAACGGTGGTCGGCCTCACTGCCCAGGAGGGCCGCCTTCACCACCAGTGCGGGCACCCGGTCGGGGTCCAACCCGAGCGCCGCGTTGATGGCGGCCATCCCCCGGCTGAAGGCTTCCGTGTCAGTGCCCTGGCTGTACTTCTCCATGAGCACCACGTTGAACTCCAGGTCACCTTGGGCGACCCGGATCCCCGCACCGCTGCGGGCGATGGTGGCGGCCTTCGCCAGCTCCTCCCGGGCGGCCTGGAAATCCGACAGGGCCCCGGGCCGGTCTCCCCGGTTCCAACGCTCCCAGGCGCGGGCCTGGAACAGTGAACCCCGGAGCAGGGGGGCCTCGAAGAACCAGGGGTGGGAGTTCCCCACCGTGTTGAGCAGGCCAAGCGCCTCGTCGGTGCGGCCCTCCGCGAAGGCCACCTGGGCCTCCAGGTACCGGGGTGCCGGCAGGTCCGACTGGCGGGCCACCCGGAGGTATTCAAGCAGGGGCGTGCGCAGGGTCGTGGCCACTTCCTCCAGGCGGGCCTTGCGCTGGGCGGGCGTGGTGATCCGCTGCGCTTCCAACAGCTGTTCCCGGTAGAGCTGCCCCATGGCAAGGCTGAGGGCGTAGGCCACCCGGGGCTCGCGGAAGCCGGCGTCCCAGGCCATCTGCAAGTGCTCCCGGGCCTGCTCGCCGTCATCCAGGGTCCAATAGCCCCAGCCCAGGGCGTAGTGGCCGGGTCCATCGGCGAGGCGGCCCGCCTGGGCCATGTCGTACCGGAGGCGCTCCATCTGGTCGCGCACGGCCTGGAGGTCGGGCCGGATGTCATGGGGCGGGGCCAGGGCCGAGTAGCGGGCCATGGACTCGATGCGCCCCATGGCTTCGGTGAAGCGGCGGGCCAGCACCTCGCGCCGGTCAGCATCACGACGGGCCTTGAGCGCGAAGGCCCCCGCAGTGATCACCAGGAGGAAGGCCACGAGGATCACCCCCGTGAGCTGCTTATGCTTGCGGGCCTTCCGCTGGAGGCGGTACCAGAGGCCCGTGGGGCGCGCCTCAACGGGGTCCCCGGCGAGGTAGCGATCCAGATCTTCCGCCAGGGCCTTGGCGGAGTCGTAGCGCCTCCCGCGGTCCTTCTCGAGGCACTTGAGGGTGATGGCCTCCAGGTCCCGGGGAATGTCGAGCCTGAGGGCGCGGAAGGGCTTGGGATCCGAGGAGGACACCGCGCTCAGGATCTCCAGGGCGTTCGTCCCCTCCACGGGGGAGTGCCCCGTGAGCGTGTGGTAGAGGGTGGCCCCCAGGCTGTAAACGTCGGACCGGCGGTCCAGGCGCGAGACTTCCCCACGGGCCTGCTCCGGCGACATGTAGGAGGGGGTGCCGAGCACGGAACCCGTCTCGGTGGACTCCGTGTTCCACTCGTGGGCCAGCCCGAAGTCCATCACGTAGGCGTGGTCGGTGCCGTCCTCGTCCTGCGCCACGATGATGTTCGAGGGTTTGATGTCCCGGTGGATGATGCCCATGCGGTGGGCCTCGTGGAGACCGAGGGCGGCATCGCGAAGCACCATGACCTTCTGTTCCAGGGAGAGATGCTGGGCGGCCAGGTCCAGGGGCAGACCCTTGATGTACTGCATGGCGATGAAGGCCTTGCCCTCCACCTCGCCCACTTCGAAGACCTTGCACACGTGGGGGTGGTCCACCCGCGCCTGGGTTCGGGCCTCCCCGAGGAACCGGGAGAGGAAGCGTTCGTCATCCACCCGCACGAACTTGATGGCCACTTCACGGCCCAGGCGCTTGTCGCGGCCGAGGAAGACCTTCCCCATGCCACCCTGTCCCAGGAACCCCACCAGCGTGTACCGGTCCCAGTCCTGCACCGGGAACTCGGGATCCGTGCGCCGGGGCTTCACCACGATCCGGGCGGGGCCCTGGGGCTCGGGGAGCCGGGCCGCCACCTCACCCGCCTGGGTCTCCATCATGGAGGGATCCAGGCCCTGTCGGGTGGCCTCAGAATCGTCCGGGTCCTCCGGGTGCATGGGCGTGGCGGTCTCAGGAAGGGGCGGTGGAAGGGGTGCCGAGAGGCTACCACGGGCCCTGGGATGGCCCCTCGCATTTCCACCATTCCGCCGGGGCCATCCGCGCCTATCCTGGGCGGGTCCCTTTCCCAGGAGTCCCCATGCGCATCTCCGTGGTGAACCACACCGCGATCCCCGATGGTGAGGTGCAGCGCGTGATCCGGGCCCTCAACCGGCAGATCGCCGAGGACTTCGAACCCTACTGGAGCATGGGGGCCGAACTTCGCCTGGAGGGCCGGGGCCGTCGCCCCGATCCCGAGGAGATGCGGGGTGATGCGGTGATCTACCTTTGGGACGACCCCGCCCCGGATGGGGTGCTGGGCTTCCACGACAAGAACGGGATGGGGATGCCCTATGGCATCGTGTTCACCGCCTACGTGGAGGAGGCGGGGCGCCCCTGGAGCCACACCTTCAGCCACGAGGCGCTGGAGCTGTTGGCCGATCCCGAGAGCAACCTGCTCGTGCAGGGCCCGCATCCGGATCCGAAGGAGAAGGGCCGGGAGGTCTTCTTCTGGTACGAGATGTGCGATGCCGTGCAGGACGAGTTCTACGAGATCGATGGGGTCACCGTGAGCAACTTCGTGCTGCCCCTCTACTTCACCAGCGGGGAGGAACGGCGGGGTCGGAACGACTTCCTGGGGCTGCGTCACGGCCGCACCCGGCTCCGCAGCTTCGGTGTGAATCCCGGGGGCTACGTGGGGTTCTACGATCCCAAGCTCCGGAAGGTGAAGACCTACCATGCCCAGGGCGATGCCCGGGCCGCCCAGCTCATCGAGCTCAAGCAGGCCTGGGGCCGCGCCCGCCGCACGGCCCGTCGGGGCCAGGGGAACCGCAGCTGAGGACTCAGCTCCCGAGGCGGCGCAGGATGGCCTGGGCGAATCGATCCACCGAGCCGGGCCCCTGGGCGAAGAAGAGGCTCGGCTCCGTGAGCTCCAGTTCCAGCACCACCGGGTGGCCGGCTTCGTCCTCGATGAGGTCCACCCGGGCGTAGAGCAGGGCGGGGAAGGGCATGGCCCGCAGGGCCGCCCCCGCCACCGCCTGTTCTTCCGGCGTGGGGATTCGGGGGGTGATCTCCTCGGGCGCGAAGAGGCCCTCCACCAGACCCGCACCCCGGCGGAGGAGCGGACCCTTGCGGATGGCGTGGCTGAAGCCACCCTCGAACATCAGCATGGCGGTCTCGCCCCGGGTGTCCACGGAGGCCAGGTAGGGCTGGAGCATGACGCTGCGGCCCTCGCCCAGGAGGCGGGCCAGGTGGGCCCGGGCGGCGGTGGCCTCCTCCCCGTGGTACCGGGCCGCATCCTTGGAGCCGGCGCCGATGGCGGGCTTCAGCACGAATTCATCAAAGGGAACGGCCCTGCCCACGCTGAACTCACCCCGGTGGAGGAAGGTCTCCAGGGCCCCCTCGGGGTTCTCGCCGGGCTCCACGAACCGGGTGGGCACCACCGGCACCCCGGCCCGGTGCAGGTCCAGCAGGTAGTGCTTGTCGGTGTTCCAGCGCACCACCTCGAGGGGGTTGAGCAGGCGGGTGCGGTGGGAGGTGGCTTCGCACCAGTGGAGGAACTCCGGCAGGCGGGGCACGTAATCCCAGGCGCTACGGAGCAGGGCGAGGTCGAAGGTGGACCAGTCCACGGCCGCATCCCAGCCCACCGCCTGGGCCTCAGCCCCCAGGTCCCGCAAGGCCTGCAGGAGGGGCTCCAGGTCCTGATCCAGCCCGAGGGCCTCCTGGGCGGTCACGAGGGCGAGGCGGGGGCGCATGGCCCCATCCTACTCCGGCTGACAATCGCATTAGGATGGAGGGATCCCGGAGCCATCCATGTCCCGTAGCCTGCGCCTGGGCGCCGCCGCGCTCATCCTCCTGACCGCGGGGTGCTTGGTGCCGAAAGTGAAGGCCCCGCCGCCGCCGCCCCCCCCTCCGCCCACGGGCGGCGGGGATTGGGAGCGGGAGGCCCGCCGGCGGGAGCTGGAGGCCCGGATGCAGGCCGAGGCGCAGCGGCAGGCGGCCCAGGCCCGGGAACAGGAGGCCCGGTCCCAGGCCGAGGCCCGGCGTCGGCTGGCCCAGGCCCAGCTGCAGCGCCTGCAGGATGTCGGCGCCGCCGGGCGCCAGGCCGAAGTCGCATGGGCGCTGCCCAGGGCCGAGCGGGTGCGGCCCTCGAAGGCCCGGGACCTGCCCGGGCCTTGGGATCCACCCCTGCCCAGGGAATCCCACCGGCAGTCTGCGGTGCGGGGCAGCGCCGGCGCCCGGGCCCTGGCGAAGGCCGAAGCCGCCTTCACCCAGGCCCCCGATCCGGAGCGGGGCACCTGGGGGATGGAGGTGGTGCGCCTCCGCCTGCAGGTGGGGGATGCCGAAGGGGCGAAGGCCCTGGCCGAGCAATTGCTCTCGGAAGATTGCCTGACCCCCGTGCAGGACCTGGAGGCCATGCTCATCGTGGCCGAGGTGGACCTGGCCGCAGGCCGGCTCCTGGAAGCGGATCGCACCCTCGCCACGGCGGAGGTCGTGGCCACCCGTCCCGGTGCGGAGCCCGAGGCCCGCGTGAAGGTGGGCTGGGCCCAGGCCCGGCGGTGCCTGGAGGGGGGTGAGCACGGGGAGGCCCTCGCCCATCTCGACGCAGTGGCGGCCGAGGCCGCCTCCCTTCCCGGCCCCCGGGGCGCCCTCTGGGCGGGGCAGGTGGCGGCCCTGCGCGGCCGCATCCTGGCGGACCTGGGGGATCTGGATGCCGCCCGGGGCGCCCTTGCCGAAGCCGCCCGTACGCTGCCCCCGAGCGCGCCGGAAGCGCGGCTGGGGGTGGCGGCCCTGGAGGCCTTCCTCGCCGCCGGGAAGGAGCACTCCCCCCGGCGGTTCCGGGCCCTGGCGGCCCGGGCGCACCATCAGGGAATGCCCCTGCTGGAGGTGAGCCTGCTCGCCAATGCCACGGCCGCGGGCCTGGACCAACCCTCCCTCAACGACCTGCCCCGGGACCTCCGCGTCCCCTTTGAACTGGCCCAGACGCTGGGGGACAGCGAAGCCCCCGCGCGGGTCGCCGTGACCTGGGCGAACCTCGATCTGGCCAGGGGGCAGGCCACCCGCGGCGTGGCCCGCCTGCTTTGGGTGCGGGGCCAGGCTCGCCATCCCCTTACCCGCGCCGCCGCGGACCACGGCCTTATGGTGGGCTTCGCGGCCCTGGGGCGGCGGGACCTCGCCATCCTCGCCGGCAAGCGGGCCGTGGGCACCCTCCAGGAGGTGCAGCGGCGCGCCCGCCTCATGGGGCCAGGGGGCGAGCGCTTCCGCGCCGCCAATGCCCGCACGTTCCGCCTGCTGGCGGATCTCCTCATCCGCGATGGGGGCCGCCTCGCGGAGGCCCAGGAAGTGCTCGACCTCCTCAAGTCCGACGAGTTCGGCCGCTACGTGCGCGGGGGCACCGGCAGCGCGGAGGCGCCGAGCACCACCGGCGCCGAGGCCCGGATCCAGACCCGCCTGGAGGAGGCCGAGGGGGCCTGGGTGGCCCAGGCCGCGGAGCTGGAGTCCCTGCGCCGAAAGCCCGTGGCCGAACTCTCCGCCGAGGAGCAGACCCGGCGGAAGGACCTGGAGGCCAAGCTCAAGGTGGCGCGGGCCGCCTTCCGCGAGGCCCTGCTGACCCTGCGCACCGAGGCGGAAGCCCAGGAGCCTGCGGCCGCCACCAAGCTCGCGGCCCGGCAGCTGGACCGGCTCTCCGGACTGCAGGGACGCCTGGGCAAGGGCACGGTGCTCCTCTCCTATGTGCTGGCGCCGGATCGCCTCCACATCCTCGTGACCACGCCCACCCTTCAGGTGCACCGCGAGGCCCCGGTGGGCGCCGAAGCCCTGGCCCAGGCCATCCAGTCCCTGCGCTGGGCCCTGAAGGACCTCACGCGGGATCCCCGCCCCGAGGCCCAGGCCCTGCACGCCCTCCTGCTGGCTCCCGTGGCCAAGGACCTGGCCGCGGCCGGCGCCCAGCGCCTGCTGCTGGACCTCGATGGCCCCCTGCGCTACCTGCCCTTCGCGACCCTGCACGATGGGCAGCAGTGGCTGGTGGAACGCTACGCCCTGGCGGTGACGGCCCGGGGGGCCTTCGCCGCCTCCGATGACTCCGGCGCCGCGGGCAAGGGCGCCCGGGCCTTCGGCGTGAGCCGCGCCCACGGGGGCTTCGCGCCCCTGGCGGCGGTGCCCGGCGAGCTGACGGGGGTGCTGGACCAGGTGAAGGGCGCGGGCTTCGCCGGCGAGGCCTACCTCGATGAGGCCTTCACCGCCGAGCGGCTCAAGGAGCTCACGGAGGACACGGCCGTGGTGCACGTGGCCAGCCACTTCCAGTTCGGCCCCGGCAGCGAGGACCGCTCCGCCCTGCTCGTGGGCGATGGCTCCCTGCTCTCCCTGGCCACCATCCGCGCCGAGGGCGTACGCTTCGATGGCGTGCGCATGCTCACCCTCTCCGCCTGCCAGACGGGCGTGGGCGGCGGCAAGGATGCCCAGGGCGTGGAGGTGGAGGGCCTCGGCGCCCTGGCCCTCGACATGGGCGCCCGCAGCGTGGTGGCAACCCTGTGGAAGGTGGCCGACGCCAGCACCGCCGACCTCATGAAGGCCTTCTACGGCCGCTGGTCCACGGGCGGCCCCCGCGCCGAATCCCTGCGCGACGCCCAGCTGCGCCTCATCCGCCAGCAGGGCACCGCCCGCGACTGGTCCCACCCCTTCTACTGGGGGCCCTTCATCCTCATGGGGGCCTGGCGCTGACCCCTTCCCACCTTTGACCAGTCACGATGCAATGAACCATCCACCCGGAGTCCCCATGCTGCGTTCCACCCTCCTGTCGGTCTGCCTCCTCCTCCCCGCCGCGGCCCAGGCGCCCGCGGGGAACCCCTGCTCGAGCCCCTCTGCAGATGGGAAGCTGAGCCTCCAGTTCTTCGCCTGCCTGGACAACAAGCGGGCCCAGAGCGAGAGCTTCCTGCAGGAGGTCTACAGCGACTGCGGCCCCGCCTCGGCCCGCTACAAGAGCGTGTACTTCGCCTACGACAAGCTCAAGGTGGCGGCCAACGGCCTGCTGAACACCCTGGCCCTGGACCTGCGCAGCGGCTCCAAGAAGGACAAGGTCGACGAGGCCGTGTACAAGGCCCTGCTGGTGGAGCTCTCGGAGCGGGCCGCGGCCTTTGACGAGGTGATGGCCGCCAAGGTGGACTGCGGCAACAAGGCCGCGGAGGAGCATCGGGCCGCGCCCATCGTGGTGCTCGTGCTCGGGGTGCTGAAGGACTCCATCCTCAACAACCTCCGCAGCCGCACCGAGAGCTGGCTGGCGGGCGACGACGCCAAGCGTCAGGCCCGGGCCAAGGAACTGGACGGCCAGAAGTGGAAGAACCCCATCGACCTCCAGATGCCCATCCCCGCCCCACCGAAGAATTGAGCCAGGTCTGCGGGGAGCTCAAAAAACAACTACCAACGCGGAGGTGAGCGGAGAAGGGCCGGAGGTGAGCGGAGGAAGACGGCGACGGATTTCCAGCCACCCGCCTTTGCTGTTCTCCGCTCACCTCCGGCTTCTCTCCGCGCTCCTCCGCGTAAGTAGTTTTCTTTTGGCTTTTTTCCCGAGGTCCCCGAAGGTTCGCGGAGACCTTTACCAGCGGGTCTTCACCCGGTAGGTGAGGGTGGCCTGGCCTTCTGCGGGGACCTTCACCTCGAAGCGGGCGGTGCCGGCGCTGGTCTTGGTCCAGGCCTGGCTTGCGCTGAGGAGCTCCCAGTCGCCGAAGACGGGCTCCACCACGCTCACGGTCACGGCCTCCTTCTTGGCGTTCTTGATCACCACCTCGTAGGCGCTCTCGGTGCTGCTGCCGTACTTGCCGCTGCGGCCCAGCACCTTGAAGTCCGTCTGCTTGCGGCGCGCGGTCACATCGAAGGCCTCGCCCAGCTTCAGGCGCACCGTCTCCTTCTTGGGCGTGTGGTCCACGTGGTCCTCGCCCACGAACTGGGCCCGGCCCTCGCTGTCCCGCTTGTACACGCGGATGATGCCCTTGGGCAGGGGCATGCCCAGGTGCTGGGCCTCGGTGTTGTCGAACTCCACGAAGACCCCGGCCTTGAGCTTGTCGCCCAGGTCGCCCTGCACGGAGGTGTACCAGAAGGACTGGCCCTCCAGGCGGTACTCCTTCCGCACGGGCACCCCCGTGGCGCTCAGCAGGGCCACCTGCTTGGTCTGGTTGGCGGCCAGGGTGGTGGGGCGGTCCAGGGTGTAGAGGTGGTACTCGAAGAGGCTCTCCTCCTTCATCTCCGCGGAACGGGCCTTGTCCATCCGCCCCAGGGCGGCCATGGGCATGGGGCGGTTCTCCTCCCGGGCCCGGTTCACATCCCCGGCCACCAGCTGCAGGGTGGCGTGGGGGTAGGCGGCCCCGCTCTGGTTGGTGAGGGTCACCCACCCGTTGAGGTCCAGGGTCTTCTCGTCGGCGCTGAGGTTGGCCACGTAATCGGCCTTCCAGGAGAGGCCACCCGTGAGGTAGCTGAGCTCCAGGTTCTGGGCCTTCTCGGCGCCGCTGCCCAGGGTGACCACCAGGGTGGGCCGGGCCCGCAGGTTGGCGGGCACCCTGGGGTAGATGAGCCGGCCGTTCACGGACGTCTCGATGCGATCCGCGTACTGGAGGACCACGCCCTCGTTGGTGGCCAGCACCAGGGCCTCCTCGCGCACCTCCGTGCTGCCCACTCCGTTGGCAGTGGGCTTGTGGGAGATGACGACCACCTTCTCCCCCACGTACTTCTCCAGCAGCTTGCGGGGCGTGAGCAGGTCGAAGTCGAAGTTCTGCTCCACCACGTAGAACCCCTTGGGTTCCGTGAGGTTCCGCAGCAGGGCGGTCTCCGGCCGGATCTGCGCCGACACCTCCTGGAAGGCCAGCCGCACCTCCCCCTTGCCGAGCTTCACCAGCCGCTGGTCCTTCACCAGGGCCAGGTTGTCGTTGTAGATGGTCACCGCCAGGGCCTTCTGGTCGGCCTGGGTGGTGGTGGTCTCCCCGGGCTGCTGGGCCAGGAGCAGGGTGGGCAGGGCGGCGAGGGCGAGGGTGAGGGGGGTCATGGGGGCTCCTTGGGGGTGGCGCGAGAGCGCCTCAAGGATGTCATGCCGCGGAAACGCGGTTCCTTTCACCTTTCAGGGCGAAGTTGAAGGAAACCGTTCAATGGTTCAAAGGAAACTGCTTAACGCGGAGGCGCAGAGGCGCAGAGGCGCAGAGGCGCAGAGGAAAGGACGGAGGACCAAAACAGGACTTCCCTTCTCTGCGCCTCCGCGTCTCCGCGTTAGGCCTTTCGAGCTGCGGATCCGGGTCCTACCGAAGCGTCACCACCGTGGCGCCCGCCCCGCCCTGGTTCTGGGGGGCGTCCTCCACGCGGGCGATGCCGGGGTGGCCGCGCAGGGCTTCGCGCACGGCGGCCTTGAGCTTGCCGGTGCCGTGGCCATGCACGATGCGCAGGTACTTGCGGCCCGTGGCGATGCCGGCCTCCACGAAGCGGTACACCTCGGCGTCGATGTCATCGCTGGCGCGGCCGATGAGGGTGAGCTGCTGGGCGAGGTCCTCGTCGGCCTCGGCGCGCACGCGCACCGCGCCCTTGGGCTTGGTGTCCAGCTCCTTGCGGCCCATGGCCTCCAGCTCGCCCAGGCGGCACTCGAAGCGCCGGCCGGGACCCGTCTCCAGGGTCACGCGGTCGCCCTTGAGCTGGACCACCCTGCCCTCGAGGCCCAGGCCGCGGTGGCGGGCGTAGCCGCCCTCCTTCACCTCCGGGGCCTTCTCGGGGGGCTTGCCCCGCTTGAGCAGGGCAGCCAGCTCGGCTTCCGCGATCTGCTTCATCTGCTTCACGCGCTCCGTGGCCTCGGTGCCGGCGCGATCGGCCTCGGGGGCGGAACCGGCGGACTTGGCCTTGGCCTTGAGTTCCTTCACCAGGCGCTTGCCTTCATGCTCCACGAACTCCAGGGTGCGGGTGAGCTTCTCGGCGGCCTCCCGGGCGAACTTCTCCTGATCGAGGCGGAGCTTCTCCTCCCGCTGGCGCAGCTGGGCCAGGTCCTTCTGGACGATGGCCTCGCGACGCTTCACGTCCTCGGCCTCCTCATGGAGGCGCACGCGATCCGCTTCCAGTTCCTTGAGGAAGTCGCGCCAGTCCTTCTCCCGCTGGCCCAGGGTGCTCTCGGCCTTCTCCAGCACGGCCTCGGGCAGACCCAGGCGGCGGGCGATGGCCAGGGCGCGGCTCTGGCCCGGCAGGCCCACCATGAGGCGGTAGGTGGGGGCCAGCTTCTCCTCGTCGAACTGCACGCTGGCGTTCTGGAAGCGCTGGTGGCGCAGGGCCCACTGGCTGATCTCGCCGAGGTGGGTGGAGCAGAGGATCCAGCAGCCGCGCCGGGAGAGCGCGTGCAGCACGGCGATGCCCAGGGCGCCGCCCTCCTTGGGGTCGGTGCCCGTGCCCAGCTCGTCGAGCAGCACCAGGCCCCCTTCCTTCGCTTCCCGGAGGATCTGGTTCAGGTGCACCACGTGGGAGCTGAAGGTGGAGAGGCTGCCCACCAGGGTCTGGTGGTCGCCGATGTCGGCGTGCAGCGAGGGCAGGGGGGGCAGGCTGCTGCCGCTCTCGGCGGGGATGGGGCACCCGCAGGCGCCCAGGGCCCAGAGCAGGCCCACGGTCTTCAGCACCACGGTCTTGCCGCCGGTGTTGGAGCCGGAGATCACCAGGCTGGGTTTCTCCCGCTCCAGCACCAGGTTGAGGGGCACCACGGCGTGGGGCAGGGGCTCCAGGTCCATGCGCTCGCGGACCTGGGGCAGGAGCAGGGGGTGCTTGGCCTGCAGCAGGCACAGGCGGCCCTCGGACTCCGCCGGGAGGTCGCCCTGGATGAGGGCCGCCCAGCCCAGCAGGGCCAGGGCCTCGTCCACCTCCACCTGGAAGTCCGCCCAGGCGGCGAAGGCCTGGCGCTGGGTGCGCAGCTCCTCCAGCAGCTCCTTGAGGAAGGCCACCACCGCTTCGCGGTACTCGGCGTCGGCCTCCACGAAGTCGTTGTTGAGGGCCACGGCCTCGTGGGGCTCCAGGAACACCGTGGCGCCGCTGCCGCTGCGGTCGAGCACGAGGCCCGGCACCAGGGAGCGCTTCTCGCTGCGCACGGGCAGGCAGAAGCGCCCGTTGCGCTCCACGATGCCGCTCTCCATGAAGGCCTCGGGCACCTGGCGCAGGAGCTTCTGGAGCTTCCCCTGCACGGCCTGGAATGCGTGGGCCCGGGCGTGGTGCAGGCTGGCGAGGCCCGGCACCTTCAGCGGGTCCAGGTCGCCATCCTCCGTGAAGCAGCGGCGGAGCTTGTCGGCGATGGGGGCGGGATCCTCGAGGATGGCGGCGGTGACCTGCAGGCGGTCGATGCCCAGGTGGGTGCCGGTGGGAACGGGGCGGTCCTGGCCCTTCTCATCCTTGGGCCAGCCCAGGTCGGCCGTGCTGCGGATGAGGGTGGCCAGGGCCTGCAGGCCCATCCGCAGCTGGCGCCAGTGCTCGGGCAGCAGCCAGCCCGCGGGGCTCAGCACCTCCGCCAGGGCCTCGTCCATGGGCATCACCGGGAAGCCCTGGGGGCGGGTGGCCACGGCGTCGCGCAGCTCCTCCTGGTGCAGCCGGCGCAGCCCGGCGCGGCCATCCGCCGGCGCCATGCCCCGGATGCGGGCCCGCCCGCCCGCGGTGCGGGCGAAGCCGGCCACCAGGGCGAGCACATCGGGGAATTCGAGGTTGGCGCGTTCTTCGTTCAACGGTGGCTCGGCCAAGAAAAAAGGCCCGCGGGTGCGGGCCTTTCGAGGGTGCGAAGGACCTCTTCCGCTTGGCGGAGGGCTTCTCGAAGTGCTGACGCTTCTTCAGCTCGCTGAGGATGCCGGACTTCTCGCACTTCCGCTTGAAGCGGCGCAGCGCGTTTTCGAAGGTTTCGTCTTCCTTGATCTTGACGAGTGGCATGTATGTTTCCCCCCCTTCTACCGTAGATTCGCCCGAACCGGAGTACGGACCGAAGGACCAGTCTAGCCCGGAAGGCCCTTCGGATCGAGGGGAAATTACAGGCTCCAGGGGCTTTTCCATTGAGGCTGAGGCCTACCCACGGGTACCCTGACGGGGATCACCTCCTGGAAAAACCCGCCGGAACCCTGCATGAACCGACCTCTGCTCCTGATCGTGGATGGTGAGACCCTCCGGACCCCCGGCCTGGTCTCCGCCATGGAGAGTGACGGTTGGCTCGTGCAGTGGGTGAAGTCGGAGGAGGCCGAGGCCTTTCTCGCCAAGGGGCTGGTGCCGGACCTGCTGTTGTTGGATGGGCAGGCGCAGGGCACGGCCGGGGTGCGGACCCTCCGCAGCCGGATCGCCGGCCTGCCGGTGCTGGTGATGATGGAACATGCCACCGCGCCTACCGAAGAAGGCGTCCAAGGTGTGCTCGAGCTGACCCGCCCGCACGGTGAGATCACTGCCGCCCTCCGGCGGTTCTGGCCGGCTCAGGCCAAGAGTGAAGCCCAGGTGCCCCTCACCAGCCAGGACATCTTCGGAGACCTGGTGGCCGAGATCGAACAGGAAGGCACCCAGGGGGGTACCGATCCCTTCGCCATCCTCGATCGCGTGCCGGCCGTGGAAGCCAAGCCCGCCATGCCCATCGCGCCGGTGGCACCCATCCATGTGGCCCGGCCCAATACGGAGCCTCCCAAGCGGCCCATGACCAGTGAGGACATCTTCGGTGATGTGCTGGAGGAGATCGAGGGCATGGGGAAGGGCGCCCCCCTGCCGGAATCCAAACCGAAGCCGGTCCCCGTGCGCGCCATCGTGAAGACGGAGGCCACCCCGCTGCCCGCCGTGGCCGCCGGGGCCGAGCCCGAGGCCCTGAACCAGGCGGAGTTCACCCTGGCGGGCATCACCGGGGTGAACGACCCCTTTGACTGGTCCAAACAGGCGGAGGCCGCGGTGGCCGAGCCGCCGGCGGCGGAACCCCCGAAGGCGGCCCAGCCGGTGCAGGTGCCCATCTCCCAGGCCCTGGAGGAGTACGGGAACTACTACCTCCTCGAGAAGATCGCCGTGGGGGGTATGGCCGAGCTCTTCAAGGCCCAGCAGCGGGGCGTGCAGGGCTTCCAGAAGATCGTCGCCATCAAGCGCATCCTCCCGCACCTCAGCGACAACGAGGACTTCGTCACCATGTTCATCGACGAGGCGAAGCTGGCGGCCCAGCTCACCCACCCGAACATCGTGCAGATCTTCGACCTGGGGAAGGCCGGGAACAGCTACTACATCGCCATGGAGTATGTGAACGGCCGGGACCTGCGCACCCTGCTGCGCAAGGCCCGCGAGTTCGGGCTGCCCTTTCCCGAGGCCGTGGCCGGCTTCGTGCTGATGAAGGTGGCCGCCGCCCTGGACTACGCCCACCGCAAGAAGGGCTTCGACGACCGCGAGCTCAAGCTCGTGCACCGGGACATCAGCCCCCAGAACGTGCTCATCAGCCAGGAAGGGGCCGTCAAGCTCGTGGACTTCGGCATCGCCAAGGCCGTGAGCAAGGCCAGCCACACCGTGGCCGGCGCCCTGAAAGGCAAGCTCCTCTACATGAGCCCCGAGCAGGCCATGGGCCAGGCCCTGGACAACCGCTCCGACCTCTACTCCCTGGGCCTCGTGCTCTTTGAAATGCTCACGGGTGAGCGCTGCTTCCAGGCCGACAGCGAACTGGGCGTCCTGGAGAAGGTGCGGCTGGGGCGGGTGCAGGACGTCACCATCCTGAATCCCCAGGTGAGCCGCGAGATGGCGGCCATCGTCACCAAGAGCCTCCAGAAGCACGTGGACCACCGCTATCCCTCGGCCCGGTTCATGGAACGGGACCTCCGGGAGCTGCTCATGAAGCGGGGGCACATCCCCACGGAGCACGACATCGCGGAGTACGTGCACGCCCTCCTCACGGGCACCCGGGAGGATGTGGAGCGGGTGATGCACGCCCGGTTCCCCGCGCCCACGCTCCAGCTGACCCCACGCCTCACCTCCGGAACGCATCCCGCGCTCCAGGAGACCCAGGCCGGCGTGGCACCCCACAGTGGACCCACCGTCGGGAATCTTCCCGAGGTCCCCCCCGACCTGCCCCAGGTGCCCTTGGGTCAGCCGGGTGTACGCCCCATCTGGTTGATGCCGATCATCTTGGCCCTCTTGGGCATGCTCACCCTCCTCATGTGGGTGGCCGGCCGCACCTGAGTGGTATAAAATCACCCATGGAACTCTCCCAGGACCAGAAAGCCTTCTACGAGACCACCCGCACCCGCTGCCGGACGGAAGTGGACCAGATCAACAACACCATCGCCGCCGAGGTCCAGCGCGTGCGCGACCTGCTCACCTCCCTGAGCAACCGCAAGGCCGCCGTGATCCAGATGTACGGCGCCGCCTGCGAGGTGCTGGGCGAGGAGAACGACCTCGCCGAAGAGAACGTCGAGATCCAGTTCTGAAGGACCCCGACCCCGGAAAAGGGCGCCCGCTGGGCGCCCTTTTCCGTGGTGAGGTGGGTGCTCAGGCGTCCACGGTGAAGAGGGGGGCCTGGCACTTGGTGCAGTTGGTCAGGTGCTGGGGGTTCTTGTGCCCGCAGTGGGCGCAGACCTTGTGGGCCGCCTTGCGCCGCCGGAGCATCCGCACCCAGATGAGCCCCAGCAGCAGCGTGAGCACGCCCGCCTTCTGCCAGCTGGTGATGGCGATGAGGGGCTTCTTGCCCGGGGCGGGGGAGGGCGTTCCCTCCAGCGACACAGCGGGTTGGTGACGCACTAGCTATCCACCTTCAGGATGGCGAGGAAGGCCTCCCGCGGGATCTCCACGGAGCCGATGGCCTTTACGCGGCCCGTCCCTGGGCCGCGCCCTGCGGGCCGTCGCTGCGCGCCGGTAGCCCTCCGCTCCTGCTTCGGGCTCATCCGCCTGGATTGATGGCCATCGGCCTTGTGGTGTGCCATCAGCTGTCCACCTTCAGGATGGCGAGGAAGGCCTCCTGCGGGATCTCCACGGAGCCGATGGCCTTCATCCGCTTCTTGCCTTCCTTCTGCTTGTTCAGGAGCTTCTTCTTGCGGCTGATGTCGCCGCCGTAGCACTTCGCGGTCACGTCCTTGCGGCGGGCCTTCACGTTGGTGCGGGCGATGATCTTGGCGCCGATGGCGGCCTGGATGGCCACGTCGAACATCTGCTGGGGGATCACTTCCTTCATCTTCCCGCAGAGGGCGTGGCCCAGGGTCACGCTCTTGGCGCGGTGCACGAGGATGCTGAGGGCGTCCACGGGCTCGCTGTTCACGAGGATGTCCATCTTCACGAGGTCCGATTCCACGTAGTGCTTCATGTGGTAGTCGAAGCTGGCGTAGCCCTTGGAGAGGCTCTTGAGCTTGTCGTAGAAGTCCATCACGACTTCATTGAGGGGCAGCTCATAGACGAGCATCACGCGGTCGGAGCTCACGTACTCCAGCTTCTGCTGGATGCCGCGGCGCTCCTCGCAGAGCTTGATGAGGCCGCCCACGAAGTCGGTGCGGGTGAGGATGGTGGCCTCGATGATGGGCTCCTCGATGCGGGCGATCTTCTGCAGCGGCGGCAGCTTGGAGGGGTTGTCCACCTCCACCGAGTCCCCGTCGGTCATGTACACGTGGTAGCGCACGCTGGGGGCGGTGGTGATCAGGTCCAGGTCGAACTCGCGCTCCAGGCGCTCCTGCACGATCTCCATGTGGAGGAGACCCAGGAAGCCGCAGCGGAAGCCGAAGCCCAGGGCGGTGGAGGTCTCGGGTTCGTAGGTGAAGCTGCTGTCGTTGAGGCGCAGCTTCTCCATGGCGTTGCGGAGGTTCTCGAAGTCATCGCTGGAGGTGGGGAAGATGCCCGCGAAGACCACGGGCTGGACTTCCTTGAACCCCTTGAGCATCTCGGTGGCGGGCTTGGTGTTGTGGGTCACCGCGTGGGTGATGGTGTCGCCCACCTTCACATCGGAGAGCTGCTTGATGGAGGCCACGAGGTAGCCCACCTCGCCCACGGACATCTCGGGCCGCTTGGACATCTTGGGATCGAAGACGCCGATCTCGTCGACCCGGTACTCGCTGCCGTTGCTCATGAAGCGGATCTGGTCGCCCGAGCGGAGGGTGCCGTTCATGACGCGGATCAGGTTCACGATGCCGCGGTAGGGGTCGTAGTAGCTGTCGAAGATCAGGGCCTGCAGGGGGGCCGTGGCATCGCCCGTGGGGGCGGGGATGTACTTCACGATGTGCTCGAGCACCTGCTCGCAGTTCAGGCCGGTCTTGGCGCTGATGTTCACGTGGTGCTCGGTGTCCACGAGCCCGATCACCGTGTCGATCTGCTCCAGCACCCGGGCGGGATCGCTGGAGGGCAGGTCGGCCTTGTTGAGCACGGGGAACACCTCGAGGCCGTTCTCCAGGGCCAGGTAGGTGTTGGCCAGGGTCTGGGCCTCCACGCCCTGGGTGCTGTCCACCACGAGGATGGCGCCCTCGCAGGCGGCGAGGCTGCGGCTCACCTCGTAGGTGAAGTCCACGTGGCCCGGGGTGTCGATGAGGTTCAGGGTGTAGGTCTTGCCGTCCTGCGCCGTGTACATGCAGGTCACGGCGTGGGCCTTGATGGTGATGCCGCGCTCGCGCTCCAGGTCCATGTCGTCCAGGATCTGGGCCTGCATGTCGCGGTGGGCCACGGTCTTGGTGAGCTCGAGCAGGCGGTCCGCCAGGGTGGACTTGCCGTGGTCGATGTGGGCGACGATGGAGAAGTTGCGGATCAGCTGAGGGTCAGTCACGAAGGTGCCTCGGGGCCGGAGCGGGAGCGGGGTGGCCGTGCGCGGCCCGGAAAGCGGGGCACGGGGCGGCACGGGGAACCCTCCATTCTAGCGGATCCGGCCCCCCGTGTCCCGGCCCAAGATATCGCTCCAGGACTTGGATCCATTGCCTTTGGGACGATGAGGGAGGTATCTTCGCCCGGGGAGGCCCCATGACCCAGCGCGTCCTCATGGCCGAGGACATCGCCATCAACCGCCGCATCCAGCAGGCCCAATTGGAGCCGCTGGGCGTGGAGGTGGTGCCGGTGCTCAATGGGGCCCAGGCCATGGAGGCCTGTCGGCGGGGCGACATCGACCTGGCCATGCTCGACCTGGTGATGCCGGGCATGGATGGCTTCGCCGTGTGCCAGGCGCTCCGGTCGGAGCCGGATACCGCCCGCCTGCCCATCCTGATCCTCACGGCCCTGGCGGGCGATGCCAAGACCCGCAGCCTCACCGCCGGCGCCGACGACTTCCTCCGCAAGCCCGCCAACAGCCTCCTCCTTCAGCACCGGGTGCTGAACCTCCTGGAGATCGGCGCCTTCGAACGGACCTGGTCGGGCACCCTGCCCGCGGCCCGGGGCGAAGTGTGGGTGGTGAGTCCCGCGGCGCATGTGCGCTCCGTCTTCCTCGCCCAGGTCCGTGAGACCGGTGGTGGGCGGGAGGTGGAGGGCCTGGAGGGCCTGATCCCCCGGCTCACGGCGGAACGGCCGGCCATGCTCGCGCTGGACTGGGCCCTGGGTCCGGGTGCCATCCGTGACTTCGCCCTCAAGATGCAGGTTGAACCCACCCTTGCCGCGGTGCCCATGCTCCTCCTGCACCCCGCGGGTGACCTGCCGGTGATCGAAGCCAACCCGCCCGCGGTGGACGACTTCCTGGAGCTGCCTGTGCAATCGGCGGACCTGAAGCACCGGGTGGGCCTGTTGCTCCGCTTGGCCCGCGCCCGGCACGCCTCGGGCTGACGCCGCCATGCGCCTCCTACCCTGGCTCCTGCTGGGCCCCCTCCTGGCCGCCCAGGGCGTGGTGAGGGGCCGGGTCCTCGGCGGGGATCGCCCCCTGGCGGGAGTGAAGGTGGGCCTCGATTGGCCCCGTCGGGTGGATCCCCGCGCCGACCATGCGGTGGTGGAGACCGATGCCGAGGGGCGCTTCACCCTGCCCCTGCCACCGGACGGCCCCCGTCGGCTCGTCCTGGAGAAGGGGGGCTGGATCCGCGACATCGTGCCGGAAGGGGCTTGGCGGCCCGAGTTCCACCTCAAGCCGACCTCCCTGCACCGGCGGGAGCCGATCACCGTGGTCCGTGTGGAGGTGCCGGGTCAGACCGAGGTGGGGGATGGGGCCCTGCGCCGCCTCCTCTTCGGGCGCGCCTGGGGTGCCAGCACCGTGGCCAACTACTTCGCCGAGGTCAGCAAGGGCGCCCTGGAGCTCGAGGAGGGGCGGCTGATCCGCCTGAAGTACCCCCGGCCCCTGGGGCCCGAACCCGATGAGGAGGCCCACGCCCTGGCGCAGTGGGTGCTCGGCCAGCTCAAGGGACTCGACCTCCGGGGCCTGGACCGGGTGGACAACCGGTCGGGGAAAGCCCACCCCGATGGCCAACCGGACCACCTCTGGGTGATCTTCCCCGGGCCCCCCCGCTCGGTCACCACCGACAAGGCCCACCTGCGGCCCATCAGCCTCCTGGAGCCGCTGCCCTGGGACCGGACCCAGCGATGGGGGGTGGTGCTCATGACCGACCAGATGGTGGTGGGCAACGTGGTGCATGAGGCCTTCCACGCCATGGGCGAGCACCGGGTGGACGACTTCTACCTCGACTGCGACCACCCGCTCACGGCGGGGATCTGGGACATCATGGACGTGGGCATCTACCGCGGGTGGGACCGCCACCACCCCACCGAGGGGCCCTGGACCGAGGACGTGGCCTACAGCCCCAGCCAGCCCATGGGCTGGACCCGGGCCGAGCTCTGGTATCGGGGCGCCTTCGGAGCCCTGGTACCCACCCTCCGGATCCAGGGCCGCACCTGGGAGGGGTGGATCGATCCCCTCGTTCGTGCCCCGGGGAAGCATCCCCAGCGCATCCTCGTGCCGGACCCCCGCCGCAAGGGCCGCTTCTGGGAGCTCAGCGTGCGCCGGCCCTGGGGCTTCGATGCCGGCACGGTGGGGGGTAGGACCGGTCCGGGCCGGGAGGGGCTCCTGGTGGCCCAGGTGGATCCCGATCTTCTGGCCATTGGGGATCCCCGAGGTCCAGTCCATGTGGTGGACGCCCATCCGGGAACCCTGGAACCCCCAGCGCCCCGCTTCCCCTGCGGGCGGTGGGAGCTGGATGATGCGGCGTTCAACCTGGGGCCCGGGGAGATCGACGCGGGTTCCGATGGCCCCCTGGCCTGGGGCATCGTCGACCAGGACGGCGATGGGCGCCTCAAGGTGCGGTTGCGCCTCCGGTAGGCGCTATGCTGGCGCCTTCCCCCGGAGTCGCCATGCGTGCCCTCGCATCCCTTGTCCTGCTCAGCCTCGCGCCCCTCGCGGCCCAGACCCCGGCGGCCGCCGTGACCGCGGTGCTCGATGATTGGCACAAGGCCGCTGCACAGGCCGACGAGGCCCGCTACTTCGGCCACATGGCGGAGGATGCGGTGTACATGGGGACCGATGCCACCGAGCGCTGGGTGAAGAAGGACTTCCAGGCCTGGTCGCACCCCTTCTTCGCCAAGGGGAAGGCCTGGAGCTTCAAGGCCGTGCGCCGGGCCGTGATGTTCAGCCCCGATGGGGCCACCGCCTGGTTTGACGAGGACCTGGACACGCCGAACATGGGGCCCTGCCGCGGCACGGGGGTGCTCAGCCGCCAGCAGGGCCGCTGGGTGATCCGCCACTACAACCTCACGGTGCCCATCCCCAACGACCTCATGAACGAGGTGAAGGGCCGCATCGAGACCTTCCTCAAGCAGGCCGCGGCGAAATAGGCCGCGCCCGGCGGACCGGGCGCGGGGTGGGTTCACTGGTGGATCATCGCCCCACGGTCACTTTGAATCGGCAGGGGCCGGAGGTGAGGCGCCAGCCCAGGATGTGGGCGCGGATCGCGGCTTCATCCGAGACCTTCCGGTCGAAGGTGAGGGTGGTGATGCGGCCCTGGGCATCCACCTCCACGGTGAGGGTGGTGCCCTCGGGCAGACCGGCCAGGGCCGGGGCCTTGAGGTGCATGGCGAGCTCCTTCAGCAGGGCGGGTTCATCCACATGGGCGGTGAGCACCAGGAGGGTGGTGGGGCGCAGCGCAGGGGCCGGATCGGCCTTGACCTTGGGCACCTCCTTCTTGCGCTCGGCACGATCGGCGAGGGCCTCCTGGGCCACAGCGAACTTGGCGACGGCGGTGGGGGCGGGGGCCCCAGCGTAGGCGCGGCTGAGGTTTCCCACCGCCGCATCGCTCACGCCCTCCGGCAGGGGCAGGGGCTGCGTCACGGTCGGGGCTTGGCCCCCGGCGTTGCGCACCTGGGTGTCCACGGCCACGAAGCTGGTGTGGGCGGTGAGGAGGCCATACTGCAGGCCCAGGTTCGTGATCTCGGCGGCACGGTCGGCGTTGGGGCCCACCTGCTCGTAGTCCGAGAGCCGCTGGATGCGCTGGCGGGCCCAGAGCTGGCGCAGGGCGCCATGGGCGGGCGAGGGCTTCACGTGGGACACCTCGAAGGTCTGGTGCCAGGGGCCCTGGCCCGTCATCCCGGAGAGAGTGAGGGTGCCCTTGGGGTCGCCCTTCCACTTGCCCCAGCAGAGCACGGGGCGCTCGGCCAGCACGTCGGGCAGGGCCACGGGGTCCACGTCATAGAGCTCGAAGCCCTTCGCCTGGAGCCTCACCTGGCTGAGCACCGGGGTGCTCACGTAGGCCCGGAAGCGCTCGGCTTCCGCGGCGGCCTGGTCGGGCTGGGTGAGCACGAAGGCCTCGCCCTGGCCCGCATGCGCCATGCCCTCGATGAGGTGCCGGTTCACGGAGGAGCCGATGCCGAAGGTGAAGAGGTTGGCCTTGCCCAGGTTCTGGCGGATGAGGTCGAAGACCTGGCCATCGGCGCTGATGTAGCCATCCGTGGACACCACGAAGGTGCGGGAGAAGCCCTCGGTGCCGGGCAGGGTGAGGGCCCGCTTCAGGGCCGCGCCCAGCTCCGTGCCGCCGCCGCCGTTCTGCTGCCGCACGAAGGCCAGGGCCTGCTGGATGGACTCGGGGGTGGCGGGCTGGCTGGTGGAGGACCAGAGGGCCGAGCTGCCCTCGAAGACCATCACGTTGAAGCGGTCCTGGGGGCGCAGGCCCTGGATCATCTCCTTCATGAGCGTCTTGCTGATCTCCAGGGGGAAGCCCATCTGGCTGCCGCTCACATCCATCACGAACACGTACTCGCGGGGGGGCATCTGGGCGGGGGCCACCCGCTTGGGGGGCTGCACCATGAGCAGGAAGAAGTTCTCATCGGGCCCCTGGGTGAGCAGCAGACCCGATTGCACCTGACCCCCCGCCAGCTGGTACTTGAGGATGAAGTCGCGGTTGCCGCCATGGGCCTCGGCGGGATCCAGCTTCAAGGTGGCCTCCTGCGCGCCGTCGTAGGCGATGGACGTTGTGTGGGTGTCGCAGGCCATGCGCTGGATGGCCATGCCGGCGCTGAGCTTCAGGTCCAGATCGAAGGTGGCCGCGGGCTTCTCGCCCGCCTTGGTGTAGGGGTTGGCCACCCAGCCCTCGCCGGTGTGACTGTTGGTACCAGGCTGGCCCGCATAGCGGGGGCCCACCACCGTGGGATAGACGAACTGGTAGGTGCCCTCCGTGGGCACCAGCAGCTCCGTATAGCTGAGCTCCACCTTGATCTCATCGCCGGGCATCACATTGGCCACGCTCATCTGGAAGACGTTGGGGCGGTGCTGTTCCAGCAGGGAGGCGCTGCGCCCCTCGACCTTGGCTTGCTCGTAGGTCTTCCGGGCCTCATCCCGGCGCTGGATCTTGGCGATCAGCACGCGGCTGCCGATGGTCATCTTCATGCCGTACACCGCGGCCCGCGTGGAGCCGGGAAAGACGTAGATGGCCTCCAGGGGCCTGGTGCCGGTGTTGCGGTAGACCTGGGTGACCTTCACATCGGCGATGACCCCGGCGATGGCCACCTTGGCGGAGGTGGCCTTCAGGGGCAGGGCGTCCACGGCCCCCTCGCTCTGCACCGCGAAGTAGGGCGACTGGGTCGTGTCCTCCGGGGCCTGTGCTTTCGCGGGGACCCGGCGCTCCGGCGGCGCCGCCGCCGAGGGGGTGGGAAAGGTGAAGCAGCCCGCGAGCAGGGCGGCGGTGGTTCGGAGCAGGTGCATGGCGTCCTCCTGGGTGACGCAGGGTGTGCGTCTCATCCAGGGAATGCCGGCAGGGGAAGCGTCCTTTCACCCCCTCCGAAAAAATGAACTAGTGGGCCGCGCCTTCCGCGGCGGGGATGCGGGCGCGGTAGCCCTCGACGGGGCCCTGCTCCGGCAGCCGCAGCGGCTCCGCCGGGGCCTTGGGCAGCACGTAGAGGTCCCAGGGGCCGGGTTCGCTTCCCAGGTCGAAGCGGGTGAGGCCGGGCTCCGCCGGCCGGGTGGGCCGGGGACGCAGCTGCACGGGTCCCCGCGCACTGCGGCGGAGCAGGATCACGGCATGGCCGGCGGGATGGTGGACCACCAGGAGCTTGCCCTCGGACTCCAGGGACCAGGTGGGGCCCACTGCTTTCTTGGCGGCGGGGGCCGCCTCTTGGAGGATGACGTTGTTCTGGAACGCACTCTGGTAGGCGTTCTGGGCGGCGGGACCGTGGACACTGGGAGCCGCCGCGGGGGGGGCGACCCTGCGCTCCTCACTCCGCGCCACACCGGCCTGATCCGCCTTCTCCTTGGCGACCTCGGCCTTCGCCCGGGAGGTGGCCTCGGCGTCGCGGAAGATCTCTGCCGGCGGGGCGGTGGGCTTGGGGGGCTCCCCGGTGGGGGCGGCATCGGCGGGCACGCCCGCCCCGGGTGCCGGGGCGGCGGGTGAGCCGGCCACAAAGCCAAAAGCATCAGGGTTGTCTTGGGATCCGGCGCTCCGCGTGGCCTTGCGCGACCGCTGCCCGGGAACTTCCGCCGGGACCAAGCTGGATTTCGCCTCAGGGGCAGCGGGGGCGGGAGGGGCCGTGGG
>JBGASN010000088.1:0-7594 GCA_044229665.1 Holophagaceae bacterium
GGACGACGGCCATGATCACGGCGAGGAGGGCCACGATCTGGATCAGGGCCATCACGACGGTTTGGGTCAGAGTCATTGGCATGTTCGTTCCGATCCCTTAGCGGTCCACTTCGCCCAGCACCACGTCGAGGGTGCCGATGGCGGCGATCACGTCGGCGAGGAGCTTGCCTTCGGTCATCTTGGGGAGGGCCTGCAGGTTGATGAAGGACGGTGCCCGGACGTGGAAGCGGTAGGGGTTCGCCCCACCCTTCTCAGCCACGAGGTAGTAGCCGAGCTCGCCCTTGGGGGCCTCGATGGCGTGGTAGACCTCGCCCACCTCGCTCTTCAGGACCTTGGGAAGCTTGGCCATCACGGGGCCCTCGGGGAGCCCGCCGATGCACTGCTGGATGATCCGGTGGCTCTGCCGCATCTCCTCCATGCGCACCTGGTACCGGGCGTAGGTGTCGGCCGCGGTCTGGGTGGGCACGTCGAAGTTCATCTCGGCGTAGGCGGCGCTGGGGAAGGCCTTGCGGATGTCGTAGGCCACGCCCGCGGCTCGCAGCACGGGGCCCGTCACGCCCAGGGCGATGCAGTCCTCGGCGGAGATGGGGGCGACCCCCACCGTGCGCTTCTTCCAGATGCGGTTCTCCGTGAGGAGCGTCTCGTACTCGTCCACGCACTCCAGGAAGCGGTCCTGGAAGGCCTGAACCTGCTGGATGAACCCGGGGGGCAGGTCCTCGCGCAGGCCGCCGATGCGGAAGGCGGTGGTGGTGAGGCGCGCGCCGCAGAACGCCTCGAAGAGGTCGAGGATCTGCTCACGTTCGCGGAAGGCGTAGAGGAAGACCGTCATGGCCCCGATGTCCAGGGCATGGGTGCCCAGCCACAGGAGGTGGCTGCTGATGCGGTTCAGCTCCGTGAGCATGGTGCGGATGTACTTGGCGCGGCGCGGCACCTCGATGCCGAACAGCTTCTCCACGCTCTCGGCCCAGCCGAGGTTGTTGCTGATGGCCGCCACGTAGTCCATGCGGTCGGTCCACACCTGGCCCTGGAAGAAGGTCTTGTCTTCGCAGATCTTCTCCACACCCCGGTGCAGGTAGCCGATGATGGGCTCGCAGCGGGTGACCGTCTCACCATCCAGGCGGAGCTTCACGCGGAGCACGCCGTGGGTGGACGGGTGCTGCGGGCCCAGGTTGATTTCCATTTCCTCGTTTTTGAACACCGGGGACTCCCTAGTCAGCCTTGGGGATGGAAAGGTTGATGCCGAGGTTGCCGGCCTTCTCCATGGCGATGCGGTTCAGCACGCCGGAGCGGTCCTCGCGGAAGTCGATCTCACGCTGGCCCCAACCGAGGGTGGGGTACTCCTTGCGGAGCGGGAACCCTTCCCAGCCTTCGGGGCAGAGGATGCGGGTGAGATCGGGGTGGTTCTGGAAACGGATCCCGAGCATGTCGTAGATCTCGCGCTCCAGCCAGTTCGCCGAGGGATAGCAGGCGCAGGCGCTCTCGGGTTCGAAGCCCTCGGGGATGAGGATGCGGATCCGGAGGCGCTTGCGGCGGCTGAGGCTCGTTAGGTGGTAGACCACGCTGAAGGCGAAGTCCTTGGCCGCGGGGTAATGGGTGGCGGACTGGTCCGTGAGCATCTCGTACTTGAGGTGCGGATCGGACTTGAGGAGGGTGAGGGCCTCGACCACGGCCTCCTTCTTCACCTGGCAGACCAGCTCACCGGCCTGTTCGAAGATCTCCTCAACCCGGTCGCCCAGCTTCTCGGCGAGCAGCAGGAGGTCGGCGTCCTTGGCCTCCTGGGGGACGGGGGTCTTCATGTCGTGCTCGTCCTTCTTGGGGGCGGGGCGCACGGGGGCCTTGGGCTCGGGCTTGCCCTCCTCGGCGGCCTTGGCCTTGGCCACCTCGTAGTCGGCGAGGGCCTTCTGGTACTTGGCCTCGTCGGCGGCGGCCTGGGCGGCCACCTCGGCCTGGTAGGCCTTGAGGCTGGGCACGGGGGCCGTCTTGGGGGCGGTGACCTGCCGGTTAGGGGCGGCCTTGATGTCCCAGCTGGTGGGCCCGGCGGGCACTTCCGCGGCCGGAGCGGCGGCAGGCGCGGCGGCCAGGGAGGCGGCGGTGCCGTCGTACTTGATGACGTTCACGGGACAGCCGGCAGCGGCGGCCACGATCTTGCTGAACTGATCCACGCCCAGGTCACCCTTCAGGGGGGACTTGCCGGCGCGGTTCTCATCTTCCTTGCCGTCCACACGGGAATCGGCCTTGATGTGGCAGCTGTCGGCGGTGACGTGGAAGACGTCGGGGCACTCGGCCTCGCAGGCGTTGCAGACGATGCAGCCATCCTCGATCCACACCTTGGTGATGCGGGGGGCATCCACGGCGGGCGCGGCTTCGGCCTTGGGGGCCTCGACCTTGGGCGCCTCCACCACGGGGGCGGCGGCCACGGGCTCCGGGGCCTTGGGGGCCTCGGCCACGGGCGCGGCCGGGGCGGCTTCAGCGGCGTTGGCCACCTGCTCGTAGACGATGACGCTCACGGGGCAGCCGGCGGCGGCGGCCACGATGCTGTCCTCCAGCTTCCGCTGCAGGTCGTCCTTCAGGGGGGACTTGCCCTTGTTCTCGTTCTCGACGCCGTCGACGCGGGCCTCACCCTTGATGTGGCAGCTGTCCTCGGTGACGTGGAAGACGTCCGGGCACTCCGCCTCGCAGGCGTTGCAGACGATGCAACCTTCTTCGATCCAGACCTTGGTGATCGCCATGGCTCAGCCCACCGCCTCAAAGATCTCGCCGTACTTGTCCGCCATGGAGCTGGTCATGATCTTGTCCTGCAGCTTCAGGAAGCCGTAGATCAGGGACTCGGGCCGGGGCGGGCAGCCGGGGATGTAGACATCGACGGGGACGACTTTGTCCACGCCCTGGATGGTGTGATAGCTGTCGAAGGGGCCACCGGCCGTGGCGCAGCTGCCCATGGCGATGACCCACTTGGGCTCGGGCATCTGGTCGTAGAGCTTCTTGATCACGGGCGCCATCTTGTAGGTCACGGTGCCGGCCACGATCATCAGGTCGCTCTGGCGGGGGGTGGCGCGGAAGATGCCGGCCCCGAATCGGTCGAAGTCGAACTTGGAGGCGCCGGCCGCCATCATCTCGATGGCGCAGCAGGCGAGGCCGAAGGTCATGGGCCACACCGACGAGGCGCGGGCCCAGTTCACGACCTTCTCCACCTTCGTGGTGATGAGGATGTGCTCCAGGGCGGTGGGTTGGTTCATCACGCTCATGGCACTACTCCCAGGTGAGGGCGCCCTTGGACCAGATGTAGCCGTATCCAAAGAGCAGAAGGAAAAGGAAGATACCCATCTCGACCAGCCCGAAGAGCGCGAGCTCCTTGAACTGCACGGCCCAGGGGTAGAGGAAGACGGTCTCCACGTCGAAGACGAGGAACATCACGGCGATCAGGTAGTAGCGGACGGAGAACTTCTCACGGGCATCGGTGGTGGGGGTGATGCCGCACTCGTAGACCAGGTACTTGTTGGGGTTCGGCACGCGGGGGCGGACCAGGCGGGACAGGGTCCACACGATCACGGGCATGGCCACGGCGATGAGAACCAGAAGCAGAATGGGGGCATACCCTTGCATGGGTCCTCCGGGAACGACCTTTCATTCTGAGACTTGCATCACACGGGGGTCAACCGCCGATCCCGGCCTTGGCCCGCCATGCCCGGCCCTGTCCAATTCCGACCATTCCCGCCCCCTGCCCCCTCCCTTCGACTAGGATCTACCCATGAGTCCCGAAATCCCCGGTCCCGGCGAAGCCACCCTCATCACCTCGGCGCGGGAGCTCTACCCCTCCCTGGACCTCACCCGGGAGGCCGTGGACTTCGCGCTCTTCCAGGCCATCCCCCTGGATCTGATGCTGCGGCTGCACTTCGTGCCGGTGCGGGAAGAGGAGGGGCGGCTCCTGCTGGCCATGGCCGACCCCCTGGACGTGCCCGCCCAGGACCTGCTGCGCCTCCAGCTCAAGCGCCCCCTCCGCTTCTGCGCGGCCCCCGCCGCCCAGATCCAGGAGGTGCTCAAGAAGTCGGAATCGGGCCAGAAGGTCCTGGATGAGGCCGGCGAGGCCCTCAAGGTGCAGGTGCTCCGGGAGGAGGACCTGGACGACGAGGTGCTGGACCTGGAGCGCCTCACGGACAAGGACGAGGCCCCCATCATCCGCCTCGTGGACACCACCCTCTTCAACGCCCTCCAGCGCCGGGCCTCCGACATCCACCTGGAGAGCACCGCCAACGGCTTCCAGATCAAGTACCGCATCGACGGCAGCCTCTACCCCGCCGCCGAGCCCATCGACCGCCGCTTCGCCTCGCCCATCATCAGCCGCATCAAGGTCATGAGCGAGCTCGACATCTCCGAGAAGCGCAAGCCCCAGGACGGCCGCTTCAAGCTCAAGGTGCGGGGCCGGGCCATCGACTTCCGCGTGAGCATCATGCCCACCATCCACGGCGAGGACGCGGTCATCCGCATCCTGGACAAGGAGAACCTGGCCGAGGAGTTCAAGGCCCTCAACCTCGACATCCTGGGCTTCAGCCAGCACGAGCTGAGCCGCCTGCGGCGCTTCGCCAAGGAGCCCTACGGCATGTTCCTCGTCACGGGCCCCACGGGCTCCGGCAAGACGACGACCCTCTACGCCATCCTCAGCGAGATCCGGAACCCCGAGGACAAGATCATCACCATCGAGGACCCGGTGGAGTACCAGCTCGAGGGGGTCACCCAGATCCCCGTGAACGAGAAGAAGGGCCTCACCTTCGCCCTGGGCCTGCGTTCCATCCTCCGGCACGACCCCGACAAGATCCTCGTGGGTGAGATCCGCGACCCCGAGACGGCGGCCATCGCCATCCAGAGCGCCCTCACGGGCCACCTGGTCTTCACCACCGTGCACGCCAACAACGTGTTCGATGTGCTGGGCCGCTTCGAGCACATGGGCGTGCCCGTGCACAACTTCGTGTCGGCCCTCAACTGCGTGCTGGCCCAGCGCCTGGTGAAGGTGCTCTGCACCAAGTGCAAGCGGCCCCACACCCCCACCGCCCAGGAGCTCACGGAGAACGGCATGGATGCCGCCTGGGCGGACAAGGGCACCTTCTTCGAGAAGGGTGGCTGTGTGGACTGCCACGGCACCGGTTTCCGCGGCCGCCAGGCCATCATCGAGTTCCTGGGCATGAACGACGAGATGCGGGAGCTCATGACCGCCCAGGCCGGCCTGCGCGAGATCAAGGCCGCCGCCCGCCGGGCCGGCATGCAGAGCCTCCGGGAGAGCGCCCTGGAGAAGGTCCGCCTCGGGCTCACCACCTTCGGCGAGATCAACAAGGTGACCTTCCGCGAAGGCAGCTGATCAGTTCGGCTGTTCGAAAAGCAGGGCGTCCACCACGGGTTCCACCGCGTCGGGCCGCAGGCCCAGGGCGCGCAGGGTGCCCTTGCGGTCGATGACCGCGTAGGTGGGCCACCACTGCACCCGCCAGGCCTCCGTGGTGGCCTTGGTGGTGCGGGCCGTGGGGTAGGCCAAGCCCGTGGCCTGGGCCACGGCGCCCATGTTCTCCTCGCCGCCGCCCCCGCAGGCGCCGATCAGCAGCACGCCCTTGGAAGCGTACTTGCGCAGCATCTCGTTGTTGTGGGGCACGGCCCGCTTGCAGGGGCCGCACCAGGTGGCCCAGAAGTCGACGATGACGACCTTCCCCTTCATGGAGCCGGCGCCCACCTCCCCATTGAGCCAGCCGGCCAACGCCAGGTCCGGCGCGGGCTTGCCGATCAGGGGAGCGTGCAGGGGCCACTTCTCCGGCATCCAGTGCCCCTGACGGGCGAGCTGATCCACGGAGCGGGGGCCCTGGGCCAGGGCGGGCAGGAACAGCAGCAGGGGCAGGCAGGGGCGCATGGGCACACTCACAAAAAAATGGGGGGAGCGGACTCCCCCCATCCTAGCCGTATCAAGTGGCCTATTTCTTCCGGGGCGGCAGCCCCTGGCCCCAGTAGTTCTCTTCGATGAAGGGCTTGAAGTCCTGCTTGGTCAGGTGGTTGAGCAGGCCCGTGAGGTTGTCCGTGGTGGCGAACTTCCACTTGAAGCTGGCCTGGGCGGACCGGAAGAAGGTGATGAAGGCCTGGCTGCCCACCTGATCGTAGATCTTTTGCAGGAGGTAGGCCCCCTTGTTGTAGATGAGGTTTGTGCGGGCGATCCGGGATTGGATCCGCACATTCTCGTTGTGCACGTCGTTGGCGAACGGAATGGTGCCGTACTCGTTGCTCTCCTTGGCCCCGTTCCACCAGTCGGTCTGCATGCCCTCGTTGTATGATTTGCCGGCGGCGAACCCCATGAACATCGAGGCCGAGAATTCCGAGAAAGCCTCGGTGATCCACTGTTCTTCGTGGCTGGGCATCTTCACTTGGATACCCCAGTACTGATGGGCGATCTCATGGGCGAACATGGCGTTCACGCCCTTGGAGAAGATCTGGGCCAAGGTGAGGTGGGTGGAATTGAAGGCCTCTTTGCTGATGAACATCATGGCCGGCGGAGCCTGCCCCTCACCCCAGTTGTTGTCCTCCACGATGGTGTATTCCGGCCAAGGGAATGGCCCCAGCACCTGTTCGTAGTAATCGATGATGTCGAAAGCCAGGCCGATGACCCGCTTCACCTGGGTATTCTTCTGAGCGTAATTGGCCACCCGGACCGTACGGCCGTTGCGGGTTTCTTCCGTGAACTTGAAATCTCCCCCAGACACGGAGAAGAACTGGATGGGTTTGTCGACCTTGCATTGGAGCACATTGAAATCCCCTTCCTCCGAACGGGAGACCGTGATGGCGCTGGCCACCGGAATCAGGGGTTTTTGCACAGCGATGCGGGCTTCCACGGTGTAGAACTGCCCGTTCAGGGCGGGCCGGGGGAACCAGGGAGCGGTGCGGAGATCCCACTTGTTGTCACCCTCATTGCGGATGAGGAAATCCCCCTCGATCTGGAATGTCAGATGGATGGGCTGATTTGGGGTGGCCACTTCATTCAGCTTGATGAACAGTTCGCTGGCCTGGTGCCCGAAGAACACATCACGCCCCTGATCATCCTTCAGGGATTTGATGCGCCAATGGTGGTTCCGGACCCCCACTCGCTGTTCCACCGCCACGATATCGAACTGATCCAGTCGAAGGGTCTGCAGACCCGCCTTCATGGGGAGGTAGGTCTCCTCCACGGTCATCGTGGCCTGATCGTTCTTGAAAGCCTTCAAGTCCATCTTCACGTGGGTGAGAAGGAAGGAGGGGCGCTCAAGGGACTTCCAGTTCCGCTCCCCGCGCTGACGACTGATGAGGCAGGTCCTCAGGACATCCTTGAGTTCCGGGATCCGCTTCTCTTCGCTGGCATCGGGCCACCCCATGAGGAGGTTTAGGCTCTCCTCGTCCAGCCCCCGCGTGTCATCCACGTAGGTCCAGCGCCGGTCGCCCACGATCTCCGCACAGAAGGGCTGGGCGCCGGGCCCCACCTGGGCCAGGTCGAAGCCGATGGGCGTGATGCCACCTCGGCGAGCGCGACCCTTGAGGGCCTGGAAGGCTTCGTTCATCTCGGGGGAGGGCGCCTCGCCCTTCAGGCCGGCGAGGA
>JBGASN010000001.1:0-204500 GCA_044229665.1 Holophagaceae bacterium
CTCCTCGTGCACCTCAACCCCCACGACCTGGAGATGCTGGGCGACCACTACGTGGGTCACCTGGGCCTGCGCCTCGTGGAGGATCCCTCCCTCTCCCGGGGCAGCCTGAGCCTCGAAGCCGAGGATGGCGTGCTCGATGCCACCCTGGAGCGCCGCCGCCAGCGCCTCATGGAGCTCATGGGCCGGCTGCTGGAGGGCCCATGAAGAGGTCGTCGGTCGTCGGACGTCGGTCGTCGCGGCACGGAAAGAGGATGCTTGCGGCCCAGGGCCTCGGACACAGGGCGCTCCGTTCGGGTGGTGCGGAGCCCGACGACCGAAGACCGAAGACCGAAGACCCATGGGGCGCCGGGGGCGCCCCATGACCGTCCCCGCCTACGACCAGATCCAGGCCCGCATCGCCAAGCTCCCCACCGCGGAGTGGATGGGGAAGGTGACGAAGGTCGTGGGGCTCGTGGTGGAGAGCGTGGGGCCCGACTGCAGCATCGGGGAGCAGGTGCTCATCCATGCCGGCTGGGGCCGGGTGATCCACGCGGAGGTGGTGGGCTTCCACGACAAGCGCGTGCTCCTCATGCCCCTGGAGGACACGGAGGGCATCCGCCCCGGCATGAGCGTGGAGGCCGCCGGTCACCCCGCCATGATCCCCGTGGGCGAGGAGCTGCTGGGCCGCGTCATCGACCCCCTGGGGCGGCCCCTGGATGGCGGTCCCGAATTGAACCTGGCGCACCACGCGCCCCTGCACGGCCAGCCGCGCAACCCCATGAAGCGGCGTCCCATCCGGGAACCCCTCAGCGTCGGGGTGCGGGTGGTGGATGGCCTGCTCACCCTGGGCAAGGGCCAGCGCGTGGGCATCTTCGCCGGCTCCGGGGTGGGGAAGAGCACCCTGCTGGGCATGATGGCCCGCAACACCAGTGCCGATGTGAACGTCATCGCCCTGGTGGGCGAGCGGGGCCGCGAGCTGCGGGAGTTCATCGAGCACGACCTGGGTCCCGAGGGCCTCAAGCGCAGCGTGGTGGTGGTGGCCACCAGCGACCTGAGCCCGCTCCTGCGCCTGCGCTGCGCCCTGGCCGCCACGGCCGTGGCGGAGCACTTCATGAAGGATGGCCGCGACGTCCTCATGATGATGGACAGCGTCACCCGCTTCGCCATGGCGCAGCGTGAGGTGGGCCTCAGCGCCGGGGAGCCCCCCTCCAGTCGCGGCTACACCCCGTCCGTGTTCGCCCTGCTGCCCCGCCTCATGGAGCGGGCCGGCTCCTTCGAGGAGGCCGGCTCCATCACGGGCCTCTACACCGTGCTGGTGGAGGGCGACGACCTCAACGAGCCCATCTCCGATACGGTGCGCGGCATCCTCGATGGCCACATCGTGCTCAGCCGCAAGCTGGCCTCCCGCAACCACTACCCGGCCATCGACGTGCTGGGCAGCCTGAGCCGCCTCTTCAGCGCGCTGGCCCTGCCGGAGCAGAAGCAGCTCAGTGCCAAGGTCCGTGACCTCATGGCCACCTACGCCGACGCCGAGGACCTCATCCAGATCGGCGCCTACACCAAGGGCTCCAGCCCGAACATCGACCAGGCCATCCAGTTCCAGCCCGGGATCCAGGCCTTCCTCCGCCAGGCCACCGCGGAGAACAGCAGCCTGCGGCAGACCCTCCTCGACATGGGCAAGATCTTCGGCATCGACCTCGCGCCGTTCCTCAAGGAGGGCGCGTGAGGCGGGAGGCTGGAGACCGGAGGCTGGAGGCCGATCGGGGCGGCGCCTCGGGCGCCGGCCGCTTGGACTTGGTGGCGGTCCGGAGGACCGCTCCCGTTTCCTCCTCCAGTCTCAAGCCTCCAGCCTGAGGACCCGCCATGGCCAAGCGCTTCCGCTTCCGCCTGGAACCCCTCCTCCACCTGCGCTCGGCGCTGGAGAAGGAGGCGGAGCGCAGCCTGGCCCGGGCCCTCCAGGAGGAGCAGGCCATCCTGCGGAACCTGGAGGAGCTGGGAAAGCTGCGACTGGCCACCTTCGAGAGCCGGCGCAGCGAGCCCGGCCGCTACGTGGACCTGGGGGGCTGGCGGGATGCGGAGCGTCACCTCGTGGCCCTGGAGCGCAAGGAGATCCAGGGGCGGGCGGACCTGGAGCTGGCCCAGGGCCGCACCGAAGCCTGCCGCGAGGCCCTGCGCCGGGCCCACCGGGATCGCCTCAGCCTCGAACGCCTCAAGGAACGCCGCAAGCTCCAGCACGACCAGGAACAGGATCGCCTCGAGGCGGTGCAGCTGGATGAGCTCGCGGTCATGCGGTTCCGCCGGCGGCTCGCCTGAGCCTGCGCCAGCCCGCGACCTGGCCCCTGCCCGTGGCCACGGCCCTGGTGCTCGCCGGGTTCTCGGCCAATTCCCTCCTCTGCCGGGCCGCCCTGGGCGGCGGCCAGGCCGACGCCGCCACCTTCTCCCTGGTGCGCCTGGGCAGCGGGGCCCTGGCCCTGCTTCTGTTCCTGGGCGCCGACCGGCGGGACCTCCCCGCGCGTTTCCGACCCGCGCGGGCCGCGGCCTTGGCGGCCTACGTGCTCGGCTTCTCCTTCGCCTACCGCGCCCTCACGGCGGGCACGGGGGCCCTGCTCCTCTTCGGGGCCGTGCAGGTGACCCTCCTGACCCTGGCCTTCCTGGGCGGTGAGATCCCCTCCCTCCGGCGCGGCCTGGGCGCGGCCCTGGCCTTTTCGGGGTTGCTGGTGCTGTGCCTGCCCACGGCCCACCGGCCGCCCCTGGGGGCCGCCGTCACCATGCTCGGGGCCGGGGGGGCCTGGGGACTCTACACCTGGCTGGGGCGCGGGTCCGCCCGTCCCCTGATGGATACCACCGCGGCCTTCCTCGGGGCGGCCGGCCTCGCGGTGCCCGTTTTCCTAGCGAGTTCAGGCCACGTCCTCACCCTGCGGGGCGGCGGCCTCGCCCTGCTCTCGGGGGTGCTGGCCTCGGGGGCGACCTATGCCCTCTGGTACGCGGTGGTGCCGCGCCTGGGGGCCCTCCGCGCCGCCGTGGTCCAGCTGGCGGTGCCGCCCCTCACGGCAGCGGTGGCCGCGGCCTGGCTGGGGGAGGTGCCGGGCCTGCCCTGGTTCGCGGCGGCGGCCCTCACCCTCGGGGGCATCGCCCTCGCTACGACCAGCGGGCCACGGTCACCGGCACGTGCTTGAAGCTGGGGGTGCCGGAGCGGGGATCCAGGGCGGTCGGCACCAGCACATTGGCCTCGGGGCAGTACATGGCGCAGCTGCCGGGCGCGATGTCGGTGGTGTAGAGGGTGGCGGCCATCTGACCCGTGGCGGAGCGCACCTTCACGCGGTCCCCCTCCTTGAGGCCCCGGGCCCGGGCGTCGGCTTCGTGCATGAGCACCGCATCCCGCTGGGGGATGCCGCGGTAGAGGTCCTCGTCCTCGTAGACCACGGTGTTGAACTGCCCCTCGCTGCGGATGGTCATGAGGCGCAGGGTGCCCTCGGCTTCGGCGAAGCGGGGCAGGGGGGTCACGGCGAAGTGGGCCATGCCATCGCCGGTGGCGAAGGTGGGCGTGTGGAAGGTGCGGCCGGCCACCTGGAACTCCCGCCCCGTGGGAAGGGGCTCGTAGCCCTGCACGGCGCGGGCGATCTCCTCCCGCAGGGCCGTGTGGTCGGTGAAGCGGGACCAGTCGAAGCGTCCTTCGGGCAGGATGCGGCGGGCCAGGTCCCCCAGGATCGCCACCTCGCTGCGCATCTCCCCGGGCACGGCGGGGCTGCCGCCCTCGGAGTGGCGCACGAAGTTGAACATGCTCTCCTGGCTGGTGGCCTGGGGCTCCTCGTCGCGGGTGAGGGCGGGGAGGATCACCGTGGTCTGGCCCAGGCCGTGGGCGTGGTTGGTGTTGAGCTTGGTGCTCACCAGGGCCGTGAAGGGGATGGCCTGCAGGGCCTTCGCCGCCGCCGGGGCATCGGGGTTGGAGCCATAGAGGTTGCCACCCAGCTGCAGGCAGGCGCGGATGCGACCCTGGGCCGCGGCCCGCATGGAGGCCATGGTGTCCTGGCCCGGGGGCAGGGCGGGGATCGCGTAGAGCTCCTGCAGCTTCCGTGCGAAGGCCTCCTTGAGCATGGGGGCCACGCCCATGGAGCCCACCCCCTGCACGTTGCTGTGGCCGCGGATGGGGAGCAGGCCGGCGCCTTCGGTGCCGAGCCAGCCCCGGCTGAGCCAGAGGTTGCCCAGGGCCAGGATGTTGTCCACACCATGCACGTGGTGGGTGAGGCCCATGGCCCAGAGGGCGATGCCCTTCCGGGCCTTCAGCAGGGCCGTGACCACGGCCTCCACCTGGTCCCGGGGCACCCCGCACTCGGCGAGGAGCGTGTCCCAGGAGGTGGCCTCGAGATCCGCCTGCACCGGCTCGAAGCCTGCGGTGTGGGCGCCCACGAAGTCGGAAGCGAGGCCGCCCCGCTCCAGCACGCCCTTCAACAGGGCCTTGAGCAGGGCGATGTCGCCGCCCACCCTGGGCTGCAGGTAGTGGTCGCTGATGGTGGAGCCGAAGACCAGGCTCAGGGGCAGGCTGGGCACGCGGAAGCGCACGAGGCCCAGCTCCTTGAGCGGGTTCACCACGATGACCGTGCCGCCCCGCTGGCGCAGCTCCACCAGCTTGGTGATGAGGCGGGGGTGGTTGGAGGCGGGGTTGGCGCCGATGACGAAGGCCAGGTCCGCCCGGTCCAGGTCGTCCAGGACGAGGCTGGAGGTGCCGCTGCCGTAGATCTGGTTCAGGGCCACGCCGCTGGCCTGGTGGCAGTAGAAGGAGCAGTTGTGGATGTTGGAGGTGCCGTAGGCCCGGGCCACCAGCGTGAGCAGGAAGGCCGCCTCGTTGCTGGCGCGGCCGGAGGCGTAGCAGAAGGTTGCATCCGGCGTCGCGGCCTTGAAGGCCTCCGCGGTCCGGGTCAGTGCCTCCTCCCAGGTGCAGCGGCGCAGGTGGGTGGCGCCGGGCTCCTTGATCAGGGGGAAGGTGAGGCGGCCCAGGGCCTCCAGCTCCCGGGGGCTCATCCACTGCAGCCGGGCGATGGGGGTCTCCCGGAAGAAGGCCTCGGGGATGCCGCCCTGCAGGTCCGCAGCCATGCCCTGGATGCCCTTCTTGCAGACCTCCGGGAAGTGCCCCGCCTCGTTGCGCATGCCGCTCATGCCCAGCGCGCAGGTCTTGCAGGCGTTCCGGGAATGCAGGCGCTTCCACAGCCGGAAGAACCCCGTCTCCCCACCTCTGCGGAAGACATACTTCAGGGCTGCGAAGCCGCCAGCGGCTGAGACTCGGGATCTGGCCATCCCTTCATCTCAGCACACTCGGGAGGAAAAGAAGAACGCGAATGGCGCGAATAAAGGCGCGAATAGCGCGAATGAAAAGCAAGGTCTGTCGGAGGTCGGGTCAGACGTGGACCTTCAGGCGCCAACCCATCCTTCGCGTTCTTATTGGCGCTATTCGCGCTTTCATTCGCGCTATTCGCGTTCCAAAGCTATCAGCCGCTGATGAGCGTCTTGAGCCCGTCGCGGAAGAGCACGTCGACCTTCTTCCCGAGGCGCTTCTGCACCTTGCCGAGGCCGAAGGCGGGGTGGTCGAGCCACTGGCCTTCCTCGAAGCGGGTGGCGGGGCTGTAGGGGCGGGCGGAGGCGCCGCCCTGCTCCTCGGCGAGCACGCGCTGGAACATGGTGGCGAGGCTCTGCACGGGGCGCTGGGCCTGGAGGGAGGCCTTGGCCGAGGCGGTGGGGCGGGCCTTGGGCTCCGGCTTGGGCTTCTCGGCCCGGTACTTGTGCACGGAACGGCAGTTCCCGCAGATGAGCTGCTCGGGCACGCCGTTGGTGATCGTGAGCACCTGGTGCCGGGTCTCCCCCTTGCACCGCCCGCAGGGGGCGTCCAGATCCATGCCGGCGTAGAAGGACTTGATCATCCCTCCAGGGTACCCCGGGTAGGGGCAAACCTCACGATCTGATCGCAAGGGCGCCCCGTGGGGGCGGCCCGGTCAGCCCAGCAGCGCCACGACCTGGGCGAGGCGGGCCTCCTTTTCGGCGGCCTGGGCCCGGGCCTTTTCCACCTCCTCGGCGGGGGCCTTCTCCAGGTAGCGGGGGTTCTCGATGCGGCCCTTCAGGGCCTGCAGCTCCTTCTCCAGCTTCTCGCGCTCCTTCTCCAGCTTGGCCTTCTCGGCGGCGGGATCCTTGAGGCCCGCCAGCTCCAGGGCCACGGCGCCCCGGCCCACCACGGCCACGGCGCGGCTGGGGGAGGCCAGGTCCCCGTCCACGAAGGTCACGCCCTCCAGGCGGGCGATGCCCTTCAGGGCCTCGGCGAAGGGCTCCAGCACCTTCAGGCTGCACAGCGCCGCCACCCGCTTGGCGGGGTCCACGCCGTTCTCGGCCTTCAGGCGCAGGTAGGCGGTGAGGGTCTCCTGGAAGAGGGGGATCAGGGTGGCGTCGCCGCCCCGGTGGGCGAGCACGGGGGCCTCCAGGGGCCAGCTGCGCTCGGCCAGGAGCTTCGATTCGCCCGCGGGCAGGCGCTCGGCCATCACGGCCTCGTGGATCTCCTCCGTGAGGAAGGGCACGAAGGGATGCAGGGCGCGCAGGAGGACGTCGAGGAAGTGGAGGATGGTGGCCTTCTGGGCCGCGGTTCCGTTCTGCAGCTGCACCTTGGCCAGCTCGATGTAGGTGGAGCAGAAGTCGTCGTAGACCAGGTGGTAGAGGCGGTCGGCGGCCTCGTGGAAGCGGAAGGCCTCCAGGGCCTCGGTCACGCCGGCCAGTTCATCCCGTAGGCGGCCGGCCATCCAGTACTCGGCCTCGCCGAAGGCGGGGGCCGTGGCCAGGGTGATGTCCTCCGTGAGGTTCATCTGCACGAAGCGGCTCGCGTTCCAGAGCTTGTTGCAGAAGTTGCGGCTCACCTCGAGGCGGGTGGTGCTCATGGCGATGTCCGTGCCGGGGGCGGCGGCCACCGCCAGGCTGAAGCGCAGGGCATCGGTGCCGTACTCGTCCATGACCTCCAGGGGGTCGATGACGTTGCCCTTGGTCTTGCTCATCTTCTGCCCGCTGGCATCGCGCACCAGGGAGTTGAAGTAGACCTTCCGGAAGGGCACCTCGTCCATCCAGGTGAGGCCGGCCATGGCCATGCGGGCCACCCAGAAGAAGAGGATGTCGTAGCCGGTGATGAGCACGCTGGTGGGGTAGTAGCGCTTCAGATCCCGGGTCTGCTCGGGCCAGCCGAAGACGCTGAAGGGCCACAGGGCGGAGCTGAACCAGGTGTCCAGGGTGTCGGGGTCCTGCGCCAGGGTGGTGGCGCCGCACTTGGCGCAGGCCGTGGGGGCCTCCAGCTCCACGTGGAGGTGCTGGCAGCTCGTGCAGGTCCAGGCGGGGATGCGGTGGCCCCACACCAGCTGGCGGCTGATGCACCAGTCCTGGATGTTGGTGAGCCAGTGCTCCCATACAGCCGTGTGGTGCTCGGGGATGAACTGGATGGCACCGCTGCGCACGGCCTCCAGGGACTTGGCGGCGGCCTCCTTCACGTCCATGAACCACTGGTCGCTGACGAGGGGCTCCAGTACGGCGCCGCTGCGGTCGCTGAGGGCGATCTTGTTGGTGTGGTCCTCGATCTTCACGAGGAAGCCCTGCTCCTCCAGGTCCGCCACGATGCGCTTGCGGCACTCGAAGCGGTCGAGGCCCGCGTAGGCCCCGGCCTCGGCGGTCATCTTGGCGTCGAAGCCGATGACGGTGATGGAGGGCAGCTTCAGGCGCTGGCCGGCGGCGAAGTCGTTGGCGTCGTGGGCGGGGGTGAGCTTGACGCAGCCGGTGCCGAACTCGGGATCCACGAAGGCGTCCGCCACCACGGGGATCTTCCGGCCCGTGATGGGGTGGGCGAGGAGCTTGCCCACGAGGTGGGTGTAGCGCGCGTCGTCGGGGTGCACGGCCACGGCGGTGTCGCCCAGCATGGTCTCGGGCCGGGTGGTGGCCACGACGATCTCACCGCGCCCATCGGCCAGGGGGTAGCGCAGGTGCCAGAGCTTGCCCTTGCGCTCCTCGTGCTTCACCTCGAGGTCGGATAGGGCGGTCTGCAGGGCGGGATCCCACTGGATCATGCGGGGGCCGCGGTAGATGCGGCCCTGCTTGTAGGCCTCCACGAAGACGTGGCGGACCGCTTTGTTCAGAGAGGGATCCAGGGTGAAGCGGTTGCGGCTCCAGTCCACGCCGGCGCCCATGCGCTTGAGCTGGTGCTCGATGGCGCCCTGGTTCTGCTCCTTCCAGGCCCAGATGCGCTGTTCGAACTCGGCGCGGGGCAGGTCATGGCGGGTCTTGCCCTCGGCCTTGAGCTGGCGTTCCACCATCATCTGGGTGGCGATGCCCGCGTGGTCGGTGCCAGGCACCCACAGGGCGTCGAAGCCCTGGGCGCGCTTGAAGCGGGTGAGCACGTCGTGGAGGGTGTTCACCAGGGCGTGGCCCATGTGCAGGTTGCCCGTGATGTTGGGGGGCGGAATCACGATGGACCAGGGCTCCTTGCCGCTGTCGGGCTTGGCCTCGAAGACCTTGGCCGCCTCCCACACCGCGTACCACCGCTGCTGGGCGGTCTTGAAGTCGAAGGCCTTGTCCATTTCGCGCATGGGTCACTCGGGAAGTCGGGGCTGCAGGGGTGGACACCGGAGTCCCCCCCGCTTCGGGGGCGCTCGGGCCCAAGGGAGCAGTTTACAACGCTCCTAGGCGGGAAGCATGCCCACGGCCCGCTCGTGGCACCCGATCATGAGGCCGTACAGCTCGGCCACCTGGGCCTTGGGGAGGCCCAGGGTGCGAAGGCTCTGGGCCGTCTCGAGGCCGTGGCGGAGGTCCTGGGGGTCCCGCACCAGGCGCAGGAGCCCCGCCGCCACACGCACGGCGTGGGTGTTGCCGAAGGTGGGACCCGGGGGCAGGTCCGGTTCGTGGTGGCGGGAACAGATCGGTTGCAGGTAGGCGGGCAGTCCCCACAGCTGGACCGCGGCGGCCCCCAGCTCCAAGTGGACGGCGTGCAGGACCTCGTCCACCACCTCCCGGGGCTGATCCGGCGCGAGCCGGCCCTGCACCATGAGGGCCGCCAGGGCCCGGATGGCGAGGGAGTGCCCGATCTCGTGGAAGAGCCCGCCGAGGAAGGCCTGGTTGGGCTCCCCCGCCCGGGCCCGGAAGGCCACGGTGCTGGCGCCGAAGCCCGTGGCCAGGGCGTCGTGATACAGGTCCATGAGGCGCACCATGAACATCTCCTGCTCCGCGCGCAGCTCCAGGTCGAAGAGGCTGTGGCTGGCCACGGCCACGGCGATCTCCCCGGCGGTGCGGATGCCCAGGCGGAGGATGGCGGCCCGGAGGTCCTGGGCCTCCCGGCCCCGGGCGTAATAGGCGCTGTTGGCGACCCGCAGGACCCGGGCGGTGATGGCGGGATCCCGGCCCAGGAGGAGCAGGAGCTGGGCAAGCTCGGGGTCCGGCTGCTCCAGGAGGTCCAGCACTTCGACGGCCACGGAGGGGAAGGCCGCGGGTTCCGGCAGGTGGGCCTGGAACTGGGCGAGGACCTGGGATCTCAGGATCGACACCTGCTCCAGGTGGGTGGGGGAGGGCAGGGGCAGCGGGGGGGTGTCCCCGGCTTCGACGCGCCCGAGGGTCGCCCAGGCCGCCTCGAAGCCTTCGGGTGGCGGGGCGGTCGGGGGGAGCAGGGCGACCCGGGGTGGGGCCGGGGTCGGGGCCTCCGGAGCGCTCCCCTGGAACCACCCCCGGAACCGGCTGAGCATGCTGCGGACCCTCCCCACCTTGCTGATCGGCCACCCGGGTCCGCCCTGGATTTATGGGCCCCCGGGGGAACGGGAGGGGTGTCCGGAAATTACGCTTTTTTCACAGGAAGACCCAGTCTCAGGTGGGATCTGCGGTTGCCAAGGCCGGATTGGCAGGGTCTAATGGAGATTCATCCTCAGAATTGCAAGGAACTGGCTATGAGCCTCGAGCAAATTCGCGACATCGTGCTGCAGCATGCCCGGCTTTCTGCCGCCCCCGCGGACCTGGGCCCCACCAGCGATCTCTACGCGGCGGGCCTCACCTCCCTCACCACGGTGCACCTGATGCTGGCGCTGGAGGACCACTTCGGCGTGGAGTTCCCGGATCGCCTCCTGAGCCGCAAGACCTTCGAGAGCCTGCAGTCCATCTCCGAAGCCATCGCCGAACTCCAGGGCTGAGCCCTCGCACCCCGGAGCCGCCATGACCGCGACCCTCACCGATTCCCGACCCGCCTTCGCCGCCCTGCTGGAGGAGGTGCATCGGATCGGGCGCGACCATGTGGCGCCCCACGCCGAGGCCGTGGACCGCGACGCCCGCTTCCCCCGGGAAGCCTTCGACGCCCTCAAGGCGGCCAAGCTCCTGAGCTGCTACGTGCCCGTGGAATTCGGGGGCATGGGGCTCACCTTCCCCGAGCTCACCAAGGTCTGCGAGGCCCTGGGCCACTACTGCGGCTCCACGGCCATGGTCTTCGCCATGCACCAGATCCAGGTGGCCTGCATCACCCACCACGCCCTGGGTTCCGAGTACTTCCGGAACTACACCCGGGAGCTGGTCGAGCAGCAGTACCTCCTGGCCAGCGCCACCACGGAACTGGGCATCGGGGGTGATGTGCGCTCCAGCCTCTGCGCCGTGGAGGTGGCCGAGGGCCGCTACCGCGTGGAGAAGCAGGCGCCCGTGATCTCCTACGGCGAGGCCGCCGACGCCATCCTGGTGACCTGCCGCCGGGCGCCCGACGCGGGCCGCAACGACCAGAGCCACATCCTCGTGCACAAGGCCGACTGCACCCTCACCCCGTTGTCGGGCTGGGACACCCTGGGTTTCCGGGGCACCTGCAGCTCGGGGTTCGTGCTCAAAGCCGAGGGGAACGCCGAGCAGATCCTCCCCGTCCCCTACGCGGAGATCCACGCCAAGACCATGCACCCCTTCAGCCACGGCGTGTGGAGCTCCCTCTGGCTGGGCATCGCGCTGGACGCCATGGGCAAGGCCCGGGCCTTCGTCCGCGCCGAGGCCCGCAAGACCCCGGGCACCCTGCCGCCCTCGGCCCTGCGTCTGGCGGAGCTGGACAACGTGCTCTTCTCCATGCGCGGCGGCGTGTACCAGTCCATCGCCGAGTACCAGGAGCTGCTGCTCCAGGGGGGCCAGGAGCCCTTCGTGAGCAACTACGGTTTCGCCCTGCGCACCAACAACCTCAAGATCGCCACCTCGCAGCTGCTGGTGGAGGTGGTGGGCAAGGCCATGATCATCTGCGGCATCTCCGGGTACCGCAACGACTCCAAGTTCACCCTGGGCCGCCACCTGCGCGATGCCTACGGGGCGCAGCTGATGGTGAACAACGACCGGATCATGGGGCAGAGCTCCACGATCCAGGTGGCGATGCGGGAGGCCTGACCATGTGCGGCGCCGTTGATCTGGATCCCTACAAGCTCTACCAGGAGGAGCTGGTGCAGGCCGGCCTCCTCATCCCCAGCGGGGTGAAGGGCCTCTACGGCCGGAGCGGCCGCTTCGAGTCCGTGATCACGGCCTTCGAGGCGCTGGTGACCCGGGAAGCCGCCCCCCTGGGTGCGGATGTGGTCGCCTTCCCTCCCATCTTCAACCGGGCGCACTACTGCGAGATCAATCACATCCACAACTTCCCCGACCTCATGGGCTCCGTGCACAGCTTCATGGGCAAGGACAAGGAGCACGCGGAAATGATCCGCAAGTTCCAGGGCGGCGAGGACTGGACCCGGGATCTCGAGCCCAGCGAGGTGATGATGATCCCCGCGGCCTGCTACCCCCTCTATCCCTCCTGCACGGGCACCCTGCCCGAGGGCGGCCGGCTGGTGGATCTCCAGGGCTATGTCTTCCGGCACGAGCCCAGCGACGATCCGGCCCGCATGCAGATCTTCCGGCAGCGGGAGTTCGTGCGCCTGGGCACCCCGGAACAGGCCCAGGCCCACCGCGATGCGTGGCTGGCGCGGGGCCACGACCTCCTCCGCTCCGTGGGCCTGCCGGTGGAGATCGTGGTGGCCAATGACCCCTTCTTCGGGCGGGGGGGCCGCATGGCCAAGGCCACCCAGCGGGAGCAGGTGCTCAAGCACGAACTGGTGGTCCCCATCTGCTCGGAGGCCAACCCCACGGCGGTGACCTCCACCAACTACCACGTGGACTACTTCGGCCACGCCTTCGACATCCACACGGCGGACGGTCAGCCCGCCCACACCGCCTGCATCGGCTTCGGCCTGGAGCGCATCGCCCTGGCCCTCTTCAAGGTGCATGGCCTGGACGTGGCGGCCTGGCCCGCGACCGTCCGCACCCGCCTCGCCCTGGGAGCCTGAGGTCCATGAAGGCCATCGCGAACCTGGATCCCGCCACCTACGTGCGCCACGCCATCCACGGCGAGGGCCGCACCTGGATCGAGACCAACTGCTACACCGACGTGATCGTGGAGCTGCTGCACGGCCTGGGGCATGAGCCCCTTGCGGCCATGGCCTTCACCCTGGCCGCGGACTTCGAGGGGGACCAGTGGACCTTCTTCAAGTTCGAGCACGCGGACCTGATGCGCCTCTACGGCTGGGACATCCACGAGCTGGCCCCCTGGCGGCCGCTGGTGGCCCACCTCGAGGAACAGGTGGCCCTGGGCCGCCCCGTGCTGGTGGAGCTGGACAGCTTCTTCCTGCCGGACACCGCGGGCACCGCCTACCAGCTGGCCCACGTGAAATCCACTGTGGCCGTGAACGCCCTCGACCCCGCCCGGGAGTGGCTGGGCTACTTCCACAACCAGGGCTACCACCAGCTGGAGGGTGCCGACTTCCGCGCCATCTTCCAGACCGAAGGCCTCGTGCACGAGCGCATGATGCCCCCCTACATCGAGTACATCAAGCCGCTGCGGAATTGGGTGAAGCCCACCGCCGCGGAGCAGGTGGCGATGTCCCTGGAGATGCTGAAGGACCAGCTGCGCCGGGCCCCGGAGCGGAACCCCTTCCACCCCTTCAAGGAGCGCCTCGCCGCCGATGCCGCCTGGCTGCTGGAAGCGGACCTGGAGACCTTCCACGCCTATTCCTTCGCCACCTTCCGGCAGTTCGGCGCCTGCTACGAGCTGGCCGCCACCTACCTCCAGTGGCTGGGGGCCCAGGGCGTGGCGGGGCTCGGGGAGGCCGAGGCCGCTTTCCGGGAGATCAGCACCACCACCAAGGCCTACCAGTTTCAGCTGGCCCGGGCCATGGCCCGCAAGAAGCCCTTCGACATCACCGTGATCGATACCCTGGCGGGGCACTGGGATCGGGCCCTGGGCGACCTCCGCGGCCGGTTCGGCGCATGAGGGCGTGGGGCCTCCACGGTACCGAACCCGGGGCGCACCTGGCGCCGGGCCCGTGGATGGCAGCGGTGGCGTGGACGCCCGCGGCGGCGCCCTTCACCGTGGCCCAGGTCCTGGACCACCCCTTCGATCGCCCCGGGGACTTCGACGAACGCGATTGGTGGACCCGCGCCACCTTCACCACCGCCGGCCCGGGCCGCCTGACCTTCGAGGGCCTGGCCACCCTGGCCGAGGTCTGGGTGGACGGGACGAAGGTCCTGGAGAGCCGGGCCATGTTCCGCACCCACGTGGTGCCCCTGGACCTGTCCCCCGGCGACCACGCGCTGGTGATCCGCTTCCGGGCCCTCACGCCGGAGCTGGCGGCCAAGCGGCCCCGCCCCCGGTGGAAGACGGCCTTGGTCGCAGCCCAGAACCTCCGCTGGGTCCGCACCACCCTCCTGGGCCGCATCCCCGGCTGGACGCCTCCCCTGCCCGCCGTGGGGCCCTGGCGCCCCGTGACCTGGCAGGAGGATGAGGAGCCCGCCCTGCGGGACCTGGACCTCCGCACCTGGGCCGAGGGCCCCACGGGTCGCCTGATCCTGCAGGCTGAGGTGAACCTTGTTGGGACCTCCACCGCCCGTCTGAGGGTGGGCGACCGCACCTTCCCCCTGCAGGTGGCGGGTGCGACCCTCTCCGGCGAGGTCACCTGGCCCGACGCGCCCCTCTGGTGGCCGCACACCCACGGGGCCCCCACCCTGCACGACGCGATCTTGGAAGTGGAAGCCGCGGGGACCTGGCATCGGTTCCCCGTCGGGAAGGTGGGCTTCAAATCCGTGACCCTGGATCGCACCGAGGGGCGGGTGCAGCTGGTGGTGAACGGCCGCCCCATCTTCACCCGGGGCGCCTGCTGGACCACGGCCGATGCGCGCAGCCTGGACGATGCGGCCCGGGCCCGGGCCTTCCTGGAATTGGCGAAGGAGGCCGGGGCCAACATGGTCCGCGTGGGCGGCACCATGGTCTACGAGTCCGAGGCCTTCTACGCCGCCTGCGACGAGCTGGGGCTCATGGTGTGGCAGGACTTCATGTTCGCCAACTTCGACTACCCCTTCGGCGACGTGGACTTCCGTGCCGAGGTGGAGGTGGAGGTCACCCAGCAGCTCCGCCGCCTCCAGAAACACGTGAGCGTGGCGGTCCACTGCGGCAGCAGCGAGATCCACCAGCAGGCGGCCATGCTGGGCTTCCCGCCCGAAGGCTATGCCTCCGACTTTTTCGACCGCGAGCTGCCCGCCACCTGCGCGGAGCTGCACCCCGGCCTCCCCTACTTTCCCTCCACCCCCTGCGAGGGGGCGCTGCCCTTCCACACGGCCGTGGGGCTCACCCACTACTACGGGGTGGGCGCCTACCGCCGGCCCCTGGCGGACCTGAGGGTGGCCGACGTGAAATTCACCCCCGAGTGCCTGGGCTTCTCCCAGGTGCCGGAGCCGGAGACGGTGCAGGCCCTGGCGGGCGACGGCCCCCTGGTGCCCCACCAGCCCCTGTGGAAGGCCCGGGTGCCCCGGGACTCGGGCGCCGGCTGGGACTTCGAGGACGTGCGCGACCACTACCTGCGGGAGGGCTTTGGGGTGGATCCCGTGGCCCTGCGCAGTGCCGATCCCACCCGCTACCTGGCCTGTTCCCGCGTGGTGCCGGGCGAGCTGCAGCGCCGGGCCTTCGCCGAGTGGCGCCGGGCCGGCAGCCGCTGCGGTGGCGCGCTCGTGTGGTTGTGGCAGGACCTCTGGCCCGGGGCCGGCTGGGGCCTCGTGGACAGCCACGGCCGCCCCAAGGCCGCCTGGTACCTGCTCAAACGGGCCTGGGCGACCCGCAGCGTGCACCTGAGCGACGAGGGGCTCGATGGCCACGGGGTGCATGTGGTGAATGAAGCCGGGGAAACCCTGGAGGCCACCCTGGAACTGGAACTCTGGGTCGGTACCCGCACCCGCGTCGCCCATGTGGCGGTGCCCGTATCCGTGCCGCCCTTCCGTGCGGAAGCGAGGTCAGCGGAGGCGGTGCTCGGGCACTTCGCCGACACCACCTACGCCTACCGCTTCGGCCCCCCGCGCCAGCGCGTGGTGCTGACCCGCCTGCGGGACGCCAGTGGCGCCCTGCTGTCGGAAGACGCCGCCTTCCCCGCGGGGATGGACCTGCCGATGGTGGAGGGCGCGGGCTGGCAGGGCGCCGCCACGGCTGCTTCAGCCACGGAGGTGGTGCTGGAACTCTCCGCCACCGCCTTCCTCCAATCCGTGAACTTCGAAGTCCCCGGCTGGCGCCCGGACCACGCCTACTTCCACCTCGTGCCGGGCGAGACCCGACGCGTGACCTTCCGGGCCACGGAGCCCACGCCCCGCACCTTCAAGGCCCACGTGGGGGCCCTGAACACGGCGGATACGCTGACGGTGCGGCTCGCCTAGGCGGCCACCATCTCCTTCACCAGATCCCGGTGGAAGGCCATGCGCTCGAAGAGGGCCAGGGCCTTGGCGCGGTCCAGGCCCAGGGCCACGAGGCTGTCGCGGGTCTCGCAGGCGTGGCTGGGATCGTTGGGATCCATCACCAGGCGGTTCAGCCCTGAGATCACCCGCAACACGTGCAGGTTCTCGTGCTCGGCGGAGGTGGAGAGGGTCAGCTCATGGTGTTTGGCGCAGATCACCCCGAGGTAGGCGGGGAGGTTCCACACGGTGTGGGCGGCGGTGCCCATCTCCAGGTGGGTGCGCTCGAGCAGCGCATCCATGGCCAGGGGGGGCAGGTCCTTGGGCACCTTGCCCGCGATCATCAGGGCCGACAGGGCCCGCAGGCTCAGGGTGTGGCCGATGTCGTGGAACATGCCGGCGAGGAAGAGGTGGTGCGGGTTCCCCCGACCGCTCTGCTCCGAGAACTCCCGCGCGGCGAAGGCGATGGCCATGGAGCTGCGGTAGAGCTCCCGCATGCGGGTCCTGAAGAGCTCCAGCTCCGCCTTGAGGTTGGGATCGAAGAGGCTGCGGCCCGCCACGGCCACCACCACGTCCCCGGTGGCGCTCACGCCCATCTTCATCACGGCGCTCTGGAGGTCCTGTACGTCCCGTCCCCGGTGGTAGTAGGCGGAGTTGGCCATCTGGAGCACGTGCAGGGAGATGGCCGGGTCCTGGCCGATGAGCTTCAGGAGCTCCGGCACCTCGGGGTCGTGCTTCTCCAGGAGCTGCAGCACCTGGACCGCCACCGCGGGGAAGGCGGCGGGGGCCGGGGGGTTGGCCTGGAAGTGCTCCCGGATCAGGGGCTCCAGCAGGGTCACCAGGGTCTGCTGGGATTCCGTGAAGGGATGGCGGTCCTGCACGAAGACGTCCGGCTCCACGGAGGCGAGGGTGTTCCAGGCCCAGGTGAAGGCCTCCGGTTCCTCGGGGGCGCTCGGCGCCGGGGCCGCGGCGGGGGCGGGATTCCCGGCAGGAGCGGGATCCGATTTCTTGTCCTTCTTGAACCAACCCAGCATGGCGGCACACCTCGTCCGGGCTCCCGGGAGCCCAGGCCTTCATCGGCGGGGGAGCTGGGAGGTTGAGCCTAGGCGTGGGCGCCGGCGGCTTCCACCTTCATGCCCAGGGCCTGGACCAGGCTGTGGTCGTGGCTCCGGCCGGGGTTGGGGGCCGTGAGGAGCTTCTCGCCCGTGAAGAGGCTGTTGGCCCCGGCGAAGAAGCAGAGGGCCTGGAGCTCATCGCTCATGGCCGTGCGGCCGGCACTGAGGCGCACGCGGCTGGTGGGGAAGAGGATGCGGGCCGTGGCGATCATCCGCACCAGGTCGAAGGGGGGCAGGGGCTGGGCATCGGCCAGGGGGGTGCCCTCCGTGGCCACCAGCTGGTTGATGGGCACGCTCTCGGGGGCGGGCTCCAGCTTGGTGAGCTCGTGGAGGAAGTGGATGCGGTCGTCCTGCGTCTCGCCCATGCCCAGGATGCCGCCACTGCAGACCTCGAGACCCGCCTCGCGCACGGTCTTCAGGGTGTTGAGGCGGTCATCGTAGGTGCGGGTGGTGATGATCTTCTCGTAGAACTCGCGGCTGCTGTCGATGTTGTGGTTGTACACGTCGCAGCCGGCGTCCTTCAGGCGCAGGGCCTGGTCCTTGTTGACCATGCCGAGGGTCACGCAGACCTCCATGCCCATGGCCTTCACGCCCTTCACCATGTCGATGACGGCGTCGAACTGCTCGCCCTCCCGCACCTCGCGCCAGGCGGCGCCCATGCAGTAGCGGGTGGAACCGGCGGCCTGGGCGGCCTTGGCGCCTTCGAGCACGCGCTGCACTTCCTTCAGGGGCTCCACCTTCACCTCGGTGGCGTAGCGGGCGCTCTGGGGGCAGTAGGAGCAGTCCTCCGGGCAGGCGCCCGTCTTGATCGAGTCCAGGGTGCAGAACTGGATGTCCTGCGCATCCCAGTGCTCCCGGTGCACCGTGGCCGCCCGGTAGAGCAGCTCGGGGAAGGGGAGGTCGTGGATGGCACGGATTTCGGAGACGCTGCGCATGGCCTGGATCCCTTCGGACAACCGGAAATGCTATCACGGCGGCGGTTGACGGCAGAGGTCGGAGATCGGGAGGGCGCCGGGTTCCGGGGCTGGAAGTCCTGAATCGTGTGACCCGGTCAAATCTCAAGAATCTGGACAAATGGCGTCGAAAGGAGGGGGACCCCGCCGGACCCCATGCCTGGAGCCCCCATGTCCGCCGCCGCACCCCGTCAGAGCATCCGCCGCCGCCTGCTCTATCTGACCGGCACCTTGAGCCTGCTCACCCTGGTGGTGGGCGGGTTCGGCTTCTGGGGCATGGCCCGCTCGAACCAGGCCATGGAGGCCATCCAGGCGGATCGGGTGGTGGCCCTGGGGCAGCTCAAAGCCGTCTCCGACATGTACGCCGTGAACATCGTCGACACCTCCCACAAGGTCCGGAACGGCGGCCTCGACTGGGCCGAGGGGGCCAAGTCGGTTCGGGCGGCGGTGGCCACGGTCCAATCCCAGTGGCGGGCCTACCTCGCCACCAACCTCGACCCCGAGGAACAGGCCATCGTGGCCCGGGTGAAGCCCCTGATGGCGGCTTCGGACGCCAAGGTCACGCAGCTCCTGGGGTTCCTGGAGGCCAAGCAGGCCGGGGAATTGGAGGGGTTCGTCAAGGCGGAGCTCTACCCGATCTTCGATCCGCTGACCGCCGAGATCAGCAAGCTGGTGGACCACCAGATCCGCATGGCCGATGCCGAAGCGCAGGCGGCCCAGGCACGCTACCGGTCCATGCTCACCTGGAACCTCGGTCTGCTCCTGGTGGGCTTCGCCGCGGCGGGGTGGTTGGCTTCCAAGATCATCGGGAGCATCAACGGGAGCGTGAAGGGACTGGTGGGGCTCGCGGAGCGCATGAACCAGAACGACCTGACCTACCGGGCGGAGGTGCTCAGCGAAGATGAGCTGGGGGAGGTGACCCGGACCCTGAACATCTCCGTGGATCACTTCCAGTCCCTGGTGAAGAGCCTCTCCGGGATCTCCACCACGGTGGCGAGCAGCTCCCAGGAACTCTCGGCGGGAGCCGTGGAGATGAGCCAGACCTCGGACCAGATCGCCAAGAACGGCGAATTCCAGCGGGGCATGTCCGAGCAGATCGCGGCGGCCATGCACCAGTTCTCGGCCTCCATCGAGCAGGTGGCCCGGAACGCGAATTCCTCCCAGCAGCAGACGGAGGAGTCCCGCCGGGCCGCCCTGGCCGGGGCGGAATCCGGTCAGGCCACGGCCGCGGCCATGGTGCGCCTGCATGACTCCATGGGCCAGATGGTCCGGGCCGTCCAGGTGATCCAGGACATCGCCCGGCAGACGAACCTGCTCTCCCTCAATGCCGCCATCGAGGCCGCCAAGGCGGGTGCCATGGGCAAGGGCTTCGCCGTGGTGGCGGAGGAGGTCCGCAAGCTGGCGGAACGTTCCTCGGTGTCCGCCAAGGAGATCGCGGCCCTCATCCACGCCTGCGACACCTCGGTGCAGGAAACCGAAGCGCTCGTGACCACCACGGTGGGGGCCATCGATCGCATCCGGGAACAGTCCGCGGGGCTCGCCAGCATCGCCTTGGAGATCGGGCAGGCCACCAGCGAGCAGGCCCGGACGGCCGCCGAGGTGAACCACCAGCTGGAGAAGGCCCGGGACCAAGTGGCTGAGAACGCGGCCGCCACGGAGGAGATGGCCGCCACGGTGCACGAGGTCAGCCGCACGGCCATGGACCTGGCCCAGGCGGCCGAGCTGCTGCACGACAACATCCGGACCTTCCGGGTGGATTGAAATCTGGACAAGGTCGCCCCCGGGAGGGGCGGATCCTGCTCTGGCCTGACGGGGGTTGGGTTCAGGCCTCCGAGATACAGAAGTCACAACGCGTTCCCACCGACCGAAAAGCCGGTTGAATCTGGGCTTTTCCGGAGGCGCGATGCGTCCATTCATGCTCCTAGCGACCCTGCCCCTGCTGGCCCAATCGGCGCCGCCTGCGGGCCCGGCCCCCTTCTCGCTCAAATGGCGTGGCTCCCTGTGGGGCGGGTATGCGCAATCGGATCGGAACCTGCCGGATGGTTCGCTCTTCCTCCGCAGTGTGGACAAGGGCGACGGGCAGGTGAGCCTGGACGGGTTCACCCTGGGGGCGGATGTGGCCCTGGCGGAGGGGTGGGCGCTCAAGTTCACCCTGCTGACCGGGGAGACCGCGCGGCTGGTGAACAGCCTGAACCAGGATTCGGGCAGCCTCGCCACCCCGGAGGTGATGCTGATCTGGACCCGTGGCGGCACCCAGGTCCAGTTCGGGCGCATGTGGACCCCCATGGGCATGGAGGTGCTCGACGCCACCCAGAACATCGCCGCTTCCCGGGGGCTCATCTTCACCTACACCATCCCCTTCGCCCAGGTGGGGCTCCACGTCCGCCAGGCGCTCAGTGCTGACTGGAATGCCGACCTCTGGATCTACAACGGCGAGGACCGCATCAAGGACAACAACCGGGGCAAGACCTACGGCCTGGGACTGAATTACGCCCCTGGGGGCAGCAGCGACTCCTTCGCCAACCTCATGGTGTTCCGGGGCCCCGAACAGGACAGCATCGCCTCGGCGGCCAACCCCACCCCGGCGCCAGGGGCGGAGGGCCGCATGCGGGAGCGCGTCAGCGCCAGCGGACAGGTCACCTCCGGCGCCCTGGTGGTGCAGATGGAACTGGAGTGGGGCAAGGAGGCCTTCCCCGCCAGCGCCCTGGCTGGATCCACGGGTCCTGAGTCCGCCCGTTGGCAGGCGGTGGGCGCGAACGCCAAGTGGACCTTCTCACCCGCCTGGGCCGCCTATGGCCGCTTCGAAGTGGTGAAGGATGACCGCGGGGTCCGCCTGAGCCTGGATCCCACCCTCGCCTCCGCTTGGGGCAACCGCATGGATGCGGACCTGAAGGCCACGGGGCTCACCCTGGGGGCGGAGCGCCGCTGGGGTTCCACCTTCCTCCGGGGCGAGCTGCGCCAGGATCGGATCAATCAGGATGTGGCGGATGAAGCCGGAGCGCTGTTCCGCTCGGCCACCTCCTTCACCCTGCAGTTCGGCAGCAGCTTCTGAGGGAGGCCCCATGTCCATCCTGAAGCCCGCGATCCGCCTCCTCGCGAGGCTCAGGTTCCCGGCCAAGTTCGCGCTCATCGGGGGGATCTTCGTCCTCACCCTGGGCGCGCTGGTGGCCCTCATCTTCTCCATCCAACAGGAGAAGATCGGCTTCGCGGCGAAGGAACGTCAGGGTGTGGCCTACCTGCTGAAGCTCAACGAGCTGACCTTTTCCCTGCCGGTGCACCGCCGGATGGTGACCTCCGGCGAGAAGGAACGCCCCCAGATCTGGAACCGGATCGAAGGCGAGGTCGCGGCCATCACCAAGGTGGATGGGGAGCTCGCGAAGGACCTGGGTGTGGAGGGCCGCTGGGGGGCCCTGGCCCGGGAGATCTCCATGCTTCGGGAGGCCTCGGGTGCCGACGGGGTGGCCGCCCACAACCGGGTGATGGACAAGGTCCTCGAGTTCTCCGGCGAGATCGGGGACAAGTCCGGCATCGTGCTCGACCCCGACCTCGATTCCTACTACCTGGGGGACGTGGCCCTGGGCAAGCTCCTCCCCCTTCGGGATCAGCTGGGCCGCGCCCGCGTGATCACCCTGCAGGTGGCCAAGGGGGCGCCGGAGGAAGCCCAGCGGCAGCGGACCCTCACCCTCACCCTGGGGGCCATCGACAGCTACCTGGGGGGCGTGCAGGACGACCTCAAGCCCACCAAGGGCTTTTCCAATCCGGATTCGAAGACCCTCCTGGAGCGGCACCTCGCAGCCACGGTCAAGGCCGTGACCGACCTGCGCGGCATGCTGGATGGGGCGAAAGACACGTCCATGGGCAATCAGGCGCTCCAGCAGGCCTTCCTGGATGCCTTCAAGGCGGTGGAGGACCTCTACCACGGGGCCCTGCCCCAGATGGACAAGCTGCTCGCCCTGCGCATCCAGGGTGCCGAGCGCCAGCGCTGGGAAGTGCTCGCCATCGCCCTGGCCGCCACCTTGGTGGCCGCCTACCTCTTCGGGGCCCTCTACGTGAGTCTCGTCGGCGCCTTGCGGGAGGTGCTGGAGGCCAGCCAGGCCATGGCGGAGGGGGATCTCTCCCGCACCCCCAGGCCCTACGGTCAGGACGAGGTGGCCGAGGTCTCCCGGGCCCTGGGGAGCACCCTGGACAAGCTGCGCGGCATCGCGGGCGAGCTCAAGGACATCTCCCTCCACCTCCGGGATGCCACGGGGGAGCTGAGCACGGGCAATGCGGACCTGAGCCACCGCACCGAGCGGCAGGCCGCCAACGTGGAGGAGATGGCCTCGAGCACGGAGGAGATCAGCGCCACGGTGGACCGCACCGCCGAGCAGGCCCTCACCGCCCGCGAAGGCGCCAAGGAGACCCTCGCCTCCATCCGCCAGGTGCAGGAGGCCATGGAGGGGCTCATCCAGACCATGGGCTCCGTTCGGGAGGACAGTGCCCGCATCCAGGAGATCATCACGGTGGTCGATGAGATCGCCTTCCAGACGAACCTGCTGGCCCTCAACGCCGCCGTGGAGGCCGCCCGGGCCGGGGAACAGGGCCGGGGCTTCGCGGTGGTGGCCTCGGAGGTGCGCAACCTCGCCAAGCGGAGCGCCGACAGCGCCAAGGAGATCAAGGGCCTCATCAACGTGAGCGTCCAGCGGGTGGGGGAGGGGGTGAAGCTCGCCGAGCACACGGGGCGCCTCACACGGGTCTCCCTGGAGCAGGTGGAGGGCACCACGTCCCTGATCCAGGACATCGCCGGGGCCAACCAGGAGCAGAGCTCCGGGGTGCGCACCCTCCATGGCGGCATCGCCGCCATCGAGGAATCCACCCAGCAGAACGCCGCCCTGGTGGAACAGACCAGCGCCGCCACCCTGAGCCTCGACGAGAAGGCCCAGCAGCTGGCGGAACTGGTGGGCTTCTTCCAGACCGGGACCGAGGCCCCGGGTCGATCCACCGCCCCCCGGCCCGCACCGGCCCGTTCCCGGGTCCAGGCCCAGGGCCCTGCGGCCGTGGGCAACCGTCCTCGCCCCACCTTGGGCAACCGGGGGCGCCGGTGAGGTCTCCGCTGGTCTGCGCCCCGGTGGTCCAGACCGCGGAACCGCCCCCGCAGGGAAGTGGTCTGCGCCGGTAGGCGACTTCACCCTTTCGGGGACGGAAAATCCGCTTAACCCTTGGTAAGGTCAAGGGTCAGGCATCCCGGTGCCAAGGAGGGTTCCCCGTGTCCACCGCCACTTCGAGCCAGCCCGCGACCAGCCTCTCCCGGGAGCAGCGCATCGCGCTGTACCGCACCATCTACGCCGCCCGGCGGATCGACGACAAGGAGATCACGGGCAAGCGCCAGAACAAGGTGTACTTCCAGATCAACGGCGTGGGGCATGAGGCCGTGCAGGCCGCTGCCGCCATGGTCTTCAAGCCCGCCTATGACTGGTTCTTCTTCTACTACCGCGACCGGGCCCTCTGCTACGGGCTGGGCTACACGGCCAAGGAGATGTTCCTGGGCTCCGTGGGCTCCGTGGAGGATCCCGCCAGCGGCGGCCGCCAGATGCCCAGCCACTGGGGCCACGAGAAGCTGAACATCTTCTCCACCTCCAGCCCCACGGGCTCCCAGTTCCTGCATGCCGTGGGCGCCGCCGAGGCCGTGTTGCGCGCCAAGCAGGCGGGCCGCACCGCGGAGTTCGGCTTCCGGGAGGACGAGATCGTCCTCACCACCACCGGCGACGGCACCTGCTCCGAAGGCGAGTTCTGGGAGGCCATCTCCAACGCCGTGAACCTCAAGCTGCCCGTGGTCTTCCTCGTGGAGGACAACGGCTACGCCATCAGCACCCCCAGCGAGGTCCAGTACCCCGGCGGCAACGTGGCGGCCCTGCTCAAGGGCTACGAGCCCCACGGCCTCCTCATCGTGGATGAGGTGGATGGCTGCGATCCCCTCGCCAGCTACGACGCCCTGAAGGCGGCGGTGGACCACTGCCGAGCCGGCCAGGGGCCCGCCCTCGTCCGCGCCAAGGTGATCCGCCCCTACAGCCACTCCCTCAGCGACGACGAGCAGCTCTACAAGTCCAAGGCCCAGCGCGAGGAGGAAGCCCAGCGGGATCCCGTGGTGACCTTCGCCCGGAAGCTCGTGGAGTGGGGGGACCTCACGGAGACCCAGCTGGAGGCCCTGAAGATGGGCGTGCAGCAGGAGATCGATGCCGCCTGGGATGAGGCCTGCCTGGCCAAGCTCCCCGAGAGCGGCAGCTTCTACGAGCACCTCTACAGCGAGACCGTGGATCCCACGTCCTCCGCCTTCGACACCGAGGACCGTCTGGCCACCCGCGAGGGCGGCAAGACCATGATCGACGCCATCAACCAGGTGCTGAAGCAGGAGATGGCGGTGAACCCCAATATCCTCGTCTTCGGCGAGGACGTGGCCGACGCCACCCGCCTCGAGGTCCTCGACGAGTGCAAGGGCAAGGGGGGCGTGTTCAAGGGCACCCACGGCCTGCAGAAGGCCTACGGCGCCCACCGCGTGTACAACGCCCCCCTGGCCGAGGCCACCATCATCGGCCGCGCCATCGGCCTGGCCTCCCGCGGCTTCAAGCCCGTGGTGGAGATCCAGTTCTTCGACTACATCTGGCCCGCCATGCAGCAGCTGCGGGACGAGCTGGCGACCCTCCGCTGGCGCTCCAACGGCGCCTTCAAGAGCCCCATGGTGGTGCGCGTGCCCATCGCCGGCTACCTCATGGGCGGCGCCACCTACCACTCCCAGTGCGGTGAGAGCATCTTCACCCACTGCCCGGGCCTCCGCGTGGTCTACCCCAGCAACGCCGCCGATGCCGCCGGCCTGCTGCGTACGGCCATCCGCTGCGATGATCCCGTGCTCTTCCTGGAGCCCAAGCACCTCTACCGGCAGACCCACAACAAGGGGCCCGAGGTGGATGAGAACTTCATGATCCCCTTCGGCAAGGCCCGCACCGTGCGCGAGGGGAGCGACCTCTCCGTGATCACCTACGGGTGCACCGTGCAGCGCGCCGTCCAGGCCGCCCGTGAGGCCGAGAAGGAGGGCATCAGCGTGGAGATCATCGACCTCCGCACCCTGAACCCCTACGACTGGGAGGCCATCGCGGCCACCGTGAAGAAGACCCACCGCGTGATCGTGGCCCACGAGGACACCCAGTCCTGGGGCTACGGCGCCGAGATCGCCGCGCGCATCGCCGACGAGCTGTTCTTCCACTTGGATGCCCCCGTGCGCCGCGTCGCCGCCAAGGACACGTGGGTTGCGTACCAGCCCGCCATCGAAGACGAGATCCTGCCCCAGCCCGCGCACTTCCTCGAGGCCTACCGCAAGCTCATGAAGGTCTAGGGAGGGTGCGCAACGCGCACTTCCTCGAGGCCACCCGCAAGCTCATGAAGGACAAGGAATCCCGGGTCCGGGGCTACTTCAGCCGCTCCAGGCGCCCCTTCCGGCGCACCAGGTTGAGGTAGTCCCACTGGATCTCCCGTGAGTCCTGCAGCCAGGCCTCCACGCTCCGGGGGTCGATCTGGTCCACGGAGGTGTAGCGCGCCTCCGCGGCCTTGAAGGTCCCTTCAGGCTGGAGGCCCGGCGTGGGGAAGGACTGGCCGCTCCAGAACAGCAGCCGGACGCAGCCTTTGAGCTTGCTGATCCCCACGATGGGGTTCCCATCCAGGAACCAGACCGGGTGGGCATGCCAGACCTTGTTCTCGGCCTCGGGCAAGCCCCGGCCGATGGCCCCCGCGAGGGCCTCCGCCACCGATCGGTCGGCCTCGGGCAGGGCCTGGAGGTACCGGAGGGTGTCGGGGTGCATGGCGGACCTCCGGCGGTGGCGCTACTCCGCGGGCTTCAGGGCCTCTTCCACCGCCTTGAGGAAGGTGGTGTCGTCGATGGGCTTGTGGATGATGGCCTTCACCTTGGTCCGGCGGAGCAGCTCCATGGTCTCGGGATCCCGGAGCGAGGTGAGCACCAGCACCGGCAGGTCCGGCTTGGCCTTCATGGCCATCTTGGCCACGGTGGCGCCGTTGGCGCCCGGCATCTGGAAGTCGCAGACCAGGAGGTCCATCTCGGTGTTGGCCACCTTCTCGCTGATCTCCAGGGCGCTCATGGGTTCCCAGGCCTCCGGCTGATGCCCGCCCACCTCCAGGAACTTGGTGAGCACGGTCCGCATGAGCCGGCTGTCATCCATGACCACGACCCGGGCCAAAGGCACCTCCAGACTCAGTATCGCCGCATTTGGGGAATGGGGTGATTTTGCAGCCATCAACCGGGGCGGCCGGTCCGCGTAGCCGGGACATGCGCCTCCGTCGGATCGGTTCCCTGCTTCTGGCCGCCCTCCTCTTCTGGGCTGCGGCCTCCGGGCTGGCGGGGTGGCTCCTGAGCCGCCAGCTGGTGCAGGCCCCGATCCCCGAGCGCACCGAACCCCAGCGGGCCGAACTCCGGACCGCGCTGGCGGAACCCGGGGATCGCTGGACCCGCCATGACCTGGTGGGTGGGCAGGGCGCGGCGCTGGAGCTCTGGTGGTTGCACCGACCCGCCCCCCGGGGGCTGGCGGTGATCCTCCACGGGTTCGGGGATGATGCCTGGGGTGCGGCTCCCTGGGCCCGCAGCCTCCCCGGGTGGGACATCGCCGTGTTCACCTTCCGGGGGCGCGATCGCCATCCCGAAGTACCTGCGACCCTGGGCGCCCACGAAAGGGTCGATGTGGCCGCTGTGGTGCGCTTCGCGGAGGCGCAGGGGGTGTCCCGCGCCCGGATGATCCTCGTGGGATCCAGCCAGGGGGCCGGGGTGGCGCTGCTGGCCCTGGCCGACCTGGATCCGGAGGGACCCTTGGGTGGCGCCCTGCTGGAGTGCCCCTTCCGCACCCTCCGGGAGGCGGCCCGGAACCATGTGAAGGGGGCGCTGGGGGCCTGGGAACCCCTGTCCCGCCCGGCCCAATGGGTCGCGCTCCGTCGCGCGGGGGCCCAGGCCGGCTTCGATCCCGATGCGGTGTCTCCCCAGGAGGCGGCACGCCACCTCCGCACCCCGGTGGCCCTGCTCACGGGGGATGCGGATCCGGTGACGCCGGTGGAAGGCGTGAGGGCCATCGCGAAGGCGCTGCCGGACCTCACGGTGGTCCCGGGGGCGGGCCACTGCGAGGCGGCGGTCCGCGTGCCCGGTGGCTGGCAGGCCTGGGCCACCTCCCGGCTGTCCCGTTGGAACTTGATGGCGCCCTGAGGCCCGACGATGAAGGGGGTCGGGAGGCCCCATGCGCATCGCCCTCGCGTTCCTGCTCACGACTGCCGCCACCTTCGCCCAGGCACCTCGGACCGTGACCCTCGGGCTCACCTCCTTCGGCCCCACGTTTGTGGGCCGGATGGAGGGCGTGCAGGACGGCCAGCCCCTCTCCGTGGACCTGGAGGGTGACCTGGGGCTCGCCAAGGACAAGGCAAAGGTGGGGTTGTTCTTCGACTACCAGGGCCCGCGATTCGGGTTCATGGCCCAGACGGGGGGAACCGACTACGCCGGCGACCGGACCACCACCCGCCCCTTCACCCTGGATGGCACCACCTACGCCCCCGGCGTGCGGGTGACCAGCCACCTGAAGCTCACCACGGTGGAAGGGGTGTGGACGATCCGCATCCTGCCCATGGGGGTGTTCTGGCTCGGGGTGGACCTCGGGGCGGAGGCCTGGAAGGTGGAAGTGGATGCCACGGGCATCGCCGTGAGCCCCGTGCCGGGGACCGCCACCGCGGCGACCTCGTTCACGGCCCCCATCCCCCAGATCGGGCTGAGCGCCGGCAGCCGTGCCCCCGGCGGCTTCGTGGAGGTGAAGGGCTTCGTGCACTACCTCGGCGCCAAGGGCGCCAAGTACACCCGCACCGGCCTGGAGGCCCGGGCCTTCCCGCTGTCCTGGCTGGGTCTGCGGGCCTTCCTGGAGTCGGAGACCTTCGATGTGCCCCAGTGCAGCGTGCAGGACGACCTGATGCTGAAGCTGGACCGCAAGGGGGCGGGTTTCGGGGTGGTGGTTCGCTTCTAAATCACTGATGGCTCCATAAATTCTCGTTATCCTGGAGCCTTCCCGAGGTCCCCATGAATCCCGAGCAGCTCCAGTCCGAGATCGCCCGCATCGAGAAGGGCGGCGCCGCCAAGGACCACGAGAAGAACGCCAAGCAGGGCAAGCTCTTCGCCCGCGAGCGCATCCGGCTCCTGGTGGACGAGGGCAGCTTCGTGGAGGATGGCCTCTTCGCCAACGGCCTGCACCACAGCCTCCCGGCCGATGGGGTGGTCACGGGCACCGCCCTGGTGAACGGGCGCCCCGTGGCCCTCATGGCCAACGACAGCACCGTGAAGGCCGGCTCCTGGGGCGCCCGCACGGTGGAGAAGATCATCCGCATCCAGGAAGTGGCGATGCGCATGCGCATCCCCATGCTCTACCTGGTGGACAGCGCCGGGGCCCGCATCACCGATCAGATCGACATGTTCCCGGGCCGCCGCCACGCCGGCACCATCTTCCACAACGAGGTGGCGCTCAGCGGCCTCGTGCCCCAGGTCTGCCTCCTCTTCGGGCCGAGCGCCGCGGGCGGCGCCTACATCCCGGCCTTCTGCGACGTGGTGATGATGGTGGAGGGCAACGCCTCCATGTACCTGGGCTCCCCCCGCATGGCCGAGATGGTCATCGGCGAGCAGATCAGCCTGGAGGACCTGGGCGGCGCCAAGATGCACTGCTCCGTGAGCGGCTGCGGCGACTTCCTCTGCAAGACGGAGGAGGAGGCCATCGCCCTCTGCCGCCAGTACCTGGCCTACTTCCCCCAGCACGGCGAGGACGCCCTGCCCATGGCCGAGCCCAGGGCCGTGGCCGCCAAGGCCAAGGACATCGCCGCCCTGGTGCCCAAGGACATCAACAGCCCCTTCCAGATGAAGGACTTCATCGAGGCGCTCGTGGATGAGGGCACCTTCCTGGAGATCAAGAAGCTCTTCGCGGGTGAGCTCATCACGGGCCTCGCCCGCATCGAGGGCCGCCCCGTGGGCATCGTGGCCAACCAGCCCCGCGTGAAGGGCGGCGTGCTCTTCGTGGACAGCGCCGACAAGGCCACCCGCTTCATGACCCTGTGCGACGCCTTCGGCATCCCGCTCATCTTCCTCAGCGACGTGCCGGGCTTCATGATCGGTTCCGCCGTGGAGAAGCAGGGCATCATCCGCCACGGCGCCAAGATGATCAGCGCCATGGCCAGCTGCTCGACTCCGAGGTTCTGTGTGGTGGTGCGCAAGGCCTACGGCGCAGGCCTCTATGCCATGAGCGGCCCCGGCTTCGATCCCGACGCCACCCTGGCCCTGCCCACGGCCAGCATCGCCGTGATGGGTGCCGAGGCCGCCGTGAACGCCGTCTTCGCCAACAAGATCGCCGAGAAGCCCGAAGGGGAGCGCGCCGCCTACGTGCAGCAGCTGCGCGACGAGTACAACCAGGACATCGACCTCATGAAGCTCGCCGCCGACCTCCACGTGGACGCCGTGATCCAGCCCAGCGACCTCCGCCGCGAGCTGGCCACCCGCCTCGCCCGCGCCCGCCGGCGCGATACCTGGCCCGTGAAGCGCCGGAGTGTGACGCCGGTATAGCCCGACCTCGGCACGCTGGTATCACCGGGTCCACCCGGTGGAGGCTCCCATGAGCGCGCCCATGACCATCTCCTTCCCCGGCGGCGTGGCGGTGGAGGCCCACTTCGGGGGCCACGTCCTGCGCACCGACCAGCCCCTGAAGTCCGGCGGGGGTGGCACGGCGCCGTCCCCCTTCGACCTGTTCCTGGGCTCCCTGGGAACCTGCGCGGGCTTCTACGCCCTGCGGTTCTGCCAGGAGCGGGAGCTGGGCACGGAGGGCCTGGGGGTCGCCATGTCCTGGAGCCGGAACGCCGAGACGGGCCTCATCGACCAGATCCACCTCGACCTCACCCTGCCCAAGGACTTCCCCGGGAAGTACCGAACCGCCATCCTGCGCGCCGTGGACCAGTGCGCGGTGAAGAAGCACCTGGCCCATCCCCCCGCCATCGCCGTGGAGGCCCGTCCCCACGAACCCTGATCCCTGGGCGGCCCCGGGGATCAGGGTTCGTGGGGATTCGGCCGTCTCTCCGACGAGGCGCGGGCCGGCTCGCCCGGGCTCAGGGCGCGTGGGGATCGAAGGGCCTTCCCAGGAGCGGTCGCCACTCGTTCCAGGCGCTGGTCTCGGGGATGGGGAAGGCGCGACCCACATCCAGGAGGATGCCCAGGCCGTGGAAGGAGAGGTACACGCCCCGCCCCAGGTAGGGGATCCGGTCCAGGGGCACGCCGCTGAAGGTGCGGGTGCCGTTCTGGGTGATCACGGCGCTGGTGCCCAGGGGGCTCTTCACCGTGAGGTCGCCCAGGTTCCAGGTCACCAGCACCTCGCCCTGGGCGCCCTTGATGCGGTACTCCCCGTTGCTGCGCTGGAAGGCCACGGTGTCCTTGGGGTCGGGGCAGGTGAGCACCAGCCCGCCGATGGTCTGGCGCAGGCTCCAGGTGCGGCCCTGCCAGCGGATGTCCACATCGTTCTGGATGGAACGGATGGTGAGCGAATCACCGGCGAAGGTCGCGGTGTAGCCGTTCAGGTCCGAGCCGCCAAAGCGCAGCTCCCCCTTGGGGGTCTTGATGCGGAATTCCTCCAGCCGGGTCTCGATGCTGTGGGGGCCCAGGGCCATGGGGTCGTAGAAGACGCTGCCCCACCAGGTCTTGCGCAGGGTGGCGAGGTTGGGCCCGGAGATGTCATCCGCCCGGAGGGACGGTGCGGCGGCGAGGGCGAGGGCGAGGGGGAGCAAGGAGCGCATACCCCATCCTCCCGGAATCCGGTGGGAGGTTCCCCGGAAATCGCGGCTTGCGACGCGAGGGCGGAAGGGCTCAGGACCCGAGGGTCGCCCGCAATCGCCGCAACTGGCGGTGATGGACCCGGAGGTGCAGGCGGTCCAGCTCCAGGGCCTGGGCAAGGGTGATGGGGCCGGCCACCGGATGGCGGAAGAGGGCTTCCACCTCCACCCGTTCGCCCAAGGTGGGCGGGAGGGTGCGGACCCAGGCGAAGGTCGCCTCCCACCGCGCGGTGAGGTCCGCCAGCTCGCCGCCCCCCGCAGGGATCATCGAGGGGGTGGGGACCTTCACGGGGATCCGGAGCCACAGGACCAGCCAGACGAGGGCGTACCGGAACCGGTGGCGGGGTCGGCGGGGTCGGGAGGTGAGCGCGGCGGGGTCAGGCAGGTGGGCGAGGATCTCCCGTTCCGCGATCACCAGGTGTTCGAGGATCTCCAGGGCGGACCATCCCCCGGCGCGGGGGCGGGTCGTCAGGTCGGAGGGGTTCCAGGCCGAGAGGTCCGCCAGCAGGCTTCGGCGCTCCTCCTCCAGGCGGAGGAGTCGGGAGGGGAGTTGGGATGGCATGGGCACCCGGGGGATCCCTCCACGGTACCCGGGGGCGGGGCTTCCGCGCAGGGGAGGTCCCCCCTGCCTCAGATCCTGAACACGGAAACGGCCTTCTCAAGGGATGCGGCCAGGCGGGCCAGCTCCTGGGAGGCGGTGGCGGTATCCGCCGCGCCGCGCAGGGTCTCCCGGGCTGCGCCATTCACGCCGGCCACATCGGCGCCCACCTGGGTCATGCCTCCGGCGGCCGCGGTGGAATTGCGGGTCATGGCCTGCATGCTCCCGGCTGCCTCGGCGGCATGGTGGGCCATGTCCCGCGTGCCCAGGGCCAGCTGGGCCACGTTGCGGGCGATCTCGCCCACCCCGCCCACGGCCTCCTGCACATTGCGGCTCACCTCGTTCGCGCCGGCCGCAGCCTGGTGGACGTTGCGTGCCACGGAGGCGGTACCGAGGGCAGCCTCCTCCACCTCCCGGCGCACCTCCTGCGTGCTCACGGTCTGGATGGCCACGGTCTGGGCGATGGTGGAGCTGATGTCATCGATCTCATGGATCACGCGCACGATCTCCCGGATGGAGGCCACGGCGGCGCGGGTGCTGGCCTGCATGCCCTCGACCTGGGCCCGGATGTCCTCGGTGGCCCGTGCGGTCTGCTTGGCGAGCACCTTCACTTCGCCAGCGACCACCGCGAAGCCACGCCCGGCCTCGCCTGCACTGGCCGCCTCGATGGTGGCATTGAGGGCCAGGAGGTTGGTCTGATCCGCGATGCCCTTGATCACCTCCACGACCTTCCCGATCTCCTGGGCGCTCTGCCCCAGGGCGTCCATGAGCTGGGCCGAGCGGTTTGCGGAGTCCGCGGCCGCGGCGGCCACGCCAGCGGCCTTGCCGCTGCTGGTGGAGACCTCCCGCAGGCTGTCCGCCATGTCGGCCACGGCCCCGGTCACGGCATCCACCGACCCCTTGACCTTCTCGCTGGTGGCGGCGATGGCCTGGAGGCTGGTGCTCATCTCCTCCACCGCGGCGCCCACGGAGCGGAGGTTGGCGCTGACCTCCTCGGAGGCGCTGGCCACCGTGGTGGTGTTGGCGCTCACCTCCTCCACCCCGGCGGCCACGGTGCGCACGTTCAGGTGCGCCGCCTCCACCTCGGAGGCGATGCCGGCGACATTGCCCACGGATTGCTCGGTGGCCCTCACGGCGGATTCCGCCTGCTGGGTCATGCCGTCGGCCCGGAGGGCCATCTGCCGGCTGGTGGCCGTCAGTTCCTCCGCTGAGCTGGCGAGGGTGGCCACGCCCTGGCGGATCTCCATCAGGGTGCCCCGCATGCGCTGGGCGGTGTGGTTCACGGCGTCGGCCAGGGCCTTGAAGTGCCCCTGTCGGGTCCCCTCCAGGGAGACGGTCAGGTCGCCCTCGGCGAGCTTCTCGAGGGTGGTCATGACCTCCTCCAGGGGAACGGCCACGGCCCCCATGAGGTGGTTGAGGCCCTGCACCAGCGCCCGCCAATCCCCTTCAAACGCCGATTCATCCCCCCGGATCCCGAGGCGTCCCTGCTGGGCGGCCCCGATGAGAGCGCGGATCTCATGGTTCAGGCGACGGAGGTTCTCGCGAACCCCTTCCACGGTCTCGTTGATGCGGGCGCGCTGGCCCGGGAAGGTCTCCAGGGGGATCTCGAAATCGCCTTGGCCGAAGGCCTGCATGGTGCCGATGACCTTGGCCATCACCGCGACGTGCCCGGCGACCATTTCGTTCACACCCCCGGCCATGGCCCCATAGGCCCCGGGGAACTGGGCGACTTCCATCCGGCGGTCGGTACCGCCCGCCTCATGGGCGGCCGTCATCCCGTTGAGATCACCGATGAGGCGCTGCAGCGTCTGCACCATGCGGGCCATGGCGGCCTGCAGCTGGGCGGCTTCATCGCTCCCCTCCGGATCCAGGGGTGGGTCCAGGTCCCCGTGGGCGATGCGATCCGCGGCCAAGGTGCACTGGTCGAGGGGGCCCGCGATGGATCGGGCCACGGCCTGGGCCAGCAGGAGCGAGCCGCCGAGGCAGGTGGTCACGGCCAGGAGGGCGAGGATGAAGTGCACCCGGGCGGCCCGGGCCAATTCCGTGACCTCCGCGATGAGGAGGGTCCCCGCCTGATCCTCCACCCCCTTCATGGCGTCCATGCGGGCGGTGGCCAGGGCGAACCAGCGGGCGGGATCCACGCCGAAGGGACCCGACTCCCCCTTGGCGAGGGCCACTGAACGGAGGGCCAGGAAGTCGGTCCGGAAGGCGCCATTGAGCCGGTCGTCGATCTCCTGGACCAGCGCCGGGGACGCCAGACCGCGGAAGGCCTGGAGGGCGGCCTCCTGCTGTCCCGTGAGGGTGGTGAACCGCTCGAACCCCCCGGTGGGGAAGCGGTCCGTGGTGAAGGCGGCGTTGAGGGTGGCCCGCTCGATGCCGCTGTACTCCTTCACCCGCATGATCTGCAGGTAGGCGTGTCCCGCCGCGAAGGTGCGGCTGTCCCTCGAGAATTCGGGGATCCGCTCCACCACGTCGAGCAGGCGACCCACCAGGCGGGTGTAGTTGGCGAGGTGGGTGGGGGGCGCCACTTCCAGGCGCTCCGATCCCTCCCGCCAGGCCTTCAGGTTCTGGAGCTCGGTCAGGGCCGTGGCGATCCGAAGCTGGGCGGGGCTACCCGATTCCAGGTGGAGCCCCTGGTCGAGGGCCGCCTGGAAGTCCTTCCGGCGGGCATCGACCTTCCCCCGGATCTGGACCATCTCGGAGGCGAAGCGGGCCCCCTTGCTGGAGAGGTACCCGGCGGTGATCCCCCGCTCCTTCTGGAGCTCGTGCACGAGTTCTCCGGTGGTGCGGGCGAGGAGGGCCAGCTCCCGGGCGGAGCGCATCTCGGCCTGGCTGCGGCGGGCCTCCAGGAGGTCCGCCACGCTGAACCAGGCGAGGGCGGCCAGGGGCAGGGCCAGCATGAGGAGGAGCTTCCCGCGAAGGGGCCAACGCCTGAGCACGCGCATTTTCGCCTCCCTGGAACAGGGCTGGGGTCCGGGGTGAACCTGGTGGATTTCATCGGATGAACCACTCCTGAAACTGAGATCCAGGGGGGTGAGTGTGGGAACCTGGGGTGTGCGCGCCCTGTCCGTCCCAGCCCTGCTGTCCGCCAGCCTCATGGCCCAGGCCCAGGCCCCGGTCCGTCTGGAGCTGTCGGAGGCGAAGGTGCGGCCGGGCCAGCCCCTGCTCCTGCGCTGGGCGGCGCCGGGCGTGGGCGTGGTGCGCCTGGAGCCCGGGGATCTGCAGCTGGGGGAATCCGGCCAGCTGACACTCCGGCCGAGTCAATCCACCACCTACGTGCTGCGCTCGGTTCCAGGGGGGCGCGAGCTGGCCCGAGCCACCGTGGCCGTGGATCCCGGCCTGCCCCTGGGCGAACCCGCCCGAGTGTGCACCTTCGATGCGAGCTCGGGCAAGGTGCTGCCGGGGGATCCCGTGGTGCTCAGCTGGGAGTGCACCGGGGCCGCGAAGGTGCGCCTGGAGCCGGGAGGCCTGGAACTGGATGGCCGCAGCTTCGTGGTGGTGACCCCCCAGGAGGACACGCGCTACACCCTCACTGTCACGAACGAAGCGGGGGGCCAGAGCCGCAGCCTCGACGTGAAGGTGCTCCCCACACCCCGGGACCTCGCCCCGGCGCGGGTGTGCAGCTTCACGGCCAGCGCCGTGGAGGTGCGGCCGGGCCAGCCGGTGGAATTGGCCTGGGAGTGCCAGGGCGAAGCCCGGGTGCGCCTGGAGCCGGGCGGTCTCGAGCTCACGGGGCGGGAGCGGGTCACCGTGGTGCCGGAGCGCACCACGATCTACACCCTGAGCGTGAGCAATCTCGCCGGGGGCCTCAGCCGCAGCCTGGAGGTACGGGTGCTGCCTGGAGTCGAAGGCCCCGTGGATGCGGTGAAGGCGCTTCGCGAAGGGAAGTTGGACCTGGCCCTGCGGGCGGGCGCTGCGGCCCAGGCCAAGGCCGCGGGGCGATGGACCCTGCGCCTCCTGGTGGCCCTTCCGGCCCAAGGCCTACCCACCGTGGCCCGGCAGGCCGGTCGCCACGCGGACCGTCTCCTGATCCTCCCCTGGCCCCGCAAGGATGGGCTCCGGGCCTGGCAGGCCTGCTACGGCCACTTCGCCAGCCGGGAGGCCGCGCAGCGGGCCTGGGCGCAGGCCCCGGAGGCCCTGCGCAAGGCCTATGTGCCGGTGCCGCAGCGGCTGGCCGCCGCGGAGTGACCGCTCAGGAAGCGCGGCCGTAGCCGGCGAGCATCCGCTTGAGGGAATCCTCCGTGTCCGCGCGGCGCAGGCCGTTGCGATGCGCCACCTCCAGCGCCCGCTCCGGGGCCATCTGGCGATCCAGGATCAACCAGCCGCAGAGGAGGGCGGAGGCGCGGTTGCCATCGCCGCAGTGCACGAGCACGCGCATGCCCTTGGCTTCCCTCAGGATGGCGCGGAAGCGGTCGTAGTCCCCCTTGGGGGGGGCCACCGGCACGGCGTAGCGGTAGTAGGCGATGCCGAGGGCCGCGAGCTGGCTTTGCTCCTCGGCCACGTTGGCGCCGGGCTCGCCGTCGCGGCGGACGTCGATGACCTTCTGGATGCCTGCGGCCTTGAGGGCGGCATAGGCGGCGGGATCCGGTGCACTGTGGTGCACGAACACGCCAGGGGCGATTTCCACGGCATTGGGGATGCGGGCATCAGGAGCCTGGGCGATCAGGACGGGAAGCATGAGCGGCAGCAGCATGGCGGCCTCCGGGGGGACGATCCGATGGATAGGCCCCGGTGGCGCAATATCCGTCACAAATTCGTCACGGACACCCGGATCCGTTTTGACCTCAGGGCTTGGCGGCGGGGGCCCGCTTCCGGCCAGCGACATAGGCCTTCGCAGCCTGCTCCGTGACGGGGTTCTTCAACCCGGCCTTCCGGGCCAGGGCGAGGGCATCCCCCTCGGACATGCCTTCGTCGAGCACCCAGAAGGTGAACAGGGCCCCGGCCACGCGGTTCCCCGAGGCGCAGTGGATGAGCGCGCGGGCTCCCTTCGGAAGGGCCTTCACCCGGGCGCGGAAAGCATCCAACGCGGCGGGGCTGGGTTCGCGATCCAGGGGGCAGCGATCATAGACCGCCCCCGCGGCCTTCGTGGTGGCGGTGTCCGCGGTGACATCAGCCTCCCCCTCGGTGCGGAGGTTGAGCACATGGGTGATGCCCGCGGCTTTGAGCCCGGCGAAGGTCTCGGGTCCCGGGGTACCCAGTACCACGAAGCGACCGGGCTGGATCTCCACGGCGCCCGGAAGGGGCGCAGGCTGCTGGGAGACCAGGGCGGGAAGGGTGAGGAGCAGGGTGTGCATGGGGGCCTCCGGGCCCATTGTCCCCCATCGGCCCGGGTTCAGGCCGGGATCGGAAGGCGGAGCAGGGCCCGGGCGCCCGGACGGTCGCCGCGATCCTCCAGCAGGATGCTCCCGCCATGGGCCTCGGCGATCTGGCGAACCAGCGCCAACCCGATGCCCGAGCCCCCGGGCTTGGTGGTGAAGAAGGGCACGAAGAGGTTGGCGGCGGGGGGCAGCCCAGGGCCCTCATCCAGCACCTCCACGCAGGCCCACCGGCCCTCCCGGTGCCACCCGAGGTGGACGGTCCCACCTTCGCCCCCGGCCTCCGCGGCATTGCGCAGGAGGTTGATGAGCGCCTGCTCCAGCTGGTCCCCATCCGCACTCACGCGGAGGTTCGGCCCAGGGGAGCAGAGGATGGCGCAACGGGTCTCCAGTCGCGCCACCCGGGGGAGGAGCTCCTGGAGGTCCACGGGCGCCAGCCGCGGGGCGGGCAGCTTGGCCAGGCGGGCGTAGGCGGCGAGGAAGCGCTGGAGGCCGGCGCTGCGGCGTTCGATGACGGCCAGCCCCGCCTGCAGATCTGCCTGCAGGTCGTCGGGGGGCGGGGATTTGCGGGTGAGTGCGTCGAGGCTGCCGGCCAGGGATTGGATGGGGGCAAGGCTGTTGTTGATCTCGTGGCTGAGCACCCGCACCAGGCGCTGCCATGCCTCCCGCTCCTGTTCCCGGAGGGCGCGGGTGAGGTCCGACATCACCAGGAGGCGGTGGGGTCGCCCCCCCTGGCGGAAGGTGCTCCGCCGCAGCTCGAACCGGCCGGCCCCGCCTGGGAAGGCCAGCTCCAGCAGGGTATCGCCGCCGCCGAGGGCCTCCCCGAGCCCCAGTTCCGCGGCGGGCCGATCCAGGGCCCGCTCCCGGGAACTGCCGAGGAGGGCCGCACCAGCGGGGTTCACCAGGCGGAGCCGATCCCCTTCATCGAAGGCGAAGATGGCCACATCGATTTCCTCGATCACCGTGCGCAGGAGGGCGGTGGCTTCCAACGTGCCCACCCGTTGCTGCTGCAGCAGCTCCGCCAACGTATTCAGTTCCTGGAAGGCGACGCCCAAGGCATCCGCCCCGCCCGCCCGGCCCCGGAAGGAGAAATCGCCCTCCCGCAGCGCCGCCAGCAAGTTCGCCAGCGTCTGCAGGGGGTGCCGCACCCGCCGGCGCAGGTGCACCGTGAACCCAAGGGCGATGACGGCCGAGAGGCCCAGGAGGGCGAATCCGTGGGGGCGCCCCACGCCCGGATGCAGCAGCAGGAAGGCGCCGGCGGCGGTGGGCACCATCATGGCCGCCATCGCCAGCAGCTGGATGCGTCGCTCGTGGCTCAGGCCGCTCATCCGGGCTGGAGCCCCAGTTTCTGGAGCCGGCGGTAGAAGGCGCTGCGGGAGAGGCCCAGGGCCTCGGCGGCGGCGGTGGCACTGCCATGGCGGGCCAGGGCTTTGCGGATGAAGAGGGTCTCCATCTCCTCCAGGCTCAGATCCTCGGCGGCCGCCTCGCGCCCCTGCGCCAGAAGGAGGTCCGCAGCCCGGAGCCGGGGGCCGGGGGCGATGAGCACGGCCCGCTCCACCGCGTGGCCCAGCTCCCGCACGTTGCCCGGCCAGGGATGGCGCTGGAGGGCCTGGAGCGCCTCGGGGTCGAATCCGTCGAAGGTGCGGTGGTACTTGGCGGCATGACGGGCCAGGAAGTGCTCCGCCAGGGGCGTGATGTCCTCGCGGCGTTCCCGCAGGGGTGGAAGGTGGAGTTCCACCGTATTGAGGCGGAAGCGCAGGTCCTGGCGGAACCGCCCCGCGGCCACTGCGGCCTCCAGATCGGCGTTGGTGGCCGAGAGCAGCCGCACGTCGGCGCGCTGGGTGCGGCTGGCCCCCACCCGCTCGAACTCTCCCGTTTCCAGGACCCGCAGGAGGCGGGTCTGCAGCCCCGCAGGGGCGTTTCCGATCTCATCCAGGAAGAGGGTGCCTCCTTCCGCCAATTCAAAGCGCCCGGCCCGATCCTGCCGCGCATCCGTGAATGCCCCCTTCACATGTCCGAAGAGCTCGCTTTCCAGCACCCCCTCGGCGAGGCCCCCGGCGTTGAGGGTGAGGAAGGGGCCACCGGACCGTCGGCTGCCCCGGTGGATCACCTCAGCCAGGAGGCTCTTGCCGGTGCCGTTCTCACCGGTGATGAGGATGGGGGCATCGCTGGGGGCCACCTTGGCCGCCAGCTCCAGGAGCTGCTGCATGGTCCGGCTGCGAGCGACCAGGGCCGGCGCACGTTCCCCTCGAAGCAGCGCGTTCTCGGCGGTGAGGCGCCGGGAGGTTCGCAGGGCGGTGGCCAATTCCAGCTGGGTGCGGAGGACGGCCAGGAGGCGCTCGTTGTCCCAGGGTTTTTGGATGAAATCCCGGGCGCCGCGACGCATGGCCTCCACGGCCAGTTCGATGGTGCCGTACCCGGTCATGACCACCACGGGGAGGTGCGGATCGGTGGCCAGGGCGGCGGCCAACAGCTCCAGGCCCTCCGCACCGGAGGTGGTGTCGCGCTGGTAGTTGAGGTCCATGAGCAGCAGGTCCGGTGGGCGGAGTTCCAGCTCCTTCCGAGCGGCCCCCGGATCCTCCGCCGCGAGCACGCTGTAACCCTCGCCCTTCAGGAGCAGGCGCAGGGCCTCCCGGATATCGGGCTGATCGTCGGCGACGAGGATGCGGGAGGGCATGACCCAGTATCACTCCGATCGGAGCGCTTCGGCTGGATGCGTGGTGGCCGCGCGCAGGGCTGGCCCGAGGGCGGCCAGCAGGGCCGCGGCCACGAGTGCGGCCAGGGCGAGGGCCGGCGCGGCAAGCCCGGGGTCGGGCCAGGGACCCAGGAGGGGGCGCCCTCCCTGTTCCAGGAGGATGGCCCCCAGGCCGCCGAGGAGACCCGCCAGGCCGGCCAGGAGGGCCGCATCCCGCAGGACGAGGGTGAGGAGGCCCAGGGGCTCGGCGCCCAGCGCGGAGCGCACGGCCAGTTCCGATCTCCGCTCGGCGACATTCGCGGCCATCAACCCGAACACGCCCCCGGCGCCCAGGAGGAGGGCCAGCCCCGAGAAGACGAGCAGGAAGGCCCGCACCATGCGCTGGGGTCCCAGGGCCTCGTTGATCCGGACCGACAGGGGCACGAGCCGATGCATGGCCACCCCCGGAAGCACCTCCTTCAGGGCGGCCTCCAGTTCGCTGCGGGCGGGGGCTGTGGGGCCCGTGCGAAGCACCGCATGCAACTGGACGTTCCAGAGGAAGTCCGCCTGGGGCAGGGGCACCCAGTAGGTCGGGGGCGGGGGCTGGCCGGGGCCGAACTCCCGGTGATCCTCGACCACTCCCACGATGGTGAACGGGATCCCGAGGTTCAGGGTCTTGCCCACCGGGTCCCCCGCACCGAAGGCGAGGCGGGCGAGGCTGCGGTTCAGCACCATCACCTTCGGTGCCTGGGCGCCATCCTGGGGGGTGAAGGTCCGCCCGCGGAGCAGGCGGAGTCCCAGAGCCTCCAGGGCTCCGGGCGAAGCGCTGCGGGCCTGGGGATCCAGGCGTTCGCCCGAAGGGGCGTTGAAGGCCAGATCACTGCGGAAACCGGTCATGGGAACGTTGTTGGTGAGGCCTGCAGACTGGACCCCGGGCAGCTCCGCGAGCCGGCTCCGCAAGCGCTCCAGGCGCCCGGCCAATTCCGGGAAGTCCTTGGTCGCGGGGGGATTGAACTCGAAGGACCAGGATCCCGATGCGTCATATCCCGCATCGAGGTTCAGGAGGTGGGAGAGGCCCACGTTGACGCTGAAGGTGGCGCCCAGGAGGGCCGTGGCCAGGGCCAGCTGACCCGCCACCAGCCACCGTCGGGTGCGATTGCCCGAACCGCGCAGCCCACGGGCCCGGGATTTCAGGGCCTCCGCCAGGTTCAGGCGCGGGAGGGCCCACAGCGCACAACCTCCACCCACCAGGGGGCCGAGGAGGGCCGTCCAACCCAGGACGGCTCCATCCAAGTGGACCCCTTTCAGGTTCAGATCGGGAAAGCTCCACCCCAAGGCGGCGCTGGCGCCCCTGAGGCCGGCCACCGCCAAGCCCACGCCGAGGGCGGCACCGAGGAGGCCCAGCAGGACCCCTTCCTGCACCACCAGCCAGCGCAATTGTCGGGGCTCGGCCCCCAGTGCGGCATGAACGGCGAGATCGCGTCGCCGGGAGAGCCCCCGGGCGAGGAGGATGCCACTGGCGTTCAGGACCGCCAGGAGCAGCACGAAGGCGGTGCCCACCGCCAGCACTTGCAGCACCTGAAACCCCTTGCCCAGTTGATCCTGGGCCAGGGGGGTGGCCCCGTAGGTGAGCTCCCGGAGATCCTCCTCGGCCGCGCCCTCAGCCCGCCACCGGGCCTTCAGGGATTCGGTGAGGTTGGCCATGGCGCTGCGGGCCTGGGTCAGGGAGACCCCGGGCCGCAGGCGGGCGACCACGCGCAGGAAGTTGCCGCCCCCCTGGGCCCGGGCCTCCGTCCATTGGAAAGGCGTGAACCCCTCCGTGCCATGCGGCGTCTGGAAGGACCGGGGCAGCACCCCTGCCAGGCGGTAAGGCACGCCATCCAGGCGCAGTTCCCGTCCCATCACCGCGGGATCCCCCCCGAAGATCCGGGTCCAGGCACCATGGGTAAGGAGCAGCGCCCGCGGTGCGCCGGGGATCGCGTCTTCCGGGCGGAGGCCGCCACCCAGGGCGGGTTGGATGCGCAGCACTTCGAAGAAATCCGGGGTCACGGAGTCCAGCTTGAAGCGCTGGGGGGTGCCCAGCTCCAGGCTGACATTCCATGGGGCATAGGCCGCCACCCCTTCGAAGACCTGGGGGTACCGACGCATGGCCTGGAGTTCCAGCGGACTCGGGGTCCCGTGGCTGTCCGGTTGGGACCGGCTCCCGTTCCAGAGGGACACGAGCTGGGCGGCCTCGGGCACATCCAGGCTCCGCAGCATCAGGCTGCGGTGCAGGGCAAGCATCCATGTGAAGGCCCCGATGCCGAAGGCGAGCATGAGCACCGCCGGGAGGCTGGTGCGGGGTTCCCGGAGCACGGAGCGCAGGAGCGACATGGGCTTCATGGGGTCCTTCCCTGGAGGGGCATGGGGGATGGATGGTGGGCGGACTATTCGCGCCGCAGGGCCACGAGGGGATCCACGTGCGTGGCCCGCAGGGCGGGCAGGAGCGTGGCCACGAGTCCGGTGAGGCCCAGCGCCCCCAGCACGCCCGCGAAGGTGAGGGGATCCAGCGGGGTCACCCCGTGGAGCTGCCCGGCGAGGACCTGTCCCAGCCCCACGGCCCCCGCCACCCCGATGGCGAGGCCGATGAGGAGCGGGGTCATGCCCTGCGATAGCACGAGGAGGAGGACATCCTTGGCCTGGGCGCCCAGGGCCATGCGCACCCCGATCTCCTGGGTACGTTGGATCACCAGGGTGCTCGTGACCCCGAAGATGCCGATGCCGGAGAGCAGGAGGGCCACCAGGGCGAAGGCCGCGAAGAGGATGCCCCGGGCGCGGGAGGCCTCCTGCTCCTGATGGAGGTAGGTGGTCATGGGCTGAACCCGGGAGAGGGGCAGCTCGGGATCCAGCTCCCGCAGCAGGGCGCGGAGCCCGGGCACCAGGGCCTCGGGCGCGGGGCCCTTGAGCACGAGCGTGGATTGGAGCACCGGTCCCCGGGTGGGATCCTGGATGGGCATGAACACCTGCGGATGGGGTTCGCGGCCGAGGTCCTCCGTCCGGATGTCACCCACCACGCCGATGAGGGTCACCCAGGGGCCTTCGGACCCCCCGAAGGAGATCCGGTGCCCGAGGGGGTCGCCGGCGGGCCAGTGGCGGCGGGCGAAGGCCGAACTCACGAGCGCCACGCCCCCTTCTCCGGGGTTGAAGGTGCGCCCCCGGAGCAGGGGTATGCCCAGGGTGCGGAAGAAATCGGGGGAGACGGCGCGATGCTCCACGGAGGGAGGCTCACCCCCGCCCGGTTCGCCATCGATCAGGTAGGTGGAGGTATTGCTGGCCCCTCCGAGCGGGAGCAGATCCACCGCGGCGGCGGCGGTGACACCCGGCAGCTCCCCGGCCCGGGTCACCAGGCGCTGGAGGAAGGCCCGCTGGTCGCGGGGTTCCGGATAACGGGCGGCCGGAAGCGTGAGGCCCGCCGTGACCACGTCCTGGTGCTGGAAGCCGGGGTCCACCCGCTGCAGGGACCAGAGGCTGCGGACCATGAGCCCCGCGCTGGCGAGAAGGGCGGTGGCCAGGGCCACTTCCCCCACGACGAGGGCCTGCCGGAGGCGGCGCTGCCCCGGGCCGGCGGAGCCCTTGGCACCCTCGCGGAGGCCCCCCACGAGGTCGGGTCGGCTCGCCTGGAAGGCCGGGACGAGGGCGAAGACCACCACCGAGGCCAGGGCGAGTGCGAAGGTGAATCCGAGCGTGCGCCCATCGAGGGCCGGAATCCCGGCGGGGCCGAAGGGGATCACCTGGCCGAGCCCCACCAGGGCGATCCGGGCCACGCCGAGTCCCGCGGTGGCGCCCAGGAGGGCGAGCACGCCGCCCTCCCCCAGGAGCTGCCCCACGAGCCGCCGCCGGTCCGCGCCCAGGGCGGCGCGGATGGCCAGCTCCCGGGTGCGGGCCCCGCTGCGGGCGAGCAGGAGGTTGGCCACGTTGGCGCAGGCGATGAGGAGCACGAAGCCCACGGCGCCCTGGAGCGCGAGCAGCGCGGGGCGGGTCTTGCGGGTGACCTCCTCCTGCACGGTCACGACCTTGCCCTGGTACTTCCGATTGGTCTCGGGCATGGACTGGGCCATGCGGGCCACGATCCCGCGGACCTCCTCCCGGGCCGCCTCCAGGCTCACGCCCTCCTTCAGCCGCCCGATGGCCGGGAGGAAGTGGGAACCCCGGGCGGTGCGCTGATCCTCGTCGAGTCGGAGCGGGGTGAAGAGGTCGGCCCCGCGGAGCGCGTAGGGCAGCTCGAAGCCCTCGGGCATGACGCCCACCACGGGGACCTCCCGGCCGTTGATGCGGAGGGTGCGTCCCACCACCGCGGGATCCCCCCCGAAGCGCCGCCGCCAGAGGCCGTGGCTCAGGACCAGGGCGGAGGGGCCGTTGAAGTCCGACTCCGGTTCCGTGAAGCCCCGGCCCAGTCGGGGTTGGACCCCCACCACCTGGAAGAAGTTCCCGCTCACGTTCCCCATCCGGAGGCGCTCGGGTTCGCCATCGCCGCTGAGCACGGCGGTGCTCTGCAGGAGGCCCGCCATGCCGGAGAAGGATCGGCTCTCCCGCTGGACGTCGAGGAAATCCGGGTAGGAGAAGTTGTCATACCCCGGGTCCCGGAACTCCGTCACCACCACCAGGCGATCGGCCTGGGGAAGGGGAAGTGGCTTCAGGAGCATCCGATCCACCAGGCTGAAGATGGCGGCGTTGGCGCCGATGCCCAGAGCGAGGGTGAGCACGGCGGTGACCGTGAACGCCGGGGTCTTCAGCAGACCCCGGAGCGCTTGACGGAGGGCGGAGAACATCGACGACATGGAGGCTCCGGGGGGCGGGGTCAGCTGGCCTGGCGCTCGTCGACCACCCGGCCGTCGAAGAGGTGGATGCTGCGCTCGGCGAAGTCGGCGAAGCGGGCGTCGTGGGTCACCATGCACACCGTGCTGCCGCGGCGGTGGAGATCCTTCAGCAGCTCCATCACCGCCTCGCCGTTGGTGCTGTCGAGGTTGCCCGTGGGTTCGTCCGCCAGGAGGATGGTGGGTCGACCCGCCACGGCCCGGGCCACGGCCACGCGCTGCTGCTGACCCCCGCTGAGCTGGCTGGGCAGGTGCTTGGCGCGGTGGCTCATGCCCACCTCCTCGAGGCTGTCGAGGACCCGCTGGCGCCGCTCCCCGGCGGGCATGCCCCGGTAGACCAGGGGCAGCTCCACGTTCTCGAACACGGTGAGATCGCCGATGAGGTTGAAGCCCTGGAAGATGAAGCCGATCTCCCGGTTGCGCACCCGGGCGCGCTCCGCGAGACCCAGGCCGGCCACGGCCTTGCCATTGAGCGTGTAGGCGCCGCTGGTGGGCGTGTCCAGGAGGCCCAGGATGGAGAGCAAGGTCGACTTGCCGCAACCGGAAGGGCCGGCGATGGAGAGGAACTCCCCCTCCTTGATCTCCAGGTGGATCTCGGAGAGCGCGTGGGTTTCGACCTCCTCGGTGGTGAACACCTTGCGGATGGACTCGAGGCGGATGAGGGGCTTGGTCATGGGTGGCTCCGTTCAGTTCTGGCGAAGGGCTTCCGCGGGCTGGATGCGGGCGGCCCGGTAGGCGGGGATGAGGCTGGCGAGGGTGGATCCGAGGAGGAGGGCGGCGGCGGACCAGAGGAGGCTTGCGGTGTTGGCGGGTTGGGCGTCGGCCAGCACGGCGGCGAGCAATCTGCCCGCGATCAGCGCCGCGGCGACCCCCAGGCCCGTGCCCAGGAGGCCGGTCCACACGCCGCTGCGCAGCACCTGCTGGAGGATCTGACCGGGGGTGGCGCCCAGGGCGGCGCGCACCCCGAATTCCCGGGTGCGTTGCGCCACGAGGTAGACGAGGAGGTTGTGCAGCCCCGCCAGGGCCAGGACCAGGGCCAGGGCGCCGGCGAAGCCGAGGAGCTGCACCTGGGTGGAGAGGCCGGCCAGGTTCTCGCCCACCACGTCCTCCATGGGGCGCATGCCCTTGGCAGGCCAGTCCGGGGCCACTTCCCGGGCCGCGCGTCGCAGGGCGTTGAGGTCCATGAGCCGGGGATTCCCGTACTGCACCACGAAGGTGGTGGAGGCCATCCCGGTGGGGGAGGGGAAGTAGGCGACCATCTGGTGGGAATCATTGGCGGGGCCGGCGTTCCGCACGTCCGAAACCACGCCGACCACCTGGAACCACTTGTCGTCGGATTTGAACTCCTGGCCGATGGGATCCTTGCCGGGCCAGAAGTTGCGGGCCAGGGACTCGCTGACGATGGCCACGGGGGCGTTGGAGGTCATGTCGGCGTCGGTGTAATCCCGCCCGGCGCGGAGCTTGATGCCGAAGGCGTCGAAGAGCCCGGGACTCGCGGTGCGCATCTCCACCCATTCGTCCTCCCGCATGGGGCGGTCGTGGATCTCGCTCTTGAAGTTCCACCCGAAGGCCTCCACGGGCAGCATGGCGATGCTGCCGGCCTGGGTGACCCCGGGGATGGCGCGGAGGCGGGCCAGGAGCGCCATGGCCTTGAGGTCGGCCTGCTTGCCGGCCTCGGGGGTCTTGGCGCTCGTGTCGCAGGTGAACACGGCCACGCCCTGGGTGCGCAGGCCGAGGGGGGTGCCCTGCAGCTTCAGCAGGAGGCTGCCCAGGGAGGCGAAGCTTGCCAGCAGGGTGAGGGCCAGGGAGACCTGCACCACCACGAGGGCCACGCGGAGGCCCCTGGAGCCACCTTTCACCAGCCCACGGCCGCCGGAGTTGAGGAGGGCGCCCAACCGGAAGCGGCTGATGAGCAGACCGGGGATGCCCCCGAGTCCCAGGGCCACGAGGAAGGCCGCGAGGCTGGTCCATCCCAGCAATCCGGCATCCAAAGTCAGGGGGCGGATGGCCTGGAGGTCCTTGCCCACCGTGGGGCGGAGGAGCACCAGGGCCACTTGGGCCACCCCCAGCGCGAGGAGGGTGCCCCCGGTGCAGATCACCAGCGCCTCCATCAGGCGGGGCCGCACGGCCATCCAGCGGTTGGCGCCCAGGGCCACCCGCAGGGCCGTATCCTCCGCACCCACCAACACGCGGGCCAGCATGGCATTGGCGAGGTTCACGAGGGTGATGGCCACCAGGAGGGCCGTGGCCAGGGAGAGGATGGCGCCGAGGGTCCTGTGGGCCTCGCGGCGCTGCAGGAGGTAGATGGAGCTTGCCAGGCGCGTGGTGGCCTCCTGCTCACCCGGGTGCTCCGCGGCCATGGCCTTGGAGAGAACCTCCAGCTCCGCTTTGAAGCGGGCCTCGGTGACACCCGGGGCGGTGCGGGCGTAGATGGGCATGAAGCGGTTGTACCGACCCTGGAGGTTGCTGGGGCTGGGCACGAGGGGGATGAACACCTGCACGCCCCGGAGGCGCAGGGTGGCGGGTACCACCGCGATCACCGGGTGGCTCTCCCCGTTCACCTGCACGGTGCGGCCGAGGATGGCGGGGTCCGCGGCGTAGCGGTTGCGCCAGATGCCCTCCGTGAGGATCACGCCGCGGGTGGTGCTGGGCTCCCAGGTGAGGGTGCCCAGCAGGGGCTGGACCGGGAACACCTGGAAGAAGCCGGGGGTGATGCGGCCCACGACCACCACCTCGGGATCGCCATCCCCCCCCAGGTTCATGTCCCCGGAACTGATGCCCTCCACGGTGGCGACGCCCTTGAGGCGGTCCTTCACCTCCAGGTAGAGGGGCCAGGAGGCGGGCCGGGTCCACTTGCGTTCATCCGACCACCAGAGCGAATGGGTGCGCTCCGGCTCCGGAAAGGGCGGGGCCGAGAAGAAGACCGTGCGCAGGGTGCCCACCATGGCGGCGGTGGCGCCCAGGCCCAGGGCCAGCACTAGGAGGGCGGGCCAGGTGAACTGGGGCACGCGCAGGAGGTTGCGCAGGGCGAGGCGGAGGTCCTGGAGGAGGATGGCCATGGCGGTCTCCTATCGGATGCGAAGGCGGTCGTGGGCGTCCCAGGCGGCGGTGTCCGAGAGGATCACCTTGTCGCCGGGCTTCAGGCCTTCGAGGATTTCCACGGTGTTCACGGAGGCCCGGCCCAGGCGCACCTTCACGCGCAGGGCTTCGGTGCCTTCGGCATTGAGGCGGAAGAGGGTGAGGGCGCCGCCCGCCTGGGCCTGCACGGGCCGCCCCACCTGCAGGGCGCTGGTGACCCGATCCAGCTCGATGACGCCATCCACGCTGAGGTCGGGGCGCACGCCCTTGGGCAGATCACCCGGGAGGCCGATCTCCACCAGCACGGTGCCGTTCTGCACGGAGGGATCCACCCGCTGCACCCGGCCTTCCACGATCCCGTTGCGGGTGTCCACCCGGGCCACCTGACCCACCTGGATGTCCTTGGCCTGCACCTCGCTCACCTTCAGCTCGGCCTTGAGGGGCATGGCCTTGGCCACCTTGGCCAGCACGGCACCCGGCGCCAGCTGTTGACCCACCTGGAGGGGGAGGAGCTGCAGGGTGCCGCTCATGCCCGGGCGGAGGCTCAGGGCCGCCACCTGGGAGGCCTTGAGGGTGTACTGGGCCCGGGCCTGCTCGAGGGCCGCACGGGCCGGGGCGATGCCGCCCTTGCCGTCGAAGAGCTCCAGGCGGGCGGTCTCCGTGGCCAGGCGGCCGGAAGCCTCCTCGTGCCGGGCCCGGGCCCGGAGCACCTCGCTCTCGGCCACGAGGCCCTCTTTGAAGAGGCGCTCCGCGGCGCGCAGGCCCGCCTCGGATTCCGCGGCACCGGCCTTCGCGGAGGTCAACGCGCTGCGCTGGGTCAGCTGGTTCAGGCGGAAGTCCGCCTCCGCCTTCTTCAGGTTCCACCGGGCCTCCTCGGCGGCCTGGACGGCTTCGGGGCTGGAGAGCTCCGCGATGAGGCTCGCCTCCTTCACCGCGGTGCCGGGATAGAGGTGGATGCGCTCCACCTTGCAGGCCACGGGTGCGGTGAGGATCCGCACGTCCACGGGCACCAGGGTGCCGGTGCCGCGCACTTCCAGGACCAGGGGGCCCTGCTTCACGGCATCGACCAGCAGGCTCTGGCGATCCACCTCCGGCGCTGCAGGTTGAAGGCGGCTGAGGGCGAAGAGGAGCCCCAGACCGGCCAGGGCCCCGGCCCCGATGAGCAGGGGCTTGCGCCTGGATTTGGGTCGGTCGATGGCGATGTCCATAAAGAACTCCGGCGTGCGGTCGCGCAACCTCCAGCGAGGTCTGTGCCGTAGATTCAAATATTGATTCCAAATCGGTAAGCTCGCGATCCAGAGCCCTTCCCGGCGGACCTGCGTCCCAATCGCGGGACCGGGTGTCCCGAAAGTGGGACGGCCGCCACATTCCGTCTGCAGGGGGCCGTGGGATCCCGACACTGGGCTGGGGGCCCCATGACCACAGCCACCGATCCGGGTGCAGGACTGTCGCGAGACGAAGCGGCCCGTCGCCGCTTGGCGGAAGGGGCCAATGTTCTGCCCGCGGCGGAGCCCCGCTCCAACCTGCGGCTGCTGGGGGAGGTGCTCTCGGAGCCGATGCTCCTCCTCCTCCTGGGGGCCGGGGGCGTGTACCTGCTCCTGGGCGATCGTCTGGAGGCGGTGGCCATGGGCTGCTTCGTGGGGCTCATCGTCCTCATCACCTTCCTGCAGGCGCGTCGCACGGCCCGGGCCCTGGAGACCCTGCGGGACCTTTCCTCCCCCCGGGCCCGGGTGGTGCGCGAAGGCGAGGCCTTGCGCATCGCCGGGGCGGAGGTGGTGAGGGGTGATCTGCTCCTCCTGGCCGAGGGGGACCGGGTGCCGGCGGACGCCCGCCTCCTGGAGGGCGTGTTGCAAGTGGACGAAAGCCTGCTCAGCGGTGAAGCGGCGCCCGCCACCAAACTGCCGGGCGCCGAAGGTCCCGAGGGGCTTGCCCACGCGGGCACCCTCATCGCGAAGGGCTCCGGTCGGGCCGAAGTGACGGCCGTGGGGCGGGCCACCCGCATGGGGGCCATCGGGCAGGCCCTGGCCCACAGTGAAGCACCCGCCTCCCCGCTGCAGCGGGCGGCCCATCGGCTGGTGCGCCTCTGGGCCCTCCTGGCCCTGGGGCTCGCCGTGGCCGTGGTGCTCCTGGCCTGGCTCTGGGCCGACCGGGGGTTCCTGCCCAGCCTCCTGCTCGGGGTGGCCGTGGCCATGTCCATCATCCCGGAGGAGATCCCCGTGGTGCTCTCCGTGTTCACGGCGATGGGCGCCTGGCGGCTCAGTGCCCGGGGCGTGCTCACCCGCCACATCCCGGCGGTGGAGGCCCTGGGAGCCATCACCGTGCTGGCGGTGGACAAGACGGGCACGCTGACGGAGAACCGCATGAAGGTGGCCCGCATCTGGGTGCCGGATGCCTTCCACCCGGCCGGTGAGCCCCTGCCGGAGGCGACCCATCGGCTGGTGGAGTTCAGCGTACTGGCCACGCCCCTGGATCCCTTCGATCCCATGGAGAAGGCCCTGCAGGCCTACGCCCAGGAGGCCCTGGCGGGAACGGAGCACCTGCATGGGGACTGGCGCCCCAAGCGGGCCTACGCGCTCACCCCGGACATCCTCGCCATGACCCACGTGTACTCATTGGAGGCGCCGGGCCGCCACCTGCTCGCCACGAAGGGGGCCCCCGAGGCGATCCTGGACCTCTGCCACGCCGGGCCGGAGCTTCGCACCCGGACCCTGGCCCGGGCCGAGGCCCTGGCCGCCGAGGGCTTCCGGGTGCTGGGCATCGCCATGGGCACCCACATCGGCGAGGGCCTGCCCGAGAGCCAGCACGACTTCACCTTCGAGCTGCTGGGCTTCGTGGCGCTGGAGGATCCCCTGCGGCCCGAGGCGATGTCGGCCGTGGCCACCTGCCGGGCGGCAGGCATCCGGGTGCTGATGATGACGGGGGACCACCCGGCCACGGCCCTGGCCATCGCCCGCCAGCTGGGCCTGCCGGTGGCGGAGGCGCCGCTGCTGGGCGACGAGGTCGCCACCCTCCCGGAGCCGGAGCTGCGCCGCCGCCTCGCCTCCGCCTCGGTCTGCGCGCGGCTGCGGCCCGAGCAGAAGGAGCGGCTGGTGCAGACCCTCCAGGCCCTCGGGGAGGTGGTGGCCATGACGGGCGATGGGGTGAACGATGCCCCGAGCCTGAAGGCCGCCCACGTGGGCGTGGCCATGGGCGCCCGGGGCACCGATGTGGCCCGGGAGACCGCGGACCTGGTGCTGGTGGACGACCGTTTCGCCCGCCTGGCCGAAGCGGTGCGCATGGGCCGGCGGGTCTATGACAACCTCGCCCGCTCGGTGCATTTCGTCTACGCCGTGCACCTGCCCGTACTGGGGCTCATCCTCGTGCCCCTGCTCTTCAAGTGGCCGGCACCCCTGATGCCCCTGCACCTGGTGCTGCTCCACATGCTCATCGACCCCGCCTGCTCCCTCGTGCTGGAGGCGGAGCCCGAGTCCCCGGAGCTCATGGTGCGGCCGCCGCGGAATCCGGAGGCCACGCCCTTCGATGCCCGGGCCCTGGGCCGCGGGGCGCGGATGGGGCTTGGGGTGATGGCGGTGCTGGTGGGGCTCGTGGGGTGGGCCACCCACGCCGGGTGGTCGGAGGGGGCCGTGCGCGGGGCCCTGCTGCCCGCGCTGTTCGGGAGCGCCTTCCTGCTGGTCCTCGCGGCCCGACGCCAGGGCCTGGGGCCCCTGGGGGCACTGGCGATCCCCAACACCCGGGTGCGCGCCATGGCCGGGGTCATCGGGATCCTGCTCGCCCTCATCCTGGTCGTGCCCCCCCTTCGGGGGATCCTGGGGCTGGCGCCCCTCCACCTCGCCTCCCTCGGCGCCACCCTGGTCGCCTGCTTGGGGGTCCTGATCTGGCTGGAGCTACTGGCCCGCTGGGAGGGGCCGGGGGTGCCGGAGTCCCTCAGTCCAGCTGGTTGAGGCGACCCCAGGGGCCGGCGTTCACGGCCTCGAAGCCCTGGGCCTTGAGCAGTGAGGCAGCCATGGCGCTGCGGGAGCCGCTGGCGCAGACGAGGATCACGGGCTTCGACTTGTCGAGCTCGCCGGCCCGGCGGCCCAGCTGATCCAGGGGGATGTTCACGCACCCGGGGGCATGGGCCCCGGCGAACTCGCCGGGGGTGCGCACGTCCACCCGCTGGCCGCCGCGGGCCAGGAGGGCCTTGAGCTGATCCACCGACGCGCCACGGGCACGCCACCAGAAGAACACCAGGAGGAGGACGGGGAGGATCCAGAGGTACTCGCGCATGTCAGCCCTTCACGGCCTGCCAGGGGCCGGCGTTGCTGGCATCGTACCCCAGGGTCCGCAGCCACCGGGTGGCCATGCCGCTGCGGGAGCCGGTGGCGCAGCAGAGGAGCACGGGGCGACTGCGGTCGAGTTCCGGGAGGCGGGCTTCCAGCTGGTCGAGGGGGATGTTGCGGCTGCCGGGGGCGTGGCCCTCCTGATATTCCCCGGAGGTACGGACGTCGATGATCTGCATTCAGGACTCCACGGATTCGAGGGCGCGGACGAGGGTGGTGGCCTGCTGGACGCCCACCAGCCGCTGGACGATCCGTTCGCCCTTCAGGACCACCAGGGTGGGGATGCTCTGCACGCCGAAGGCGGCCGCGAGGTCGGGCTCTTCGTCCACATTGACCTTGGCCACCACGGCGCGGTCGCCCATGTGGCCGGCCACCTGATCCAGGATGGGGCCCTGCATGCGGCAGGGGCCGCACCAGGGGGCCCAGAAGTCGATGAGCACGGGCTTGTCGAGGGCCTTCACCTTGGGGAAGGCGCCGGTGGTGAGGTGGATGGCGGACATGGGGACCTCAGCAGGAGCGGGAGGGAAAGGTTGCCAGCAGGCCCATGAAGGCCCCGTAGAGGGCGGACCTCAGGGGTGTGGCCGTGAGGGGGCAGGCGCCGGTGCGGCAGCCGACCAGGCGGCCCCAGGCGTAGCCCAGGGCCGCACCGGCGAGGATGCCCCCGGTGAGGCGCAACCAGGGGATGGGCATCACAGACCGCAGGTGGCGCCGGAGTCCTCCACCCCCAGCTTGCGGAGGATGCGGCTCAGCAGGCACCAGTTGGTGATCCCGCTCTGCAGGAGGTTGGCGCCCACGAAGACGGTGAGCCAGATGAAGTTGGGGTGAACCCACTTCGTGAGGGCGAGGCTGACGAGGATCATGGTGCCGGCGACGGAATGGACGATGCGGTCGATCATGGCTTACTCCTGGTGGGACACGGGGGTGGTGAGGGCGCGCCGCTGGAGGTCCGCGGCACGGCCGCGGCGGGCGAGCAGGTAGTAGAGGACGGGTACGGCGAGGCGGGAGAGCAGGGTGGCGGCCACTTCACCGGCCATGAGGCTGATGGCCAGCCCCTGGAAGATGGGGTCCGCCAGCATCACGGAGGAGCCCACCAGCACGGCGGCGGCGGTGAGGAGCATGGGGCGGAAGCGCACCACGCCGGCCTCTTCCACGGCGGCTTCCAGCGCCATGCCCTCGCTCAGCTTCAGCTCGATGAAGTCCACGAGGATGATGCTGTTGCGGACGATGATGCCCGCCCCGGCGATGAAGCCGATCATGCTGGTGGCCGTGAAGAAGGAGCCCATGACGCCGTGGGCGGGCAGGATGCCGATCAGGGAGAGGGGGATGGGCACGAGGATCACCAGGGGCACGGTGAAGCTCTCGAACCAACCCACCACGAGCACGTAGATGAGCACGAGCACGGCGGCGAAGGCGAGGCCGAGGTCGCGGAACACCTCGAGGGTGATGTGCCACTCGCCGTCCCACTTCATGGCGAGCATCTCGGTGTTGTCGGGGTGGGAGAGACCCAGGCGTGGCACCACGGTGCCATCGGGGTTCTTGAGGGCATCGAGCTTCCGGTTCATGGCCGAGAGGGCGTACACGGGGCTCTCGATGGCGCCCGCCAGGTCCCCGAAGACGTAGCTCACGGGCATGAGGTTCTTGTGGTGGATGGACGGGGCTTCCGTTCCCTCATGCACCTTCACGAGCTCCGAGAGGGGCACGGCACCCCGCTGGCCGGGGACCGTGAGCTGCAGCAGCTGGTTCAGGCGGCTCCGCTGCTCCTTGGGGAGCTGGAGGATCACCGGCACCTGGGTGGCGCCGCGATCCACGTGGAAGGTGCCCAGGGGCATGCCCTGACCCGCGGCGAAGAGGGTCTGCACCACGTGGGCGGGGGCCACGCCATGGAGGGCCGCCTTCTCCCGGTCCAGCTTGAGGCTGAGCTTGGGGCTCGTGGCGTTGAGGGTGCTGTCCACGTCCACCACCCCGTCCACCTCGTGGAAGGCCTTGCGGACTTGCTCGGCGGTGGCCCGGCGGGCCTCCTCGGTGGGGCCGTAGACTTCGGCCACCAGGGTGTCCATGACGGGCGGGCCCGGCGGGATCTCCACGATCTTGAAGCGGGCCCCCGTGCTGGCGGTGAGCTTCAGGAGCTCGGGGCGGAGCCGCGTGGCGATGGCGTGGCTCTGCTCCTTGCGGTCCCCCTTGGGCACCAGGTTCACCTGCACATCCACCATCTCCGATTCCGAGCGGAGGAAGGCATGGCGCACCATGCCCACGAAGGTGAAGGGGGCGGCATCGCCGGCATAGACCTGCACGTCCTTGACCACGGCTTCCTGGAGGAGGCGGCGGGCCACGGACTGGCCCAGGGCGAGGCTGGCCTCACGGGGGGTGCCGGCGGGGAGGTCCAGCTGCACCATGAACTCGGACTTGTTGTCGAAGGGCAGCATCTTCACCTTCACGGCCCCGGTTCCCACCAGGCTCATGGAGAGGCCGAGGAGGACGACCACGCCGGCGAAGAAGCCCCAGCGGACCTTGGCCTGGGTGAGGAGGGCATGCATGACCTTGCGGTACACGCGGGTGGACCAGCTCTCGGGCTCGTCGGCTTCCGTATGGTCGGGAGCTTCAGGAACCGCCGTGCGGGTGGTGGCGGGGTGTAGGCCCGAGTCATCAACTTCCGGAAGCTGGGCCTCCTTCTTGAAAATGATGAGGCTCGCCCAGGGGCTGATCACGAAGGCGATGACCAGGCTGAAGATCATGGCCAAGCTCGCGCCTACGGGGATGGGGCGCATGTAGGGGCCCATGAGGCCACGCACGAAGGCCATGGGCAGGATGGCGGCGATCACGGCGAAGGTGGCGAGGATGGTGGGGTTGCCCACCTCATCCACGGCCTCCACCACCAGCTGGGCGAAGGGCTTGCGGGGCCCGGGCAGGTGGAGGTGGCGGTGGATGTTCTCCACCACCACGATGGCGTCGTCCACCAGGATGCCGATGGAGAAGATCAGGGCGAAGAGGGTGACGCGGTTGAGCGTGTACCCGAAGAGGTAGGTGAGCAGCAGGGTGAGGGCCAGGGTCACGGGCACGGCGATGCCCACCACGGCGGCGGAGCGCCAGCCCATGGCCAGCCCGATGAGGGCGATGACGCTGAGGGTGGCGATGAGCAGGTGCTCGATGAGCTCGTTGCTCTTCTCACCGGCGGTCTCCCCGTAGTTGCGGGTGACCGTGAGCTGCACGTCGCCGGGAATGAGGCCGCCCTTGAGTGCCTCCACCTTGGCGAGGGCCACCTCGGCGAGGTGGGTGGCGTTGGTGCCCTTCCGCTTCGAGAGGGTGAGGGTCACAGCGGGGGTGAAGCCCCCCTTGTCCCCGTGGAGGACGTAGGAAGGCTCGGCTTCCGGCGCGTCGCTCACCTTGGCCACGTCGGCCAGGTAGAGGGGGCGGCCATTGCGGACACCGACCACGAGGCGCTTCAGCTCCGAGGCCTCCAGCAGGAAGCCGCTGGCCTCCAGGCTGGTGCTCCGGTTGCCGGCCACCAGTGCACCCGCGGGCAGCTGGGCCTCGGCGCTCTGGAGGGCGGGCATCAGCTCACCCAGGGACAGACCGAGGCTGCGGAGCTTGGCGGGATCGGGCTCGATGCGCACCTGGCGGCGGGCGCCGCCCACCACCTTCACCTGGGCGGTGTCGGGCACGGTGGCGAGCTCGCGACCCAGGGCCTCGCCCAGGGCCCGGAGCTGGCCGGGGGTCTGCCGCTCCCCGTGCAAGCTCAGGGTGAGGAAGGGCACATCGTCGATGGTCAGGAGCTTGGCGATGGGCTTCATGGCGCCGGAGGGCAGCACATCCGCATTGGCCATGAGCTCCTGGTGCACCTTCACCAGGCTCTCCTCCTGGGGCTCGTTCACCTTGAAGCGGATGGTGATGAGGGACAGGCCGGGGCGGCTGACGCTGTAGAGGTACTCCACCCCGGGGATGCCCCAGAGGCGCTTCTCCAGGGGCGTGGTGACCTGGCTCTCCACCTCCTTCGGGGAGGCGCCGGGGTAGGGGACGTAGAGGTCCACCATGGGCACCACGATCTGGGGTTCCTCCTCGCGGGGCGTGAGCACCACGGCCAGGAGGCCCAGCAGGATGCTGGCGAAGACGAGGAGGGGGGTGAGCTTGCTGCGCAGGAAGCCCTTGGCGAGGCGGCCCGCGAGGCCCAGCTTCAGATCACTGGCCATGCTTCACCTCGCCGGACACGGAGATCGGCTGGCCGTCCTTCAGGTCCTTGGGGGCGTCGATGACCGCCTCACCGGCATTCAAGCCGGCGCGCACCTCCACCGTGGAACCGCCCCGCTCGCCCAGGGACAGCCAACGGAGGTGGGCCTTGCCACCCTCGGCCACGAACACGCCGGTGAGCTCCCCGCGGGTGATCAGGGCGGAGGTGGGCACGGAGACGGGGGCTCCCGCCTTGGCCGACGCCCCAGGCACCTGGATTCGGGCGAAGGCGCCGCTGGGGAGGTCGGTGGGCTTGAGCACCTTGGCGCGCAGGGCTCGGCGGTGCGTGAGGGGATCCCCGCCCACGGCCAGGGCCGTGACCTGGGCCTCGCCCCGCTTGCCGTCCACCTCGAAGGCGACCTTGCGGCCCACCTTCAGGCCCGCGGCCTCGGTCTCGGAAAGAGAGGCGGTGAGCTCCAGGGCGCCGCTGCCCTCCAAGGTGATGAGGGGCTGGCCGGGGCCCACGAAGGCACCGGCCTGGGCGTCACGCCGCTGCACCGTGCCCGCGAAGGGGGCGCGGATCTGGGCGTAGGCGAGCTGCCCCTTCACCGCCGCCACGGCGCCCTCGGCGGCGGCCTTCTGGGTGGCGGCCATCTCCAGCTCGCTGGGCGTGGAGGCGCCCTTGGCCTGGAGGTTCTGGATGCGGGTGAAATGGGCGTTGGCGGCCTCGCGGGCGGTCTCCGCCGCCTTCAGCTGGCCCAGCAGGTCACCGGCCTCCAGCTCGAGCAGGAGCTGACCGGCGCCCACCCGGGCGCCCTCCGAGACATGGATCGCCTTCACGGTGCCGGCCAGGCGCGTGCTGAGGGTGGCCTGGTCGGCGCGGTTCAGGCTCGCGGCGACCCAGCCCTCCTGGCTGGCCCCGGTGCCGGCGACGAGGCGCACGGACGCGGTGGGGAGCACGGGAGCGGGCGTGGCTTCCTTCCGGCTGCAGGCGAGGCCGCCGAGCAGGAGGGCGGTGGCGGGGATCAGGGCTTTGGCGTTCATTCGGTCACTCCTTCGATGGGCATTCCGAGGGCGAGGGCGCGCTGGGCATGGGCGGTGCGCAGCTCGAGCAGGGTGGCGAGGCGGAAGGCGCGGGCGCCCTGGAGGGCGCTCTCGGCGTCGAGCAGCTCGGTGAGGGGCGTCAGTCCTTCCCGGTGGCGGGCCTGGCGCAGCTCCCGCGCCTCCTCGGCGGCGGCGAGGCCCTCCTGGGCCGCGCGAACCTTGGCTTCGGCGGTGGTGACGGCCCCCTCGGCCTCGGTGGTCTCCCGGGCTGCCTGTGCCTGCTGCCAGCGCTGGGCCAGTTCCGCGGCGCGGGCCCCGGCGCGGGCCGCCTGGGTCTTCTTGGTGTCACCCAAGGCGAAGGTCCACTTGGCCCCGAGGGAGGCGGTGGTCCAGGAGCCGCCGGTGGCCCCGAAGGTCTCCCGGGCGGCTCCGGCGCTGATGCTCAGCCCCACCTCGGGCTTGAGGCTGCCACCCACGGCCTGGGCGTAGGCCCGGGCCGCTTCCGTCTGCAGGGCGGCGGCCTTGAGGTCCGACCGCTGGGCGGGCGTCGGGGTCGCCCCGGCGGCGGGGGCTTCGAGGGGGGTCTGGAGGGCCTCGGGCACGGGAGCTCCGAGGAGGAGGGCCACGCCGCTCCGGGCGCTGTTCGCCTGGCGCCGGGCCTCGGCGAGGTTGGCCTCGGCCTGGGCGCGCCAGGCCTTCACCCGGGCGAGGTCGGCCTTGAGCATGAGTCCCTGCTCCACCCGGGCGGCGACGAAGGCCTCGGTGCCCTGGGCGGTCTTCAGCGAGTCCTCGGCGTAGGTCACGCCCGCCGCAGCGGCCTGGGCGCCGAAGTAGGCCTGGACGACGGCCAGGGCCACCTGCTGCTTGCGGTGGGCCTGGCTGGCGGCTTCGGAGGCTGCGAGGGCGGTCGCCGCCCTGCGGGCGGCGGTGATGCGCCCCCCGGCGTAGAGGGGCTGCTGCAGGGTGAGGGACCCGCCGAGGCCGCTCACCGCTTCGGGGTGGTTGAGGGAGGCGGGGTTGAAGTCCGAAGCCTGGATGCGGGCCTGGTTCAGCTTCAGGCCGAAGGCCATCATGGGCTCGTTGGTGCGCATCCACCCGGCTTGGGCCTGGAGGGTGGGTAGGAGCAGGGCCTGCGCGGCCTCCGCTTCGAGGCGGGCGCGGTCGGCCATGGCCTGACCCGCCTGCAGTCCCGCCTGCTGGGACCAGGCGGTGCGCAGGGCCTCGGGCAGACTCAGACCAGGGGTGGTCTGGGCGGCGAGGGGGATCACCGCGAGGGGGAGGAGGAGGTGATGCATCATCAGGTTCTCCATGGGATCAGTGGATGTCGCGCCAGTGGGCTTCGGTGCGGTCGAGGATGAAGTCGCACACCAGGCCGCAGACCTGGCCGACCATGGGTTGGTTGGGGGCGAAGCGGACCTGGTTGCCCAGGGAAGTGCGGCTCACCAGGCCCTCCCGGTGCAGCAGGGCCAGGTGCTTGGAGGCGTTGGGGATCGAGAGCCCCGCCAGGCGCGCCAGCTCGCCCTGGGTGAGGGGCGTGACCTGCTCCAAGAGCACCTGGAGGAGCCGGAGGCGGGAGGGGTCGCCGAGGGCCTTGAACAGGCTCCCCGCCTGGAGCAGCAGGGGATCCCCGGCGCCTTCCAGGCCAGCGGTTCTGCAGCTTTTCCGAGATTCGGGGGTCATCGTCAGCCACCTCGTTTGATAATTGAATAACCAAATTGGAATGTAGTCAAACAAAAAAAATGGCCCCTACTTGAGGGCCTTGTAGCTGGCCTTCACCTTCTCGGTGACATGGCCGCAGACCAGGTCGCAGAGCTCTGAGACGAGGGGAAGAACCGGGGCGAAGTACACGGTGTTGCCCTCCTGCTCACGGGTCACGAGTCCCACCCGCACGAGGCAGGCGAGGTGCTTGCTGGCGTTCGCCTGGCTCAATTCAGCTGCTTCGGCCACGGCGCCCTGATTCATCGGCTTTTTGGAGTCAAGGAGGCTGCGCAGGATCCGGAGCCGGCTCTGATCGCCGAGCGCCCCGAAAAGCCCGGAGACTTCGCCGATCATGGTGTCGTTGAGACCGTGCTTCATGGATTCCACCCAGTTGCACAAACAGTAATATTCCAATGCGGTTGAGTCAAGGGGGCTTGTGACGCGATTCCTGGCGTGGTCCGCAGCCGGGCCTATCGGTGCAGGGGTGCACCGCCCATCCGGGCGGTCCTTCATCCCCCCCCTGGAGGAACCATGAACCCATCCATCCTGCTCGCGCTCGCCCTGGGCCTCAGCACACCCGACCAGCCGGTTCCGGCCCAACCCGCAGGGGCCCCGGCCCCGATCCCCTCCACCAAGGTCACGGAGGTGCGGCCGGGTCTGCACATCGGTGGACTCGCCACCTACGACATCCTCATGAACCTGAAGAAGAATGGGATCCGGACAGTGGTCCACCTCCGGCCGGAAAAGGAGTTCATGTCGGGACCGGGCACGGAGCGGGCCGCCGTTGAGCTGCAGGGCCTCCGGTACGTGCACGCCCCCGTCACCCCCGGCTTCGAGGACGAGGAGGTGGATGCGTTCCGGGCCGCCCTCCGGACCGTGGACCTCAAGCAAGGGGTCTACATGCACTGCTTCAACGGGAACCGGGCCAGTGGCGCCCTGCTCACCTGGCTGGTCCTGGACGAGAAGGTGCCAATGGCCGAGGCCCTGGTGGTGGCCCGGAAGGGTGGCCTGACCATGGTGAAGATTGAGAATGCGGCTCGGTTCTACATCAGCCGCAACGGGGGCCCCGCCTACGAGGAGCAGAAGGCCCCGGTGGCGGGCATGCCCTGAGGGGCCTCCCTCCGATTTGGAATCCGCGTGCCCGCTGCGAAGCGGGCACTTTTGCGTTCGGGCGGGTCCATTAAAATTCCGAAATAGTTATACAAACATATGATCTAGATCACGGAGATGGGTTCCGGATGGGGCCATCTTCAACCTCGCAGGCCCCCTGGGCTGCACCTTCCCCCAACCTCCCCCCGTGCGGAATCCGGTGGCCCTCCGGTAGGAGTCGGCCTGCCTAGGCACGGAATCCCGAAAGGACCCTCCATGCGCCTCTCGCCCCTCCTCTCCTTGGCCCTGGCGGCCCTGATGCTCCCCCTTGCGGCAGGGGAGCCCAAGGGCAGCGACACCAAGGGCAAGTTCTTCTACAAGAAGTCCTGCAAGTCCTGCCACGTGGATGGCGGCGCCGCGAAGGCGCTAACCCCGCTCTCCAAGACCCAGGCCCAGTGGAAGAAGTTCTTCGACGCCGGGAAGCACAAGGGCGAACCCCTGAGCCCGAAGCTCGGCACCCCCGAGCAGATCCTCGACATCAAGACCTTCCTCATCAACCACGCCTCCGACTCCCCGCAGCCCGAGACCTGCGGCGGCTGAGCCGCGCCTGAACCGACCACCCCCCTTCGGAGCCAACCCATGACCCTCACCCGCATCGCCCGACTCACCCTCGCCGGTCTCACGCCCCTGGGGCTGCTGGCCCAGGAACCCCCCAAGGCCGAAGACCTCGCCCGCCAGCTCCAGGAGCTGAAGGCCCAGGTGGCCGCCCTCGAGACCAAAGCCAAGGAGCAGGAGACCACCGTCACCAAGGTGGAATCCAAGGTCGCCCAGAACGCCATTCTCTGGGGCGGCGACCTCCGCACCAAGGCGGAGCGCAGCAGCTGGACCTTCAAGCCCTATCAGCAGTTCATGGGGTTCATCCCCAATCCGGGTCCCGGTCCCCTCACCGGCATGCCCATGCCCGTGACCCAGCAGGTGCAGGCCCAGGACTGGACCAATGACGCCCAGTGGAGCACGCGCCTCCGCCTCCGGATGACCATCCCCATCTCCGAGCACGGCAAGATCATGGGTCGCCTGACCATGTACAAGGTGCACGGGGGCGCGGATGTGCCCGTGTTCAACGGCTCCCCCAACACGGTGAACAACAGCTTCAACAGCGGCAAGGTCCCCACCAATGACATCCTGCACGTGGAGCGGGCCTCTTTCGTGTACGACTGGACGAACTTGGGGGTCCTCTCCATCGGCCGCCAGAACACCTCGGACGGTCCTCCGCTCGAGGTGCGCGAAGGCACCGAGCGCCAGGCCACACCCCAGGCCCTGGCCGTGAACGCCACGGTGGATGGCATCGGCTGGAAGTTCCACCTGGACAAGATGGGCCTCCCCGAGGGTTCCCTGTTCGGCCTCTGCTACGGCGTGGGGTATGAGAGCGGCTTCGGCGGCGGGGGCGCGGTGAAGTCCAACGCGGCGGTGGTGGGCATGAACTTCTCCACCGGCGGCATGCAGGTGAAGGACATCGGCCCGCTCAAGGACAGCACGGTGCTCGGAGCCATGCTGGACATCCCCTTCCTCTTCGAGGGGCTTGGAACCGTCCACTCCGCCAATTTCTACCTGGGCTTCAACCGCTTCGGGAACATGACGGACATCCCCTACGGCAGCCTCAACAACTTCCCCGTGCCCGCGATGGCCGGCATGGGCGGCATGCCCGGCAGCCAGTACGTGACCGCCACCAACAACCTGGGCGACATGGACCAGTGGACCGCCACCTACAAGCACAAGGTCGGGGACAGCTTCACCTGGTTCGCCAGCTTCGGCCACATCAAGAGCAAGCCCAATGGCAAGGTGAGCCAATACGGCGCTTACTGGAACATGCCCCCGGCATTCGGGGGGGATGGGACCCTGCTCACCGGATTTGGCGGACTCCTGGGCGACCCCGTGAACAGCAAGACGGGCAACGCGTACTACCTGGGCTGGCGCTGGGATCCCACCGAGACTTTCGGTTTCGGGGTGGAGTTCAATCACGGCTCCCCCAACTGGTTCACCTACAGCCCGGCCACCGGCGAGTCCACCGAGAAGCTCGCGACCCGCGGTGATGTGTGGGAGGCCTACCTCCAGTGGCAGTTCGCCAAGAACACCTCCTTGCGCCTGGGCTACCTGGACACCAAGTACTCCACCGCCTTCAGCGGCTGGCACATCGCGCCCATGCCCTTGGAGAACTTCAACCTCGATCAGAACCCGATGATGCAATACGCCTTCCCCTCGGGCATCAAGACCACCTATGTGGCCCTTGAAGTGAAGTTCTGAGCGAGCGATTGCAGGCCAGGAGCGCACCATGGAACGACGCACCTTCATCGAACTGCTGGGGGCCGGCACGCTGCTGGTGCCGCCCCTGGCCTGCAAGCTCCGCGGCACTGATGCCGTGGGGCCCACCAACCTGAACGGGATCCCCACCACCTGCGAGCTGTGCCCCAACAAGTGCAGCCTGCTGGCGGTGGTGAAGGAGGGCCGGCTCGCCAAGCTGAACCCCAATCCCGAGAACCCCAAGTCCCGGGCCATGCTCTGCGCCCGGGGCAATGCCGCCATCCAGCAGGTGTACGATCCGGACCGTCTCAAGCAGCCCCTCATCCGGGCCGGCGAGCGGGGGGAGGGCAAGTGGCGCGCCGTATCCTGGGACGAGGCCTTCGACTTCGCGGCCCAGAAGCTGAAGGAGGTGAAGGAGAAGCACGGCCCCGAAGGCAGCCTCTGGTCCAGCACCGAGGGCTTCCAGGAGGTCTTTTTCAAGAACCTCGGCCAGGCCTTCGGCAGCCCCAACGTGATGCGGCACCCCACCCTGTGCCTGGCCAGCATGACCCTGGCCTACAGCACCACCTTCGGCACCGTCCCCAGCTTCGACCTGCTGAACGCGGACTACGTGATCATGGCCGGGGCCAACCGCTTCGAGAGCATCATCACCCCCGACACCATGGACCTCATCGGCGGCACGATGGAGCGCAAGGCCAAGCTCATCTACCTGGATCCGCGCTTCACTGTGACGGCCTCCAAGGCCGACGAGTGGCATCCCATCAAGCCGGGCACCGACCTGGCCTTCATCTTGGCCATGCTGAACGTGATCCTCACGGAAGAGCGGTACGACAAAGCGTTCGTGGAAGGGTACACGCTTGGTTTCGAGCAGCTCCTGGAGCATGTGAAGCCCTACACACCCGCCTGGGCGGAACAGGAGACCGAGGTCCCCGCCAAGGACATCGTGAGGATCGCCCGAGCCTTCGCCGACGCGGCCCCCCGCGCCGTCTTCTATGCCGGTCGACGGTCCAGCTGGTACACCAACGACTTCCAGATGCGCCGGGCCCAGGCCATCCTCAACGCCGTGGTGGGCAACTGGGATCGCGAAGGCGGCATGGTGCCCAACCGCAAGGTGGCCAAGGGCGAGTTCATGTTCATGCCCTGGGATGATCCCAAGGCGGCCCGGGTGGACGAGGTGGAGAAGGCCTTCCCGCTGGCCAACGCCAAGGACGGCGTGTACCTGCCCCTGCGGGAGAACGTGCTCAAAGGCACCCCGTATCCCGTGAAGGCCTGGATGATCTACAAGCAGGACCCCATGCATGCCCTCCCGGACCAGGGGAAGACCCTGGAAATGATCCGGAAGATGGACTTCGTGGGCGTGGTGGACATCGCCATGAGCGACACCGCCTGGTACGCGGACGTGGTGTTCCCCGAGAGCCACTACCTGGAGCGCACGGATCCCATCGAGGTGATGCCCGGCATCTGGCCCGCGGCGGTGTACCGGCAGCAGGCCGTGAAGCCCCTGCACGACACCAAGCCCATGCTGGAGATCGCCCAGGGGCTCGCCAAGCGCCTCGGCCTCTCGGATTACTTCGACTACACCATCGAGCAGTGGGTGGAGGCGGAGGCCAAGGAGCTGCCCGTACCCAACGGCCTCGAGCACATGAAGAAGCACGGGGTGGTGGGCTTCGAGAAGCCCAAGTACGGCACCACCCGGAACCCCGTGCACCGCTTCGTGACCAAGAGCGGCAAGATCGAGCTCTTCTCGGAACGACTGCAGGAGGCGGGCCACGACCCCCTGCCGGTCTACACCCCACCTGCCCAACCTCCGGCGAACCGCTTCCGCCTCATCCTGGGCCGGAAGGCCACCATCACCCACGCCGCCCTCACCAACCTGCCCTGGCTGAACGAGCACAACCGGGAGAACGACCTCTGGATCCACCCGGAGCCCGCGGGTCGCCTGAGCATCCAGACCGGGGACCTCCTGGAGGTCGCCAGCACCGCCGGCACCGTGAAGATCAAGGCGCGGGTGACCCCGGAGATTAGGCCCGACTGCGTCTTCATGCTGCACGGCTTCGGCAAGAAGTCGGCCTGGCTGAAGCGGGTCCACAACGTCGGCGCAGCCGACTCCGTCCTGCTGGAGACCGCCTGGGACAAGGTCAGCGGCAACGCGGCCCTCCACGAGACCTTCGTGAAAGTCGGAAAGGCCTAGCCATGAAGACGTCGAAGACGACCAAGCGCTACGCGATGGTGATCGACTCCAAGAAGTGCATCGACTGCAAGGCCTGCGTGGTGGCCTGCAAGGCCGAGAACAAGGTGCCGGAGGGGGTCTTCCGGAACTGGATCGGCGTCGAGCGCTCCGGCGAGTACCCGAAGCTCCGCATGACCTTCGAGCCCGAGCAGTGCCACCACTGCGCGGAGCCCAGCTGCGTGCGGGTGTGCCCCACCGGCGCCTCCTTCCAGCGGGAGGACGGCCTCGTGCTCGTGAACTACGACGACTGCATCGGCTGCAAGTACTGCATCATCGCCTGCCCCTACGAGGCCAGGTACCACAACCCCGAGACCCACACGGTGGACAAGTGCACCTTCTGCGTGCACCGGGTGGACAAGGGTGACCTCCCCGCCTGCGTGGAGACCTGCCCGAGCAAGGTGCGGGTCTTCGGGGACCTCAACGACCCCAAGAGCCCCCTCCACCAGCTCCTGGCCACCCGTCGTTACGAAGTGAAGAACCCCCAGACCGGCAACGGTCCCCAGCTCTATTACCTTCTGTAAGAGGCCGCCGTGCGCGAACCCGTCTGGGAATTCCTCATCGTCAACTACCTCTTCCTCGGGGGCCTCTCCGCGGGCCTCTTCTTCACCTCCGCGCTGGCCACCTGGCTCCAGGACCGGGATGGGAACCCCGCCCACCCAGGTTTGGCCAAGCTCGGCGCGATGCTGGCGCCCTGGCCCGTGTCCCTGGGGTCGGCCCTGCTGATCCTGGACCTGGGCAAGCCCCTGCGCTTCTGGAAGCTCTTCCTCCACGTGCGGTGGCGGAGCCCCATGTCCATTGGCAGCTGGCTCCTGGTGGCCTTCACCCTGCTGAGCCTGGCCTACCTCTGGTCCTGGCTGGATGCCGCGGAGCGTCAGCGCTGGCTGGGCAAGGTGCCGCCGAAGGTCTACGCGAAGCTGCCCGCCTTCCTTCGGGCCTGGCTCGAGGCCGACGGGCGGCCCCGGCTCCGGCTCATGGCCCTCGTGGGCATGCCCATGGCGGCGGGCGTGGGCATCTATACGGGCGTGCTCCTGGGCGCGGTGCAGAGCCGCCCCTTCTGGAACACCAACCTCGTGGCCCAGATGTTCCTCTTCTCGGCCCTCAGCTCCGGGGCGGCCACCCTCGTCGTGGCCCGGCTCCTCGGCAGGGACAAGCCGGGACTGCCCGAGCTGCGCTTCCTCTACGGGCTCGACATCATCCTCATGGGCCTGGAGCTGGCCATCGTGGCGCCCTACCTGATCCATGGGAACCTCAGCTCCCTGGCCGTGAAGCAGGCCCTCCAGCTGATCCTGGGCGGGCCCTTCACCTTCGCCTTCTGGGGCCTGTTCCTGGGCCTCGGGCTCCTGGTGCCCCTGGCCATCGAGCTGTGGGAGTACCGGCCCGTGATCCTGGGGCAGGGGGCCTTCCACGTGAACCCCCGATGGGCTCTGGCCGCGGGAAGCCTGGTACTGGTGGGCGGGTACACCCTGCGCTACGTCTTCGTGTTCGCGGGCCAGGCCACGGGGTTCTGATGACGAGCCCCCTCCTCGACCTCCTGGTCGCCCTGGCGGAGCTCTTCGAGCCGGGGGGCCGGTTCCGGCAGGCCGCCTTCGTCCGGGCCCAGGCCGGCACCTGGGCGGGTCCAAGGCTTCGCGCGGCCCTGGAGTCGCTCCGGGGGGCGGACCCCCTCGATCGGGATGTGGCCTATGCGGACCACTTCCTCTACAGCTCCTGGCATCCGGTCCTCCACCTGGAGGCGTCGGTGCAGACCCTGGGTCACCTCTGCGATGAGGACCTCCTGGCCCGCCGGGCGGACCTCCATCGGCGCATGGGCGTGCTCCCCCCGCCTGGCCGGTGCGCCGATCATCTGGCCTCGGGCTTCTCCATCCTCGCCACGGGCTTGGGCGTGCTCGCGACGGAACCCGGCGATCCGGACCGTGACCAGGCCATCCACACCTTTGTCACCGAGCACCTGGGGCCGCAGGTCCGGCAGCTGCAAGCCATTGGGCAGGGCCGACCGCTTCACCCCGTGTACTCGGCCGCCCTAGAGGTTGCCATGGCCCTGCTGGAAGAGCTCGGGCCCGCCTTGGCGGGCCCGGGGTCGGCCGAAGGGGGGCGGGTCAGCGCCTAGAGGCAGGCCTTCTTGCACTTCATGATGGCCTGCACCACCTTGTTCGAGGCGTCGAAGAACGGGCCATCGAGCGTGGCGCTGGCGCCGGTCTTGTCGCCGGCCAGGGACTTCTTCAGCACCTCGCCCGCCACGGTGTGGAAGTGGGCGTGGGTCGCCTTGACTTCGCCGAACTCGGGTTTGGCGGCCATGGTCCGGGCCCCCTCGGTGTGGATCCACTTGCCCAGGTCGCACTGGTTGTCCTTGCAGACCTGCGCGGGGTCCAGGGCCTCGTTGGACTTCCCATCGATGTGCATGCGCAGGCGGGTCTTCCACTTCTGATGGGCGGAGATGGCGTCTTCGAAGTTCATGGGGCCTCGATCATGGACAGGGTGTCCGTCATTCCTGATCGCGCCCCCCGGGTGAGGGCTTGAGGGTGGGGCGGGTGCCTGTGCCGTGGGTCATAAACCTCGGGTAGGCTCGGGTGTCCCCTTGACGATGCCCGTCGGGGGGTGCGGGAGGGACCACCCATGTTCCGACACATCCGGGATTTCGAATGCATCTGGCGCGATGAGGCGGCCAAGACCCTGGAGTTCCTGGATGCCATTCCCGAGGGCGTCGCGGACACCGCCCTCGCCGAAGGGCATCGCTCCTTGCGCCGCCTCGCCTGGCACCTCTGCGAGACCCTGGTGGAGATGCCGGGTCACATGGAGCTCAGGGTCGAGGGATTCCCGGGCGAGCCCGGAGCCACTGCCCCTCTGGGCTCGATGAAGGCGATCCGGGAGGTGTACGCCACTTGCAGCGCGAGCCTCCTCACGCAGATCCGGAGCTGCAACGACATGGCCCTGGCCATGACCTGGCCCTTCTATGGGGAGAAGTGGACGGGCGCGCTGGCCCTCCACATCCTCGTGGGCCACCAGGCCCATCATCGGGGTCAGATGAGCGTGCTCATGCGGCAGGCGGGCCTGAAGGTGCCCGGCGCCTACGGCCCCGCCAAGGAGGACTGGGGGGCCTTCGGCATGCCGGAGCCGCAGGTCTGAGGGGCGTCAGAACTTGTAGATGGCGGAGCTGAGGGGCGCCAGGGTCACCGTGAGGCCATCGGCGCTGAGGGTGGCCGTGGTGGAGGCGCCCAGGGCGGTGGTGCCGGCCCGGGTGCCATCCACGAGGAGCTGGGCGGTGCGTAGGTCCTGGGCCTGGGTGAAGGTGCGGGCCACGGTGTCCGCGTTATGGAGCACCAGGTAGGTGCCCGTGGCATCGGAGGCCACCACCTTGTAGCCGAAGGCCAGGGCGCTGGCGCCCACCCCGTTGGCGGTGACGGTGGTGAAGGCCGTGGCCCGGGCCGCGTCGGGCAGGCGGAAGGCGTTCGTGGACTTCCGGAGACCGATGAGGCCTTGCACGTAGGTGTAGAGCTGGTAGCCGTACTGGCCCGTGGCGTAGTTGGTGAAGCCGCCGGTGATGGGGTCGCCGCTGTAGACGGTGCTCCACTTCACCATGTTGATCGCGTCGGACGCGTTGTAGGAGTTGTCCACGAAGGTGCGGGTGCCGTTGCCCTTGGTGTTGGCGGCCCCGCTGCCGGCGGTGGTCTCCTTGGTGCGGAACATCTCGTCGCCGGCGTGGAGGAAGGCCACCCCCTGGGAGGTGAGCAACACGGCGTAGCCGACCCGCGCCCGGGAGAGGATGAGCGCATCCTGGGCATGGGTGCTGTTGGTGGCCAGGGACAGCACGTCGTAGAGGCATAGGTTGTCGTGGCAGGTGAGGTAGTTCACCACGTTGTCCGGCGAGGGGGCGGTGAAGTTGGTGGGGGTGCCCTTCACGTTCGCCATCAGGGAGGTCACGGCCTGGGCCGCGCCCGTGAGGAAGGCGGGGCTGCCATCGCTGGGGTAGCCGTTCTTCAGGATCTGCCGGTAGCTGTCGCTGAACATGGCCACCTGCTGACCGGTGAAGGCCGAGGCGTGAACCTGATCCGCACCCCCGGTGGCATTTCCGAGGTAGTCGGTGCCGCTGCCGGTGTAGAAGCCGTTCCACCCCTCACCGAGGAACACCACCTTGGGGTTCAGGTCCCGGGCCGCCCGGTAGGCAGTCTTCACGGTCTCCGTGTCGAGCACGCCCATGAGGTCGAAGCGGAAGCCATCCACCTTGTAGTCCCGGGTCCACTGCACGATGGAATCCACGATGAGCTTGCGGACCATCTTGCCTTCGCTGCGCACATCCCGGCTGCCGGCGCCGTTGTTGCTGGAGGGCCGGTACCAGTAGCCGGGAAGGAGGGAGTCCCCCAGGACGTCATTGTTGGCCGTGTGGTTGTAGACCACGTCGAGGATCACCCCCATGCCCTGCTTGTGGATCTCGTTCACCAGGGTCTTCAGTTCGTTGATGCGGGCGGTGGGGTCCAGGGGATTGGCGGAATACATGCCTGAGGGCGTGAAGTAGTTCTGGGGATCGTAGCCCCAGTTGTAGTTGGCGCCCCCGGTCATGCCGGTGGAGAGCTCCCGGGTGCCGATGCGGGTCTGGTCGTAGTAGTAGTTCTGCAGGGGGCAGAGGAGCTGGATGTGGGTGACGCCCAGCTTCTGGATGTGGGGGAGCATGTCCACCAGCGCCTTGTAGGTGCCCCAGGTGCGACCCGCCGTGAAGCCGGTGACGAAGGGATCCACGGTGAGGTCGCGGATGCCCGCCTCATAGATGATGGCGTCGCGGTTGGTGCCGAAGGCGTAGGGTGCGGCGGTGCTGCCGTCGGGACCCCTCATGGCGCTGCCGTCGAAGTAGCCGGCGCCCGCAGCCCAGCCCCCATCGGGGCCCGTGGCATTGGGATCGAGGATGGCGCCCTTGCCCACGGAGTCACCGGCGATGGTGCCAAAGCCGTTGTGCTGCCACTGGGCCATGGACCGGGCGAAGGGATCCAGGGTGGCGATGTTGTCCACCTTCACGGCGTAGTAGGGTTGGGCGGGCAACGGCACCGTGGTCGACCAGAGGCCGTTGCTCCCCTTCGTCAGGGCGAGGTTCGCGGCCGGTGCGGCCAGGCTGTCGTTCCAGTTCGCGTAGAGGGCCACCGTCACGGAGCCCGCCCTGGGGTTCCAGTAGCGGAAGGTGACCTGGCCCCCGCTCACCGTGGCGCCCAGGGCGGTGCTGGGAACCTGGTAGTAGGCCGGATCCGGGGCGGGTGTCGCACTGGCGTCGGCGTCGTAGCTCGCGGAACCGCCGGAATCGGTGCCGCCGCCGCCTCCGCCGCAGCCCGGAAGGAGGGCGAGGGTGAGGAGGGCGGCAAGGGTGCGCAGGGGCGTGGCCATGGGGACTCCGAGGTTCAGGAGGCGGAACGGGGGGCGGGGCCAAGGGTCAGGCCCTCGACCACGGAGACGGGGACGATGCGCTGGTGCACGGGGCCGCCCTCGATGGCCGACAGGGCGAGGGAGACCGCCACGTGGGCGATGCCGGGGATGTCCTGGGCCACACTGGCGAGACCCGGGTAGAGCTCGGTGAGGCCGTCGAAGCCCAGCACGGAGACCTCGCTGGGCACGGCCACCCCCAGGTCCTCGAGGGCCCCGAGGGCGCCCACGGCGATCTCATCCGTGGCGCAGAAGAGGGCGGTGGGCCGATGCCCCTGCTTCCAGGCGGCCCGCATCATGCGGTAGCCCCCGAGCACGGATCCGTGGCCGCGCAGGACCTCCACTTCAAGGTTCTTCTTCCGGCTTGCCGTGACCACGTCGAGGAAGCCCTCGGCCCGCTCCCGGGCCCACTGGAGGTCCTCCCCCGCGGTGAGGTGCAGGAGCCTCCGATGGCCCTGTGCCAGGAGGGTCTCACCCGCAAGGCGACCGCCCCCGGGATCGTCCGGCATCACGCAGGAGATGCCCGGGTGGTGGCCGATGAGCACGGCGGGAACCTTGCGCTCGGCCAGCACCGCCAACCGGGCTTCCAGGTCGGCGCAGTGGAACATGACCACCGCATCGATCCGGCGGCGGACATGGCTGAGGTCCGTGGGCAGCTCGATCACCATGGTGCCCCGGCTCTGCATCTCGCGGAGCAGGGCGCGCCAGATCACGCTGAAGTAGGGGGAGAGGCGGTTCTCGCCCGCGCCCACCCAGATCCCGATGGTGTGCTTGGATCGGAGGGAGAGCTCCCGGGCCACGGGATCGGGCTCGTACCCCAGGCGCTTCATCACCTCGAGCACCTTCTTGCGGGTGGGTTCCGCCACGGTGCTCTTGCCATTGATGACGCGGCTCACGGTGCCCGTGGACACGCCGGATTTCCGGGCGATTTCGGCGATGGTCAGCTTCATGGATGCTCCATCCGGAGGTCGGCGGCGGCCCAGGCCGCGCCGTCCAGGCTGAGGGCGTAGTCGGTGAGGAGGCGGACGGGGGTGGCCCGCAGGAGGGCCGCCACGTGGGGGCGGTAGGCCTGCCGGTAGGGGGCCATGAAGGCACCCGGCGCCTGGAAGTGCGCCGCCAGCCTCGCGGTGACCCCGCCCGCCAGGAAGAGCCCCCCGGTGGGCAGGAAGGCCGCGGTGAGGTCGGCGCACACCCGGGCGTAGGTGGCGAGGAAGTGGGCGAGGGCCATGGTGCAGGCCGGATCCTCGGAGGCGCTGGCGCTCACGAGGCGGGGGCGCTCGGCCTCCGGGGCCGCGAGGATCGCCTCGGCCCGGGGCGTGCGGGGGGCACGGCCCGTGGCCACGAGGAAGGCGAGGATCCGGGCCAGGCCGGCACCGCAGACCACCAGCTCGGCATCCGGAGGGACCTGTTCGGTGCCGGCGAGCTCCGCATGCAGGGCCGCGGAGACCTCATCAAACACAGGCAACCCCACGTGGCCACCTTCACTGGAGAACACGCGGTACCGGCCTCCCTCCTGGAACCCATAGCCCACGCCCAGGCCCGTGCCGGCACCCACCACGAGCACCGGCCCAGTGGGAGACGGGTGGACCCCCGGGGCCAGGTCCACCGCCCGGGCATCGCCCGGGGGCAACCGGAGGGCCGCGTGCACCAGGGCGCTGAAGTCATTCAGGAGGGCCACGGGCATGCCCAACCCCCGGCTGAGGGCGGCGCGATCCAGGGACCAGGGCTGGTTGGTGAGGGTGATGTGATCCCCCACCACTGGGCCCGCCGCGGCGAAGCAGGCGGCCACGGGCCGACCCAGGGCGCGGGTGGTGTGGAGGAGGGCCTCCACGGCCCCTTCGACCCCCTGTTCCCCGGCGCTGGGCCGGGTGGTGGTGTGGAGCCGCCGGACCCCCTGCGGCCCCACCGCCGCCAAGGCGAGGGAGAGGTTCGTTCCACCGATGTCACCGGCCAGGACGAGGGTCTCGGATGCCAGGAGCGCCATGGGTTCGATCCGGGGTTTTACAGTCGTGAATGGTTGATTCGGCTAAGGGGTGACCTGAAAAAAAAGGCACCTGAATTTGCTGATTGACAAATGTGACGCGAGGGTTGGACCATGACCGCACCTTCTTTGTAACCGCTTTCATTTCTTCCAGGTGTGAATTTCTCACACATCCGGCCTCTCATTGGGGTCTGAATCTGGGTGCTGCGGCTTTGTAACCGGTTTCACAGACACTTTTGGGTTACAGAGAAAGAATTGCCAGTCTCTTTTGAGCGTTGTTCAAGGATCAAGCCCCATGCCCAAGCCCCAGGGAACCCCCACCGCCGCCGCCTCCGGGCAGGCCTGGTGGCGGGGTGCGGCCATCTACCAGGTCTATCCCCGGAGCTTCCAGGACACCAATGGCGATGGCATCGGTGACCTCCCCGGCATCACCGCCCGCCTCCCCTACCTGGCGGACCTGGGGCTGGATGCCATCTGGATCTCCCCCTTCTTCACCTCGCCCATGAAGGACTTCGGCTACGACGTCTCCAACTACCGGGACGTGGATCCGATCTTCGGCACCCTGGCGGATTTCGACCGGCTGGTGGCCCGGGCCCACGAGCTGGGCCTGAAGGTGCTCATCGACCAGGTGCTCTCCCACAGCAGCGATGAGCACGCCTGGTTCCAGGAGAGCCGGAAGAGCACCACCAATCCCAAGGCCGACTGGTACGTGTGGGCCGATGCCCGGCGCGACGGCACCCCCCCGAACAACTGGCAGTCGGTGTTCGGCGGTTCGGCCTGGGCCTGGGAGCCCCACCGGCGCCAGTACTACCTGCACAACTTCCTCACCTCCCAGCCCGACCTGAACTTCCACCACGAGCCCGTGCAGGACCAGCTGCTGGAGGAGGTCCGCTTCTGGCTGGAGCGGGGGGTGGATGGCTTCCGCTTCGACGCCTGCAACTTCCACTTCCACGACCGGAAGCTGCGGAACAACCCCCCGGCGGGCGGCAAGGGGCAGGAGCTCTCCTCCGTGCGCCCGGGGAACCCCTACGGCTTCCAGATCCACAAGTACGACAAGACCCAGCCGGAGAACCTGCCGTTCCTGAAGCGGCTCCGGGGCCTGCTCGACCAGTACGGCGCCGCCAGCGTGGGCGAGGTGGGGGATGAGGACAGCATCCCCACCATGGCGGCCTACACCGCCGACGGCGACAAGCTGCACATGGCCTATGGCTTCAAGCTCCTGAACGACGAGTTCAGCGCCGCCCGCATCCGCAAGGTGGTGGAGGAGTTCGAGCGGAAGAGCCGGGCCGGCGGCGGGTGGTGCTGCTGGTCCTTCTCCAACCACGACTGTGTGCGGGTGGTCACCCGCTGGGGCCAGGGTGTGCAGGACCCGGCCTTCCCCAAGGTGCTCCTGGCGGTGCTGGGCTCCCTGCGGGGCAGCTTCTGCGTGTACCAGGGCGAGGAGCTGGGGCTCCCCGAGGCCGAGGTGCCCTTCGAGCGGCTGGTGGATCCCTACGGCAAGGCCTTCTGGCCCGACTTCAAGGGGCGCGACGGCTGCCGCACCCCCTTCCCGTGGGAAGCCAAGTCCCCCCACGGAGGCTTCTCCGCGCATGAGCCCTGGCTGCCCTTCAGCAGCGCCCATCCCGCCCTGGCGGCGGATGTGCAGGTGCAGGACCCGGATTCCGTGCATGCCTTCTTCCGGGGCTTCCTCCATTGGCGGAAGGGCCAGCCGGCCCTGCGCGACGGGGATCTCCGATTCCTGCCCGCCGCGGATCCCATCCTCGCCTTCACCCGCACCGCGGGAAGCGAGCGGATGGTGGCGGTCTTCAACCTCGGCCCCGAGCCCGCGGCGTACACGCTGCCGGCCGGGACCCGCTCCCTGGAGGGTCACGGGCTGGACCCGGGCACCCGCCAAGGGCGCCAGCTCACCCTGCCCCCCTGGGGCGGTTGTTTCGGCCGCCTCCCCTGAGGTGGATCCCCCCCTTCACCCCTTCGCCAACCCGGCGATCTTTGTAACCGCTTCAACCCCTCTAACCCCAGCCGCGACGCGGCAAACCAAGGAGGTACCCTGATGTCCCTCAACCGTCTCTTCAAGGCGGCCATCCCCATGGCCCTCGTCTGCGGCCCGCTCCTCAGCCAGGACGTGTTCGAGTTCCACGGCTACATGCGTGCCGGCGCCGGCCGCAGCTCCAACGGCGGCGAGCAGGTGAACTTCTACATGCCCGGTTGCTCCAACGATCCCTCCGCCGGCCCCGGCTACCGCCTCGGCAACGAGATCGACAACTACATCGAGCTGGCCATGGATGTGCGTGCCTACGACAAGGCCGGCACCACCTTCAAGCTCCACTTCCGCCCCACCTTCCGCCAGTTCAACGACGCGCGGGACGCCAGCGCCGATGCCGGTGGCAATGTGGATTACAGCCACCAGGCCGGCCAGAACCAGAGCGTGTACCTCCGCGAGGCCTATGGTGAGGCCACCGGCATCTTCGGGAAGACCGGCCCCCTGGCCGAGGCCTCCCTGTGGGCCGGCCGGCGCTTCTACCAGCGCCACGACCTCCATATCCTCGACCTCTTCTACTGGAACAACAGCGGCGATGGCGCCGGCATCGAGGGCATCAACGTGGGCCTCGGCAAGTTCCACTACGCCTACGTGCAGCACGACCGCAACAACGTGGATGGCGGCTGGAACGGCGGCGTGAACGGCTGGGCCCACTTCCCCGGCACCGTGAACTCCGATGCCTTCAACTTCAACGGCAAGGTGATCGTGGCCTCCCACGACCTCCGCTGGACGGACATCCCCCTCTGGACCAACGGCAGCCTGCAGGTGGGCTTCCAGTACAACGAACCCCACATCCGCAAGGATGCGCTGGCGCCCGGCAACCACAACGTGGGTCGCCAGTTCCGCCTCGAGTGGCAGCAGTCCGGCATCCTGGGCGGCGACAACAAGCTGTACTACACCAAGGGCGACGGCTCCACCTTCTGGGGCTGGTACAACCCCGAGGTGAGCACCAAGGCCAACTGGTGGATGATCATGGACACCCTGTTCATCCAGCCCAGCCCCCAGTTCGGCATGCAGGCCGTGATCCTGAAGCGGGTCCAGCACGAGGATCCGACCCAGCCCGGTGCCCGGGACCTGGTGTGGACCTCCATGGGCGCCCGTCCCACCTGGTTCTTCTCCAAGCACATGAGCCTCGCCGCTGAAATCGGCGCCGACCGCTTCAACGTGACCGGCGATGCCCGCACCCGCACCATGATCAAGAAGACCCTGGCCCTGCAGTTCAGCCCCCAGAGCAGCTTCTGGTCCCGTCCCGTGATCCGCTTCTTCGTCACGAAGGCGAACTGGAACAAGGAAGCCACCAACTGGGGCACCCCCAGCGGGCTCGGCACCTTCGGCGCCGCCCAGACCGGCACCACCTTCGGTGCCCAGGTCGAGGCCTGGTGGTGATCTGACCCATCCGGAACGGGCCCGCACCGCGTATCCTTCAGGGCGCGGTGCGGGTCCCTCCGGGACCTTCCCATGAAGACCCCCTTCCCCCACCTCCTGAGTGCCGCCCTCCTGGCAGGGCTGATGAGCTGTGCCGGCACGAAGGGGCCCGAGGTCACGCCGGACACCACGGCCATCGACCCGGGGCAGCAGATGGTGAACGCCCCCGGCTGGGAGGCGGATGCCATCGTCTACCACGTGTGGGTGAAGGCCTTCGCCGATGGGATCTACGGCGATGGCATCGGAGACCTCCCCGGCCTCCGGAGCCGGCTGGACCACCTCCAGTCCCTGGGGGTCACCACGCTCTGGCTTTCGCCCATCTTCGCCTGTGACTACACCGGCGAGAACATGCATGGCTACGACACGACCGATTACTTCGCCCTGAATCCCCGCTTCGGTCGGAAGGCCGACCTCAAGGCCCTGCTGGACGACGCCCACGGCCGGGGCATGCGGGTGATCTTCGATTTCGTCCCGAACCACACCTCCAGCAAGCACCCCTGGTTCACGGACACCGCCACCCGCGGTACCCGCTACGTCTGGAAGGACGCGGTGCCCGCCGGCTGGGGCTTCCCCTGGGGCGGCGGCACCTCCACCGATGTGTGGCGCCCCGCCTCCGGAGGCTATTTCTACACCTCCTTCGCCACGGACAGCCTGGCCGACCTGAACTGGGAGTCCGCTGAGGTGCGCACGGCCCTCCAGGGCGTGGCCACCTACTGGCTGGACCGGGGCTTCGACGGCATGCGCGTGGATGCCGCCCGCTACCTGCACGAGACCGGACCGGGCCAGCAGGCCGACCAACCGGCCACCCATGCCCGTTGGAAGGAGTTCCGCACCCTCCTGGACGGTTACACCGCCAAGGGCAGCGCCAAGGTGATGATCGCGGAGGCCTGGACCGACACGGCTGCCGGGGTGATCCCCTACCAGGGCACGGGCACCGATGAGTTCCACCTCACCCTCGACTTCAGCGCGCCCTGGGCCATCAGCAACGCCATCACCCGGGCCGATGCCACCCAGCTCACGAACCTCTGGGAGTACGAGCGGGACCACTTCACCGCCCGGTCCGCGGTCTTCGATTCCAACCACGACAACCTCATCTCCCGCCCCGCCACCCAGTACGGCGGCGACGCCCGCAAGGTGATCCTCCACGAGGCCCTGGTGTTCCTGGCGCCGGGGACGCCCATCCTCTATTACGGCAATGAGGTGGGGATGACCGGTCAGAGCGGCACCGACCTCAACCTGCGGCAACCCATGGACTGGGCGGCGGTGGGAACCCAGTCCGCCCAGCCCGATTCGGTCCTGGCCTGGTGCAAGTACCTCACCCAGGCCCGGCGTGCCTATCCCGCCCTCCGCGGCACCTACGCCACCGTGACCAGCGACCTGGGCCCCGGCGCCATCCTGGCCTATGTGCGGGGGTCCGGCGCCCAGCGGGTGGTCGTGGTGGCCAACCTCTCGGCCACGCCCCAGTCACCGGTGCTGCAGGGGTTGTCCACCTTCGGGATCCCCACCGGGGGCACCGTCCAGGCCATCCTGGGCGACCTCAAGGGATCCACCGCCCTCCAGGGCGACACCTACCGCGTGCAGGACCTCCCCCCCTACGGGGTGCGGGTGCTCCACGCCGCCGGGCCCGGATTCGCCGGCACCCTCCACGGCGACCGCCCCTGATCCACCCTGCATCCCGGAACCGTTCCATGGCCGACCTCCAGATCAAGACCCTCCACAAGTCCTTTGGGGACACGCCCATCCTCCACGGGGTGGACCTGGACATCCGGGATGGGGAGTTCCTCGTCTTCGTGGGGCCTTCGGGCTGTGGCAAGTCCACCCTCCTCCGCTGCATCGCGGGGCTCGAGGAGATCACCGCCGGCGAGCTCTTCATCGGGGGCGCCAAGGTGAACGACGTGCCGCCCTCCAAGCGGGGCATCGCCATGGTGTTCCAGAACTACGCCCTGTATCCCCACATGACCGTGGCCGAGAACATGGCGTTCGGGCTGCGGCTGGCGGGCGCCTCCAAGGCGGAGCGGGAGGCGGCGGTGCGCAAGGCCGCCCAGATCCTCCAGATCGAACCCCTGCTGGACCGCATGCCCAAGGCCCTCTCGGGCGGCCAGCGCCAGCGGGTGGCCATCGGCCGTGCCATCGTGCGGAAGCCCGGTGTCTTCCTCTTCGATGAACCCCTCTCGAACCTCGACGCGGCCCTGCGCGTGCAGATGCGGGTGGAGCTCTCCCAGCTCCACGATGAGCTGAAGACCACCATGATCTACGTGACCCATGACCAGACGGAGGCCATGACCCTGGCCGATCGCATTGTCGTGCTCAACCACGGCCGCATCGAGCAGGTGGGCGCCCCCCTGGACCTCTACCACCGACCGGCGAACTGCTTCGTGGCCGGGTTCATCGGCAGCCCCAAGATGAACTTCCTGCCCTGCGAGCTCATCGCGGCCACGGCCACCGAGGCCTCGGTGCGGCTGACGGATGGGGTGGAGGTGGCCGTGGCCGCCGATGCCCGCAGCCTCGCCCCGGGTTCCCGCCTCACCCTCGGGATCCGCCCCGAGCACCTCCAGACCGGTCCCGTGGGCGCGGCCCACGCCATCCCGGCCCGGGTGAAGGTGGCCGAACGGCTGGGCGACCGCACCTTCCTCCACGTGGCCGTGGAGGGCATGTCCGCGGCCCTCGTGGTGGCCGCCGAGGCCGGCAATCCCCTCACCACCGGCGATGCCGCCGGGTTGGCCTTCGCCCCCGGGCGGGCCTTCCTCTTCAACGGGGAGGGACGCACCCTTCCCGCCTTCACCTGATCCATCACCCTGCCCGCCCCGTCGGGCCATTCCTCCCAGGAGATCGACATGAAGCTCCGTTCCCGCCTCCTCACCCTCCTCGCGGCCTCGGCCGTGGCCCTGGCCTCGGGCTTCGCCCAGGCCGGTGAACCCGGCAAGCTGCTCATCTGGATCAACGGCGACAAGGGCTACAAGGGCCTGCAGAAGGTGGGCGACGAGTTCACCAAGAAGACCGGTGTGAAGGTCGTGGTGGAGCACCCCGAGGATGCCCCGGGCAAGTTCCAGCAGGCCGCCGAGGAAGGGAAGGGGCCCGACATCTGGATCTGGGCCCACGACCGCGTGGGCGAGTGGGCCGACAGCGGGGTGATCAACCCCGTGACCCCCGGCAAGAAGGTCAAGGCCGACATCGATGAGAAGGCCTGGCAGGCCTTCACCATCAAGGGCAAGGTGTGGGCCTATCCCGTGGCCATCGAAGCGGTGTCCCTCATCTACAACAAGGCCCTCCTCCCCACCGCCCCCAAGACCTTCGAGGAGATCTTCGCCCTCGACAAGAAGCTGGCGGCCCAGGGCAAGAAGGCCATCCTCTGGGATTACACCAACACCTACTTCACCATGCCCATGCTGGCCGCCAACGGCGGCTACGCCTTCAAGATGAAGGCCGACGGCACCTACGATGCCCTCGACACGGGCGTGAACAACGCGGGGGCCCTGAAGGGCGCCGAGCTGCTGGTGAAGATGGTGAACGAGGGCCTCATGCCCAAGGGCGCCACCTACCAGGACATGGAGTCCCAGATGGCCCAGGGCAAGCTGGCCATGATGATCAGCGGCCCCTGGGCGTGGGACAACCTCCGCAAGGCCAAGATCAACTTCGGTGTGGCCAAGATCCCCTCCGTGGGCGGCAAGGCCTCCTCCCCCTTCGTGGGCTACATGGGCGCCATGATCACCAAGGCGGCCTCGGCCTCCAACAACGTGGACATCGCCCGTGAGTTCATCGAGAACCACATGCTGAGCCTCAAGGGCCTGGAGACCATCAACGCCGACGTGGCCATCGGCGCCCCCGCGAACAAGGCCGCCTTCGCCAAGATGAAGGTGGATCCCTTCATCCAGGTGTCCATGGCCAGCGCGCAGGATGGCGTGGTGATGCCCAACAACCCCGAGATGGGCCGCTTCTGGGCCGCCATGGTGAGCGCCCTGAACAACATGACCGAAGGGCGCCAGACCCCCAAGGAAGCCCTCGATGCCGCCGCCAAGCGGATCCTGAAGCAGAAAAAGCAGTAGTCCCCGCAGCACGGCCGGGGGCGATGGGGGCCTTGGAAAGCCCGTCGCTCCCGGATCCGGGGCCCACCCCGGACCCAATCTCCCGCACCTGATCGGATCCACGCATGTCCCTGCCACCCGGCCTCAAGCGCTTCCTCGGTCCCACCCTCCTGGGTCTGACCCTGCTGGGCTCCCTCTACGTGATCACCCTGGTCTACGCCACGGGGGAGACCCTCCTGGCGGGCACGCTGCTCGTGATCACGGCGCTGGCGCTGTGGATCTACACCTCGGCGAAGCTCTACGCCTACCGGTACCTCTTCCCGGGCATCGCGGCGGCCCTGATCTTCGTGGTCTTCCCCATGGTCTACACCCTGGGCATCGGCTTCACCAACTACAGCTCCAAGAACCTCCTGGAATTCAAGCGGGCGACCCAGTACCTGCTGGAGGAGTCCTATCGGGCCGATGGGGTGGCCTACCACTTCACGCTCCATCCCGAGGGCGGGGCCTACCGCATCCGACTTGAAGATGCGGATGCCGGCAAGGTCTTCGAGACCAGCGCCTTCACCCTGGCCTACGTCCGCACCCATCCCGCCCTGAAGGCGGAGCCCCTGCCGGAAGGGGCGCCGGAGCCCCCGGAGCCGGTGGCTTTCAAGGAGCTCATCGAGCTGCAGAAGGACCTCAAGCCCCTGGCCCTGACCCTGCCCGACGGCAGCGTGCAGCGCATGACCGGCCTCCGGGAGTTTGCACCCTCCCGGCCGCAATACACCCGCAACGCCGATGGCAGCCTCACCAACAACGAGTCCGGGGTGGTGATCCGCCCCAACTTCAAGACCGGGTACTACGAGACACCCGAGGGGGAGGCCGTGAAGCCGGGCTTCCACGTGGGGGTCGGGTTCGACAACTTCAAGCACATCCTCACGGACAGCTCCCTGCGCGAGCCCTTCGGCCGGGTCTTCCTGTGGACGGTGATCTTCTCCGTGCTCACGGTGGTGTTCGCCACCTCCCTGGGGCTGCTCCTTGCGGTGCTCCTGAGCTGGGATGCCCTGCGCTTCCGCAGCGTCTACCGCCTCCTGCTCTTCCTGCCCTACGCGGTGCCGGGGTTTATCTCCATCCTGGTGTTCAAGGGCCTGTTCAACAACAACACCGGGGAGATCAACCTCATCCTCAACGGCCTCTTCGGGGTGAAGCCCACCTGGTTCTCCGATCCCTTCCTGGCCAAGTCGATGCTCCTCATCGTGAACACCTGGCTGGGCTTCCCCTACATGATGGTGGTCTGCATGGGGCTCATCAAAGCCATCCCCCAGGACCTCTACGAGGCCTCCGCGGTGGCCGGGGCAGGTCCCATCACCAACTTCTTCCGCATCACCTGGCCCCTGATCCGGCGCCCCCTCACTCCGCTGCTGATCTCCTCCTTCGCCTACAACTTCAACAACTTCGTGCTCATCAGCCTGCTCACGGGCGGTCGCCCGGATTTCCTGGACACCAGCGTGCCCGCGGGCACCACCGACATCCTCGTGTCCTACACCTACCGCATGGCCTTCCAGGATTCGGGCCAGCAGTTCGGGCTCGCCGCCGCCATCTCCACCTTGATCTTCTTCATGGTGGCGGGCATCTCCCTCGTGCAGATCCGGGCCACCCGGATCGCCGAAGACGACAAGCGCTGAGGAACCCATGGCCATCGTCATCGACAAGTCCCAACGCTGGCGGGTGTTCGCCGCCCACCTCTTCCTCATCGTGCTCTGCGCCCTGGTGGTCTTCCCCCTGCTGATGGTGGTCTCGATCTCCCTGCGGCCCGGCAACTTCGCCACCGGCAAGCTCATCCCCGACACCATCAGCTTCGAGCACTGGCGCTTCGCCCTGGGCATCCCCAGCGTGGGGGAGGATGGCAGCCTCGTGGCGCCGGACCTGCCCGTGCTGCGGTGGCTGTGGAACTCCGTGAAGGTGGCGAGCCTATCGGCCACCACGGCGCTGCTCCTCTCCACCACGGCGGCCTACGCCTTCGCCCGCATCCGCTTCCGGGGCAAGAAGGCCGCCCTCATGGGCCTGATGCTCATGCAGATGTTCCCGGCGGTGCTGGCCCTGGTGGCCATCCACGCCATCTTCTCCCGCATCGGGAACGCCTTCCCCACCTTCGGGGTGGACAGCACCTGGAGCCTGGTGCTGGCCTACTCGGGCGGCATCGCCCTGCACATCTGGACCATCAAGGGCTTCTACGAAACCATCCCCGTGGAGATCGAGGAGTCGGCCACGGTGGATGGCGCCACCCCCTGGCAGGCCTTCCGGATGGTCCTCCTCCCCATGGCCAAGCCCATCCTCATGGTGGTGTTCCTGCTGGCCTTCATCAATGCGGTGATCGAGTACCCCGTGGCCTCCATCCTCCTGCGCCAGCAGCAGAACATGACCCTGGCCGTGGGTTCGAAGATGTTCCTGTACGACCAGAAGTACCTCTGGGGCGACTTCGCGGCGGCGGCCATCCTCTCGGGGCTGCCCATCACGGTCGTCTTCATGCTGGCCCAGCGCTGGATGATCTCCGGCCTCACGGCCGGCGGCCTCAAAGGCTGAAACCCCCTTCACCCCCCGGGCCGGAACGCCGGCCTCAACCCCAAGGAGTCACCCATGGCAAGTCGTCGGAACTTCCTCCTCGCCGCGCTCCTCCTGCTGGCGGGCGCCACCTCCGCCTCCGCCCAGGCCGCCGCGCAGCCGGCCCCCCCGGCGGGCAAGATCGAGATCAACTACCACCGCTGCGACGGCAAGTACGACAAGTGGGGCGTGCACCTCTGGAAGAGCCCCAACATGCCCCTGCCCGACATCGAGTGGCCCAACCCCATGATGCCCAGCGGCAAGAACGACTTCGGCGTGTTCTGGCACGTGGATGAGCAGGAGTTCAGCACGGGCTCCAAGATGCAGGTGAACTACATCATCCACAAGGGCGACATCAAGGAGCAGGGCGCCAAGGACATGGCCTTCGACGGCCTGAAGAACAAGGCGATCTGGGTCATCAACGGCGACCGGGCCATCTACTTCTCCAAGGAAGAGGCCCTGAAGGAACACACCTGCAAGAAGTGATCGACCCGGCCGGGCCCTGAGCCCGGCCTCCCCCGGGCCCCGGCACCGCCGGGGCCCGCTGCGGGGAACCCGTTCCCATTCCAGCGAGCCGACATGACGACCTCCTTCCGCATGCTTCCCGCCCTGGCCCTGGTGGCCCAGGCCTGCCTCACCCTGGCGACCCCCCTGAAGGCGCAGGTGCCGGCCGTGACCCGGTCCCTGAAGGGCGGGGCCTTCGCGGACAACCCGATCATCTACTTCGTCATGACCGACCGCTTCGTCAATGGGGACCCCACGAACGACGGCAGCTACGGGCGCACCCGGGAAAAGGGCGCCAAGGCCGACGTGGCCACGTTCCACGGCGGCGACCTGCGCGGCCTCACCCAGAAGCTGAAGGAGGGCTGGTTCACCCAGCTGGGCGTCAACGCCCTCTGGATCACGGCCCCCTACGAGCAGATCCACGGCTGGGTGGTGGGCGGCAACAAGGAGTTCAAGCACTACGCGTACCATGGCTACTACGCCGCCGACTACACGGTGCTCGACAAGAACATGGGCACCCCTGAGGACCTGAAGGCGCTGGTGGACACGGCCCATGCGCAGGGCATCCGCATCCTCTTCGACGTGGTCATGAACCACCCCGGGTACCTGGACCTGCAGAGCGCCAACGACTTCAAGGTCCCCGTGCTCTGGAAGGACTGGCCCACCGCCGACCTCCGGTCCTACCACAACAAGATCGACTACAACTCCGACGAGTGGTCCCAGTGGTGGGGCAGGGACTGGGTGCGGGCCGGCCTGCCCGGCTACAACGATGGCGGCCGCTCCGACCTCACCATGCAGCTGGCCTACCTCCCCGACTTCCGGACGGAATCCACCGAGTTCGTGAAGCTGCCGCCCTTCCTCAAGACCAAGGCCGACACCAAGGCCAAGGACCTGCCCAACACCACTGTGCGGGGCTACCTCATTACCTGGCTCACGGACTGGGTGCGCACCTACGGCATCGATGGGTTCCGCTGCGACACCGTGAAGCACGTGGAGCCCGAGGCCTGGGCGGAGCTGAAGGCCGCCGCGGGGAAGGCCCTGGCGGAGTGGAAGGCGGCCCATCCCGACCAGAAGGTGGACGACGCGCCGTTCTGGATGGTGGGCGAGTACTGGGGGGTGGGCCCCCAGCGCCACAAGCTGACCGGCTTCGGCTTCGACGCCATGATCAACTTCCAGTTCCAGGAGGAGGCCGAGAACGCCAAGCCCGAGAAGCTGTTCCGGGACTACGCGGCCATCCAGGCGGGCAAGCCCGTGCACATGCTCAACTACCTGAGCTCCCACGACACCCGCCTCTTCGACCGGGAGAAGCTCTACCAGGGCGGCCTCAACCTGCTGCTCGCCCCCGGGGGGGTGCAGATCTACTACGGCGACGAGACGGCCCGCCCCGAGGGGCCGGAGCCCGCCACCGACGCCCAGCAGGCCACCCGCTCCGACATGAACTGGGATTCGATGGATGCCAAGCTGCTGGAGCACTGGCGCAAGCTGGGCACCTTCCGGGCCCGCCACGTGGCCCTGCCCGTGGGTGAGCACCGCAAGCTGGCGGACGCCCCCTACACCTTCGCCCGCCTCCACGTCCCCACCGGGGACAAGGTGGTGGTGGCCCTGGAAGCCAAGGGTGAGGTGACCCTGGACGTCGCCGGCGTGTTCGAGGATGGCACCCAGGTCCGCGACGCCTACACGGGCCGCACCGCCACAGTGGCCGGCGGCAAGGTGAAGCTCACCGCCGATCGCACCGTGCTCCTCGAGCGCGCCAACTAGCCCTTTCCCCTTTCCGATCCACAGGACCCCGCATGGCCAAGCACGAACTCCCCACCGTCGCGTACTTCTGCATGGAGTACGCCCTCGAGAGCCGCTTCAAGAGCTACGCCGGCGGCCTCGGCATCCTCGCCGGCGACTACCTGAAGGGGGTGAAGGACCACGGCTTCCCCATGGTGGGCATCGGCATCCGCTGGAAGCAGGGCTACGGCGACCAGGTGGTGGACCGGGAGCAGGGCAAGGTCTACGACGCCTACCGCAACCAGGAGCCGGGCTTCCTCACGGACACCGGGGTCACCGTGACCGTGGCCATCAAGGGCCGGGACGTGAAGATCAAGGTCTGGAAGGCCGAGGGCCATGGCGTGGACAGCGTGTACCTGCTGGACACCGACATCGAGGGCAACGACGGCGAGGCCCGCTGGATCACGGGCCAACTCTACGGCTGGTTCGGCGAGGAGCGGGTGGCCCAGGAGATGGTGCTGGGCATCGGCGGCGTGCGCGCCCTGCAGGCCCTGAAGCTCAAGCCCGAGGTCTACCACTTCAACGAGGGCCACGCCCTCTTCGCCGGCTTCGAGCTGGTGGCCCAGCGCATGGCCAAGGGCGACGACTTCGAGGAGGCCGTGAAGAAGACCCGCAAGAAGGTGGTCTTCACCACCCACACCCCCATCGTGCAGGGCAACGAGTCCCACCCCATCGACCGCTTCCTCTACATGGGCGCCGCCCTGGGCATGACCAAGGCCCAGCTGAAGAAGCTCGGCGGTGAGCCCTTCAACATGACCGTGGGCGCCCTGCGCCTCAGCCGCAAGGCCAACGCCGTGGCGGCCCTGCATGCCGACACCGCCAACAAGATGTGGGCCCACGTGAAGGGCCGGTGCGAGATCATCGGCATCACCAACGCCATCCACCACGGCACCTGGGTGGACGACCGCATGCTGAAGCTGGCGGAGGCCGGGGATCGGGCTGGGCTCCGGGCCCGCCATGCTGAGCACAAGGCCTCCCTCATCCGCTTCGTGGAGGCCCGGAACGGGGTGAAGCTCGCCGCCGATAAGCTGCTCATCGGCTTCGCCCGCCGGGCGGCGCCCTACAAGCGCTCGAACTTCATCTTCACCGAGCGCGACTTCATCGAACCCCTGCTCAAGTCCGGGAAGGTCCAGATCGTCTTCTCCGGCAAGGCCCACCCCCTGGACGACAACGGCAAGGCCATCGTGGAGAACATCCTCGAGATGGCCAAGCGCTACCCCCGGAGCGTGGTCTTCCTGGAGAACTACGACATGGAGATCGGCGCCGCCCTCACCCGGGGCTCCGACGTGTGGCTCAACAACCCCCGCCGGCCAAAGGAGGCCTCCGGTACCTCCGGCATGAAGGCCGCGATGAACGGCGTGCTGAACCTCAGCATCCTGGACGGCTGGTGGCCCGAGGCCTGCCAGCACGGCGTGAACGGGTGGCAGTTCGGCGATGGCTTCGAGAGCGAGGACGAGGCCGTGCTGGACGCCCACGACTTCAAGGCCTTCAAGCAGGTGCTCACGGAGGAGGTGCTCCCCACCTACTACGACCGCCCCGAGGCCTGGACGGACATGATGCTCGCCTCCATCCGCACCACGAAGGACGCCTTCGGCATCAAGCGGATGCTCGACGAGTACTACGCCCAGCTCTACGCGAAGTCCTGAGCGTGAGATGACCGGTCGCCGGGTCGCCGTCATCGGGAACGCGGGGGTCGATACCTGCGTCTTCTTCCCGGCCGGCGACCCCGCCTGGGACCGGGAGACCTTCTTCACGGAGAACCTCGACACCGTAGGCCAGGCGGGCGCCTACGCGAGCCTGGGCTACGCGCGGCTGGGCCACCGACCGACCTTCTTCGGCCACGTGGGCGACGACCCCTGGGGCCACCGGGTGCGGGCCACCCTCGCGGCCGGGGGCGTGGATGTGCGGGGGCTGGTCACCGATGAGGCGGGCACGGCCCGGAGCGTGAACCTCATGCGGGCCGATGGCACCCGCACCGGCTGCTACGACGGCAAGGGGCACCGCGACTTCGAGCCCGACCTCGCCCGGTGCGCGGAGCTGCTCCGGGGCTGCGCCTTGGCCCACGTGCACATTCCGGATTGGGCTCGGCGCCTGTTGCCCCTCATCCATCGGGAAGGCATGCCCCTGGCCGTGGACCTCCAGGACCTGCAGGGCGCCGAGGATCCCTACCGCGCCGACTTCATCGCCGCCGCGGACGTGGCCTTCCTCTCCGCCGTGGCGGTGGGCGATCCGGCTTCCGTGGCCGGGGACCTCCGGGCGGCCCGGCCCCGCCTCACGGTGGTGGTGGGGATGGGGGCCCGGGGCTGCCTCCTCGCCACGGCCGAGGGGATCCGCACCTTCCCGCCCCCGCCCTCGGACCTGCCCGTGGTGGACACCAACGGCGCGGGGGACGCCCTGGCCGTGGGCTTCCTGACGGCCCGCATCCTGGAGGGTCGCAGTCTCGAGGATGCCGTGCTGCGCGGTCAGCTGGCCGCCCGCCACGCCTGCAGCCTCAGGGCCACCTGCGAGGGACTCATCACCGCCGCGGAGCTGGAGGCCCGGGCAGCGGGCTTCAGTAGTCCTTGAGGATCTCGGCGCGCTTCTGCTGATACTCGGCTTCGCTGATGAGGTTCTCATCCCGGAGGCGTTTGAGGGAGCGCAGCTTCTCCTCCCGCTCGCGGTACCAGGCCTCCGACCTCGCCGGTGCGGGCGTGGGTGCGGGGGCGGGAGCCGCGGCGGGGGCCGGGGTCGGCGCGGCGGCGGGTGCCACCGCCGGGGCAGGGGCCGCCGGGGCGGCTGGGGCGGCGACCGGCAGGGGGAAGGCCACCCAGTCGGGCCGGACCAGGGTGCCCTGGGGGGCGGTGAGCTTCACGGTGCCGGCCTTGGCCCGCGCCCCGTAGGTGAAGGCGGGGCGGCTGCCCAGGGCCCGGGCCTGGGGCATGAAGTCGAGGCGGGCATCGCGCACGAGGAAGTGGAGGTTGCCCTCCCGCACGAAGAGCCGGGCCGTGAGGCCCAGCTGGGGGCTCAGAAAGCCGTGGCCGCGGCGGCTGGAGCTGAGGAGCACCAGGTCCTCGCCGGGCTCCGCCACCGAGAAGGCTTCGGTGAGCGCCTTCAGCAGACCTCTCAGCTCGCCGTCCTCGAAGAGGGCCTCAGGGCCCTCCTCCCCGGGGAACGAGAGGCCGCCCAAGAGGGCGCGCAGGGTCTCCGGGGTCACGGTGACCGGGTGGGCGTTGTCCGGGGCGCCCTTCTCCCTGGGCACCCGCTTCACCCAGCTGTAGGTGCCCAGGTCCCACATGCCCTGCTTGGGGGAGACCTGGGCGGTGAGGACCAGGGAGGCGAGGCCGAAGGCGGCACCGAGGCGGGGGTTCAGGGTCATCACGATCGGCTCCGGGGTGGGACTTCAGGATAGGTCAGTGGAGGCCCGTGAAGGCCACCTGGCGGGCGCGACGACCCGGGAAGCCCGGCAGGGGTCGGGAGGCGACCACCTTGGCCTTCCCCGCGAAGAGGTAGGGCCGCAGCGGGGCGCCGGCGGGGGTGGCGAACCAGAGGGTGGCGGGTTGGCCGTGCAGGGCCTGGGCCGTGAGGTAGCCCACCAGGGCGTGCTCCGCGCTGTGGTAGCCATTCTTCCAGTGGTGGATCTTGAGGCCGCCGGCGGGCTCGGGGTTCTCGTCCGCCTGGAAGCCCCAGACTTCATGGTGGGTGTGGTCCACCATGTGGGTGAACCAGAAGGCGGCGGTGCGGGGCAGGGGCTCCGCCTGCTTGGGATCCCGCAGCGCGAGCGTGGCGGCGAGCTGGTCCAGCTCGGCGTAGATCCACCACTCCTTGAAGGGGTTCACGCCACCGTCCCGCTGCAGGCGGGAGCCCCAGGATCCGCTCTTGGGCAGGAAGGCCTGGGTCAGCAGCTCGGCGCCCTCCTTCGCGGCGCGATCCGCCAGGGCCCCGTCGCCCGTGAGGCGGCCGATGCGCTCCAGCATCCACAGGGCCTTGGCCGTGTGGCCGAAGTCCGTGTGGCGGGTGCCCAGGGCCAGGGCCTTGGGATCGTGCACGGTGCCCCAGAAGAGGGGGCGGTTCTCGGCGTGGTACTGGGTGACCATCACCCGCGCCAGGCGCTTCAAGTCGGCGGTCCACTCGGCCCGCAGCTTCGGGGGCAGCAGGGGCGCGGCCAGCAGGAGGTAGGCGTTCACCTGGTCCAGCTGGGCCACCAGCTCCCGGCGCGCCACGTCGTCGGCCCCGCCCTTCACCACCCACTTCAGGGCGCCCACCTGGGGATCCCAGTAGCGGGTGAAGATGTGGGTCTTGAGGCGCTGCAGGTCCTTCAATACGGCTGCATCGCGGGTGAGGTACCAGACCATGGCGAGGCCGAGGTTGGCGTAGGCCAGATCCTGGCTCGTGCGTTCCAGCACCGGGGGACCGGGCACGCCCTGCTCCCAATAGGAGATGGCGCTGCCCTCCCCATCCAGGGCGTGGGTGCGGATCCAGGCGGCGCCGGCCCGGGCCAGGTCCAGGTACTTGGGATCCCCCGTGAGGTGGAAGGCCACGCCGTAGAAGTAGGTCTGGCGGGACTTCATGCGGGTGTACTCGCGGCCCAGCTCCCCCTTGATCCACCCCGGGGCCTCCGCCAGCTCCGGGCAGGGATGCTCCGGATCCACCCGGTGGCCATCGTTGCAGCGGAAGGTGGGGAAGTCGCCCACGGGGGTGCCCCAGGCATCCGGCAGATCCCAGAAGGGGAGGAGGTCTTCGCGGAAGTGCTGCAGCCAGCGCTCGCCCGGGGGGAGATCCTTGGGCTGCGCGGCGAGGGGCAGGGCCAGCAGCAGGCCCAGCGCGGCCGCACCGAGGAGGCGCAGGATGCGGTTCGCCATGGGGACCTCCTGGAGTGTAGGCAGACTAGCAGCCCGCCACGGGCTCCCGCAGGGGGGTGCCGGCAGCCACGGTGCCCTTCAGGTCCCGGGCCACCTTGCGGGTGAGGTCCACCAGGCGGGAGGTGTAGCCCCACTCGTTGTCGTACCAGCCGAAGATCTTCACCATGCGGGGGCCCATCATGCGGGTGAGGTAGGGATCCACCAGGCAGCTGGCGGAGGCGCCCACGAAGTCGGTGCTCACCAGCTCCGCGTCCAGCACCACGAGGTAGGGGGCCAGGGGGCCCGCGGTGGCGGCGGCCCGGAGGGCGGCGTGGATGGCCTCCTGGGTGGCGTCGGTCTTCAGGGTGGCGGTGAGGTCCACCATGCTCACATCCGGGGTGGGCACCCGCACGGCGATGCCATCGAGCTTGCCCTTGAGGTGGGGCAGCACGAGGCCGATGGCCTTGGCGGCGCCGGTGTCCGTGGGGATCATGCTCAGGGCCGCGGCCCGGGCCCGGCGCAGGTCCTTGTGGGGCAGGTCGAGGATGCGCTGGTCGTTGGTGTAGCTGTGCACGGTGGTCATGAGCCCGTGCTCCAGGCCGAAGGCGTCGTCCAGGGCCTTCACGAGGGGCGCCAGGCAGTTGGTGGTGCAGCTGGCGTTGGAGATCACCCGGTCCGTGGCGAGGTCCAGAGTGGTGTCGTTCACGCCCATGACCACAGTGCGGTCGGCGTCCTCCGCAGGGGCGCTGATGATCACATGCTTCACCGCGCCCTGGAGGTGGGCCGCGGCCTTGGCCTTCTTGGTGAAGGCGCCGGTGCACTCCAGCACGATCTCCGCGCCCAGGGCGCCGAAGGGGATGAGCTGGGGATCCTTCTCCGCGTACACGGGGATGCGGCGACCCTCCACCACCAGGTCCTTCCCGTCGGCGGTGACGGTGAAGGGGGCCTTGCCGTGCACGGAGTCGTACTGGAGGAGGTGGGCGAGGGTGGGGGCGTCCGTGAGGTCGTTCACGGCCACGACCTCCACGTCGTGGGTGCCGCGGAGCAGCTGGCGGAGGGCGAGGCGGCCGATGCGTCCGAGGCCGTTGATGGCGAGCTTGGTCATGGGGATCTCCGGAGGATCAGCTGCGGGGCCGCAGGGCGGTGGCGGCCTCGGCGAGGCGGGTGAGGGCGTCCCAGTCCTGGCGGGCGACGAGGTCCTTGGGCGTGAGCCAGGATCCGCCCACGCAGACCACGTTGGGCTGGGCGAGGTAGGCGGGGGCCGACTCGGGCGTGAGGCCGCCCGTGGGGCAGAAGCGCACGTCGGGGAAGGGGGAGGCGAGGGCCTTGAGCATGCCCAGGCCGCCGGCCTGCTCCGCGGGGAAGAGCTTGAGGTGGGTGAAGCCGAGGCTGCGGGCCCGCATCACCTCGGAGGGAGTCATCACCCCCGGGAGCAGGGGGAAGCCCTTGGCCGCGGCGTGGGCCAGGGCGTCCGTGAGGCCGGGGCTCACGGCGAAGGCAGCGCCGGCCTGGGCCGCTTGCAGCAGCGTCTCGGGCGAGGTCACGGTGCCCGCCCCCACCACGGCCTCGGGGCAGGCCTCGCGGATGCGGCGGATGGACTCCAGGGCGACCGGCGTGCGCAGGGTGACCTCGAGGGTGGTGACGCCGCCCCGGATCAGGGCCTTGGCCAGGGGCACGGCGTCCTCGGCGCGCTCCAGCACGATCACGGGCATCACGGGGCAGGCTCGGAGCAGGGTGTCGAGGCTCATGCGGGGCTCCCTTCGAAGGCGCGGCCGAAGCTGAGGGCGCCGGCCTCCGCTTCGCCGGCGTGGGCGCGGAAGAGCCCGAAGAGCTCCCGGCCGAAGCCCTGGGCGTTGCCGGAGAGGTCGGCGATGGCGGCGGGTCGCGCGGCGAGGACCTCCGCAGGCACCTGCACCTCCAGGAAGCCGGCCTCGGAATCCAGCACCACGAGGTCGCCATCTTGCAGGTGGGCCAGGGGCCCGCCCGCCAGGGCCTCGGGGGACACGTGGATGGCGGCGGGCACCTTGCCCGAGGCGCCGGACATGCGGCCGTCGGTCACCAGCGCCACATGGAAGCCGCGGTCCTGGAGGTTGGCCAGCGCGGGGGTGAGCTTGTGGAGCTCCGGCATGCCGTTGGCGCGGGGGCCCTGGAAGCGGACCACCACCACCACGTCGCGGTCCAGCTCGCCCGCCTTGTAGGCGTCGAGCATGGCCTCCTGGGTGTGGAAGATGCGGGCCGGGGCCGCCACGCGGCGGTGGGCGGCCTTCACCGAGGAGACCTTGATGACGCTGCGGCCCAGGTTGCCCGTGAGGAGGCGCAGGCCGCCGTTGGGCGCGAAGGGGTCCGAGGCGGGTCGCAGGATCGTGGGATCCAGGCTCGCGGCCGGGGCGGGGCGCCAGCCCAGCACACCGTCCACCTGCAGCGGCTCCCGGGTGTAGGCCTCCAGGCCACGGCCCATGATGGTGCGCACATCGGGATGGAGGAGGCCCGCGGTGAGCAGCTCGCGGATGACGAAGCCCAGGCCGCCGGCGGCGTGGAACGCGTTCACGTCGGCCTGGCCGTTGGGGTAGACCCGGGCCAGCTGGGGCACCACCTCGGAGAGCTCGTCGAAGTCGCGCCAGTCGAGGTGGATGCCGGCGGCCCGGGCCATGGCCACCAGGTGCAGGGTGTGGTTGGTGGAGCCGCCCGTGGCCAGCAGGCCCACGATGCCGTTCACGAAGGCGCGCTCATCCAGGATCTCCGCCAGGGTCACGGCGTGCTCGGCCCCGGCCACGAGGCTGGCGGCGTGCACGGCGGCGGCGCGGGTGAGGGCTTCCCGCAGGGGGCTCAGGGCCGGCACGAAGGCGGTGCCGGGCAGGTGGAGGCCCATGATCTCCATGAGCATCTGGTTGCTGTTGGCGGTGCCGTAGAAGGTGCAGGTGCCGGGGCCGTGATAGCTCTGGGCCTCCGCGGCCAGCAGCTCCTCCCGGGTGGCCTGGCCGGCGGCGTAGCGCTGGCGCACGGCGGCCTTGGCGTCGTTGGGCAGGCCGCTGGACATCGGGCCCGCGGGCACGAACACGAAGGGCAGGTGGCCGAACTGCAGGGCGCCGATGACGAGGCCCGGCACGATCTTGTCGCACACGCCCAGGCAGAGGGCGGCGTCGAACATGTTGTGGCTCAGGGCCACGGCGGTGGCCATGGCGATGACATCCCGGGAGAAGAGGGAGAGCTCCATGCCGGGCTGGCCCTGGGTCACGCCATCACACATGGCGGGCACGCCGCCGGCGAACTGCGCGGTGGCGCCCACGCTGCGGGCCGCCTCCTTGATCCAGGCGGGGTAGGCCTCCAGGGGCTGGTGGGCCGAGAGCATGTCGTTGTAGGCGGAGACGATGCCGAGGTTCGGGGCCTGGGCCGCCTTCAGGGAGGCCTTGTCGTCTGGAGGCGCCGCGGCGAAGCCGTGGGCCAGGTTGCCGCAGCTCAGGTCGCAGCGGTGGGGCCGGGGCGCGGCGGCGTCCCGCATGCGGGCCAGGTAGGCGTCCCGGTCCTTCCGGCTCCGGGCCTTGATCCGGTCGGTGATGGCGGCGAGGCTGGGGTGGATCGTCATGGGAGGGCCTCCCGGGATGGTGTAGTTTTACTACGCTATTTGTCGGCAATCGAGGGAATTTTGTGTAGCATTGTTACATCGGAGACGCCATGAGCCCCCTTCCGGCATTCGACCTCGTGATCTTCGGCGGGACCGGGGACCTGGCCCTGCGCAAGCTGCTGCCGGCCCTGTACCAGCAGTGCCGGGCCGGATCCCTGCCGCCCGATGCCCGGATCCTCGCCGCGGCCCGCCAGAAGCTCGACCGGGCGGGTTACCTGGCCCAGGTGCACCCCAAGGTGCAGGCCTTCCTGGGGGCCGATTACGAGGCCTCGGCCTGGCAGGCCTTCAGTGAGCGGCTCCATTACCTTTCCGTGGATGCCTCCGACGAGGCCTCCTTCGCAGGGCTCGCCACCTTCCTGGAGGCCCAGCCCCAGCGGGCCCGGGTCTACTACCTCTCCACGGCCCCCACCTTCTTCGCCGCGATCGCCGCCGCCCTGCACGGGCGGGGCCTGGTGACCCCGGCCAGCCGCGTGGTGCTGGAGAAGCCCCTGGGCCACGACCTGGCTTCCTCGCGGGCCATCAATGATGCGGTGGGCCGCTACTTCGCCGAGGGCCAGATCTTCCGCATCGACCACTACCTGGGCAAGGAGCCCGTGCAGAACCTCCTGGCCCTCCGCTTCGGGAACGTGCTGTTCGAGCCCCTGTGGCGGCGGGAGTGGGTGCAGGATGTGCAGATCACGGTGGCCGAACAGCTGGGGGCCGAGGGCCGCGGCGACTTCTACGATCAGACGGGCGCCCTGCGGGACATGGTGCAGAACCACCTCCTCCAGCTCCTCTGCATCGTGGCCATGGAGCCGCCACCCTCCAGGGACCCCGACGCCCTGCGCGACGAGAAGCTGAAGGTGCTCCGGTCCCTCCGGCCCTTCGGCCCCCAGGATGTGGCCACCAAGACGGTGCGGGGCCAGTACCGCGCCGGGGCCGCCGAGGGGCGGCCCGTGCCCGGCTACACCGAGGAGCCCGGCGTGGCCGCCGAGAGCCGCACGGAGACCTTCGTGGCGCTGAAGGCGGAGATCGACACCTGGCGCTGGGCGGGGGTGCCCTTCTTCCTCCGCACCGGGAAGCGCATGCAGGAACGCACGGCGGAGATCGTGATCAGCTTCCGGGACGTGCCCCACACCATCTTCCCCGACGGCAGCCGGACCCTGGCCCCCAACCGCCTCGTGATCGAGATGCAGCCGGAGGAGACGCTCCGGCTCCACCTGGCCGCCAAGCAGCCGGGCGATGCCATGGCCCTCACCCCGGTGACCCTCGACCTCGACTTCGCCGAATCCTTCCGGGCCCGGCGTCTGGAGGCCTACGAGCGCCTCCTCATGGATGCCATCCGCGGCAACCTCACCCTCTTCGTGCGCCGCGATGAACAGGAGGCCGCCTGGGCCTGGGTGGAGCCCATCCTCAAGGCGTGGGAGGGGAACCCGGAGCGCCCCAAGCCCTACACCTCCGGAACCTGGGGTCCCGCCGCCTCCAGCGCCCTGCTCTCCCGCGATGGCCTCGCCTGGCACGAGGAGGGCTGATGCCCCCCGTGGAAGTGCAGGCGCCGGATGCCGCGGCCCAGGCGGTGGCCCTGGCGGGGCATGTGGCCGCGGCCCTGCGCCGCACCCTGGCCGCGGGCAGGCCCGCGGGGCTCATCGTCTCCGGGGGCCGCAGCCCCGTGCCCTTCTTCGAGCGCCTGGCCCAAGTCGACCTGCCGTGGTCCCGGGTGACGGTCACCCTGGCCGATGAGCGCTGCGTGCCCCCGGGGCACCCTGATCGCAATGACGCCCTGGTGCGCCGGAACCTGCTGCAGGGACCGGCCGCCGCGGCGGCCTTCCTGCCCCTGGTGGACCGGGGGCAGGATGCGGCCCTGGAGGCCCAGGCCGCGGGCCTGCGTCTCACCACCTTCCCCTGGCCCGCCGCCTGCGTCGTGCTGGGCATGGGCGAGGATGGCCACACGGCTTCACTCTTCCCGGATGCCCCCGAGCTGGCCGAGGGACTCGCCACGGCGGCGACCGCCCTGGCGCTGCATCCCCCCTCCGTGCCCCAGGCCCGGGTGAGCCTCAGCCGGAGCGCCCTCCTGCGGAGCGAGGCGATCGCCCTGGCCGTGGCCGGTCCCGCCAAGGCCGCCGTGCTGGACCGGGCCCTGGGCCCGGGGGCCGAGTCGGAGCTGCCGATCCGCGGGATCCTCCACCAGGACGCCGTGCCGGTGACCCTGTTTCGGGCACCCTGAAGCCATGTCCCTGCTGAGCCACGTCCAATCCCTCCTGCCCGGCCTTCCGCCCTCGGAGCGGAAGGTGGCGGAGCTGGTGCTGCAGCGGCCCGTCGAAGTCGTATCGGCGCCCATCGTCCAGATCGCCGCCTGGGCCGAGGTGAGCCAGCCCACGGTGATCCGCTTCTGCCGCCGCTTCGGGGTGGCGGGCCTGCCGGAGTTCAAATTGCAGCTGGCGGGGGAGCTCGGCTCGGGCGTGCCTTTCGTGCACGCGGGGCTGGAGGCCGGTGACAGTGCCGACAGCCTCACCTCCAAGGTCTTCGAGACGACCCTGGCGGGCCTGCGCGCCTGCCGCACGGGCCTGGATTCCACCGCCGTGGAGCGGGCGGTGGATGTGCTGGATCGCGCCTCCCGCATCGAGTGCTACGGCCTGGGCAACTCCGGCGTGACCGCCCTGGATGCGCAGATGAAGCTCTTCCGGCTGGGCACCCCCACGGTGAGCTGCATCGATCCCCAGATGCAGCGCATGGCGGCGGTGCTCCTGCCCGCGGATTCAGTGGTCCTGGCCATCTCCAACTCCGGCCGGACCACCTCCCTGCTCGAGGTGGTGGACCTGGCCCGGAAGGCGGGCGCCACCGTGGTGGCCATCACCCGCTCGCGCACGCCGCTGGCGGAGCGGGCCGACATCCTGCTGGCCGCCGATGTGCCGGAGAATCCGGAAGTCTACGCCCCCATGGTGAGCCGCATCGCCCACCTCTGCCTGGTGGACGTGCTGACCGTGGGGCTGGCCCTGCGCCGGGGACCCCAGTCCATCACCCGGATGGAGGCGGCCAAGGCGGCCCTCAAGTCCACCCAGTCTTGACCCCTAGGCGGCCTCCTCCGTGAGGAAGGACCACTGGAGGTAGGAGAGGATCACGTTGAAGAGCAGGCCCTCCAACACGGCGATGGCCACCGACAGGGCGAAGTCGCCGTTGGCGCCCACGGCCAGGGTGAAGAGGCATCGCCCCAGGTAGAAGGCGGTGTGCATAGACAGGAGGGTGACCACGGGAAGGGCCAGCCGCGAGCGGGTGCCCCGCAGGGCCAGGTAGGCCCAGAGGGCCGTGACGCCCTGCAGGATCGCCTGGAGGCCGGAGAAGACCAGCACCCGCACCCGGGCATCCATGGTCCCGCCCAGCAGGTGGAAGAGGAGGAGGTACCCGACCATGGGGAGCACGGCCACCGCGGCCCCCCAGCGCACCTGGCGCATGCGGAGCCAGCCATAGGCCTGGAGTCCGGCCACCAGGAAGAACCCGGAGTTCAGCAGGGCGAAGGTGCGGAGCTGGAGGGAGGGGGCCGCCAGGCTGGGGACCAGCAGCGGGGTGGAGATGGAGAGCAGGGTGAGGGCATTGAGCCCGTAGCTGGCCACCCAGGGGCGTACGGCGGGGTGCGCGGGCCAGGGTCGCAGGGAGAGGGAGAACCCCACCCCGAGCAGGACCATGCAGATGCCCGAAAAGGTCCCGATCACCGAGTAGACCAACTCCATGGAGGCTCCCGGGGCCCGTGCGGCTCCCCCCCCTCCTTCGGCGGCCCATGGGCTCAGGTGAAATGTGGGCCTCAGCCCTCCGGTTCCTCGGAGAGGATCAGCCACTGCAGGTAGGCCAGGATCAGGTAGAAGACCAGGGCTTCGGAGATCCCAGCCAGCAGGAGGATGAACTGGTCGCTCTCCTGGGGGCTCCGCCAGGCCAGGATGCCCCGAACCACATTGAATCCGGCATGGAAGGTCAGCACGGCGGGCAGGGCGATGCGCCCCACCGACCCCCGGCTGCTGAGGCCTTGATGGGCCAGGATGGCCATGGCCAGGTTCAGGAAGGTCTGGAAGCTGGTGTTCAGCAGCACCCGGGTCCAGCTGTGGTGGAGGGCCCCGAGGGAGGAGGCCAGGATCAGATAGGTCATGGGCGGAATCAGGGCCCAGCCCAGGGCCGTGCGCGGCCGGGTGAAGCGGATCCACCCCACGATCTGGAGCCCACCGCAGATCACATTGGCCAGGGAGGCAAGCCCCAGGGTCACCAGGCGCTGATCCTGCTGGAGGAGGGGGCGGATGAGGAAGCCCAGGATCCCGGCACCCCCCAGCATCAACGCCAGGCACCAGTAGCTCGCCACCCAGGGGCGCAGGGCGGGGTGGGGCCCCCAGGGGCGCAGCGCCAGGCTCAGGCCCAGGGCCACCAGGAGCATGACGGCGCCCCAGACCAGGCCGATGGTGGCGTAGACGGGTTCCATGGCCCTCCCCAGGGAGATCCCATCGGCGCCGGGGAACGGACCCCTGAAAACGACACGGCGCCGGGGGACCGGCGCCGTGGCAGGGGGGAGGTGGGGCCTAGCGGCCTTCGCCCTTGAGGTAGTAGGACCCGTTCTGGGTCTTGAGGAAGGCGTCGAGGGGGATCTCCTCCTGCTTGAGGAAGCCCTTCTGGGGCAGCGTACCCTCGCGCACCATCTCGATCACGGCGCAGAGGCTGGCGGCGGTGGTCCAGCTGATGGCGCGCCACTCCTCGCCGGCCACTTCCATCTGGGGATAGGCGCGCACGAACTCCTCGCGGGAGAGCACACCCTCCTTCCAACCTTCCACGGCGGCGTGCACGAAGACGTAGTCCTCGGCCACGGGGGGAAGGGCGTTCTTGAGGATGCGGCCCAGGGTCTCGCGGTCATCCTGCATGTGCAGTTCCTGGAAGAGGAACTTGATCTGCTCGAAGTGGCCCAGGTAGCGCATGGTCTTGTAGGCCAGCTCCTGCACCTTGCCATCGAAGGTCTCGCACATGGTGCCGAGGCCGCCGGAGGTGGTGGCGGCTTCCAGCTGCACGCCGTTGATGGTCACGATCTCGTAGCCCTCCAGGGCGGGCACATTGGCGCGCTTGCCCATGCGGATCACTTCGCAGTCGTTGATGTACTCGTTGATGACGCCCTCGGGGCTCCAGTTGAAGGCGTAGCCCAGCTTGCCCCGGGGGTGCTTGGGCAGCGCGCCCACCTTCAGTTCGATGGAGCGCAGGCGGTCGAACTTGCGGGCCAGGGAGGCGCCCACGATGCCGATGAAGCCGGGGGCCAGGCCGCACTGGGGGGCCATGAGACCCTTGCTGGTCTTGGCCAGCTCGATGATGCCGTTGGTGGTGGGCACGTCCTCGGTGAGGTCGAAGTAGTGGATGCCGGCGGCGTGCGCTTCCTTGGCCAGGGGCAGGTTCAGGTGGAAGGGCAGGCAGCTGACGACGGCATCGGCCTCCTTCAGCAGGGGGCGCAGGCTGGCGGGATCGCTGAGGTTGGCCACGGTGGTGGCGAAGGGGAAGCCCTCGCGCTTCACGGCATCCACGCCGGTGACCTGGAACTTGCTCTCGTGCAGCAGGGTGGCGACGAGGCTGCCGACCTTGCCGAGGCCCATGACGATGACGCGGTTGAAGCTCATGCGGACTCCTTCTTGCGGGAAGACTTGGACTGCTTGGGGGCGATGGGGAGCTCGAAGGATTCCTTCGTGGTCTCCAGCACGATGGTGGTGCGGGTGGCGCGCACGCCGGGCAGGGCGCCGAGCTCCTTCATGAGCTTGGAGAGGGCCGCCGTGTCCTTCACGCGGACCTTGGCCAGGTAGCAGTCCTCGCCGGCCACGTGGTGCACCTCCTGCACCTCCGGGCGCTGGCTGAGGCTCCGGGCGGTGAAGTCGGTGCCCACGGCATCCTCGGTCCGCACGCTCACGAAGGCGAGCAGGGAGAGGTCCAGGGCCGCCGGATCGATCTGCGCCGTGTAGGCCCGCAGCACGCCGCGTTCCTCCAGCTTCTTGATGCGCTCGAAGATCGCCGAGGCCGCCATCCCCAGCTGCCGCGCGACCTCCGCATTGGGGGTCCGGGCGTTTTCCTGAAGGATCATCAGGATTTTCTGGTCAATGGCGTCAATCATTCGGGCTTCCGACCTTCCATTGGACGATCGGAGGGCGCCGGGGTCAAGGCTGAAAGTGCTGCCCCGGGACGCGCAGGGATGCGGAGGGGACCGGGTCCATGGAGGGACAAGGGGTCCAGTCTCAACCAAAAGAAGGTGGCTGGCAAAAATCGGCCCTGGTACTGTCCTCCAAGCCATTCCTGACCATCCATGCGCCGGCCCCAGGGCCGCTGCCCCCTGTGCCGGAGCATCCATGCGTCGTCCCCTCCTCGCCGCCAGCGGCCTCCTGTTCGTGGTCCCCGCGGCTGCCGGGCCCGGAGTGGAGGAGGCCCGGGCGGCCCTGAAGGGCATGGCCGGCCTCGCGAAGGTGGCCGCCGGCCCGCTGGTGGCCGAGGGGAGTGCCTTCAGGGTGACGGGTGGATCGGATGGGGCCCTCCAGATCTACCTCGTGAACGGACCCGGCGGCAGCTGGCAGGCGGTGCTCCTGCCCGGGCCGGGGGCCCTGCTCTCGGCGGAGAAGGCCTGGCCCGGAGCCCGCGAGGCCTTCGGGGATGCGCGCCTGGCCCCCGCGGCGGTGGTGGTGAGCACGGCGGATGGTGACCTGGCCACCGGCGGCTGGCCCGCACCCCTGAAGGAGGCCCTGGCCCCCTTCGGCGGGGGGCGGATCACCGTGCGGCGGGGCGTCAACGGCCTCGTGAAGGTGAGCCTCGGCAGCACGGGGGCCCTCGCCCAGGTGAAGCGGGGCATCGGCCTGGGCTCGGAGGACGTGCTCCTGCGGGGCAGCGCCGGGCCCGAGCTGCTGGGGCAGGTGCTGGCGAAGTCCGGCCTGGCGGAGGCGGAGGGCCCCGCCCAGCCCGTGCCCTATGCGCTCTCGGTGACCTTCCCCACGGCGACCCCGGCCCCCTTCGCCACCCTGGGCACCGGGGCACCCTTCGGGGTGACGTTCCGCTCGACCCAGCTGAGCCTGGAAGGGCAGGGGAGCGCCGTCACCCTCTCGGGCACCCAGAAGGTGGAGCTGCGGATCAACGGCAAGCCGGTGGCCCTGGACACCACGCTGACCTTCCAGAAGAGCGGCCCGAGCATGGCCATCGCCTGCCAGGGCGCCGCCAGCGTGGAGGCGGACCTCCTGGGCACCGCCGCCTATGGCTTCACCCTCCAGAAGGTCACCCTGGGCGGGGAGCTCTCCAGCGACGTGGCACCGGGGGGTCGCAAGATCCAGGGCTTCGGGCTCTCCGTGGGGGCCCAGGTGAAGCTGGGGAATGGCCCCGCCCTCCAGGGGGACTTCGCCGTGGCCCTGGCGGATGGGAAGGTCACGGAGCTCTCGCTGATCCTCCAGGGCCTCGGGCCCCACGGGCTCAGCCTCAAGCAGCTTCCCGGGTTCAAATCCGTGCCCGGGGCCGACAGCTTCGCCTTCAGGGAGCTGGGCATCGGGGTGAGCCCCGCCAACCGCCAGGCCTTCCTCCTGGGCAGCGTGCTGTGGCCCAAGCAGAACCTCCAGGCGGAAGCCGTGGTGCTCCTGAGCGGTACCGGCCAGGCCCTCTTCCTCAAGGCCCAGGGCCTCACCCTGCGGAAGCTGGTGCCCACGGTGCCGGCGGAGGCCGACGCCCTGAGCCTGGATCGGGCCGTGCTGGTGCTGAGCAGCGGCACGGTGGCGCCGGGCGCCTTCCCCGGCCCCGTGCGCGCGATGATCGAATCCGTGACCGGGCGGCCCGGGGGCGCCGCCATCGCCAACGGCCTCACGGTGCTCACGGCCTTCACGCCCACGGGCGGCCTGAAGGACACCATGGGCCTCGTGGGCATGGGGGCGGATCCCATCGTGCTCACGGGCAGCCTGGGCGGGGTGTTCCAGGGCGATCCCAGCTTCAGCTTCAGTGCGGACCTGGGGCGGATCCCCCTGCCGCCCAGCGCCCAGCCCGGCTTCATCCGGCCCAGGAGCCTCGCGCCCAAGTTCTTCATCGAGGGCCAGGACCTGAAGTCGGCCCCCACCCTCGCCGTGGGGGTGGACCTCGCCGTGGGCATGCAGCTGGGCCAGGACCAGCTGGAGCTGGGCCTCAAGACCTTCGCCACCCTGGGCCAGGCGGGCCCCGGCCTGCGGGCCACGGGCACGATGGCGGGCGTGTGGCACAACCCCCTGGGGCTCCAGGGCCTCGACCTCTCCGACGTGAAGCTGGGGCTCGGCTTCGACGCCAGCAGCACCGTGAGCATCGCCCTGGGGGGCAGCCTGCGCATCGACGGGCTGCCCTACACCCTGAACGGCGTGCTGGGCGTGATGGCCACCACCGGCGCACCCACGCGCCTGGGGCTGGCCTTCACGGGCAAGGAGCTGAGCGTGATGACCCAGCTGAAGCTCATGGACAGCTTCGTGGGCGCCGCCGCCAACGGTCCCCTGGCCTCGGCCATCCGCGATGCCAACGGCCAGCCCCGCACCGTGAAGGTACCTTCGCTGGCGGCGCTGGCCAAGGAGGCGATCCCCGTGAACCTCGTGAAGGTGCGGGATGTGAAGCTCTTCCTCGCCACGCCGGGCGTGCACGAGCCCGACATGCCCGGCCTCAACGGCATGGGCATCGGGGTGAAGGGCACCCTGATCCTGGATGGCAAGGTGATGGGGTCCATCGACAGCGCCGTGTCCGAGGTGGAGGGCCTGCGCCTGGCGGGCAACATCTCCGACCTGGACTTCAGCGGCCTCGTGGCCCTGAAGGGGGCCCGCATCGACCTGCGCGTTCCGGTGCCGCCGCAGGGGCTTCCCAGCTTCAAGCTGAAGGGCGCGGCGGACGTGCTCCGCTTCAAGGGGGACCTGGATGTGGAGCTGAGCGCCGAGAAGGCGAAGTTCAAGTGCAGCTCGGACTGGGGGGCCTTCGGACACGCCGACTTCCGGGCCGAGTCCATCGGCCCCGACCTGATGCATCCCCGGGACTTCATCCTGGAGCTGAACGCCAGCGCCGACCTGAAGAACGGGGTGCGCAAGCAGCTGGGCCCCGCCATCACGGACTTCCTGGGCAAGGCGGCGAAGGAGGACAGCCGGCGGCTGGCCGAGGCCACGGCGGAGCTGGCGCAGCTGAAGGAGAACCTGGCCAGCGTCCGCAAGGCCGCGGAGAAGAACCAGGCCAAGGCGACGGATGCGGTGGCCCAGGCCGAGAAGGCCGTGGACAAGTGGGCCCGGCGGAAGAAGGACGTGAACGCCGACATCAAGGCGAAGAAGAAGGCCCTGAACAAGGCGAAGGAGGACCTGGCCCTCGACCGGGCCGCGGACCTCGGCCTGCAATTGGGGGCCCTCTATGTGAAGCGGGAGGGCATCGTCGCCAGCCACGCCGTGGCCAAGGAGACCCTGAAGCGCGCCAAGCAGGTGACCGGCGCCGTGCCCGTGGACCTCTACCCGGAGGTGGTGGAGGCCCAGGCGGAGGTGAACGCCAAGCAGGCGGAGGTCACCTCCATCCAGGCGGGCTCGGCCCTGAACGGCGAGATGTCGAAGATCGCCGAGGCCATCCGCACGGGTGCCGGTGCCATCCCCGTGGCGGTGGAGGAGTTCTCCTTCCGCAACGGCAAGATGTCCGAGGCCATCAAGGGCAGGCCCCAGACCGTGACGGTGAAGCTCAAGGTGACCCTGCCCAAGCGCCCCGCCTTCCGCCTCACGGAGGAGCTGGATGTGAACGTGATGAACCCCATGGCCATGGACCTCGTGGGGCTCGCCGAGGCCCTGCGGGATGCGATCCAGCGCACCTCCCGGGCCCTGGATGAAGACTCGGAAGGGATCGAACTCCTATGATGCATCGCCTCCTCAGCCTTCTCCTGCTCTCGGCCTCCGCCCTGGGTGCCGCGGCCCCCAAGGGGTGGCAGTTCCACGCGGGCCAGCCGGGCAAACCCGCCGTGTTGCTCATCCACGGCCTCGCGGCTTCCAGCCGCCACTGGACGGACCCCGCGGCCACCTGGAGCATCAAGCACGCCCACTTCGACCACCGCGCCGAGGTGAAGGACCGCACGGGGGGCGAGAACGGCCCCCACGTGGGCCTGCGGGGCTTCGCGCTCTCCCCGGTGGACGACGACGCCGGCGCCAAGGGCAGCTTCTGGACCTACCTGGTGGCCCAGGGCTTCACCGTGGCCACCTGGGACCAGGCCCCCTGCATGGACGAGGGCAAGCACCCCAGCCGCGCCTGCCTGGATGGGGACACCTTCGACGCGGCCTACCCCTCGGCGAAGGAGGCCTTGGCGGAGCTGGCCCGCCTCAGCGGCTCCGCCCCCATCGCCCTGGTGGGCCACAGCCGGGGCGGATTGCTGGCACGCCGGCTCCTCAAGGACATGGGCCTGCCGGGACGGGATCGGGTGCGGTGGCTCATCACCCTGCACTCGCCCCACCAGGGGTCCAGCCTCGCCACGGCGGGAGTGTCGCTCCAGAAGAAACTGAAGGCCGCGGATGATGCGGTGGGATTCGCCTTCCTTCCGGAACCGGTGCGGGGGGCGGCGAAGAAGCTCGTGCCGGAGATCGCGGACCGGCTGAACGACACCATCGACCAGCTCGTGACCTTCACCGGGATGACGGGCGCCCGGGAGCTCGCCGCCAATGGCGAAACGCTGAAGGCCCTCCGCGCGGGGGAGGTCAAGCCCGCCGGCGTGAAGGTGATCACCTTCGGAGGCACCTCGCCGCGGGTGGCCCGGGTGCACGCCTTCGTGTACACCGCCGCCAGCGCCAATCCCGCCGCCACGAGCTGGCGGGCGGAGTCCTTCCAGGTGCTGGATTATCCCGGCGACCTGAAGGCGCCCTTCCCCGAACTCCGTTCCGGGGGCGATTTGCTGGTCACGGATGAGAGCTCCCACCTGCCCTGGGAGGACCGCCACATCAGCCATGCCCTCAACCACGCCGAAGTGCTCTGGAGCCGCACCGTCCAGAAGCAGGTCACCGAGCTGCTCACCCAACCCTGAGGCCGGACCCCGGCCCTTTCGGAGATCCCATGAAGCTCCATGCAATCGCCTGTTCCCTCCTCCTCCTCCCCCTCGCGGCCCAGGCCCCGGAACGGGGGCGCGAGGCGGAAGCCCGCACTTCCGCGACCCGCGAAGCCCACCTCCGCGAGCAGTGGGCGAATCCGGAGTCCCGCAGCCGCTGGGGCGGACGCCGAACCAACCGCCTGGAGCGCTTCGTGAGCCCCTCCGAGTACGAGCGGATGGGGCTCTGGCGCCTGGACGAGGGGGAACAGGCCCTGCTGATGGATCTCCTCGAAGACCTGGCGCGGCCCACGCCCCCGCCCCCGGAGCCCACCGTCTTCAAGAGCCGCATCGAAGGCCGCTGGCGGGGCTTCGAAGGAGGGGTGCAGATCCCCCTCGTGAACGGCCAGGTGTGGCAGCAGGTGGAGAAGCGCACCTGGGAACTCAACTTCGCCAACGAGCCCCGCATCACCATCCAGCTGGCCGATGATGGCGCCTGGTATGCCGAGGTGGAGGGGCTACGCAAGCGGGTGCGCGTGAAGCGGATCAAGTAGCTCCCCGGGGCGTCAAAGATCCACCACGAAGGCGCGAAGGGCCACAAAGGTACACGAAGCACTGAGGGCACTTGATCAGGCCCACCAAGCCTGACCCGGATATTTTTCCTTCGTGCCTTCTTCGCGTCCTTCGCGTCTTCGTCGTGGATCCTTACCCCGCTGAACGAAGAGGGGCGCCCGGAGGCGCCCCTGCTGGCGTCGCGAGGACGGGCCTTACTTGCCCTTGTAGTCCTTCAGCCAGGCCAGATCGACTTCAGCAGCCTTCTCCTTGTCCTTGCGATCCATGAGGAACTTGCCCATGTCGGTGAGGGGATCGCCCTTCTTGATCTTCTCGGTGGCGTGGCAGGACTGGCAGTTCTTCACGTTGTCGAAGCCCATGGCCTGGGCTTTCTTCGTCCACGGAAGCTTGGCCTGCAGGGCCGGCGCCGCGAGGAGGGCGAGGAGGGGGAGGAGGGCGGTCTTGCGCATGGGGGGGGCTCCTTGAAGGGCACCCCTAAGGTGGGCTCAACGCCGGTCCAGGCCCATGATCCGGGTCACGCCTCCCGGGAAAAAATTTCACTCAAGTGTGTGGGATAACATGGTTTGACTAATCACATGAGCATGGTCCGAAATCCCCTGGACGGGAGGCGGTGGCCAAGGTCACGCTACTCCAACAGTTCCGGAGGCAGGGTGGCGAAGGGCGTGGAGGTGATGGTTGGAGGGCTCGCAGCGGCGGTGCTCGGGGCGCAGCCCCTGCCTCCGCCCCCGGCCTGGTGGCTCACCCAGGGCGCGCCCCTGCTCCAGCAGGTCCAGGACGACATCATCACCCGGCGCAACGCGCCCTACCTCCACGAACGAACCTACCTGGACCTGGCCAGTTACCGCCGGCGCATGCAGGCCAAGGGGGGCGATCCCCTGGCGCCCCCCCGGGAGGGCCAGGTCTGGGTCGGGATCCGGGATCGCTTCCTGGTGTCCGTGGGCGCTTCGGCGCGCCGGGAGATCCTGGCCCGCAGTCTGCGACTGGCCTGGCGGGGGGCCGCTCCGGTGGACGCGGATCCGGAGGTGAAGGCCTTCCTGGACTTCAGTGGCCGGACCCTGGAGGAGGGGGACACGGTGGAATACCTCTACGCGCCAAACGGAACCTTCTGGGTTCGCTACAACGCGGAAACCCCGCGGACCTTCCGCCATGCCCCCCTCTACCGGGCCATGCTCGGGGTGGAATTCGGGGAGGATCCGGACAATCCCCACTCCCTGGATGCGCTGGCCAAGGCGCTGCGCGACCTGGTGCCCCAGTCCTGACTCAGCGCCCGATGCGGTCGGCCACCTTGCGCCAGAGGGCTGCGGCTTCCCGGTTCCCCACCGCCCGGAGCACGAGGAAATAGGCGCCGGCGCTGGCCCCGATGAGGGGCAGCAGGCGGAGGGCCGTGGCGCCCACGCCCGGGTAGTCACCGAAGAGGCCGAGGCTGCGCCCACCCAGGGCGGCCACCAGGGCCATGGGCAGGGCGGCGAAGGTGAACAGGCCGCAGCCGACCAGGGTGAAGGCCAGGGGCAGATCCATGCGGCTGCGCAGGCGCAGGAGGATCCAGCCGAGGCCCACCATGCTGGCGAGGCCGTTGGCCAGGGCGATGCCGCCGGTGCCCCAGCTCTGCATGAGCCACCAGGAGAGGCCCAGGTTCACGGCCATGCTCAGCACCGCGGCCTGGGCCGGGCCCTTGTAGTCCTTCAAGGCGTAAAGTGCCTGGGTGCCGATGCGCGCGGCGCCGATGAAGGGGATCCCCACGGCCTGGAAGGCGAGCGTCCACGCGGTCCAGCTCACATCGGCGGCGGTGAAGCGGCCCTTCTGAAAGATGAGGGCGATGATGGGCTGGGCCAACACCGCCATCCCCACGGCCCCGGGAATGGCCAGGAAGGCGGTGCCCCGCCAGGCGGAGCCCAGGGAATCCTTCAGTCCGCGCAGGTCACCGGCTTCGGCCTGGCGGCTCATGGCGGGCAGGCTCACGGTGGCCACGCTCACGGCGAAGAGGCCCAGCACCATCTCCCCCAGCATGTTGCTGTTGAAGAGCACGGTCTGGCTGCCCACGGCGAGGCGGGAGGCGAGGAAGGTGGAGAGCAGCACGTTGATGGGGTGCACCCCGGAGCCGAGGATGCCGGGCACCATGCGCTTCAGCGCCAGGCGCACGCCGGGATCCCGGAAGTGGAAGCCCGGGCTAAGGCTGTAGCCATAGCGGAGGAACGGGGGCACTAGCACCAGCAGCTGCACAAGCCCCCCGGCCAGGGTGGCGAGGGCGAAGATCACCGTGGCGGTGCCGGGCTCAAGGCGCCAGGTGATGGGGCCCCACTCCAGGCAGGCGTACCCGAAGGCCATGAAGGCCAGGTTGTAGAAGGTGCTCACGCTGGCCGTGAGCCCGAAGCGGTCCTTGAGGTTCAGCACCGCGCTGAGGCCCGCCGTGAGGCTCACCAGCAGGAGGTAGGGGAACATGAGGCGGGCGGCCAGGACGGTGAGGTCCAGGTCCGCCGGCATGGGCTGGTGCCCCAGGAGGATGTGGACGAGGGTCGCCACCTGCCGGGGCAGCGGCTGGCCTGGCGCGAGGCGGCCCAGCATGAGCAGGCCGGTGATGAGCCCCATGGCGCCGATGCCCAGGAGGCAGAGGAGGGCCAGGAGCGAGGCGAGGCTGCCCAGGAAGCGGGCGGCCATGGTCTTCCCCGCCGCCTCCCCTTCCCGCTGCGCCACCTCCTGGAGGGTGGGCAGGAAGGCGGCCGTCATGGTGCCCTCGGCCGTGAAGCGGCGCAGGAGGTTGGGCAGGCGGTAGGCGATGAAGAAGGCCTCGGCCGCGGGGCCGGTGCCCAGGTAGGCCGCCAACATGCGGCTCTGCAGCATGCCCGTGATGCGGCTGATGAAGGTGAAGGCGCCCACCACGGCGGCGTGGCGCAGGAAGCCCTTCGGGGCCTTGCCGCTCACCGGGTGAGCAGCCAGCAGCCCACGGCGAGGTTGCCCAGGCCGGAACAGGCCAGGATCGCGCGGCGGCCCCGGGGGCCGGTCAACACCTGGCTCAGCAACCCGGAGGCCCAGCTGAGGAAGATGAACATGGCCGTGATACCCACCCCGAACGCCAGCAGGGCGCCGGCGAAGGGGCCGAAGCCCTGCCACCCGTGCTCCCGGAGCAGCGTGGTGAAGCCGCGCACGCCCCCCAGGCCGAAGAAGGCGCCCAGCCAGGCGGCGGAGTGGTGGAAGCGCGCCTTGGCGCCCGTGTGGGTGTGCACCAGGGCGCCGTGGGCGTGCAGGGCCTCCTGGGAGGCCACCCGGCGCAGGCCGGCGGCCCCGGCGAGGTTCCAGAGGCCCAGGAGGATGACGAAGGACCACGCCGCGCGATCCAGCCAGAGGAAGACGGCCTCACCCGCCAGGGCATGGCCCAGCAGGAGCGTGATCAGGGCGAGCAGGGCCACGGCCAGCATGTGGGAGAGCCCGAAGGCCAGACCCACCCGCCAGGCGCCCCGCCGGCCCTCCAGGCTCACGCCCGTGACCACGGCGACGTGATCCGGTTCGAGCGCGTGGAGGCATCCGAGGAGGAGGGGCAGCATCAGCCTTCCAGACTACCCTAGCCACCGTCCCCGGAGGCCCGGGGGAGGCGGACCGTGAAGGTGGTGCCCTCCCCCGGCTGGCTCCTCACCTCGATGCGGCCCCCCAATTGTTCCACCACGGCCCGCACGGAGCTGAGGCCCAGCCCTGTGCCCTTGCCCACCGGTTTCGTGGTGAGGAAGGGCTCGAAGAGGCGGGGCATCACGTCGGGATCGATCCCGGAGCCCGTATCCGAGACCTCGATGAGCGCCTCCGGGCCCTCGGCCCGGGCCCGCAGGGAGATGGTCCCCCCCTGGGGGGTGGCGTCCTTGGCATTGCTCACCAGATTCACGACCACCTGATCCACCTGGCCCGGGTGCCCTTGCACCTCCAGGGCTTCCTCCCCCGGGTTGCATTCCAGCTGGATGGAGCGGGGCACCATGGCCCGCAACAGGGGCTGGAGGTCCGCCAGGTGGGCGTTCAGGTGGAAGGTGCCGGAGGAGGTCTCCCCTTCCCGGGCGAGGTTCATGAGTCGCTTGGAGAGGTCGCTGGCGCGGTTCAGGGCCTGCTCCAGGGCCGCGACCTCCCGGGGGTCCTCCCCGGGGTGCTTGAGCCGGATCAGGTCGAGGTTGCCCAGGGCCGCGCCGAGCAGGTTGTTGAAGTCGTGGGACAGCCCCGCCCCCAGGGTGGCGATCATGTTCTTCTGCTGCGTCTCCAGCAGCAGGGCCTGGCTGCGCGTCAGCTCCTGGGTGCGGGCTTCCACCCGGGCTTCCAGGGTGTGGTTGAGGCGGGCCAGCTGGCGCAGGGTGAGGGCCTGCCGGGCGAGCACGAGCAGGGCCAGCGCCCCCAGCAGGGCCAGTCCCACGGGATCCCGTGGGGCCGGGGCGCGGAAGGTCTGCACCAGAAATCCAATGAAGGCCGCGGAAGCCGGGAGGTAGGGCAGGAGGAAGGCCAGGCTCCGCCGGGGCTTCAAGGTGTCAGGCCAGGGGAGTCCGGGGGCGAGGGCCAGGACGATGAACCCCGGGATCAAAGCCAACCGCACCGGGTGGCCGAAGTGGAAGACCCCCTGGATCTGCACGGAGACCCACCAGGGCAGGCAGGCCACGCACAGGGCGATCCCCAGGGCCAGGAAGCCCAAGGGGGAGCGCAGGGGATCCCCCCGGTGGACCAGCACATGGAGGCAGTTCCCCAGCCCCGCGCAGGCCAGGGCGAAGACCCCGTGGGTGGCCAGCAGGAGTCCCAGCGGCACGGGGTGGCTGGCGAAGAGGGGGCGGAGCAGGGCCATCCAGAGGCCCAGGTAGGCCGCCAGGGAGAAGATGGCCCCATCCAGGAGGCGGCTGGGGCTCCAGCTGCGGCGGGGAGGCGCGGCGGACACGGCGAAGGAGAGCATGGCCAGGGCCGGCAGCCAGATCAGCAGGGAGTTGAGGGGCGGTCGGGATGCCCCCGCCCCCCCCTGGACCAGGGCCCGGGTCTGGAGGGCCCAGCTGAGGAGCCCCACCGCGGCGAACCCGGCCACCCCGCCCCAGGTGAGCCGACCTTCGGGCTCCGCCCGGAACCGGCGGAGGGCCCCCGTGAGCATGGCCGTGAAGAGCCCGGGGGAGACCACCGCCACCACCGCCACGGTGGCGAAGTGGGCAGGCGTGCCGGGTCCCACGCCCGGGGCTGGCGCGGTCGCGAGAGCATTCCACAGGGTGGTGGGCACGGGCGGGTTCAGGTGGGGTACAGGTGGATGGGGAAACTATCGCTCCAAAGCGTTCAAAAGAAAGGGGAAATATCCTCGGTTCCGATAGAGGGAGCGACCTATCACGAGGTATTCATGCGTCGAGCCCTCTCCCTCCTCCCCTTCCTGACCCTCGCCCTGGCCGCCCAGGACGCCACGGAAAAGGAACTCCTCGACCTGCTGAACACACCGGTCACGGTGGCCAGCGCCAAGGCCACGACCATCCGGGAAAGCCCCGGCGTGATCACGGTGCTCAGCCACGAGGAGATCCAGGCCACCGGCGCCCGGGACCTCATCGATGTGCTGCGCCAGGTCCCCGGGTTCGATTTCGGGTATGACGTGGAAGGGGCCACGGGCCTCTTCGCGCGCGGCCTCTGGGCTTACGAGGGCAAGGCCCTGGTGCTCTTCGATGGCATCGAGATGCCGGAGCTCCTCTACGGGAACATGCTCCTGGGCCATCGCTTCCCCATCGACCAGATCAAGCGCATCGAGATCATCCGGGGCCCCGGCAGCGCCATCTACGGCGGCCTGGCGGAGCTGGCCGTGATCAAGATCATCACGCTCCAGGGCGAGGACCTCACCGGTGGTGGCGGCAGTGTGAAGGCCGGCCTGGGAGGCATGTTCGGCAGCGCCTCCGGCAAGGCCCGGGAGGCCTTCAGCGCGCTCCTCGCACCAAATCTGGGCAACTCCAAGCTCACCGTGGGGCTCTTCACGGACACGGGGCGCCGCAGCCCCTTCACCTATACAGAGGCGGATGGTTCCCTCCACGACGCCGGCGACTTCTCCGACATGCATAGCAGGATGGCCAACGTGGGCTACGCCAACGGGGGCTTCTCCTTCCGGGGCCTGTTGGAGGACTACAAGGTGCAGGATCCTTCGAGCCTCTCCCCCACCAGTGACCGGAGCTTCATCAGCCAGAACGGCGATGTCCGGTACGTCTGGAAAGTAGGCGAGCACCTCACCCTCACCCCTGCCTACAGCTACCGGCGGGTGAGCTCCTGGTACAAACCGGGGCGCGAGCGGACCGTTCAGCGCGACAAGGGCGGGATCACCCTCGCCTGGGATGTGGACTCCCGCATCAGCCTGAACGCTGGGATCGAGCGGTACACCGACACGGGATCGGTCTCGAAGGAAAGCGTGGGCTCGGCCATCGTGACCTACGATGGCGCCGACCGCGTGACCTACGGGGTGAACGGGGCCTTCGCCGAAGTGACCTATCACGATTTCGTGAACATCACCTTCGGGGGCCGGTACGAGAAGCACAACCTGGCCGGGTCGGCCTTCGTCCCCCGCTTCGCGCTGACGTGGGTGGGCGGGGCCTTCCACGCCAAGTTCCTGTATGCAGGTGCATTCCGGACCCCCAACGTCCAGGTGTTCACCAACCGGGCCGCCGCTGACACCAAGATCGAGTCCGAGAAGACCCAGGACATCGAAGTGGAGGTGGGGTGGCAGATGGGCGGCAGCCTCCTGACCCTCACCCTGTTCCACACGAAGCTCGACAAGCCCCTGGTGTACGGATCCCTCGGGTATTCCAACGGGCCGGAGGCCACCACCGAGGGCGCGGAAGTGGAATGGAAGTTCCGCCAGCCCTGGGGGTTCGTGAACGCGAGCTTCTCCCTCAACAAGGGCGACAACAAGGTGCCGGAATGGAGCGTGCCCGGTGAAGACGATCGCTTCCTCGGGGCCGCCTCCACCAAGTTCACCCTCTACTCCGGCATCAAGCTGGGTGGTGGTTTCAGTCTGGACCCGAGTTTTACCCTGTTGGGCGACCGGTGGGGAGGCGATTACAACGCAACGGCTGGGGGCCTCGTGCTGAAGAAGTTCGACTCGGCCCTGCTGATCAACCTGCAACTGGTCTGGAACCAGGGCCCCTGGACCGCCAGCCTCGGCGGCTTCGACCTGGGCGACAAACGGCCCGGCTTCATCCAGGCCTACAACGGAGGGTCCGTGCCCCTGCCGGACAGCGGCCGGGAGATTGTGGCCAAGCTGCGCTACGGGTTCTGACCCCGGCGAAGATCCCAGGGGGTGGCCCGGTGGGCCACCCCCTTTCCGTGCCCGCAACCTACCCCAGGTCGGACTTGAAGTGGTCATTAGTCGGGTTGATGCTGTTCTCTGCCCCATAAACCGGATTGATGACATGACCATGGACGTCACCCCCCTGCAGGTCTTCCTCACCGTGGTGGAGGAGGGCAGCTTCACCCGCGCGGCGGAGAAGCTGCAGCGCACCCAGCCCGCCGTGTCCGTGGCGGTGCAGCGGCTGGAGGCGGAGCTGGGGGAGAAGCTCATCGACCGCTCCGGCCGGGAGCTGGCCCTCACAGATGCCGGGAGCATCGTGCTCGACGCGGCCAAGCGCCAGCAGAACCTCCAGCGGGAACTCTTCAACCGCCTCGCGGAGCTGCGCCACAAGGCCGTGGGCCGGCTGGCCCTGGGCGCCAACGAGAGCATGATCCTCTACCTGCTGCCCCACCTCCTCCGCTACCGGGAGAAGTTCCCCCAGGTGCAGGTGGTGGTGCAGCGCACCCGCAGCAGCCAGATCCCCGACCACCTGCTGGCGGGCGATGTGGACTTCGGGGTGGCCAGCTTCCTGCCCCAGGACGACCGCTTCGGCACCCGTGTGCTCTACCGCGACCACCTCGCCTTCGTCGTGGCCCCCCAGCACCGCCTCGCCAAGAAGAAGAGCGTGGGCATCCAGGAGCTGGGTCAGGAGACCTTCGTGGCCCACAACGTGGCAAGCCCCTATCGGGAAGTGGTGCTGCGCGAGTTCCACCGCCACAAGGTGAACCTCGACATGGCCGTGGAGATGCCCACGGTGGAGAGCATCCGCCGCATGGTGGCCGGCGGCGTGGGCGTGGCCTTCCTCCCCCGCCTCACCGTGGAGCAGGACCTCAGCACCGGCCTCCTCAAGGAGGTGAAGGTCCCCGAAGTGCAGGCCGAGCGTCCCATCCACCTCCTCTGGGTGGAGAAGCGCCCCCTGAGCCACGCCGCCCGGGCCTTCCTGGAGATGGTGGCGGAGGGGTAGCTCTCAGGTGGTGGCGGGCGGCGACGACCGAAGACCGAACACCGACGACCCGATTACAACCCCAGCTTCCCCAGCGTCCGTTTCTTCCCCAGCTCCACCTCGGGTTGATCGAAGGGATCGATCTCCAGGGCCATGCCCAGGAGGCCCACCACCAGCTGCCAGCTCATGAGGTAGGCGCCGAGGGTGGCTTCGTCGAGGCGCCCCAGGTGCCAGTGGAGGGTGGGCACGCCCGCGGCCTGGAGGGCTTCCAGGGTGCCTTCGGCCTGGGCCTGCAGGATCTCGGTGCCCCGCCAGCGGTCGAGGCCGGCGTAGGGGCACTCGGCGGGCAGGTCCAGGTGCTCGGGCCCCTTGGAGCTCTGGAGGGTGAGCATGAAGACGCCCACCTTGCGGGGGCCGCCGAGCCAGCGCTGGAGCTGGGCGTGCTGGTCCATGGGGCCCTGGCCGCGGATGGGATCCAGGCCCCGGCGGGTGCCATCGGGCGCGGTCTTGCCCAGGCTCTCGGCCACCAGCTGCACCCACCAGGCCCCCAGCCGATCCAGGCGCTGCACGTAGGGCAGGTGGGCCCAGGCATGCACGCCCCGCAGGTAGCTCTGCAGCAGCACGTCCACGGCTTCCCACACCCGGGTGCCCCACACGCCTTCGCCCGCCTCCGCCTCACGCACGGCCTCGCGACCGCCCGCCAGGAAGGCGCGGTAGTCGCCGCCCAGCCAATCCAGGGGCAGGGTGCCGATGGCGGTGAAGGCGCTGAAGCGGCCGCCCACCGTGTTCGGGAAGTCGATCACCGGATAGCCCTGGGCCCGGGCGAAGCGGTGCAGGGGATTGCCATCCGGCTGGGTGATGACGAGGGGTGGGTGGACGAGCTGATCCAGGCCCCCGAGGCTGCGCAGGCGGCCGATCCAGGTCCACAGCTCCAGGGTGCCGCCGCTCTTGGAGGCCAGCACCACCTGGTCCGTGGACTCCAGGTGCAGCGCCATGGGCTCGGGGCTCTGCAGGGGGACGAAGGCCTGGCGGGCGCTGGTGGAACCCAGGGCGCGCACGATGGTCTGGGAGGGCAGCACCGACCCCCCGATGCCGGCCCAGAGCAGGCGGCTGTGCTCACGCAGGTCCGGCAGGTCCTGATCGGCGGGGTGCATCCACCCGGAGAGGGGGTGGGCGCAGAGGGCGGACCAGAGCTGGGCGCGGTTCATGGGACCAGTGTAATGGGACCGGGCGTGACGGGCGTCCCGCTCAATCCCCGAAGGTGATGCCCAGGTCCCGGCCCGTTTGAAGGGTGTCGCAGTCCAGGGGTACGCCCTTCATGCGGCCGGCCACGTCGGCCAGGGGCACGTGGTTCACGTTGGGATAGGCCAGGGCCACTATCATGCCGGTGAGGCCCTGTTCCAGGGCGCGCACGGCCGCGGCGCCGAAGCGCAGGGCCGCCAGGCGGTCGAAGGTGGTGGGGCTGCCCCCGCGCAGCAGGTGTCCCAGCACCACGGTGCGCGTGTCCTTGCCGGTGCGGGCCTCGAGGCCCTGGGCCACCAGTTCCCCGATGCCTCCGAGGCGCTCCGCATGACCGCCCGATTCGGCCGCCAGGACCGACCGCGTGCCATCCAGGGGACGCGCCCCTTCGGAGACCATGATCAGGGAGTACATGCGGCCGGTGGACTCCCGCTCCCGGATCTTGGCGGCCACCTTGTCGAGGTCGAAGGGGATCTCCGGCAGCAGGATGCCGTGGGCGGATCCCGAGATGCCCGCGTGCAGGGCGATCCAGCCGGCGTAGCGGCCCATGACCTCCACCACCATGATCCGCTGGTGGCTCTCGGCGGTGCTGTGGAGGCGGTCCAGGCACTCCGTGGCGAAGGCCACGGCGGTGTCGAAGCCGAAGGTGGTGGCGGTCTTGTCAAGGTCGTTGTCGATGGTCTTGGGCACGCCGATGACCCGCAGCCCCTTGAGGTGGAGCTGGTGGGCGATGGTGAGGGTGCCATCGCCGCCCACGGCGATGAGGGCATCCAGGCCGTGCTTGGCGAAGGAACCCAGGAGCTCGTCGCTGCGGTCCACCTCCTGGGCGGTGCCGTCGGGAAGGGTGATGGGGATGCGGAAGGGGTTGCCCTTGTTGGTGGTGCCAATGAGGGTGCCGCCCAGGTGCCCGATGCCGCGCACCCGATCCTTGGTGAGGCGCACCAGGCCGCCCTCTTCGTAGCGCTCGGGGTAGAGCAGGCCGTTGAAGCCATCGCGGATGCCGTAGACCTCCCAGCCCCGGTTGATGCCGGCCAGGGTGGCGGCACGGATCACGGCATTGAGGCCCGGTGCGTCGCCACCTCCGGTGCTGATCGCGATGCGGCGGATGGGGATGGGCATGGGGGCCTCGGGGGATACCACCCGTATCGGACTCCCCGGTTGGAGGGCTAAGTCCGATGGAGGTACTCAACTCCAGGGGCTCGCGGAGGTGGCGCCTCCTCATCGGTTCGACTCCGGTAAGCGGATAGGGCTGAACGGATGGGTCGTGCGATTGGAGCCGCTTACCGGAATCGAACCGATGACATCCTGTTTACAAGGCAGGTGCTCTACCAACTGAGCTAAAGCGGCGCTGGACCATTGTAACGAATCAGGCCCCCGGAGCGGGGGCCTGGGTCTTCAAGCGGGCTGGACCTCAGCCCTTGGCGGCGTCCTGCTCGGCCTTGAGCTCGTCCATGAACTTCTCCATCCACTTGGTGGAGAAGGCGCCGGAGATGAAGTCCGGGTGGTCCATGATGCGGCGGTGCAGGGGGCCGGTGGTCTTCACGCCTTCGACCACGAGGGTGTCGAGGGCGCGGCGCATGCGCGCCAGGGCTTCGTCACGGTCGCTGCCGTAGGCGATGAGCTTGGCGATCATGCTGTCGTAGGTGGGCGGGATCACGGCGTCCTGGTGCATGGCGGTGTCCACGCGGATGCCGGGGCCGCCGGGGAAGTTCAGGGCGGTGATGCGGCCGGGGCTGGGGGTGAACTTCCAGGGATCCTCGGCGTTGAGGCGGCACTCGATGGCGTGCCCGCGCTGCACCACCTGTTCCTGGGTGAAGCTCAGCTTCTTGCCCGCGGCGATGCGGATCTGCTCCTTCACGATGTCGATGCCCGTGACGAGCTCCGTGACGGGATGCTCCACCTGCACGCGGGTGTTCATCTCCATGAAGAAGAAGTCGCCGCGCTTGTCGAGGAGGAACTCGATGGTGCCCGCGTTGTAGTAGCCCACCGCCTTGGCGGCCTTCACGGCGGTGTCGCAGATGCGCTGCCGCAGTTCGGGGCTCAGGGCGCCGCTGGGGCTCTCCTCGATGAGCTTCTGATGGCGGCGCTGGATGGAGCACTCGCGCTCGCCCAGGTGCACCACATTGCCGAAGAGGTCGCCCATGATCTGCACTTCGATGTGGCGGGGCTCCAGGAGGTACTTCTCCATGTAGACCGCGTCATCGCCGAAGGCGATCTTGGCTTCGCTGCGGGCCGTGTTGTAGAGCTCGGGCAGCTCCTCGGCGTTGTTGCAGATGCGCATGCCGCGCCCGCCGCCGCCGGCGGAGGCCTTCACGATCACGGGGTAGCCGATCTTCTCGGCGCAGGCGAGGGCCTCCTCCACGGTCTCCAGCACGCCATCGGAGCCGGGCATGAGGGGCACGCCCGCGGCCATCATGGTGGCCTTGGCCTGGGCCTTGTTGCCCATGGTGCGGATGATCTGGGCGTTGGGGCCGATGAAGTTCACGCCGCAGGCCTGGCAGACCTCCACGAAGTGGGCGTTCTCGGAGAGGAAGCCGTAGCCGGGGTGGATGGCTTCGGCACCCGTCACTTCCGCCGCGGCGATGACCTGGGGGATGTTCAGGTAGCTCTTGGCCGAGGGGGCGGGCCCGATGCAGACCTCCTCGTCGGCGAAGCGCACATGGAGGGCGTTGCGGTCGGCCTCGGAGTACACGGCCACGGTCTGGATCCCGAGTTCCTTGCAGGCCAGGATCACACGCAGCGCGATCTCGCCCCGGTTGGCGATGAGGATCTTCTTGAAGAGGGGCTCTTCCTTGCCCTCGATGGGGCGGACGATGTGGCCCTTCCGTTTGATGGCCACCATGCTAGTTCACCTTGATGGCGAAGAGGCGCTCGCCGTACTCCACGGGCTGGCCGTTCTCCACCAGCACGCGCACGACCTCACCCGAGACGTCGCACTCGATCTCGTTCATGAGCTTCATGGCCTCGACGATGCAGAGGGTCTGGCCGGGCTTCACGCGGTCACCGGGGTTCACGAAGGAGGGCGCCGTCGGGTTCGCGGAGCGGTAGAAGGTACCCACGATGGGGCTGGTGATGTAGTGGATGCCGACCTCTTCCGCAGGGGCGGCGGGGGCCGCGGCCGGAGCGGCGGGAGCGGGGGCCGGGGCGGCCACCGTCTGGGCGGGCACGTGGGCCACGGGGCTGCCGAACACCTGGGGCATCACGGCGGCGGGGGCGGCCATGACCACGGGGGCGGCGCCGTCCTTGCGGATGCGGAACTTCAGCTCACCGGCCTCGAACTCGAACTCCTGGAAGGCTTCCTTGGACACGAGGGCGATGAGGGCCTTGATCTCCTCCAGCCCCACGGGGCGGGAAGGGGCGGTGGGGGCGGAGACCTTCTTGGGGGCCACGGCCTTGGGGGCGGGGGCCTTCTTGGCCTTGGCGGGGGACTTCTTGCGGGCGGTGCTCATGACAGGACTCCGACTGTTGGGGAACAGGGGAAAGGGTGAAGTCTACCGGGAGTTAAGCTTCATCCGAAGGGTCGGCTTTTTCCGGGATCTCATCGTCATCCTCCGGAGGTGGCGTCTTCCCGCGGCCCTTGGGGCGCGAGCCGATCTCGTCCTTCCGGTACTCCTTCCGGGCGGCATCGAGGATGCCGTTCAGGAACTGGGTGCCCTCGTGGTCGCCGAACTCCTTGACGATCTCCAGGGCCTCGTTGATCACGATGGGGAAGGGGATCTCCCGCACGTAGATGAGCTCATAGAGCCCCAGGCGCAGGAGGTTCCGGTCCACGGCGGCCATGCGGTGGATCTTCCAGTTCTCGGCGAACCGGGTGAGGGCCGTGTCGATCTCCTCCAGATGGGAGTGCACACCATCCACCAGGCGGCGGGCGTAGTAGAAGGCATCGCGGTTCAGGTCCTGCAGGGCATAGAACCCGGCGAAGACCTGATCGGGCTGGTAGCCCGTGAGGTCCATGGCATAGAGCATCTGCAGGGCGTACTCGCGCCCGCGGCGGCGAACACCCATTACTTCTTACCGCCCTTCAGGTTGGCGCGGAGGTCCACCATCTCGAGCAGGCTCTGGGCCGCTTCCCAGCCCTTGTTGCCGTGCTTCACGCCGGCGCGGTCGATGGCCTGCTCCACGCTGTCGGTGGTGAGCACGCCGAAGGCCACGGGCACGCCGCTCTCCAGGGAGACCGCAGCCGTCCCCTTGGTCACTTCCGCCGCGATCATGTCGAAGTGGGGGGTGCCCCCCCGGATGACGGTACCCAGCACGCAGACACCGGCGTACTTGCCGCTCTCGGCGGCCCACTTGGCGGCCAGTGGCAGCTCGAAGCTCCCGGGCACCTTGATCACGTCCACCTGCTCCAGGCTGCCGCCATGGCGCACGATGCAGTCCTGGGCCCCCAATACCAGCCGTTCCACGATGAAGTCATTCCAGCGCGCGCACACCAGGGCGAACCGGTCGCCCTTCCGCACGTGCAGATGTCCTTCAAAGATCGCCATGGGAACCCCCCGCAAGGTGGTTAAAGAGGAAAAAGTCTACCACGGGTATGAAAAAGGCCAAGAAACCTTTCAGTTCCGTGGAGGTACAGACCGGAAACGGCCCGGAACCCCTTGGGATTCCGGGCCGTGGCGGGCGGGGATGGACCTACTTCGTCTTGCTCACGATGAGGGTGCAGACCTGGTCGTGGAGGTCCTGCAGCTCCTGGGGGGCCTTGGAGAAGTTCATCTTCTGGTCCAGGCGCACCTTCACGTCGGCCAGGGCCTGGGCCGTTGGCTTGTCCCAGGCCTCGCCCATGTAGGACTTCATGTTGGTGCGGGCGATACGCTCGGCCTCCTCGTCGCTGAGGGCCTTCCCCAGCAGGGTGGCGCCCCGCTAGAGGGTCTCCCCGTGGATGGTGACGAAACAGCCCAGCATGGCCTCCCGGGCCTCGAGGGGGGTGATGGGCTCGGCGCTGCGGGCCTTGGCGAGCATGTCCTTGACGTGCATGGGGTCTCCTCGGGCGTGGGGGGCCGATCGGCCGCGGGGGGTGGAGGGGTGAGGTCGGGTCAGGGGTTGAAAGGCGAGGCTTCCACGAAGGTCCACCGGGGGCTGCCGGCCGCCGGCGGGACGAGGGCCCAGCGCTGGACCTGGATCTCCAGGAAGCGCCCGGTGCCACCGGTGAGGCCCTCGGGATCCGCCGCCCCCCAGATCACCCGGGCCGTGCCGGAGAGGTGGAGCAGGTCGCCCGTGGCGAAGTCGGGGATGAGCAGGCCGAGGCGGGGGTCCACCTCCAGGTTGCCGAAGGACTGGAAGAGGCTGTTCCCCGGGTAGTCGGGCAGGCGCAGGGTGGTGGCGTCCACCGCCGCCACGAAGCCGGGCTTGCCGCCCCGATGGGATGCATCGGCACCCCGCTCCGGGTGGAGGGTGGTGAGGAAGAGCGTGTCGGCGCGGCGGATCCAGGCCAGCTCCGCGTCCCCCAGGGTGGTGCCAGCGCGGGGCTCCGTGCGGCCCGGGGTCGCCCCGGTGGTCCCGTCGAAGGTCCGCTTCTGGATGAACTTGGGGCAGTTGGGGAAGGACTCGGTGACGGCGAGGTGGAGCGTAGCCTTCGTGTGGGCCTTCACGTGGCCGTTCACCCGCAGGCGCCGCCGGGTGGCCAGCTCGATGAAGAGGCCCCCCAGCATCCGCCCCGGGGTGAGGTCCGCCAGCAGGGGGTTGGCGGGGTGCACGGGGGCCTGGGCGAGGTCGAAGGCCACCTCGGTGCCCTCGGCGTTGGGCGCGACGAAGCCCGGCTCCCCCACGAGTGCGGAGCACCAGAGCTGGCCCTCGGCGTCGGGGCCGCCCAGGATGGCCCAGGGCTGCTTCGCCATGAAGGGAAGGGCGGGCAGCATGATGCTGGCGCCGATCATGCGGCTGTTGAGCACGGCGTTGTCCGCCTCGCCGGCGCGGGCCTGCACGGCGAGCTCGCCTTCGTGGAAGGGCTGGTCGATCATGGCTGCTCCGGGGTGGTCTGCTGCCTGAGCTTCGCTTCCAGCTCCGCGATGCGGGCCTTCAGCGGCGCCACGGCCTCCGAGATCTCGGGGCCCGTGAAGCGGGGGGTGATGAACTTGGGGCAGTTCCAGTCGTACCCCACCACATCGATGAAAAAGATGCGTTCCACGAGGCGGGCCTGGTCGGGTTCCGCCAGCTGCGCCACCCACTCGGGGAAGTCCTTCGCGGCTTCCACCCTGGCGTGGCCCAGGAGCTTGAGGCGGGCCTGGTTGGCGTAGTCCATGAGGAAGAGGGACACGCGGTCATCGGCGGCGAGGTTGCCCGTGGAGATCATCTGGCGGTTGCCGCTGAAGTCGGCGAAGGCCAGGGTGTGGGGGCCCAGCACGTGGAGGAAGCCCGCGGGGCCGCCCCGGTGCTGGATATAGGGCCACCCATGCTCGTTGACGGTGCCCATGTAGAAGCTGTCGCGCTCGCGGATGAAGGCGGCCTCGTCCGCCGTGAGGGCGTCCGGGGGGCGGGTGCCCTCGATGCGGTGCGAGCGCCCGTAGTACCGCTCCTGGGCCTTGCGCACGGCGTCGGTGAAGGCGAGCTCGATGAACTTGGCGGCCATGGCGGTGCTCCCGTGGCAGGGCGGGGCCCGTGCAGCCTGGCACGGACCCCGATCCCGGGTGTGAAGGGGCTTACTGGGCGAGCAGCTTGCCGTAGGCGGCGTCGGCCTTCTCGACGAGGGCGGCGGTGTCCTTCTTCCAGAGGTCGCGGGTGACCACGTTGGCGTCGGAGAAGAAGAGGTAGAGCTTGCCGTCGCGGATCACGAAGTGGTTGGGGTTCACGTCCACACGCTGGTTGATGGCACCTTTGGAGTGTGTCTCGGCCATGGGCAGGGGCTGCGCTGGAGCGCCGGTCGAGCCCACCGAGGCGGTCGACCGAAGGTGGTGTGGGTTCACCACGGAGGGAGGCCAACGAAGGTGTGCGAAGGCCGCCGCCCCAGCCCGTAGGGTTGAATTCAGAGGGCCCTGATCCGGCGTCGAGCTGCTTGCACGATGACACCGCATCGCGCTGCGCGGCTCTCCTTGGTTGAGGGCCCTCTGAATTCAACGCAGCCCCTGCCCATGGCCGAGACACACTCCTAGGCCCAGGCGCAGTAGCCGCCGTACTGGGGCAGGAAGTGGCTGGGGTTGGTCTTGAAGGTGGCCAGGTTCTGCTCGTTGGCGAAGCGGTAGGCCACGCCCTCATGAACGTAGGTCAGCTTGATGGTGCCCTGCTGGGGCTTGGAGCCGCCCTCGGGCCAGTAGGAAACGGGATCGAAGCCTTCCACGCCCACGCCGGGACCCAGCAGGTTCATGGTGGCGGCGGTGGGGGCCTTGGGGGCGGGGGCATCGATCCGCAGGCGGGTCTTGGCCGCGGCGCCCGTGAGGGAGAGGGCGAGGAGGGAGGTGAGGAGGAGGTGGCGCATGGGCGTTCCTTGGCTTTGGGGTTGATATGGATGGGGGATGATCGGGATCAGAGGGTGACGAGGGTGTAGCCCTTGGCCAGGTACTCGGCCAGGCTGATCACGCCCTTGGTGCCGGGGATCTGCAGGTCGCGGCCCACGGTCAGCCCGGTGGCCTGGACCTCTTCGGCGCTGCTGAACACGTCGGCGCAGCCGCCGCAGACGCCGGCCACCTTGTCGTGCACGGCCCGGAAGAGGGGGGCGGCGGGGTGGTCGGCCTTGGTCAGCTCCGTGGCCCAGCGGACGCCGGCGCCCTGGAAGATGAGGGCGACTTCCTCGCCCCGCTCCTTGAGGTCGTAGGTGAGGAAGAGGGCGTTGAAGCAGCGGCCCAGGGCCTCCTCGGTGCCGGCCTTGGGGTCGGAGAAGAGGACGATGGCGGTCTTGCTCATGGTGGGGCTCCTTTGGGTTGACCGAACGATCGGTACAGTTCAATCCTAAGCCCTCAAAACCGTTCGTCAAGGACTTTTTGTACCGATCGTTCGGTGTAGACTTAAGTGCATGAATGGTGAACGATCGACCCGCGAGGGCATCCTGATGAACCTCCTGGAGGAGTTCCGCGCCTGCGGCTTCGACGGGGTCTCCCTGAGCCGCATCTCCGAGGTCACGGGCCTGGGGAAGGCGAGCCTCTACCACCACTTCCCGGGCGGGAAGGCAGAGATGGCCCAGGGCGTCATGACCCTGGCCTGGGGCTGGCTGGAGGGGAACGTCTTCGGGCCCCTGGAGGCCGAGGGCGCCCCGGCCGAGCGCCTGGAAGCGGTGGTGCAGGCCCTGGAGGGCTTCTACGCGCAGGGCCGGAAGTCCTGCCTGCTGGACGTCATGCCCATCAGCGGGGGCCCGGAGGTGAAGGCCGCCGTGAAGGCGGTGATGGAGCGCCTCACCGCGGGCTTCACGAAGCTGGCCACGGACGCGGGCCTGCCCACGGCCGAGGCCGCCGCCCGTGCGGAGCAGGCCCTCGTGGGGATCCAGGGGAGCCTCGTGCTCGCCCGCGGGCTCGGCGAGCCCGGTCCCTTCCTGCGCCAGATGCAGGGTCTGCGGGCGCGCTACCTCACCCTTTAGGAGGTCCCATGTCCCACCCGCTCGCGTTCCTCGTGGAGAGCTACGAGACGGAGTTCTTCAAGACCCTCGCGGTGTGGCGGGAATTCGCGGACGCGGACCTGGAGCACCGCGTGGAGCCCCGCGCCCGCACCCTGCACGAGCAGATGGTGCACCAGTGCATCAGCGAGGACACCTGGATGCGGACCATGCTCGGGATCGATGCGGGCCTGCCCCCGTTGCCCGCCGAGGAACGCTGCGAGGCTTTCCTCCAGCACTACGCCGCCGCCGCCCAGGTGCGGCTCCAGCAGCTCCGGGAGAAGCCCGGGGCCTGGTTCGGGGAGGACACCTCCTTCTTCGGGGAGACCCGGAGCCGGGCCTGGGTGCTGGTGCGGCGGATGACCCACAGCGCCCACCACCGGGGCCAGCTCACCCTCCTGGCGCGGGTGCTGGGGAAGGACCTGCACTCCACCTACGGACCCACCGCGGACACGGGCGGGCTCTTCCAACATCAGGCGCCGGTGGTCTACCGCCATGGGAGCCTCGCGGACCTGCTGGCGAACGGGGCGCCCGCGCCCCTCCCGGGTCCCGGGACCCACCCCGTGACGGAGCGGCCCTAGCCCTCCCGCCCGGAAATGGGGCTGGAGGCGGCCCGGGCGGGGATGGGACAATGGAACCCCGTGCCCGGCCGATCCGCCGGTGCGGACGAGGTTCCCCATGCGACTCCGGCACATCCCCGGGGGGCGTGCCTTCCTGGCGGCGCACCCCAGCCACATCCTCCTGGATCCCGCGGCCCACTGCGGGAGCTGGCGGAGCCTGTTCGGGAACGACCGGCCCCTCCACCTGGAGGTGGGCATGGGCAAGGGCCAGTTCGTCATGGGCACGGCCCGGCAGAACCCCGACGTGAACCACCTGGGCATGGAGCGTGCGGACTCCGTGGCCGTGCGGGCCCTGCAGCGCCTGCTGGCGGAGCCCCTGCCCAACGTGCGCCTGGTGCTGGGCTGCGCCACGGGGCTGGACGTGGCCTTCGCCGAGGGGGAGGTGGATCGCCTCTACCTGAACTTCTCCGATCCCTGGCCCAAGAAGGCCCACGCCAAGCGCCGCCTCACCCACGTGGACTTCCTGGAACGCTACCGACGGATCCTGGCGCCGGGGGCCGAGCTGCACTTCAAGACCGACAACCGCGGCCTCTTCGAGTTCAGCCTCGCCCACCTGAGCCAGCACGGCTGGCGCTTCGAGTCCGTGAGCCTTGACCTCCACGCAGCCGAGCCCGAGGACAACGTGCGCACGGAGTACGAGGAGGCCTTCGCCGCGGAAGGCCACCCGATCTACCGGCTGGTGGCGCGGCCCGTCTGATCCACCGGGCCCCCGGGATCAGGAACCCGAGCGCAGGCCCTCCCGGAACGCCTGGGCGGCCTCCGGGGAGATGCCATGGGTGAGGGAGAGCCCCAGCTTCTTCACGAGGAACTCCTCGAAGGTGAGCCACTCGTCCTCGATGCGGATCCTCTGGCTCCAGGCGCAGACCGTGAGGAGCTCCTTCATCTGCGCGCCGGAGGCCCCATCCCGGAGCATCTGGCTGAGGCTCTGGATGCTCTGCCGGGCGGTGCGGCGCAGCTCCATCTGATCCATGATCACGCCGGCCATGGTCTTGAGGACCGCCTCGCCCTCCCCATCCAGCTCCCGGGGACGGAAGTCCACGATGTTCAGGGTGCCCAGGCGATGCCCCTCGTGGTTCACCAGGGGCGCGGCGGCGTAGAAGCGGATGCCCGGCTCCCCCCGCACCAGGGCGTTGGCCTTGCTGCGGGCATCCTCGGCCGCGTCGGTCACCACGTAGGCGGCATCGCTCAGGATGCAGGAGCTGCAGAGCCCCGGTTCGCGGGGCACCTCCACCACGTCCAGCCCATGGCGGGCCTTGAACCAGATGCGCCGGTCATCCACCAGGGAGACCGTGGAGACGGGCACCTGGAAGTGCTGGGCCGCCAGGGCCGTCACCCGGTCGAAGGTGAGCTCCGGCGGGGAGTCCAGGACCCCATCGGCCCCAGGGCGGGCCTGGATGAGCCCGGAGATCCGAGCCCTGCAAGCCGCCGGGCCCACCCCACCGGCACCTGGATGGGGCGGGCGCCACCGAAGCCCACCCGGGTGCGGCCAGCTCCCCTGGGCCACCGCCAAGGAAGGGCCGGATTTCACCGTGACCTCAGGGCGGCGGCGGACACAGGCACCCCCACGCGGTCAGGGGGCCTCACGGCACGGCAGGATGGGCAGAGGGGACCGTTCCCGCGGCCCCCTCCGCCCATCCTGCTGAAGGACGTTCTCGGGCAGGGCCCTAAACGGTGACGGTGTCCGCCACCTCCCGGAAGGCCGGGATCTGGTCGAAGTTCATGTACCGATAGGTGTCGGCGGCCTTCTTGCCGATGACGGCCACCTGGTCCATGTACTCCTGCACCGTGGGGATCTTGCCCATGAGGGCGCACACGGCGGCCAGCTCGGCGCTGCCGAGGTAGACGTTGGTGTCCACGCCGAGGCGGTTGGGGAAGTTGCGGGTGCTGGTGCTCATGGCCGTGGAGCCCTTGCGGATCTGGGCCTGGTTGCCCATGCAGAGCGAGCAGCCGGGCATCTCCATGCGGGCGCCGGTGCGGCCCAGCACGCCGTAGTAGCCCTCCTCGGTGAGGATCTTCTGATCCATCATCGTGGGCGGCGCGATCCAGAGGCGGGTGGGGATGTCCGACTTGCCCTCGAGCACGCGGCTGGCGGCGCGGAAGTGGCCGATGTTCGTCATGCAGGAGCCGATGAAGACCTCGTCGATCTTGTCGCCCTGCACGGCGCTGAGGGGCTTGATGTCGTCGGGATCGTTGGGGCAGGCGACGAGGGGCTCCTTGATCTCATCGAGGTTGATCTCGATGACCTCGGCGTACTCGGCGTCCTTGTCGGCTTCGAGCAGCTGGGGGTTGGCCATCCAGGCCTCCATGGCCTTGATGCGGCGGCCGATGGTGCGCTTGTCCTCGTAGCCCTCGGCGATCATCCACTTCAGCAGGGTGATGTTGGAGCGCATGTACTCGAGGATGGGCTCCTTGTTCAGGCGCACGGTGCAGCCGGCGGCGGAGCGCTCGGCGCTGGCGTCGGTGAGCTCGAAGGCCTGCTCGATCTTGAGGTCGGGCAGCCCCTCGATCTCCAGGATGCGGCCGGAGAAGACGTTCTTCTTGCCCTTCTTCTCCACGGTGAGGAGGCCCCGCTGGATGGCGGCGTAGGGGATGGCGTTCACCAGGTCGCGCAGGGTGATGCCGGGCTGCATCGTGCCCTTGAAGCGCACGAGCACGCTCTCGGGCATGTCCAGGGGCATCACGCCCGTGGCGGCGGCGAAGGCCACCAGGCCGGAACCGGCGGGGAAGGAGATGCCGATGGGGAAGCGGGTGTGGCTGTCGCCACCGGTGCCCACGGTGTCGGGCAGGAGCATGCGGTTCAGCCAGGAGTGGATGACGCCGTCGCCCACCCGCAGGCTCACGCCGCCGCGGTCGCTCATGAAGTGGGGGAGCTCGCGGTGGGTGATGACGTCCACGGGCTTGGGGTAGGGGGCGGTGTGGCAGAAGGACTGCATGACCAGGTCGGCGCTGAAGCCGAGGCAGGCCAGGTCCTTCAGCTCGTCGCGGGTCATGGGGCCCGTGGTGTCCTGGCTGCCCACGCTGGTCATGTGGGGCTCGCAGTAGGTGCCGGGGCGCACGCCCTGGCCCTCGGGCAGCCCGCAGGCGCGGCCCACCATCTTCTGAGCCAGGGTGAAGCCCTTGGTGGAGGCGGCGGGATCCTTGGGCAGGCGGAAGAGGGTGGAGGGGGGCAGGCCCAGGGACTGGCGGGCCTTGGCGGTGAGGGCGCGGCCGATGATGAGGGGGATGCGGCCACCGGCGCGCACTTCATCCAGCAGCACCTCGGACTTCAGCTGGAAGGTGCTGACCACCTGGCCGTTCTTGGTGATCTTGCCGTCGTAGGGGTGGATGGTGATGACGTCGCCCGTCTCCAGCTGGTCCACGGGGCACTCGATGGGCAGGGCGCCGGCATCCTCCTGGGTGTTGAAGAAGATGGGGGCGATCTTGCCGCCGAGGCAGAAGCCGCCGAAGCGCTTGTTGGGCACGTAGGGGATGTCCTCGCCGGTCCACCAGAGCACGGAGTTGGTGGCGCTCTTGCGGCTGGAGCCGGTGCCCACCACGTCGCCCACGTAGGCCACGGGATGGCCCTTGGCCTTGAGGCCCTCCATGAAGGCGATGGGGCCGCGCACGCCGGGTTCCTCGGGGGTGATGCCGGGGCGGGGGTTCTTCAGCATGGCCAGGGCGTGGAGCGGGATGTCGGGGCGGCTCCAGGCGTCGGGGGCGGGGCTCAGGTCGTCGGTGTTGGTCTCGCCGCTCACCTTCAGCACGGTCACGGTGACGGCGTGGGGCACCTCGGGCTTGGACGTGAACCACTCGGCGTCGGCCCAGCTCTGGATCACGGCCTTGGCGATGGCGTTGCCCTTGTCCGCCTTCTCCTTCACGTCGTGGAAGGCGTCGAACATCAGGAGGGTCTTCTTGAGACCTTCCGCCGCCACGGGGGCGACCTCGGCGTCGTCCAGCAGGTCGATGAGGGGCTGCACGTTGTAGCCGCCCAGCATGGTGCCCAGCAGCTCCGTGGCCTTGGCCCGGCTCACCAGGGGGCAGGTCTCCTTGCCCTTGGCCACGCTGGCCAGGAAGCCGGCCTTCACCCGCGCGGCGTCATCCACCCCGGGGGGCACACGGTGGGTGAGCAGGTCCACCAGGAAGCCCTCCTCGCCCTTGGGCGGGTTCATGAGCAGCTCCACCAGGCCCTGGGTCTGCTCGGCAGTCAGGGGCAGGGCCGGAATGCCCTGTTCAGCGCGCTTGGCGGCCAATTGGCGGTAGGTGTCGAGCATGGAAGTCTCCTGGGAGCGGAAGGGATCTCAAAGACAGACAACAGGCCAGTCTAGCGCCGATGGGCGAGGGCCGGGGGCCTACCCTGGGACGACGGTGGCCCTCCGGGGCGCCATCCCGTTCCGGACACTTCCCTGACGGCCCCTGCAAGGGGTGATGGATGTCTCGGGGGGAGGCCCTATGATCGGGGGATTCCAGCCAGGATGGAGGTCCGGATGCCGGAGCGCCTCACCACGCTTCCCGAGGGGATCACCCCCTCGCGGCTGCTTGCCATGGTGGAGCACAGCTGGGACATCCTAAGCCTGCTCGATGGCGAGGGTCGACTCCTCTACAACTCCCCGGTGGCGGAGCGGATCCACGGGTTCACCCCCGAGGAGATGGCCGGGCGGAACACCTTCGACTTCATCCACCCCGAGGACCAGGCCCGGGTATCGGAGGCCCTGGGCCACTGCCTGGTGGATTCCGGCCATCCGGTCTGGGTCCAGTACCGGTACGCCCACAAGACCCGGGGCTGGATGTGGATGGAGGCGGTCGCCCTGAACCTGCTGGGGCACCCGAACGTTCAGGCCATCGTGGTGAACTCCCGCGACATCAGCGATCGCATGGAGGCGCGGGCCGCCGCCCAGGCCCTGTGGGAGAGCGAGTCCCGCTACCAGGCCCTGTTCAACCACATGACCCAGGGCTTCGCCTTCTGCCGGATGGTCTTCGAGGGCGAACGGCCCGTGGACTGGGAGTACCTGGAGGTGAATCCCTCCTTCAGTTCCCTCACCGGCCTTCCCGACCCCACCGGCCGACGGGTCACCGAGCTGATCCCCGGGATCCGATCCTCCGATCCCGAGCTCTTCGAGCGGTACGGGCGGGTGGTGCGTACCGGGGAGCCCACCCAGTTCGAATCCTTTGTGGCCTCCCTGGGATTGTGGTTCTCCATCTCGGTCTACCGCCCCATGGACGGCCACTTCGTGGCGGTCTTCGATGTCATCAACGCCCGGAAGCAGGCGGAGGAGGCTCGCCTCGAGCTGGAACGGCAGCTCCAGCGCACCCAGAAGCTGGAGAGCCTCGGGAGCCTGGCCGGGGGGATCGCCCATGACATGAACAACGTCCTGGGCTCGATCCTGGGACTCGCGTCCCTGTATGAGGAGACCCTGCCCCCCGGCAGCGCCGCGCAGGAGGCCTTCGCCACCATCGCCCAGGCCTGTCTGCGGGGCGGGGGGATGGTGCGCCGCCTCCTGGACTTCGCCCGCCAGGACCTCTCCGAGGTCAAGGTGCTGGACCTGAACCAGCTGGTGCGGGAGGAGGTCCGCCTCCTGGAGCGGACCACCCTCTCCCAGATCCGGTACCACCTGGACCTCGCGCCGGACTTGCAGCCCATCCGGGGCGATGGGGCCGCCCTCACCCACGCCCTCATGAACCTCTGCGTGAACGCGGTGGACGCCATGCCCACGGGGGGCACGCTGGTCCTGCGGACCCGGAACGGGAGCGCCGGCAGTGTGGAATTGGAAGTGGAGGACTCGGGTTCCGGCATGCCGCGGGAGGTGCTCGACAAGGCCCTGGATCCCTTCTTCACCACCAAACCCCAGGGGAAGGGCACGGGGCTCGGCCTCGCCATCGTGTTCGGGACCATGAAGGCCCACCAGGGCTCCCTCGAACTGACCAGCGAGTTGGGCAAGGGCACGCGGGTCACCCTCCGCTTCCCGGCCTGCGAGCCCGCGGGTGGGGAGGGGCCCGAGGCTTCCTGCACCCCGGAAGGGTCAACCCGGGCCTTGGATGTGCTCCTCGTGGATGATGACGAGTTGATTCGAGGGAGTGTGGAAGCCGTGCTCCGGTCGTTGGGGCACCGCGTGGTGAGCGAGCCCAGTGGTGAGGCGGCCCTGGCCTGGCTCACCTCGGGACGCCGGCCCCAGGTCATCATCCTGGACATCAACATGCCGGGGCTCGGGGGTGCGGAAACCCTTCGTCGCCTCCGGGCGCTGGATCCGGGCCTGCCGGTGCTCCTCGCCACGGGTCGGGTGGATCCCACGGCCCAGGAACTGGCCACCACCTTCCCCGCCGTCACCCTGGTGCCGAAGCCCTTCACTCGGGCCCAATTGCGGAGCCACCTGGAATCCCTCGGCTGAGGGGCACCTTTCGGTCGGGTGACCGGAAAATTCACATCAATTCACAGGCCTGACCTCGGGTTTTCGCAGGCGGCATCGCTAGACTGGCCCCTTCCTTCCGAGGTGACCATGTTCGCTGCGCTCCGCTCGCGCCTGTGCGCCGCCCTGCTGCTGGGGCTGTCCGCATCCGCCTTCCTGCTGGCCCAGGGGGCCAACGACCCGGCGCCCTTCATCCAGGCCCGGGGCACCGCCAATGGCAAGAAGGTGCTCTTCGACAACACCCACGGCTCCACCGCCGGGGCCGCGGACTGGGTCATCGATGGTGCCTTCTCCGACTTCGCCAACGCCCTGGCCGATCGCGGGTACTACGTGCAGGAGCTGCGCAAGGTGCAGCCCCTCACCCTGGCGGATCTGCAGGGCTGGGACGTGTTCGTGATGGCGGAGTGCAACATTCCCCTCAAGACCTCCGAGCAGGCCGCCCTCCTGCAGTACGTGCAGAACGGCGGCTCGATCTTCTTCATCGCCGACCACTACAACGCGGATCGGAACAAGAACCGCTGGGATGGCTCCGAGGTCTTCAACGGCTACCGCCGGGGCGCCTTCGGCAACCCCACCAAGGGCATGAGCGCCGCGGAAGCCGCCTCCTACCCCATGCAGAACGTCACCAGCACCGACTGGCTCGGCGCCAACTTCGGGGTGCGCTTCCGCACCAACGCCCTGGGCGACATTGTCGCCAACGACGTGGTGGTGCCCAGCCAGGCCTTCAACATGACCGCCGGGGTGGCCACCGTGGCCATGCATGCGGGTTCCACCCTCGCCATCCTGGACCCCACCAAGGCCAAGGGCATCGTGTACCTGCCCCCCACCACCACGAAGTGGGGCAGCGCCGTGGACCAGGGCGTGTACAACGGCGGCGGCCGGGCGGAGGGCCCCTTCGTGGCGATCGCCAAGATCGGCCTGGGCAAGGCGGCCTTCATCGGCGACTCCTCGCCCATCGAGGACGCCACCCCCAAGTACCTGAAGGAGGAGACCGGCGGCACCAAGACCACCCATGCGGGCTGGCAGGAGCAGAACGATGCGGTGCTGGTGCCCCAGGTCATCGACTGGCTGGCCACGCACGAGAGCTACACGGCCCTGAACCAGGTGGCGGGCCTGCAGCTGGACACCCCCACGGCCCTGCTGGCCATGGAGGATCCCGCCAGCTCCACCGAGCCCCTGGCCGAGCCCTGGGCCACCCCGGCGGCGAGCTACAAGTGGTATGACCCCACCACGTTCAAGGCCGGTTCCTACAATGCGGGCACCGTGCTGCCCAGCGTGCTCACGGCGGCCATCACCACCCCCATCGGCAATGTGACCGTGGCCTCCGGGACCTCCGTGAGCTTCACCGGCACCTACACCACCAGCAATGCCACGACCCCCACCCAGGCCTGGACCTTCGGGGATGGGGGCACGGCCACCGGGGCCGCCACGAGCCACGTCTTCACCAACACGGGCCCCTCCGCTGTGACCCGCACGGTCACCTACACCGTGTCCGACGCCTCGGGCGCCACCGCCAGCGCCACCCGCCTGGTCACCGTGAACCCCGCCGCCGTCACCTATGCCATCACCGCCTCCGCCGGGGCCAACGGCAGCATCTCCCCCAGCGGCACGGTCACCGTGGCCTCGGGAGCCAACCAGACCTTCACCCTCACCCCCAACGCAGGCTACGTCGTGGCCGGGGTGACCGTGGACGGGGTGGCCAAGGGCGCCCTCACCACCTACACCTTCACCAACGTGACCGCAGCCCACAGCATCGCCGCCACCTTCACCGCCAGCGCGGGCACCAGCCTCAGCGAGGGCTTCGAATCCGGCACCAAGACGGCCTATGCCACGGGGTCGGTGACCTTCGCCTCCGGCAGCTGGACCCTGAACGATGCCCTGCTGGGGAACACCAGCAGCGATCCCAAGGTCGGCACCCAGAGCGTGCGCATGCGCGCCAGCGGCAAGCTCACCATGAACTTCAACTTCGCCACCGGGGCGAAGACGGTGACCGTGAAGCATGCCGTGTATGGTTCCGACGCCAGCAGCACCTGGGGCCTCTGGGTCTCCACCAACGGCGGCGGCACCTGGACCCAGGTGGGCAGCACCGTGACCACCTCGGCCACCACCCTGCAGACGGCCACCTTCACGGTGAACCGCACCGGGGCGCTCCGCTTCGAGATCCGGAAGACCGATGGCTCCACCCGGCGCCTGAACTTCGACGACTTCAAGATCACGGGCTACTGAGGTCCACCCACCGGCGAGGGGCCCGGCTTCGGCCGGGCCCTTTCCCTTGGGGCCGCCCCGGGGGCCCGGCATGATGGAGCCATGAGCTGGCGGGTGACGGTGGCGGCGGTGATCGAGCGGCAGGGCCGCTTCCTCTTCGTGGAGGAGCGCGACGGCGACGGCCCGCGGGTGCTCAATCAACCGGCTGGCCATGTTGAGCCCGGGGAGTCCCTGGTGGCCGCGGTGATCCGCGAGGTGGCGGAGGAGACGGGCCTGCCCTTCGAGCCGGAGTCATTCCTGGGGGCCTACCAGTTGCGGGCGCCCAATGGCCTGGACTACCTCCGCCTCTGCTTCACCGGGTCCGTGCCCGAGGGGCTCGACCCCGTGCCGCAGGATCCCGACATCCTCGCCTGCCACTGGCTGACCCCAGCCGAGGCCAGTCATCGCGCCCTGCGCTCGCCCCTGGTCGCCCGCTGCCTCGCGGACCACCTGGCCGGCCAACACCTGCCGCTGGCAGCCGTCGCTGCCTTCGTGGACGCGCGCCCGTGAGTCCCTTCCTCCTCGGGGCCTGTGGACTCCTGGCGGCGGCCAGCTGTGAAGCCTCAGCGCGGGACCCCCGGCCCCGCCGCTTCCTCCTCCTGAAACCCCTCACCACGGCGCTTCTGATCCTGGGAGCTGCCCTGGCGCCCTCCGGCCCGGGGAAGGGCCTGCTGCTCCTGGGGCTGGTCCTCAGCGGGGTGGGGGATGTGTGCCTGCTGGGCTCGGGCACCACCGCCTTCCTGGCGGGCCTGGGCAGCTTCCTCGTGGCCCACCTGGCCTTCGCGGGGGCGCTGCTCACGGGGGTGCCCCTGGGATGGCCGCCCGCCTGGACGCTCCTCCTGGCCCCCGTGGCCGCCCTGCTGCTCCGCCACCTCGGCCCGGGGCTGGGATCGCTGCGAATTCCCGTGCTGGCCTATGCCGCGGTGCTGGTGGGGATGACCCTGGCCGCGGCCCGCGCGGCGGCGGTGCAGTGCACGCCGTCGGCCCACTGGGGACTGACGGGGGCCCTCTGCTTCGTCGCCTCGGATGCCATCCTCGCCTCGGATCGCTTCCGGGGGCCCCACCGGGGGGCCCAGCCGGTGCTGCTCGCCCTCTACTGGGCGGCCCTGGCCTGCCTGGTGCAGTCCCGCTACGCCTGATCCCCGGGCCCCCGCCGCAGCAGGGCCTCCATGCGGTCCAGCCGCTGCCGGAACTGATCCGTGAGTTCCTCCACCTTCTCGTGCAGGTGGGCGATCTCCAGCTCCGCCTTCACGTTGATCTCGTACTCGATGTCATCCCGGATGTGATCCTTGGCCGCCTGGCGGTTCTGGGCGAGGAGGACGAGGATGGACAGGATGATGGCCTCCAGCGAGACGGCCATGGTGAGGAAGCCGAACGGGTAGGGGTCGAAGGCGACCCGGCCGGAGACGTTGAGCCAGATCCAGAGGGCGAACCCGGAGGCATTGAGGAGCAGGAAGGTCATGGACCCCGAGAAGTCGGCGATCCAATCCGTGAGCTTCTCCAGGAAGGTGCGTTGATCCTCGATCTCCTCGTGGACGTTCCGGGCCACGCGGGTGCGGAGCAGGAGGTCGGCCTTCCGCGTCATGGCCCCCATGGCGCCGAGCATGTGGAGGGCGGCCTCCGGCTTGCGGGTGACCAGCAGCAGGAGGTCGGCCCGATCCAGCTCCAGCACCTCCGTGGGCACCAGGGCCACGGCGGTGGCGGTGCGGGGGCCCGCGTCCAGCATGGAGAGCTCGCCGAACACATCGCCCCGGTGGCGGCCGGTGAGCACGATCTTCTGGCCGGCCCGGTCCACCACGGAGATCTCGACTTCCCCGGAGGCCACGATGTACATGGCCTCGCCGGGATCCCCGGCCCTGAAGAGGGTCTCCCCGGCCTCCAACCGGCGGAGGTCCACGGCCGCGGCCAGCATGGCCAGCTCCTCCGCGGCCAGGGTCGCGAACAGGGGGAGGTCCTTCAGCAGGCTGGGATCGGCGGGCATGGCGACTCCGGGTGGATGTCCCACGCTACCCCGGGCGGGAAGGGGGAGCCACCCGGGACCTTGACGATCCGTCCAACCGGGGTTCCCCCGGGCCCGGAACCATGGTGGGATGGGCCTTTGGGAGGCCCCCATGTCGCTCACCGCCGCGGAACGTGCCGCCTACCTGGACCGCTTCGAGGCCGGTCCCTCCCTCCTCCGGGCCGCCTGGGCCGAGGTGCCCGCCGAGGCCCGCCAGTGGCGTCCCGCGGAAGGGAAGTGGTCCGCCCACGAGGTGGTGGTGCACTGCGCCGACTCCGAAGCCTACGGCCACACCCGCATCCGCCTGGTATTGGGTGAAGCCGAGCCCCTCATCGTGGGCTACGACGAGAACGTGTGGGCCCGCACCTTCGACTACCACGGCCACGACGTGGAGCTCGCCTTGCGCACCATCGAGGCGGTGCGCGCCAACACCGCGGCCTGCCTGCGGCGGCTGCCGGAGGCGGCCTGGGGGCGCACGGGCCGCCACAGCCACAGCGGGGTGTACACCGATGCGGACTGGCTGCGCATCTACGCCGAGCACCTCGAGGTCCACGCGGCCCAGATCCGGCGGAATATCGCCGCCTGGCGGGCCCAGCGGGGTTGAAGATCCGGCGGGTGTGATCTCCGGCATAACTGGCGCCCACGTCCGGATTTCCGGGCTACAAGGGAACACTTGTCCAGCCGGAGGCGCCCATGTCGGATGCCGTGGAAATCAGTGCCAGCCAGCAGGCGGCCATCGAGGCCCTGCTCCAGGGTGAAGCGCCCATCCCCCCTCCGGCCTGGCTCGCGTCCCAGTGCGCCATGAACCATGAGCGGGAGCGGTCGGAGGCGGCCTCGGACCTGGAGTCCTTCTGGGCCGACAAGGCCAAGGGCATCGACTGGGACACCCCCTTCGACGAGGTGCTGCGCTTCAAGACGCCCTGGCACCAGTGGTTCCTGGGCGGCAAGCTCAACGCCACCGTGAACTGCGTGGACCGCCACGCCAAGGGCCACCGCCGCAGCAAGGCCGCCATCATCTGGGTGGGGGAGGACGGCGAGGAACGCACCTACACCTACAACCGCCTCTACCGGGAGATGAACCGCTTCGCCAACGTGCTCACCCGGCTGGGCGTCGGCAAGGGCGACCGGGTGGTGCTCTACATGCCCCTGGTGCCCGAGGGCATCATCGCCATGCTGGCCTGCGCCCGGCTGGGGGCCATCCACAGCGTGGTCTACGCGGGCATGGGCACCCAGGCCCTCAAGAGCCGCATCGAGGACGCCCAGGCCAAGGTGGTGGTGGTCACCGACTTCACCTTCCGCCGCGGCAAGAAGATCGCCCTCAAGCCCGCCGTGGATGAGGCCGTGCGGGACCTCACCTTCGTGGACCACGTGATCGTGCACCGCCGCGGCTCCAAGCCCGGCGACGAGCCCGTGAAGTTCGAGAGCGAGCGGGAGAAGGACTTCTACGACATCCAGCAGCCCCGGGAGATCCACTGCGCCCCGGAGATGGTGGACAGCGAGCACCCCCTCTTCATCCTCTACACCTCCGGCACCACCGGGAAGCCCAAGGGCGTGGTGCACGCCACGGGCGGCTACCTCGTGGGTGTGAACTACCTCGCCCGGAACTTCTTCCAGATCCAGGAGCGGGACATCTACTGGTCCACCTCGGACATCGGGTGGATCGTGGGCCACAGCTTCATCGTGTACGGGCCCCTCTCCCTGGGCGCCACGGTGCTGGTGCGGGAGGGCGCGCCCGACCACCCGAGCCCCGATGTGACCTGGGAGCTGGCGGAGCGCTTCGGGGTGGACGTGATGTTCACCGCCCCCACCGCCGTGCGCATGTGGATGAGTCACGGCGACGAGGCCCCGGCCAAGTTCGACCTCAGCCGCCTGCGCCTCATCGCCTGCGCCGGGGAACCCCTCAACCCCGCCGCCCACCGCTGGGCCCAAAAGAACCTCGTGGGCCAGAGCGGCGGCATGGTGGTGGACAACTGGTGGCAGACGGAGATCGCCGGCCCCGTGCTCGGCACCCTGCCCACCTTCGAAGCCCGCCTGGGCAAGGTGGGCAAGCCCATGCCCGGCGTGGTGGCGGAGATCGTGGACGCCCAGGGCAAGCCCCTGCCCGACGGCCACGGCGGTCTGCTCGTGCTGCGCCAGCCGCTGCCCTACATGCTGCGCACCGTGTGGAACGACCCGGCCCGCTACGAGGCCTACTGGCAGCAGATCCCCGGGGCCTACTGCGCGGGCGACGTGGCGGTGAAGGACAAGGACGGCTGGTTCGCCGTGCTGGGTCGCGCCGACGATGTGCTCAACGTGGCCGGCCACCGCATCGGCACCGCCGATGTGGAGGGCAGCCTGCTGCGGCACCCGGCCGTGGCCGAGAGCGCCGTGGTGGGCATCCCCGACCCCATCAAGGGGGAGGGCATCCTGGCCGTGGTGGTCGTCAAGGCGGGCACCCCCACGGGCCCCGGCCTCGTGGCCAGCCTCAAGGACCACATCCGCCAGGACCTGGGCGCCATCGCGACACCCAACGACATCGTGTTCAAGACCGCTCTGCCCAAGACCCGCAGCGGCAAGATCCTCCGCCGGGCCCTGAAGGCCGAGGCCCTGGGCCAGGATCCCGGCGACCTGAGCACCCTGGCGGATTGATCGGTCCTGCATGGAAAGCGCCCGTCCTCGGACGGGCGCTTCGCGGGGAATGCGGCCTCAGAACGCGGCGGCGTGGTCGGGCCAGCACCGTTCGTCCGTGAACCCCGGACGGAAGGGCATGGCCACGGGGGGCACATTGGGAGCGACCTTGGGATCCAGGGCGCGCAGGGCCATGTCACGCAGGTCCTCCAGGTGGGCCTTCTGAAGTTTGTCCCCGGCGGTGGCGGCCTTGGTTCCAAAGAGCGTGGCCAGGGCCTTCAACTCTCCGCGCACGGCGGCCTTGGTGTCGTCCAGGGGATTGCCGAAGGGCTGGGTGACCCCCGTGAACTGGGAGGGCAGGGCGGGCCCCGTGGCGGCATGGAGCCGCTCATGGAGTTGGTCCAGGTAGACCCGCTGGAGGTTCCGGCGGAGGGGCTCCACCTTGGCCCCGGCCGTGACCTCCGTGAAGATGCCGGCCCGGAGGTCGGCGAGGAGATCGGTCAGCCGGTAGGCCCTGTCTCCGAGGGACACTTCCTGGGCCTGGAGGCGGGAGGTGCGGGCCCGGTCGAGCAGGGCGCGGAGCACGAAGCGCTGGACCAGCATCAGCCGGTTGGCGGGGGTCAGGACCGGAAGGCGCTCGGTGACGCCGGGCTCGAACATCCAGGTGGGGGTCTTGAAGATCTGGTCGTTCAGGAACTTCACGGCCCTGGCCTGCTGGGCCCGGGGGGCGGGTACCGCGATGGATCCCGGCTGGTCGCCATGCTTGTTCTGGGTGTCGTAGCCGCCCACGAGGGCGGCCACATGGCCCAGCTCCCGCGCCCATTGGCCCCAGGTGGCGTCGTAGAGCTCCTCCAGGGACTGGTCGTCCTTGCCCGGCAGGAGGGCCATCTTCGGCAACTGCTTCACGATGCGTTGAAGGTTCTTCGTGCCGAGGGTGGTGGCGGTCACGGCATCGGCGTCGCCCACGGCCTCCGTGTTCTCGCCATAGTCCCCCAGCTCGGCCTTGGGGGTGCTGAAGCGCAGCCAGGGCTTGGCGTCCTGCTCCAGGGCCCAGGCGTTCAGGGTGGGGAGCTCAGCTTCCGGGGTCTTGGCCTCGGGGATGGGGGTGTATCCCCACTTCACGGCGAAAAGGTCGTAGGGACCCACCTTCGGGATGAGGAGGGCGGGATCGACCTTGTCTTCGGGCTGCACGAGGTAGTTGAAGCGGCTGTAGTCCATGAGCGTGGCCACGTGGCCCATCTCCCTGAGCCACTTGGGATCGCGGAGCTTCTCGACGGGATAGAGGGAGCTGGACTTCATGTTGTGGCGGAAGCCCAGTGAATGGCCGCACTCGTGGGTGACCACGTAGGCGAGGAGCTCGCCCATGAGGTCGTCCGGCAGGGGGAGCTTCTGAGCGCGGGGATCCACCGCACCGGCCTGGGTGACGTACCAGTCCCGCTGGAGCTGGAGGATGTTGTGGTACATCACGATGTTGGCGTTGAGGATCTCGCCGCTGCGGGGATCGGCCAGGTGGGGGCCGTAGGCGTTGGCCACCGGCGAGGGCACCCAGCGGATGATGCTGTAGCGCACATCCTCGGGGTCGAACTCGGGATCCTCCTCCTTGGTGGGGAAGGGACGGGCCTGCACCGCATGCTTGAAACCCGCAGCTTCGAAGGCCACGTTCCAGGCCTCCACGCCCTTCTTCACGTAGGGCACCCACTCGGCGGGGGTGGCCTTGTCGATGTACCAGACGATGGGCTTCACGGGTTCGCTGAGGGGGGCCGCCGGATCCTTCTTCTCCAGCCGCCACCGGGAGATGATGCGCTCGCGCTTGCTCTCGTGCTCGGGGCTGCCGTAGTCCACCCGGGCGCGGCCGAAATAGCCCACGCGGTCGTCCATGAGGCGGGCCATCATGGGCTCGGCCGGCAGGCGCACCAGGTTGTAGGCCAGGGCCACGGAGCCGCTGCGGGCCGGGGCTGCTGCGAAGCCGGGCGGGGGGGTGAAGCCGGGGATGGGCGTGGGGGCGAGGCTGTAGGTGTGCACCGCATCCACCCGCAGGCTGCCGGGAAAGGCCTTGATCCGGTCCACGTAGCTCCGGGAGGGATCCAGGCCCGTGGCGTTCACCACCATCCGGGCGGAGAAGTCGCCCACCTCGGTGGTGAAGAGGCGGCTCACCTCGATGACGGGAGCTCCCTCCTTGGAGAGGGCCTCGACGTTGAAGGTCATCAGCACGGCGTCGCGCTGGGAGGCCTCCACGGCTGGGGTGATGGCGCGATCGGGCCGGCTCACGTAGGCGTGGGTGACCGCCTGGAAGTGGACCTTGTTGTCCTTCAGGCTGAAGCGCACCACATCCTGGTTCACGGCGCGGCCCGCGTGGTCGGCCCCGGCCGGAACCTGGGCGGCGGTGGCCACCATCAGCAGCTTCTGGTCCAACAGCTCCTTGGGGATCTCAAAGTAGAGCCTCCCCTTGACCTGGTGGATCTTGAAGAGGCCGGGCTGGGTCTTCGCCTCGGCGGTGATGACCTTCTCGTAGGGTTTGGGCTCCCCCTCGGCGGGTGGTGGGGTCGGCGCAGGGGGCTTGGCCACCACCTCCGGCCGCCCCTGGGCAGCGAGGGCGGCCAGGGGACCGAGGCCCGCAAGGAGGAATGCGAACGCGCGGGGTCTGGAGGGCATGATGGCTCCTGGAGGGGGAAGCCTCCATCCTAGCCCTGCCTCCGGGGCGTGCGGGGGAGGTGGGGTGGGCCGCGCCGGAGGAGACGCGGAGTACCCTGGGCCATGCTCGACCTCGACGCCTACCTCACCCGGATCGGGGCTTCGGCTCCGAAGGCCCCCTCCCTCGCGGCCCTCCAGGGCCTCCACGAGGCCCACGCCCTGGCCATCCCCTTGGAGAACCTCGACATCCAGCTGGGCCTGGGCATTGACCTCTCCCTGTCCGCCCTGGAGGCGAAGCTGGTCCGGGCGGGCCGGGGCGGCTACTGCTTCGAGCAGAACTCCCTGTTCCGGGCCGCGCTCGAGGGGGCGGGCTTCCAGGTCGCCGCCTTCGAGGCGCGGGTGCGGGTGGGTTCCGATCGGGTGCTACCCCGGACCCACATGCTGCTCCAGGTTCCGGTCGAGGGTCGGGAATGGCTCTGCGATGTGGGCTTCGGGGCCGGGGGTCCCCTGCGACCCGTGCCCATGGATGGCACGCCCCAGCCCATGGGGCCCTGGACCTACCGGGTGTGGCCCGAGGGCCCCCTGCGCGTGCTCCAGGTGCTCCGGGGCGACCGCTGGGAGGACCTCTACGCCTTCCAGCCTGAGGCCCGCCCGGACGTGGACTTCGAGATGGGGAACTGGTTCACCAGCACCCACCCCGGCAGCCGGTTCATCCAGACCCTCACGGCCCAGCGCACCTTCCGGGACCGGCGGGTGACCCTGCGGAACCTGCTCCTGGAGACCGAGACCTCGCAGGGCCGGGAGGCCCGGGAGGTCCCTCGGCCCGATTTGACGCAGGTGCTCCGGGAAATCTTCGGCATCGGGGTGCCGGAGCGCGCCCGCTTCAGGGCCCTGGATGGCGAAGGGTCCCTGGGGATGTGACCAGTATCAATGGATATTCGGGTCTAGTATTCCGAAGCAAGCTTCGTGGGTGGAGGTGTTCGATGGTGGTGGAACGCATCAAGGAATTGGTCCGGGAAGGCTTCCGGGACGCCAGCAACCGCGTGAGCCTCACCGGCGCCGGCATCACCACCGCAGCCGCCCTGACCATGTTCTTCTTCGTGGTCATCGAGGTGGTCAGCCCCCACCATGCCAACCCCTACCTGGGCATCCTGCTGTTCGTCTTCCTGCCCCTGCTCTTCATCTTCGGGCTGTCGCTCATCCCCTTGGGCATCTGGATGAACCGCCGCCGCATGCGCAAGGCGGGGATCACCCCCGAGCCCGCGGAGAAGGTGGCCCTGAAGTCCCCCATCTTCAAGCACGCGCTCTCCTTCGTGGCCGTGGCCACGCTGGTGAACCTCTTCCTCGTGGGCACCGCCACCTACAAGGGCGTGGAGTTCATGGACTCCACCGAGTTCTGCGGGAAGACCTGCCACGTGCCCATGACGCCCGAGTACACGGCCTTCAAGAACAGCCCCCACAGCCGTGTGGGCTGCGCCCAGTGCCACGTGGGTCCCGGCGCAGAGGGCTTCATCAAGGCGAAGATCAGCGGCACCCGCCAGCTCTTCGGGGTGGCCTTCAACCACTTCGACCGCCCGATCAAGAGCCCTGTGGAGAGCCTGCGCCCCGCCCGTGAGACCTGCGAGCAGTGCCACTGGCCCACCAAGTTCCACGACGACAAGATCTTCGTCCACACCTCCTACGCCGAGGATGAGGCCAACACCCCCTCCACCAACGTGCTGATGCTGAAGATCGGCGGGCACGGCATCAAGGGCCGCTCCGGCATCCACGGGCGCCACCTGGACGACGCCAGCCGCATCTCCTACGTCACCACGGATGAGAAGCGCATGGAGATCCCCGAGGTCACCTACAAGGACGACCAGGGCAACCTCGTGAAGTACATCTCCACCAGCGTGAAGATGACCCCCGAGCTCATGAAGAAGGCCCGCACCCGCACCATGGACTGCGTGGACTGCCACAACCGCCCCACCCACGCCTTCGAGCTGCCCGATCGCGGCCTCGACAAGGCCATGACCGATGGCCGCATCTCCCCGGAGCTGCCCTTCATCCGGCAGCAGGGCATGCTCGCCATCAAGGCCGAGTACCCCAGCCAGGAAGTGGCCGCCCAGAAGATCGAGGCCGCCATCACGGGCTTCTACCAGCAGAAGTACCCCGCCATCTGGGCCGAGAAGAAGGCCGTGGTGGAGGCCGCGGCCAAGGGGGTGGCCAGCGTGTACCTCCGGAACGTCTTCCCCGACATGAAGATCACCTGGGGTACCCACCTCAACCACATCGGGCACGAAGAATCCAACGGCTGCTTCCGCTGCCACGATGGCGAACACAAGGCCGCCGATGGCCGTGTGATCACCAACGACTGCGATGCCTGCCACACCGTGCTGGCCCAGGGTGAGAACAACCCCAAGGTGCTGAAGGACCTCGGCTGGAAGTAGGCCGCAGGCTCCTGCGGGCCTGACCCGCCACGTCTGGGATGGAGGTGGACCCGATCGGTGGTCCACCTCCTGTTTTTGGGGGCCGAGGTCACAGATCGGGGCGGATTCAGGCTTCGGACTCATGCTTCGGGGCGGGGTGACGATGCCAATCAAGGGTTAGGGTGTTCCCCGCACCCGCGACCTTCGTTCGCGGATTCCTTCTGATGCAGCGCCTGCGGAACCATCCCTACCTCGCCCTCCTCCCCCCCCTGGTGGCCCTTGGCATCCAGTGGGTGTTCTGGTCCCACATCAAGCCCTTCGTCTGGTTCCTGTTCTACCCCGCCGTGTTCATCGCTTCCTGGATCGGGGGCCTGCGATGGGGGGCCCTGGCGACCTTCCTCTGCACGGGGCTCGTGTGGGCCTTCTTCCTTCCCCGGGTACCCACCCCCGGCGCATTCGTCTCCATGGCCATCTTCACGGCCATGGGCCTGGCATTCAGCTGGTCCAACCAGAAGCTCCACGAGGCCGAGGCCCAGGTCCGCCGGAACCTGGATCAGAGCGAGGACCGCTACCAGGGCATCTTCCGGAACATGACCGCCGGCTTCGCCCGGTGCCGCATGGTCTTCCAGGGTGACGAGCCGGTGGACTTCCGATACCTGGACGTGAATCCCGCCTTCACGACCCTCACCGGCCTCCGGGACGTCGAGGGGCGCCTGGTGTCTGACGTGATCCCCGGCTTCCGGGAGGCGAACGGCGATCTCCTGGGTGCCTATGGGCGCGTGGCGCGGGGAGGTGGCCCGGAGCGCTTCGTCTCGGAGGTGAAGACCCTGGGGAACTGGTTCACCGTGAGCGCCTACAGTCCCGCTCCCGGGGAGTTCATCGCCATCTTCGACACCATCACCGAACAGAAGGAGGCTGAGATCGCCCTGCAGGAGCTGGGGCAGCGACTCGAGCTGGCCACCCGCTCGGGGGGCCTGGGGGTGTGGGACTGGAACCTCGAGACGGGGGAGATGATCTGGGACGATCGCATGCGGGAGCTGTACGGCTGCCCCCCCGGCTCCGGCCCGGACGGCGTGGGGGCCTGGGAGGCACGGCTCCATCCCGAAGATCGGGACACCGCCATGGCCGACAGCCGAAGGGCGCTCGAGTCGGGGGAGCCGTACCACAGCGAGTTCCGGCTCCTGCTCCCCGAGGGCACCGTCCGTCACATCGCCGCGGACGGAATGGTGCAGCTGGACGCGGTGGGCCGCCCCCGGCGCATGATCGGGCTCAACCGGGATGTCACCGAAGGCCGCCGACTGGAGGCGGAGCTCCTCCAAGCGCAGAAGGTGGAAAGCCTGGGCAGCCTTGCGGGGGGTGTGGCCCACGACATGAACAACGTGCTCTCGGCGATCCTGAGCATCACCTCCACCCTGAAGCTCCGGTATGCCCAGGAAGCGCACCTCCAGCGATTCACGGAGACCCTGGAACAGGCGGCCATGCGGGGACGGGACCTGGTGAAGCGCCTGACGAACTTCGTCCGGAAGGACCTGGAGCGGGCCCACCCCCTGGAGCTCAACGCCCTCGTCCGGGCGGAGGCCGTAATCCTCCGGCAGACCTTGCGGCAGAAGGTCGCCCTGGAGCTCCGGCTCGAATCCGGACCCACCTGGATCCTCGGAGAGCCCAACGCCCTCTCCAGCGTGCTCATGAACCTCTGCGTGAACGCGGTGGACGCCATGCCCCAGGGTGGGACCCTGACCATCGGGACCCACCGGGAGGGGGGGCAGGTCGGCCTCGTGGTGAGGGATACCGGCGAGGGCATGTCGGCCCAGACCCTGGCCCGGGCCACCGAGGCCTTTTTCACCACCAAGCCCGTGGGGAAGGGCACCGGACTGGGGCTCTCCATGGTGAAGAACATCGTGCGGGCCCACGGGGGCACCCTGCAGATCACCAGCGCCCCCGGGGCCGGCACCCGGGTGTCGCTGATGTTCCCCCCCGTGGCCGATCCGGGGGCGGGCTCCGGCCCCGCCGGGCCCGAGGCCTCGGAGCGTACCCGGGCGCTCCGCCTGCTGGTGGTGGATGATGATCCCCTGGTTCGGCATGCGTTCCCCTCCCTCCTGCGGGAGATGGGCCATGACGTGGAGGCGGTAGAGGACGGTTTGATCGCCCTGGAGCGGTTCCGCCAGGGGGCCACCTACGACCTGGTGATGCTCGACCACAACATGCCGGGCGTGACCGGGGCCCAGGTGCTGGACCGCCTCAAGCGGGCGAACCCGGAGCAACCGATCCTCGTCGTCACGGGGTTCAAGGACGCGGAGCTGGACGCGGCGCTGGCCCGGTGGCCGGGGACCCGGGTCCTCCTCAAACCCCTCTCCCAGGCGGAGGTCCAGGTGGTACTGCACTCCCTCGGAGCCGCAAGGGTCTGAGGGGCAGGGGGTGGTGGATCCCCCGGGGTGCTACCAGGGGATCTCCTGGCCATCCCGCATGAACTTCCCCGTGAGCGTGGGCGGAGCATCCAGGCACAGCCACAGGATCCCTTTCGCACCTTCGGCCACGGTGCGGGGGGCGCCGGGACCCCCCATGTCCGTGCGCACCCACCCGGGGCAGGCGGCGTTCACGGTGATGCCCCGGGGCCTCAAGGCCACGGAGAGCTGGGCCGTGATCCCGTTGAGCAGGGTCTTGGAGAGGCAGTAGGCGGGGGACCAATCCGAAGGGGTGCTCAGCTGCCCGCCCCCGCTGCTCACGTTCACCATGCGGCCGCCCTGGCGCAGGAGGGGCGCGAAGGCCTGGGCCATGCGGAGGGGACCCAGGGCGTTGGTGTCGAGGGTCTCCAGAAGCAGGTCTTCCGGCAGGTCCAGGAGCTCGAGGTCTTCGTCCTTGAGGAGGATGGCGGCGTTGTTCACGAGCCCATCGATGTAGCCGTGGGCCTGGCGCACGGTCTCCGCGGCGGCGGCCACCGAGTCGCCGTCGGTCACGTCCAGGGCCAGGGGCTCGGTGCCGGCCGGGGCCTGTTCCGGATCCCGCACGCCGGCGATCACGGTGCAGCCCCGCTCCAGGAGCTGGCGGCAGAGCTCCCGACCGATCCCACGGGAGGCGCCGGTGACAAGGAAGGTGGGCATGGGAACCTCCGGGGGCTCAGCGCCCGAGCCCCAATCCTACGGCACCCACGCACAGGAGGCCCACGGCGGCCCACTGCCGGGGGCTGGGCCGCTCCCCCAGGCCCAGGGCCAGCAGCTGGGCGAACACCAGGGAAGTGTTGCGCAGGGAGAGGGTGAGGCCCGCCCCGCCCAGGCGCAGGGCCCAGAGGAAGAGGCCGAAGGAGGCGGTGCAGCCGAGGATGGCCAGGGGCACCGTGCCCCCCCAGGCGAAGCGGGGGCTGGGCGGGAGGGGCCCCACGGCATCGAGGCCCAGCCGGAGGAGCGAGGCCGCCCCCACGGAGGTGGCGAAGAGGGGCAGGGGCAGCGCCCCCAGGGCCAGGGCCTGCTTGTAGGCCAGGTGGTACCCCGCCACGCAGGCGGCGCCGGCGAAGGACCAGGCGAGGCCCGCCCCATGGGTGCGGCGCAGGTCCCCGGAGCCCAGCAGGGCGATGCCCGCGCCCATCAGGAGTACGGAGGCCACCCCGAGACCCGTCACCCGCTCGCCGAGCAGGAGCACCGAGAGGGGCCACACCAGCAGGGTGGCGCCGCCGCGCATCACGGCGTAGGCGGCGCCCAGGGGGGCCGTGGCGAGGGCCCGGGCCAGGGCGATGAAGTAGGCCCCTTCGAAGGCGCCGGCGAGGGCGGTCCAGCCCAGGGCCCGGGGCTGCGGGAACCAGGGGCCCAGGGGGAGCAGGAGGGCCGTGGCCAGGGCCAGCAGGCAGGAACCCACCATGATGCTGCGGGCGGCGGCTTCGGGCCGGGGGTGCCCCTTCAGGAGGGCGTTCCAGGCGGCGTGGAGGAAGGCGGAGAGGACCACCAACCCCAGGGGCAGGAGGGGCACCGCTCAGGCCCCCACGGCTTCGCGGGTGCGCTCGATCCACATCCCCCAGAGGGGCCCCAGCCAGCCCATGAGTCCGAAGATCCCGAGGGCGGTGACGTTGGGGGGCGGGGCGCCCCCGCTCATGTCGCCGATGTAGATGAGGCCCATGAAGGCCACGAAGCTCCAGAGGGACCAGTGCCCCGCCCGGCCCCTGGCCCGGGTGGCGCGGAGGTAGGTGGCGAGGCAGGCGGCGAAAAGGAGCACCTCCACGCCGATGGTCGCGGCGAGGTGGTTCCAGAGCCCGAGGCCGTAGCGGGCACTGCCGGGCCAGAGGGGCATGTCGGGCCGGTGGGAGAGCCAGTCCAGCACCCAGTGGGAGACCACCAGGCCCCCGAAGATCACCTGCTCGCGGCAGGCCCAGGCGCGTCCCAGCAGCAGGGTCAGTAGGCCGGCCCACACCAGGTCCATGAGGAGGCTGTGGCTCCAGGGGTAGCTCAGGAAGTCGATGGGCGGGTGCTGGCGGGAGCTCGGGAGCAGCTGCACCGTCTCGATCCCCGCGAGGAGCAGGATCGGCCAGAGCAGGTCGGCCCAGGACACGGCGAAGATGAGCGTGCCCAGGCCCGGCTTCTGCACCTGGGGGCGGGCGGCGAAGGCGAGGGCGTAGTGGCCGATGAACATGGCGTCTCCGGGGAGCACCCTAGCACAGGCCTAGAATGGAGGCATGTCGAAGGCCCCCTCCACGAACGCGACCCGCCTCCTCCGCCAGAAGGGCATCCCCTTCGAGGAGCACCTCTACCGCTACGAGGAGAAGGGCGGCACCGCCGTGAGCGCCCGGGAGCTGGGGGTGCCGGAGCACGCCGTCATCAAGACCCTCGTCTTCGAGGACGACCGCAAGCAGCCCTTCATCATCCTCATGCACGGCGACCGGGAGGTGAGCACCAAGGAGCTGGCCCGCCAGATCGGCGCCCGCAGCGTGCAGCCCTGCGCCCCCGCCGTGGCCGACAAGCACAGCGGCTACCAGGTGGGTGGCACCAGCCCCTTCGGGACGAAGAAGGTGATGCCCGTCTACGTGGAAGCCACGATCCTCGAGCTCGACCGCATCTGGATCAATGGGGGATCCAAAGGGTTCCTGGTGGCGCTGGCACCGGGGGCGTTGACGACCGTTCTCGGGGCCAAACCCGTGCAGGTGGCCTTGGCATGAGCAGGGCAGGGGCGGGCCGCCGCATCGCCCACCTGGACATGGACGCCTTCTTCGCGTCCGTGGAGCTGTTGGAGCGACCTGACCTCCGGGGCCTTCCCATCGTGGTGGGCGGCCCCCGGCGCAAGCCCGGATCGGCAGCGGACGAGGGGATGCGGCTGAAGGACTACAAGGGGCGGGGGGTGGCCACCACCTGCACCTACGAGGCCCGGGCCTTTGGGGTGCGGTCGGGCATGGGGCTCATGAAGGCGGCGGCCCTGGCGCCAGAGGCACTCCTGCTGCCCGCCAACTTCGAGGCCTACAAGCGCACCTCGGCGGCCTTCAAGGCGGCGGCGCTGGAGATCTGCCCGGTGATGGAGGATCGCGGCATCGACGAGATCTTCCTGGACCTCACGGAGGTCCACGGTGACAGTCGGGAGCTGGGCCTGCGCCTGAAGGCGGCGGTGAAGGCCGCCACGGGTCTCACCTGCTCCGTGGGCATCACGCCCAACAAGCTGCTCAGCAAGATCGCCTCGGAGCTGCAGAAGCCCGACGGCCTCACGATCCTGGGCGCCGAGGACGTGCCCACGCGCATCTGGCCGCTGTCCGTATCCGTCATCAATGGCGTGGGCCTCAAGGCCGCGGAGAAGTTGCGGGCCCTGGGATTGGAGACCGTGGGGCAGGTGGCCGCGGCGGAGCCCGCCGAGCTGATCGGGCACTTCGGGTCGAGCTATGGCCACTGGCTCTTCGAGGCCGCCCACGGTCGCTCCGACAGCCCCGTGGTGACCTCCCGGGACCCCAAGTCCATCAGCCGGGAGACCACCTTCGAGCGGGACCTCCACCCGAAGCAGGATCGGGAGCAGCTCTCGAAGCTCCTCCTGGACCTCTGCACCCGCCTGGCCGGGGACCTGGAGCGCAAGCGCGTCTACGCCAAGGGCATCGGGATCAAGCTGCGCTTCGACGACTTCCGCACCGTGACCCGGGACGTGACCCTGGCGCGGCCCAGCCGGGATCCGGAGGTCATCCGCGAGGCGGCCCGCGCCTGCCTCAAGCGGGTGGACCTGGACCGGCGCCTGCGCCTGCTGGGCGTGAAGGCGGGGGCGCTGGTGGAGGAAGGGGAACTTGGCGCTGGCGAGCAGCCGGGGCTGTTCACGGATTGAATGGAGAATCCCAGGTCACGATGCCCGTGAATGAACTCAGGTCCATCCCAACCGGGCTTCCAGATCCTTCATTCGCGCTATTCGCGTTCCCCTCGAGGCAAGGCTCTACACCGTCTCCCCGATGGCCTTGCTCAGATAGTCCGCCAGCTTCTGCCCCGCCCGGCCCAGGGGGCGGTCCATGCGGCTCACGAGGTGGGGGATGAAGCGGTAGCGGGAGCCGCCGACGAAGTCGACCTCGAGCAATCGGCCCTCGGCCAGCTCCCGGTCCACCAGGTAGCGGGGCATCCAGCCGAAGCCCAGGCCCATGAGGAGCGCCTGTTTCTTGACGATGAAGCCCGAGAGGTAGAACACGCGCTCGCCGCCGAACATGTGGCGGTCATCGCCGCGGTCGCTGCTGTCCTGAACACTGAGCTCCACGTGCCGCTGCAGCTCCGGCAGGCGCACCCGCAGCTGTCCCGCCAGGGGGTGCTCCGGCGCCACGCAGAGCACGCACTCGACTTCCGGCAGTGCCTGGGCCCGCAGGTAGGCATGGGGCTGGTAGTCCTTCACGAGCATCAGGTCCGCCCCCTCCTTGTCGAAGCGGTACTGCACCCCGAAGAGGAACTCCACCTTCACCTGCACCCGGGTGGGCACCTGCTCGTCGGCCAGCTGCTTGAGGGCCGTCATGATGGGGGTGAGGGGCAGGATGCCGTCGATGACGAGCGCCAGGCGGGGCTCCCAACCCTCGGCGAACTGCCGGGCCAGGCCCTCCACCTGCTCCGCCTGGGTGAGGAGGCGGCGGGCCTCCGAGAGGATCAGCTCCCCGGCGGGGGTGAGGGCGGCCCGGTAGGCGCTGCGGTCCAGGAGGGGCACCCCCAGGGCCTGCTCCAGCTTGCGCACCTGATAGCTCACGGCGCTCTGCGCCTTGTTCAGGCGCTCCGCCGCCTTGGCGAAGCCCCCCTCCCGGACGACGGCGTCCAGGGCCCTCAGCGCATCGAGATCCCACTGCATGATCGAAATATTAGATCAAAATGGTCAAAAACCTATGCTTTTTTGGCTCAAGCCGGGGCCCCACCTTGGGAGTGGAACGGAGATCGGACATGCAATTCCGAAAAGGCCTCACCACCACCCAGGCGCACGTGGATGTCCCGGCCGGGCTCTACGAGGAGGAGTACGCGCGCCAGGGCTTCTTCGGCCGCACGAGCCACCTGTACCGCAGCCAGCCCCCCGTGGGGTGGACCGCCATCGAGGGGGACCTCCGCCCCGAGTGCCTGAAGGTCGAGTCCCTGCCCGGCCTGGGCGCCGAGGACTTCTGGGAGGGCCGCGTGGCCTTCCTCCAGAACGACGACATCGTCATCAGCCTCAGCCGTCTCGACAAGGCCATGCCCTACTACTTCCGCAATGCGGACGCCGACGAGGTCTTCTTCGTGCACAAGGGCGCGGGGGAACTGGAGACGGACTTCGGCCCGCTGGCCTACGAGGTGGGCGACTACCTGGTGATCCCCCGGGGCACCGTGTACCGCTTCACCCCCACCGAAGCCACCTCCCTCCTGGTGGTGGAGAGCTTCGGCGAGGTGAGCATCCCCGACCGCGGCATGCTGGGCCGCCACGCCCTCTTCGATGTGGACGTGATCCAGACGCCGACGCCTGACCCGGCGCGCTACGAAGGGCTGAAGGGCGAGTGGAAGCTGCGCATCAAGCGCACGGGCCGCTTCACCACCGTGACCTACCCCTTCAATCCCATCAACACCGTGGGCTGGAAGGGCGACCTCACCGTGTGGCAACTGAACGTGCGGGACATCCGGCCCGTGATGAGCGAGCGCTACCACCTCCCCCCCAGCGCCCACACCACCTGGCTACTGAAGAACGCCGTGATCTGCTCCTTCCTGCCCCGCAGCCTGGAGAACGGCGATCCCGGCGCCATGAAGGTGCCCTTCTACCATTCCAACATCGACTTCGACGAGGTGCTCTTCTACCACGCGGGCGACTTCTTCAGCCGCGCGGGCATCGAGCCGGGCATGGTCACCTTCCACGCCCAGGGCATCCACCACGGGCCGCACCCCAAGGCCGTGGAAGCCGCCAAGGACAAGACCTTCACGGAGGAGCAGGCCGTGATGATCGACACCAAGAACCCCCTCTTCCTCACGGAGGCCGGCCGCAGCGTGGCCATGGCCGACTACTGGAAGAGCTGGATGTAAGGCGAGGAGGCGACCATGACCACCCACCCGAACCCCCTCGGCCTGCGCGGCATCGAGTTCACCGAGTTCGCCGGCCCCAGCGTGAGCGAGCTGGAGCGCCTCTTCCTGGCCTTCGGCTTCTCCAAGACGGACAAGGTGAAGGGCAAGGCCATCACCCACTTCCGGCAGAACGACATCCACTTCCTGCTGAACGCCGAGCGCGAGGGCTTCTCCGCCGCCTTCGCCAAGGCCCACGGGCCCGCCATCACGAGCATGGGCTGGCGGGTGGACGATGCCACCGCCGCCTTCTGGGAGGCCCTGAAGCGGGGCGCCCGGCCCGCCGATGAATCCGTGAAGGACCTGCCCTATCCCGCCATCTACGGCATCGGCGACAGCCTCATCTACTTCATCGAGGCCTTCGGCGAGAAGGGGAGCATCTACCGGAAGGACTTCGTGCCCCTGGCGGATCCCATCTTCCAGGCGGACAAGGGCTTCCTCACGGTGGATCACCTCACCAACAATGTGCACCCCGGCACCATGGCGCAGTGGGCGGACTTCTACAAGAACGTCTTCGGGTTCTACGAGGTGCGCTACTTCGACATCAAGGGCGTGAAGACGGGCCTCACCTCCTACGCCCTGCGCAGCCCCGATGGGAGCTTCTGCATCCCCATCAACCAGCCCAAGTCCGACAAGGATCAGATCGCGGAATACCTGGAGGAGTACCGGGGCCCCGGCGTGCAGCACCTGGCCTTCCTCACGAAGGACATCCTCGCCAGCCTCGACGCCATGGTGGGTACCCCCATCGATACGCTGGACATCGATGACGACTACTACGCCGAGGTCTTCACCCGGGTCCCCGGCGTGAAGGAGGATCCCGCCCGCATCCAGGCCCACAAGGTGCTAGTGGACGGCAATGAGAACGGGTACCTGCTCCAGATCTTCACCAAGAACGTGATCGGCCCCATCTTCATCGAGATCATCCAGCGCGAGAACGACCTGGGCTTCGGCGAAGGCAACTTCACCGCCCTGTTCCGCAGCATCGAGCGGGATCAGCAGAAGCGCGGCGTGATCTGAGATCCCGGGCGACTTGTCAGGTTTGAACGGAGTTGGGGCGCGCTAGGCTGGGGGTAATCCCCCCTGGAGTGCCCATGCAACGGCTCTTGTTCCGTTCCATCCTCGTGCTGGCGCTGCTGTTCGGGCTGCTCTATGCGGTCGGAACCGCCGTCCTCTACAAGCTGGATATGCCCCTGGGCTGGGCCCTCGGCTTAACCGTGGCGGTGGTGGCGCTCCAGTACGCCCTCGGCCCCTTCCTCCTGGAGTGGTTCTTCAAGATCCACTGGATCCGGCCGGTGGAACTCGGACCGGAGTTCGACACCTTCCTGCGGGACCACTGCGCCGCCCGGGGGCTGCCCATGCCCCGCCTCGGGATCATCGAGGATGGGAATCCCAACGCCTTCACCTACGGGCATGTGCCCGGCAACGCCCGGGTGGTGGTCACCCGGGGACTCGTGGACATGCTCACGCCCGAGGAACTCCACGCGGTGGTGGCCCATGAGATGGGCCACGTCGCCCACTACGATTTCCTGGTGATGGCCCTGGCGAGCCTGGTGCCGCTCATGCTCTACCAGCTCTACATCTGGGCCCGGAACGACCGGAAGCAGGCCACCCTGGCCGTGGCGGTCGGGGCCTATGTGGCCTACGTGGTGAGCCAGCTGGGCGTGCTGATGCTCAGCCGGATCCGGGAGTTCTTCGCGGATCAGCACGCCGCCGAGAGTGTGCCGAACGCCCAGGCCATCGCCACGGCCCTGATGAAGATCGCCTACGGGATGGCGACCCTTCCCCAGGAGGCGCCCCAGGACAAGGAGGCCCGCAAGGACCCCCAGCAGATGCCCAGCCGGGTGGCCCAGATGGGCGCACTGGGGATCGGGGACATGCGGGGGGGCTCGGCCTTCGCCATGGTGGCCTCGGATGCCTCGGGGCAGCTCTCCGAGGCCCGGCTGAGCGCGGCGATGCGGTGGGACCTCTGGAACCCCTGGGCCCGGTGGTACGAACTCTTCAGCACCCATCCCACGGTGGCCCGACGCGTGGCCGCTGCCATGGCCTTGGCCCGGGATCGGGGCCAGGCCCCGCGGATCCTCCTGCCTGGCGCGGCTCCCCACTCCCTGTGGCCGGCCTTCCTGCGTGACCTCCTGGTGAGCCTCTTGCCCCTCCTGGGGCTGGGGGTGGGGTTGGTGGCATCAGGGCTCATGCCCCACCTGTGGACGGGCGGGAGCCTGTTTGACGCCCGGCGGTTCCTGGGGCTTCCCATGGCGCTCTGGGGCGTCGGGCTGGGGCTCCGCCTGGCCTTCAGTTACGCGGGCGCCTTCTCCCCCACCACGGTGGCGGAGCTGGTAGGGACCTGGGACGTGTCCCAGGTGAAGGGCATCCCCGCGGTGCTGAAGGGCACGGTGATCGGCCGGGGGGTTCCAGGCCTCTTCTGGAGCAAGGACCTCGTGCTCCAGGACGAGACGGGATTCGTGACGGTGCTCTACCAGCAGCCGTTCACCTGGATCGAAACCCTGTTCGGGCTCTTCCGGGCCCAGTCCCTCGTCGGTCAGGAGGTCAGGGTGGCCGGTTGGTTCCGCCGGGGACCTGGACCGGTCTTCGAGGCCTCCCACCTTGAGCTGGAGGATGGCTCCACCGTGCGGTGTCACTACCGGTTGGGCCAGTGGATCGCCGCGGTGCTCCTGGTCGCCGTGGGGACCTGGCTCGCGAGCTAGGCGTCGCGGTCGTAGGCCCGCTTCAACCACCCTTCGAGGTCCGCATCGAGGTCCCCCTCGCTGCGGACCTCGAGCTTCACGGTGATGCGATCCTTCTTGGCGAAGCCCCCGGTGTCGATGAGCCGGCCCTTGGGATCCTTCAGCAGCTTGGGGTCGCCCAGGGCGAGGCCCAGGTCCAGGCGGGAGGCTAAGGGCTTGAGCTGCGCGATGACGTGGTTCCGGTAGATCGGGACGATCGTTTCGCAGGGGCTGAGGCGCACGTCGGGCCCGAGGCGGCGGGCCAGCGTGACGAGCTGGTCGAAGCAGGGACGGAGGGCCGCCTTCCTGCCGGCATACTGGGCCTCCACATACCCGGGGGCTGCGGCGAGGTAGCCCTCGGGGGTGTCGTCAAAGGCATGGGCGCTGGCGCCCAGGCTGCGCTCGGCCACGAACATGGCCTGGGCGCCCCCGAGGCCCTGGTCCTTCAGCCAGGCCCGCCGGCCCTTCTCATCCGCGGGGCCCTTCGCCTTCACCAGGGCCACCCAGGCGTCGAGGTCCTTTCCAGTATTCGCCTGGAGATTCCGCAGGATGGCCTGGACGTGGGCCACCCCCGGGTGCACGTCCCAGGTGGGCGCCTTCCCCCTGGACATGCTCAGGCCTGCTGCTTGAAGGCCTCGGCGGCCCGCCGCTCGATCTCGGCGTCACTCAGGTCCTCCACATGGGTGGCCAGGCTCCAGTGGTGACCGAAGGGATCCGTGAGCTTGCCGTAGCGGTCGCCCCAGAACATGGTCTCCAGGGGCATGTCGATCTTGCAGCCGGCCTTCACCGCGCGATCCCAGGCGGCCTCCACATCGGGGACGTAGAGGTGCAGGGTCACGGGGCTGCCTTCCAGCGTGTAGGGCGACAGCGCGCCGAACTCCTTGGCCTCCTCCCCCAGCATGATCATGGAATCCCCGATGCGGATCTCGGCGTGCATGAGGGTGGTGCCATCGGGCATGAACATCTTCGACACCACCTCGGCGCCGAAGGCTTCCTGGTAGAAGGCCAGGGCACGCGGCGCGTTGGAGATCACGAGACTGGGCGTCACCGTGCGGAATCCCGCGGGGATGGGCTGGGTCATGCTGCCTCCGATCTGGGTTTGCGGGTAGCATAGTCGCCCTTCCTGCGTGGCTCCAGTGCAAATCAGGGGGGCGAGAGGCGCTGGAGCCCCGAGCGACCCAGGATGAGCAGGGATCCATCGGTCGCCAGGGCGAGGTCCACGGTGGGTCCACCCACGAGGGCCAGGGTGGCCACCTCCCCCGTGGATCGGCGGCGGGCAACCCACCCGCCCGTGTAGTCCGCGAAGACGTAGTCCCCCCGGTAGGCTGCGGGCCAGGCTGCGGTGGTGGGGAGGAAGGCGGCGCCCACCACCGAGACGCCCTTCAGGAAGGTCCCCGTGCTCCCGGGCTGGCCGGCGGGCGCGGAGGGATGGCCATAGGCGAAGAGGGGGCTGGTGAGGCCCGCGGTCGAGGTCACGCCCTCGGTGGAGGGCCAGCCGTAATCGGCCCCCGGCACCCCCAGGTTCACCTCCTCCCAGGTGCTCTGCCCCACATCATTGATGATCAGCGTGCCCCCGGGATTGAACCCGAAGGTGAAGGGGTTCCGCAGGCCGCGGGCCCAGGTGGCCCGGGCCAGGCCCGTGGTCTGGGCGTAGAAGGGGTTGTCCGTGGGGATGGTGCCATCGGCATTGAAGCGCAGCAGCTTGCCCAGGGGGCTGGCCAGGTCCGGGGCGTTGGACCCGTTGGCGTTGTCGCCGACCCCCACCATCAAGGTGCCGTCGGGCGCGAAGTGCAGGGCGCCCCCGTTGTGGTTGGTGGCGGTGGAGAGGTTGGGCAGGTCCACCAGGGCCACCTCGGAGCCGACCAGCGCCACGTCGGGGCTGGCGGGATCCGCCGTGAGGCGGCTGATGCGGTTGTGGGGGGCCGGGGAGAGGGCGGTGTAGTGGACGTACACATACCCGTTGGTGGCGAAGGCGGGATCGAAGGCCACCCCGAGCAGGCCCCGCTCCCCATTGAGGCTGGTGGGCAGGGTCGCGAAGGGGGTCGTGAGCAGGGACCCCGCCTTGTGGACCCGCAGGGTCCCGGCCTGCTCGCAGATGAAGATGCGACCGTCGGGGGCCACCGCCAGGGCCGTGGCGTTCGAGAGGGTGCCGGCCAGGGCCGCGAGGGTGAAGCCCGTGGGCCGGTTCACGCTGCCCCCGAAGCTCACCACCACCTGGGACCGGGGGCTCACGGCCCCGCCGGGATCCACGGCCTCCGCCGCCAGCACATGCTGACCCGAGGGGTAGGCTGCCGTGTCGGCCACGGTGGCGCTGTAGGGGGCGGTGGTGTCCTCGGCGAGCAACACGCCATCCAGGTAGAACCGCATGCGGGCGATGCTGCCATCCCCGGTGGCGGTGAGGGTGAGCGGCCCCGTGAGGCCCACGGCGAAGGCGGCCGGTGCCGTGAGGCTGCAGGCGCCCACGGGTCCCCCGCCTCCGCCGGGGGTGGTCCCGCCACCCCCTCCCCCACAGGCGGGGAGGAGCACGAGCAGCAACGGGATCAGGGCCGATCGGGACATGGGGCCTCCGGGGGTGGTCCCACCCTACGCCGGATCTGCCCGGAGGCCACCCCTTCCTTGATGAACGGTTAGCCTGGATGGATGGATCCCCGCACCTTCCTGGTTCTCATGCTTCTGGGCTTCGCCTCGGGTCTGCCCCTCTTCCTCACGGGGTCCACGCTGAAGGCGTGGATGACCTCGGAGGGGCTGAACCTCAAAGTCATCGGGGCCTTCAGCTTCGTGACCCTCCCCTACTCCCTGAAGGTCTTCTGGGCCCCCCTGGTGGATCGCTACCGCGTGCCCCTCCTCGGGCGCCGGCGGGGCTGGATGATCGCCATGCAGGTGGGCATGGCGGTGGCCCTGGCGGCGCTGGCCATCCGGGATCCCCACCTGGGGCTCTTCCCCGTGGTGCTCCTGGCCATCGCGGTGGCGGTCACTTCCGCCACCTTCGACATCGCCGTGGACGCCTGGCGCGTGGAGGCCCTCCCCCAGCACCTGCTGGGCTTCGGCACCTCCATCCACATCGCCGCCTACCGGGTGGCCATGATCGTGAGTGGGGGCGGGGCCCTCATCTTCGCCCAGCGGGCGGGGTGGCGCGCCACCTACCTCGCCATGGCCGGGCTCACCCTCGCCGGGATCCTGGGCACCCTCCTGGCCCGTGACACGGATGCAGGCGTGAAGGCCCCTCGCACCCTGGCTGCAGCGGTCATCGAGCCGCTGCGCGACCTCCTCCCCCGCCCCGGGATGGTGGAGCTCATGGCCTTCGCCATGCTCTTCAAGCTCGGGGACTGGCTGGCGGAGAGCATGACCATGCCCTTCCTCCTCCGCGGCGCGGGGTTTACCCTCACCCAGATCGGGGCCGTGCAGAAGACCACCGCCATGGTGGCCATCATCCTGGGGGGCCTGGCGGGCGGGGCCCTGCTCGCCAAGATCAGCCTCCGGCGGGCCCTGTGGATCTTCGGCTTCCTGCAGGCGGGCAGCATCCTGGGGTTCTGGGCCGTGAGCCGCCTCGGGGCCAACCTGCCGGCCTTCATCGCGGCGAACGCCCTGGAGAACTTCGCGTATGGGGCCGGAGGCGCGGGATTCGCCGTGCTCATCGGCGCCAGCTGCAACCGGGCCTACACGGCCACCCAGTACGCCCTCTTCACGAGCCTCATGGCCCTGCCGCGCACGGTGTTCGCCGGGGCCACGGGATGGCTGGCCGATGCCCTGCAGGTGAAGCTGGGGGTCCAGGCCGGGTGGAGCGCCTACTTCCTCTGCTGCGTGGCGGCAGCCGTCCCCGGCTTGCTGCTGCTGCTCCGGTACCGGCACTGGGGGCCGCCCGAGGCTTCGGATCGGGCCTGAGCCCGGTGCCCCGGTTTTCCGGGGCACCGGATCCCACGGCGCTCAGAAGCCCAGCCGCGCCGAGAACTGGAGGGTGCGGGGCTGCAGGTGGTTGCCGGGGGTCGCCGTGGCGCCCACGTTGTTCACCCAGATCATGGGCTGGGCGTTGAAGCAGTTGAGGACCTCCACGGCGGTGCGCAGGGTGGTGGGCCCGAAGGCGAACCCCTTGGCCAGGCTGAGATCCACCGTGGTGACCTTGGGGAGCTCCCGGCTGCCGCGGGTCTCCCCGGGCGTGATCACGGTGTCCCCGCTGCTGGTCACGAGGGGGGTGTAGCGCAGCCCCGAGCGGTGGAGGAGCACGCCGGACACCTCGAAGCCGTAGGGCAGGGCGGCACTACCGAAGGCCTTCCAGCTGTGCTTCACGCTCTCGTTGAGGGGGCCCTCGTAGGCGCCCTGGCGGTAGTCCTGGCGCAGGCTCGGGATGCTGGCGAAGCCCGTGTTGCGCCCCGTGGCCGAGGCCACGCTCCCCACCTCGCTGTTGCCGCGCAGGTCGCCCTGGCTGTAGCTGACCTGGAAGATGTGGCCACCCGCGAAGCGCCGGTGGGCGGAGAGGTCGAAGCCCTTGAAGGTGCGGCCGAGCCCGGGGAGGTTGCCCACGTACCGCCGGCCCGCCGAGGCGTTGGCGGCGGCGTCAAACTGGGGAAGGTAGGCCCAGGCCGGGTTGTAGGTGTCGATGAGGTCGCGGGTGCGCTTCCAGGTGAGGACCCCCTCCAGGATCCAGGTGCCGATCCCCGGGATGGCCTGCAGGCGCTCCGCGCCCACCTGCATGAGGTCGGTGTGGGGGGCCTTCAGGTCGGGATCGATGGCCACGTTCCGCACGCCCTGAACGCCGGTGACCTGCCAGGTGCGCCAGTCGGAGAGGGTGGGGATCCAGACCTGGCGGGTGGTGGCGGGGCCCCCGGAGGTCGCGCCCGCGGCGGTGAGCGCACCCGGGGTCGGAGGGCTGAAGATCCGCCCCGCGTAGGCGAAGATCCGGTTCCGGCCGTCCTGGCGGGGATCCCAGGAAAGGCCCAGGCGGGGGCTGAGCAGGGTCTGGGCGTAGAGGTCCCGCCCATCCTCCCCCTCCACGGAGGCGCGGTCCACGCGGAGGCCCACGTTCAGGATCCAACCGCCGGCGACCTGCCAATCGTCCTGGGCGAACAGGCCCAGGGTCTGCTGGACCAAGGGGTCTCCGTAGGCGCCGAGGTCGGCGAGGGTCCGCTGGTAGAGGTAGCTGGCGCGGCCCCCGACCAGCAGGCCGCTCACCGGACTCGTGGTGATCAGGCTGTCGCCGTTGGCGTAGGCGTAATCGGAGCCGTTGAGGGCAAGCAGCCCCGCGCGGATGGCGGTGATGTCGCCCGCGGCGGGGCCGGCGCCCCCGGCGGCGCGATCGGTGAAGGAGAGGCCGCCGCTGGGGCGGCGGTACTCGGTGGTGAAGGCCGAGCGGAGGCCCTGGAAGCCGGCCTTGATCTGATGGGGGCCCGCGAAGAGGGTGAACTCCGAGCGCAGGCTCAGGTTCTCGATGCGCTCCAGGCGGTCCTCGCCGTAGCGTCCGAAGCTCTCCCGCTGGGGCGCATCGAGCTGGGCCCGGTTCGGGCCGGCTTCCGGCACGGCGGGCGACCACTGGAAGGCGGTTCGATGCAGGCCCAGGGTGTTCTCCCAGGTGAGGTTGGCGCCCAGCACGCCCACATGTTTCAGGAGGAAGCTGTTGCCACCCCGGGTGCGGTTGCCGAGCTGTTCGTCCTTGAGGCTCGCGTTGGCGGGGTCATCGAAGTTCCGCTGGACCACTGGATCACCGAACCAGGCCAGCTCCAGGCGATGGTCGGGGGTGGCCAGCCAGGTGAGCTTGAAGAAGCGGTAGGAGCGGTCTTCCGCCAGGGTGCGGCGGTGGGGGGTGCCCCCGGGCGGGGTGATGTTCTCGAAGTCCTGGTCCGTGAGCTGGCGGTTGAACGCGGCGAAGAAGAAGAGGCGATCGGGGACGAAGGCCCCGCCCAGGGTCAGACCCCACTCCCGGGCGTGGGAGGCCCGCTCCTCGGGACTGATGGCCTTCCCACCTTCGGGGCGGGCGTTGAGCCCCCGGGAGATGGCGCTGGCGAAGAGGCTGCCCTGGAGGGTGTTGGTGCCGGTCTTGGTGACGAGGTTGAAGGCGCCCCCCGGCGCGAAGGCGATCTCCGCCTTGTGGCCCCCGGTGGTGACCGTCTGGCTCTCCAGGATCTCGGAGCTGAGGTTCATGCCGAACCGGCCGCTGGAGGCCAGGTTGGTGGCCATGCCATCCACGAGGAAGGTGTTGCCGTCGAGCATGGAGCCCAGCACCACCGGCTCGGGCTTGCCGCTGGGGGTGATCCCGGGCATCACGGCGCTCTGCTCCGCGTACCTGTGCGGTGCGAAGGGGATCCGGACCATGTCCTCCGCGCGGAGGGTGGACTGCACGCCCACCGAGGACGTCTCGGTGCGCAGGGGGGAGCCTTCCACGGCCACCACCGCGCTGGATGCCTGGGCCTGGATGGTGACCTCCTGCCGGGCATCCGGCCCCAAGGTGACCTCCAGGCCCTCCACCCGGTACCGTCCGGGGAGCAGGCCCGCAAAGCTCGCCCACCCCGAGGCATCGGTGCGGGAGGTTCGCCGCTCGGAGCGATCCAGCGACACGACCACCACCTCCTGCCCCGCCCGGAATTGCCCCGAGGCATCCGCTTTCCGGACCCGAAGGCCGGCCGTGGTCTGGGCGAGGATCGAGGCTGGGGTGACCAGGGCGAGGATCCAGGCCAGGGGAAGGCGGGGGGACATGGGGAACTCCGAGGACGGGGTGATGGAACAGGGTACCTGAAAAATTGTCAGCAAAAAGTGACAGTTGGTCAGGTGGCCGCCCGCCCCCGGGGACATCCCCCCGGCCCCAGCCCCGGGGCCAAGCTGGATGGAGGGGTGCATGCTGGCCCCATGCGAACCCTCCCCCTGCTCCTTCCCGCCTTCGTGCTGAGCGCCCAGACCCCGGCACCGGCCCCGAACCTGAGGGACCTCGACGCCTTCATCGCGCTCCTCTACACCTCCATCTCCGGCCCCGCGGGCCAGGTGCGGGACGTGCCCTTGCAGAAGAGCCTCTTCCTGCCCGGCGCCCGGATCACCCTGCCCGTGCGGGGCAAGGACGGGAAGGTCACCCTCGCCAACATGGACGTGGATGAGTACTGCCGCCGTTCCTTCCCCCACATGGAGAAGACGGGGTTCTTCGAGCGGGAGGTGGGCCGCCGCCTGGAGCGCTTCGGCAACCTGGTGCACGTCTGGAGCGCCTATGAAAGCTGGGAGAAGGAGGGTGGCCCCAAGTCCCGGGGCGTGAACAGCTTCCAGCTGCTCTTCGATGGCACCCGCTGGTGGTGCACGGGGAACGCGTGGGACGACGAGTCCGCGGAGCGTCCCCTGCCCGGGGACCTGGACCCCGAGGGTCGGGCCACGCTCTCGGCCGCCGAGGCCGGCACCATCGACAACCTGGTGAAGAGCCTCTACGGGTTCATCTCCGGTCCCGCCGGCAAGCGGGACGTTCGGAAGATCCGGGCCCTCTTCCACAAGGACTGCCGCTTCACCATCACCGGCAACAAGCCCGATGGCACGCCGGGGTTCCGGACCTTCAGCGTGGAGGAGTTCCTCCAGCGGGCCCTGCCCGGCTGGGAGAAGGGTTTCATCGAGCACGAGATCAAGCGGGACATGGTCCAGTGGGGGAACATGGCCGGCGTGTGGACCCGCTATGAGACGGCCTTCGGGGAGGGGATGAAGGAGCACATGCGGGGCGTCAACAGCCTGCAGCTCCAATTCGATGGCACCCGCTGGTGGGTGATGGCGATCCAGTTCCAGAACGAGGATGCGAAGACCAAGCTGCCCTGAGCTACTTCACGATGGGAAAGCGGCCCCTCCGCCATCCGTGGAAGCCATCCATCAGCACGTAGAGCCAGTCGGCACCGGCCGCCCGCAGCAGATCGGCGGCGCGGTGCGCCAAGGGGTCGTGTTCGTCCACCAGCACAATGGCCCGGGGGACCGGGCGGCGGGCCTCCTCCAGGATCTCGGAGATCCGTTTCTCCAGCTGGGGGAAGGGGATGTGCAGCGTACCTCGGATGTGCCCTTCCCTCTGGAAGGCCTCCGCTGCGCGGAGATCCACCAACAGGGGAGCGGGTCCCTGGAGCATGTCCTCCAGTTGCGCCGGGGTCAGGGTGGGGTGACGCCGGGATCTCAGCCAATGGGGCAGGCGCACCAGCAGGATGAACAGGAGGCCCGCCCCGGCGAGGGCGGCGAGGACCAATCCCGGCATCCGCTCACGCCCTTGCAGGGAATCGATCAGGGGTTTCCAATCCAACCAGGCCAGCGTCACGGCGGACCTCCCGGGTGTGGGATCAGGATGGGTCCGGGGGGAGCCCCTCCGCAAGGCCCAGGCGCTGGGCGGCCTCCCGGAAGGGGGCCGGGATGGGGGCCTCCGCCCGCAGGGGCTGGCCGGTGACCGGATGCACCAGCCCCAGCTTCCAGGCGTGGAGCAGGGGATGGGGCAGGTCCAGCATCTCCCCGTCGGTGGCCATCCAGCGGCTGGGGCCGCCGTAGAGGGGGTCGCCCAGGAGGGGGGCCCGCAGGAAGGCCAGGTGCACGCGGATCTGGTGGGTGCGGCCCGTGAGGAGCTCGCACTCCACCAGGGCGGTGCTCTTGGTGCGGGCCAGCACCTTCACCCGCGTCTGGCTGGGGCGACCCCCGGCCACCACGGCCATCTTCTGCCGCTCCGTGCGGTGCCGGGCCAGGGGCTGATCCACCATGAGGCTGCCCAGCTCGGGCAGCTTGGGGCTGTGGCGCACCAGGGCCAGGTAGCGCTTCTCCACGCTGCGGCCCTGGAACTGGGCCTGCAGGGACTCCTGGGCCTCCCGGGTCTTGCCCAGGGCCACGCAGCCCGTGGTGAAGCGGTCGAGGCGATGCACGAGGCCGGGCCAGGCGGGGGCGGCCTCGTCGTCAGGCTGCAGGCCGGAGTCCGGAGGCTGGAGGTCGGCCACCTCCGGTCTCCAGTCTCCAGCCTCAAGCCTGTAAAGCAGGGCGTTCACCAGGGTGCCACCGGGATGGCCAGGGCCCGGGTGGACCACCATGCCTGCGGGCTTGTCCACCAGCCACACGTGGGCGTCTTCGAAGAGGGTGGGCAGGTCGATGGCCTCGCCCAGGAGGTCGGCTGCGGGCGGGGTGATGGGCGGGAGCTCCGTGGTGACCAGGTCGCCCACCTTGAGCTTGTGGCCCCCCTTGGTGGCGGGCACGCCGTTCACGGCGACCTTGCCCTCCTTGATCCAGGCATCCCAGCGGGCCCGGCCCACCTCGGGGTGGGCTTCCACGAGGAACTTGTCGAGGCGGGCGGCGGCGGCTTCGATCGTGTGGCTGATCAAGGGTTCACCGGATCCTTTCCTTTGTGCGACCACCACACCCAGAGCCCGATGCCGAAGGCGAGGAAGGCCAGGGCCGTGAGGCGGCCCGTGCTCAGCCAGCCGATGCCCAGCCACATGCCCCGGTCGAGGTCGCCGCGCCAGGTCTCCACCGTGAGGCGGGCCACACCCTCGAGCATGAAGTAGAGCGCCGTCACCTGCCCCTGGAAGCGCCGGCCCTTGCGGGCGACCAGCAAGAGCCCCATCACCGCCAGGTTGGCCAGGAAGGTGTAGAGCTGAACTGGATGGAGGGGCAGGCCCAGCGGCGTGCCGCTCAGCTCGAAGGCGTGGGGATCCTTGAAGGTCACGGCCCAGGGCAGGGTGCAGGCGCTGCCGAAGCAGCAGCCCGCAGCGAAGCAGCCGAGGCGTCCGATGGCCTGGCCCAGGGCCACGCCGGGCACCAGGGCATCCCCGATCTGGGCGACGGTGAAGCCCACGGCCTTGCGGGCCTTCCAGAAGAAGGCTGCGGCGCCGAGGATGATGCCGCCATGGATGTGGCCGCCGGCCCGGAGGGTGGCGAGGCTGAAGATGTCGGCCACCCCCATGCGGCCGTTGATCATCTCCACGATGATCAGCACCACTTTGGCGCCGAGGATGCCGGCCAGGAGCAGGGTGATGGCGAGGTCCGGGATGAACTCGCCCTCGATGCCATCGAGGCGCCCCTGGCGCTTGGCCAGGGCCGTGCCGGCGAAGAAGCCGAGGGCCAGCAGGAGCCCGTAGGTGCCGATGGGGAAGGAGCCGATCTGGATCAGGTAGGGGTGCATGTCCGCCCTCTAGTGCGAATTCGGGAGGGGCCGCAGGCGGGCCGGGGGGAAGTCCATGTTCGCGACCTCGAAGCTGATGATGTGCCCGTAGGGGCGCAGCCGGGGCATGAGCTCATTCACCACCAGGGGGCGGAAGGCGGCCTTGAAGGCCTTGTCCAGCGTGGCCCGGGGGGTGCCCTTGATGCGGAAGTCCCGCAGGGGGCCCTCCCGCACCTCCACCAGCTGGGCCCCGGCCAGGTGGGGCTCCAGGAGGGCCTGGATCTCCGCCTTCAAGGCTTCGGGGAGGGGCCCCTCGTTCAGGGGGCCGGGATCGGCCACGGGTCGGCTGGCCAGCTGCCGCGCGACGTAGATGCCATAGCCGCCCACCAGGAGCATGGCGCCCAGGCCCCAGGCCATCCAGCGCCGCTCCCGGCGTCGCTCGTGTTCGTCCGCGTGGGACTCCAGGGAGTGCGTCTGTGCCATATTCAAAGGTCTACCAAGTGGTTGCGGAGGTGCCCATGTCCCAGTCCATCACGGCCGCGGCCCTGGCGGAGATGCTGGGGGGTGCCCTCCGCCATTGTCCACCGGAACGCCCGCTTTCCGAAGTGCGGCCCCTGGATGAGGCCCACGGGGCCTCCCTGAGCTTCCTGGCCAACAAGAAGTACGTGGCCCAGGCCAAGGCCTCCCCCGCGGGGCTCATCCTGGCGGATCCCCAGGCGGACCTGGGGGACCAGCCGGTGCTGATCGTGGAGAACCCCTACTGGTGCTTCGCCCGGGCCATCGAGATCCTCCACCCGGAGCCGGAGCCCGCCTGGACGGAACATCCCCTGCACCCCACCGCCCGGATCCCCGGCAGCTGCCGCCTGGCCCCCGGGGTCACCATCGGGGCCGAGACCCGCCTGGGCGAGGGCTGCGTGATCCATCCCGGCGTGCACATCGGCGACGACTGCGAGCTGGGCGACGGCTGCGAGCTCTTCCCCGGCGTGGTGCTCTACCGCCGCACCCGGCTCGGCCGGAATGTCCGGATCCACGCCAACTCCGTGCTGGGCAGCGATGGCTACGGCTACGTGATGGTGAACGGGCGGCACGAGAAGGTGCCCCAGGTGGGGTGGGTGGAGGTGGGTGACGAGGTGGAGATCGGCGCCTGCGTGACGGTGGATCGGGGGGTGCTCGGCCCCACCCGCATCGGTGCCGGCACCAAGGTCGACAACCAGGTGCAGGTGGCTCACAACGTCCAGGTGGGGACGCATTGCCTCCTGGTGAGCCAGAGCGGCATCAGCGGCTCCACCAAGATCGGCAACTACGTGACCCTGGCCGGGAAGGTGGGCGTGGTCGGCCACATTGAGATCGGCGACAAGAGCGTGGTGGGGGGCAACAGCGTGGTGGCCAAGAGCCTGCCCCCCGGCAGCTTCGTGACGGGCTTCCCCGCCCGCCCCCACAAGGAGTGGGTCGAGGTCCAGGCCTCGGTGAACCGCCTCCCGAAGATCCTGAAGGAGCTGCGGCGGAAGGACTGAGGTCTAGGTGCTCCGCACCACGTCCACCATCAAGGCGATGAGATCCATGGGTTTGTAGGGCTTCTGGATGAAGCGGTCCCGGGTGCCCTTGAGGTCCTCGGCCGCCTCGGAGGCGCTGTAGCCGCTGGTGAGGATGATGGGGATCTCGGTGCCGAGGGCCCGGAGGCGTCGCTTCATCTCGTGCCCATCCATGTGGGGCATGGTGAGGTCGAGGAGCACGGCGCGGATGCGTTCCCGGTGCTGGTGGTGGAGCTCCAGTCCCTTGAGGCCGTCCTCGGCCTCGATGACCTCGAAACCGGCGTGCTCCAGGGCCCCCCGGGCCACCTGGCGTACCTGGGGATCATCATCCACGACGAGGATGGTGCCCTCCCCCCGCAAGGGCTCCCCGGAGGTCTGCGGGGAGCCTTGCTCGGCCCGCCGCTCGGAGAGGGGGAAGAGCAGCCGGAAGGTGGTCCCCTTGCCGGGAGTGCTTCTCACCTGGATGGCCCCCCGGTGCCCCCGCACGATGCCCAGCACGGCGGAGAGGCCCAGTCCCCGACCCGTGAACTTGGTCGTGAAGAAGGGGTCGAAGATGCGGTCCAGGGTCTCCGGCTCCATGCCCACGCCCTGATCCGCCACCTCGAGGAAGGCGCAGAGCCCTTCCGGTGGGGTGCCGGCCAGGCAGGGGGTGTCGGGCCCCGCCTCCAGGGTGCCGGCCCGCAGCGTGATGGTGCCGCCCTGCTCGCCCTGGGCATCGGAGGCGTTGGTGATGAGGTTCATGACCACCTGGCGGAGCTGGGTGGCATCGGCCTCCACGAGGGCCCGGCCGGGGATGGCCTCGATGCGCAGGGCGGCCCGCTTGGAGATGACGGTCTGCAGGAGGGACGCCATCTCCTCCAACAGCCGCGCGAAGTCCAGGGTCTGAACGAGGAAGCGCCCCTTCCCGCTGTAGGCCAGCATCTGGTTGGTGAGCTCGGAGGCGCGCAGGGAGGCCAGCTCGATCTGCTTCACCCGCTTGTGGGAGGGATGGGTCTCGTCCAGATGGAGCAGGGCCAGGCCCGCGTTGCCCATGATGCCCATGAGGAGGTTGTTGAAGTCGTGGGCGATGCCCCCCGCGAGCATGCCCAGGCTCTCCAGCTTCTGGGCCTCCCGCATCTGGGTCTCCAGCCGGTGGCGGTCCTCCTGGGCCTTGAGGCGATCGGTGACATCCCGCGCATTGAGCACGATGCCCTGGACCCCCGGCAGCTCCAGGGCGTTCTGGGCGACGGTCTCCAGCCAGCGCCAGGCGCCGTCCTTGGCCTGGTAGCGGGCCGTGACATAGGCCGTGTGTCCCGGGTTGGCCAGGGTTTCCCGCAAGGCGGCGTCGAAGATGACGTGGTCATCCGGATGGATGAACTCCCGGATGGAGCAACCCAGGTGTTCCCCGCGTTCGTAACCCAGGGTGCGCGCCGCACTGGGGCTCTCGTAAATCAACACACCTTCGGGATCCAGGATGGCGATGATGTCCTTGCCGTTCTCCAGGAGGGCCCGGAACCGCTCCTCACGGGCCCGCAGGTCCCGCTCCATCTGGTGGCGGGCCAGGGCCATCTCGATGGTGCTGGCCAGGGCCAGCTCCTCGAAGGGCTTCACCAGGTAGCCGTAGGGCGCGGCGGACCGAGCCCGCCGGAGGGTTTCGGGATCGGCGTAGGCGGTGATGAAGACCACGGGGGTTCGCGTGGTCTCCGCAATCCGGTTGGCGGCTTCGATCCCATCCATCCCCTTCCCCAGGTTGATGTCCATGAGCACGAGCCCGGGCTTGAGTTCCGCATCCATGCGAAGGGCATCCTCCCCGGTGTGCGCCACCCCGAGGACCGGGTAGCCGAGGGCCTGGACCCGCATCTTGAGGTCCAGGGCGACGATGGTCTCGTCTTCGACGATGAGGATGTGGCCGGTCATGGGGTTTCGATGGGACGGGGAGTGAAGGTCAGGCGGAAGGCCGCGCCCTTGCGACGCACGATCTGGAAGGTGCCCCTGAGTTGATCGGCCAGGGCCCGGATGAGCTGGAATCCCAGGCCTCCCTGCTCAAGGGGGTCCAACCCCTCCGGCAGGCCCTTGCCATCGTCCTCCACCTGGAGGGCCAGCTGGCCCTCCCCATCGGGGGCCAGGGAGATGCGCAGGGCCCCGCCCTCCTCCGGGCCGAACCCATGACGCAGGGCATTGAGGACCAGTTCGTGGAGCACCAGGGCCAGGGGCACCAGGTCGTCGGGCCCCAGCCGGAGGTCCGCCACCTCCACGGTCGCGTCCACCAGGAGCGGCGATGGCGCGTAGCTCCGAACCAACTGGCTGACGAGGCGGACCAGGTAATCCCGGAGGTCCGCCTCCGCCAGGGCGGGGGCGTTGTGGAGGCGGGCGTGCACGAGGGCGATGGATTGGATGCGCTCCCGGGCCTCGGTAAGGGCGTCCCGTACCTCAGGGCTGGCGGAGCTACCGGCCTGGAGCCGCAGCAGGCTGGAAACCACCTGCAGGTTGTTCTTCACCCGGTGGTGGATCTCCCGGATCGCGAGGTCCTTCTGGCGCAGGGTCTCCTGGAGCCCCGCCTCCATGGCCTTGCGTGCGGTGACGTCCACCGCCATGACCTGTACCGCGGGGCGCCCCTCGAACTGGGTGGCCATGACGATGAGCTCCGCCACAACGTCCCGGCCGTCCAGGCGGATCAGGCGGCGCTCCGTGGGTGGAAGCACTTGCATCTCCCCCCGGGCGAGGGCCTGGAGGCGTTGGATGGAGTCGGCCCGGTCATCCGGGTGGAGGTGTTCCAGCACCGGGTGGCCCAGGAGGTCCTCCGGGACTTGGGCGCCGAAGAGGCGGAGGGTTGCATCGTTCAGGTAGGCGAAACGGCCATCCTGGTGGATCGCCGTGGGGATCAGGCTCTGCTCAACCAGGAGCCGGTAGCGGGCTTCGCTGGCCCGAAGCGCCTCGGTGGCCCGGCGCTCCTCCGTGATATCCAACGTGGAAGATACGACCCCCTGCAATTCGGTGCCCTTCCAGAGGGGGCGGCTGCGAACTGTGATCCAGCGGGTGTCCTCCCCGGGTCGCCGGAGGCCCATCACGGAGTGGATGGCGATGCGCTTGCGCAGGGCCACGAGGGGCGGCTGGTCCTCCCAGGGGATGGGCTCGCCCTGCTCATCCACGGCCTCCAGGTCTCCGTTGGCCTCCTGCTCACCGGGTGGCAGTCCCCCGAAGATTCGGCGGGCGCTCTCGTTCATGGAGCGAACACGGCCGGCTAGATCCCTCACCACGATGCCTTCTTCGATGGACTCCACGGTGGCCCTGTACAGGGCTTCACTGGCCTCGAGTCGCTGCTGCGCCTCCCGGTGGGCGTGCACGTCCAGGAGGATTCCGGAGATGCGGCTCCCCGTGCGCGTGCCGGCCACGACCTGGAGGAACTGCTCGCCGCCCCGGCCCGTGCGGATCCGAACATCCAGGCTGCCCTGGAGGTTCCCCTCGCAGAAGGCCCGGAACCGCTCGCGGTCGCCCGGGTGCAGGAGGGCCGCCCAGAAGGGCTGCTGGTTCCACTCCGGCGAGGTGATCCCCAGGTGGTGGTTGAGGTGGGGATCCATGGAGAGGGTCTCCCCGGTGCCGCGGTCCACCTCGAAGGGGAAGGAACCCGTGGCCCTCAGGATGGAGGCCAGGCGACCCGCCAGGGCCCGCCGGGCCCGGCTCCCATGGGTGCGCTCATCCGCCAGGGAACCCAGCACCAGCGTGATTGGGAAGAGGAAGAGGAGGAAGAGCTGGAGCTCTTCGAGAAGATGGGCGGAGTAGCCCAGGGCCAGGAAGGCGGAGAGGGTCACGATCCCGAGCCCCATGATCCCCGCCGCGGCGCCCCGGGCTCCCCATCGCAGGGCGATCCACACCAACGGAAGGAAGGCGAGGTACTTCAGGGGGAACACCTGCCCCCGCTGCACCAGGATGATGAGGATGCTGATCACCACCAGGCTCAGCCCCTGCAGCAGGCCCTCCATGACCCGGAGGGGGCTGGGTTCCGCCGTGGGGGGCGCGTCGATCAGGGTGGGCATCACCCAGGTGAGGAGGAAGGGGCCCAGGCACAGGAGACCCAGGGCGTCCCCCAGCCAGATCGCGTAGGCGTTGCCCAGGATGGAGCGGCCCCCGGGGAAGTGGCCGTGGAGGATCCAGGCCAGGAGCAGACCCATGGCAGCGGCGGCCAGGGCCGAGAACAGGAAGAATCCCTTGAGGTGCCGGAAGCGCGCCAACCGCGCCCCAAGGCCTTTTTGGATCGCGTAGAGGGTACCCAGGCCGTACACCCCGCCGTGGGCCAGGCAGATGGCGAGGTTCAGGGCCAGGCCGTTGGCGGTCTGGCTGAAGATCAGGGCGTAGGGCAGGTGCACGAGGAAGGGGGCCCACACGAAGCGCCGTCCGTAGGCCAGCATGAGCGTGAGGGTGAGGGCGGGGGCCGGGAACCAGAGGTTCACACCGGCGGATCGCCGGAAGCCGGCGGTGAGGAGTTCCAGCCCGAGAAAAGCTCCGAAGTAGGCCGCAAGGACCCAGGCCTGGCGCCGGTCCGGGAGGAAGGAACGCAGGGTGCCCGGACTCATCCGAGGGCCCTCAGGCCTTGACCCGCGAGGGCCCTCGGTCGGGGGGGCAGGGTTTCCGAACCGCGCACCTGCACGGGGAAGGGTGCCGGTTCCCCCAGCTCCTCCTGGAGGAGGGCGGCGAGCTCCGCCGCCACATCCGCCCCGGCCACGATCTGGGCCCGGGTCCCTCCGGGTCCAGCCTGCAGGGCGACCCGCAATTCACCGGTGCGCCCCAGGTCCAGGGCCAGGAGCACCCGGCTCGTGGGATCCCCTTCACCTCCATCGGGGTCGCGCTCGGCCCATAGTTCAACCTGGGGCCGCTCGGCGAGCCAAGGCAGGGGCAGCTCGAAAAGGGCCGTGCCCTCACGGGCCTGCAGGCGGTGGAAGGGCGCCTCCTGGGGGCTGGCCTCCGGTCTCGCGAGGGCTTCCACCGTCGACCGGAGCCATCGCTCCCAGGTGGCCGGTTGGGCTGGATCCAGCCCTTGGGGGGCCAGGGGAGTCGCGGCTGAGGGCGGGCGCGCGACCGCCTCCGACCGGGCCAGGGCGGCCTGGACCTCGGGCAGGAGGGCCTTCAGGAGCTGGGCCAGAGGATCCTTGGCTGCGAGGGGAGTGCCCTGACCCGCTGGGGGGAGCAGGTGCAGGAGGAGGACCACCCGCTGAGCCAAGGCCGGGGGGAGGCGTTCAAGGAGCTCCCGCACCTTGGCGGGTAGGGCCGGGTCCGTGGCGCCGGTGGGGCCCCCCACGCGGGCCGTGGCTTGGAGCAGGCGGCCGAGGGATTCGGGATCCAGGGACGTGGGGGTGCCGGGCCCTGGTCGGGGGGTCGACGTTTCGGCACCTGGGCTCCAGGGGACCGGGGCGGCCTCGGGTTCCAGGGCACTGGGCGGGGGCGCCGGGAAACGGACGGGCAGGGCGTCCTCGGGGGGCCCCAGCGGAGCGCCCACCAGGAGCGCCGCGAGGCGCGGTGCGGATTCCGGGGGGACACCCCGGGCCACCAGGGCGGCGGTGAGGGGGGAGGCCGACTCCGGGGTCGCCTGGGGGCCCGCCCCCTGGGGCGCAAGGGGGGGGGGGGTCGGAACCGTGGGTGCACCGGGGATGGCGGGCGCGGGGGCGGCGGGAGCCGAGGACTCGGGCCGGGTGGGGAGACCCAGGGCTTCCGCCAGGGGGGCCAGGGCGGCCGGCAGGGGGTCCGTTGCCGGCGGGCCCGGCAGCCGGGACAGGAGTTCCTTCAGGGGGAGGAGGGCCGCGGGCAGCTCCGGGGCGGAGAGGCGCTGGAGCAGGGCGGTGGCTTCGCCCTGGAGCAAGGGGGCCAGCATCGGTGCGGGCAGGGGGGGGTCCGCCCGGAGGGGCTGGAGCTGGGTCGTGCCATCGGCTTGGGGCTGCACCCGGAAGGTGAGGGTGGTCCCGGTGGGGAAGGGAAGCTCCCCGGTGGCGATGAGCTTGCGGCCGTCGGCGAGGAGCAGGAGCAGGCCCTGGGCCTGGATCTCCGCCAGCACCGCCTTCACCTCCGCCCCGGCCAAGGCGGGGAGGTTCGGCTCCCCCGCCTGCGCGGCCCCCACCAGCCGGAGGGCCTCGAGAATCAGGGGACCCTGCGGTTGGAGGGGGGTGGGGCCGTTCATACCTTGAAGTGGCGCCTCAGATGGCCCGCGATCTCGGGCAGGGGTGCCACCACATCCACGCAACCCTTCTCGGCCGCTGCCCGAGGCATGCCATAGACCACGCAGGTCTCCTCGGCCTCGGCCAGGGTGTGGGCGCCCTTCTGCTTGAGGAGCTCCATGCCCTTGGCGCCATCGTTGCCCATCCCGGTGAGGATCACGGCCAACACCTGCTTGTTGCACTGCTCATGCACGCTCTGGAAGAGCACGTCCACGGAGGGGCGATGGATGGAGGCCGCGGGATCCATGCTCTGTTCCAACACGGCCTGGATACCCCGCTGCCGATAGAGCATGTGGATGCCGCCCCGGGCGATGTATACCGTGCCGGGCTTCAGCGGTTCGCCATGTTCAGCCTCCTTGACCGTGACCTGGCAGAGGGTGTTCAGCCGGTCGGCAAAGGGCTTGGTGAAGGTGGAGGGCATGTGCTGGACGATGAGCAGGGGCACGGGCAATGAGCCCGGCAGGGCCGGTAGGAGCTCCTGCAGCGCCTTCGGGCCTCCGGTCGAACTGCCGAGCACGATCAGTTCGGCCAGGGGGGCGGCGGCCAGCTCGGTGGCGCCCGGTCGCGGGATGACCTTGGGGAGGGGCGGTGGCGGGGCCACCGGGGTGGGCGGGGCCGGCGCCCCGGGCCGGGGGCTCCGATCCAGTTGGGGTCGTTTGAATTTCGGCGTGCTCGCCAACCGTCGGATCTTCTCCTGGAGCTCCTGCTGGATGTTCAGGATGCTCATGGTGGCGAAGCTGGATTCCTTGGGGATGAAGTCCAGTGCGCCGAAGCTCAGGGCATCCAGGGTGGCCTGCGCGCCCTCCTGGGTGAGGCTGCTCACCATCAGCACCGGCCGGGGGCTCGTGGCCATGATCTTCTTGAGGGCCGTGAGCCCGTCCATGCGGGGCATCTCGATGTCGAGCGTGACGAGGTCGGGGTCAAGCTCCTCCACCTTCTCCAGCGCATCCATGCCATCGCGGGCGGTGCCCACCACCTGGATGTCGGGAGCCCCCTCCAGCATCTTCTGGAGGCTCTTCCTCATGAAGGGGCTGTCGTCCACCACCAGGACACGGATGGGCATCGGGGCCTCAGCTCTGGTAGGCCAGGTCCACGAAGGCCATGGCGTGATCCAGCTCGTCGTCGATCTGGAAGGTGAGCCGCTCGAAGTCGGGCTCCTCCTTCAAGTGACCGAACACGGCCGGGAAGGTGGGCTCTTCGTGGAGGTTCACCATGAGGTGCTCGTCGGCGGGGCTGTTGGGGATCCGGGTGCGTACCAGGAGGTCGCTCAGGTTGATGAGGTTCGGCAGGAACTCCCCGGGCGGGGGGGCATGGTGATCCCGGATCATGGCGATGGTCACCTCCGGGAACACCCACTGCGCCGCCAGGACCGCACCCGCCTCGGCGTGGTCCAGGCCCAGCAGTTCCTTCTCGGCATCCACGGATTGCACACCCTCCTGGATGCGACGCACCACGGGGGCGTACTCCTCGGGGAAGCACTGGTCGAGGGCGATCTTCCCGATGTCGTGCAGGAGGCCGCCCAGGAAGGCCGTCTCCGCGTCGCCATGCTTCTTGACCAGGCGGGCGATGCCCCGGGAGACCAGCCCCACGGCCACGCTGTGCTGCCAGAGGCGGGTGAGGTCCAGGCGGTCGGAGGCCTTCATGGTGCGGATCACGGCGGCACCCGTGCCCAGGTTCGCCACGGCATCGAAGCCGAGGCGCAGGATGGCGGTCTTGAGGTCCCGCACTTCGCCATCGCCAGCGTAGAGCGCACTGTTGGCCAGGCGGAGGAGGGAGGCGGACAGGGGCGGATCCTTCTGCAGGATCCCGAGCAGGCGGTCCACGGTGCATCGATCGTCCTGGACGGCCTGATTCAGCGCCACCACCGAGGCCGGGAGGCTCGGGAGCTTCTTGGCGCGGAGGCGCAGTTCCTGGGCGGTGACGGACATCAGAACTCCGAGATCATGGCCTTGTCTTGTTCGAGGGCTTCGGCGATGGTCGCCTGCAGACCTTCCCAGGCGTCGTCGGTGACTTTGAGGATCGCCTTGGCCTGGGTGGAGGCCTCGGCGAGGGATTCGGGGGTGCCGATGCCGATCTTCCGGTCCAGGGCCATCTGGTTCCCGAGGGCGATGATGGCGGCGATGGGGCGGTTGCCCTCGGAGGCTCCCTGGGGCTCGTGGTGCCACCGGACGGCCTCCTCCAGGCTCTGGGCGAGGTTCCAGCTGCGCAGGAGGGCCTCCCCCACCATGGTGTGGTCGAACCCGAAGGTCTCCAGTTCCAGCTCGAGGGCATCCCCCTGGCCGTTGTAGACCGTGCGCATGATGGCGCCATATCGCTCGGGGAACTTCACGCCCATGACGCTCTTCCCGATGTCATGCATGAGGCCGCCGATGAACGCCTCCTCCACCCGGGGGAACTTGAGCTGCTTCCCGATGGCCCGGGAGGCCAGGGCGGTCACCAGGGCGTGCTCCCAGAGCAGGCGTTCCTGGAGACCCACGGCGCCCCGCTGGTAGAGGTTCTTGGCGCTGGAGGCGATGACCACGCTCTTGATGGTGCTGAACCCCAGGGTCATGATCGCCTGGCTCAAGGTCTTGATCTCCCGCATCATCCCGAACATCGCGGAGTTGGAGATCTTCAGGATCTGGCTGGTGAGGGCCTGATCGGTGCTGATGACCTTGCGGAGATCCTCGGCCGTGGCATCCGGATCGGCCGAAATGCGAAGCACCTGCGCCGCCACCTGGGGGAGTGGCGGCAGGTCGCCCAGGTTCGCAATGAGTTCGGCGGGGGTGATCGGCATGGTGTCCTCTCCTACTTCTTTCGGTAGCCCATGGCCTTGCTGAAGTGCAGGAGCTCGAATCCGATGTTGTACGCGTGGATGCTCTCACTGTGGCCCACCATGAGGTAGGCCTTGGGGTGGAGCTGGCCGTGAAAGCCCTTCAGGACCGACGCCTTCACCGTGTCGTCGAAGTAGATGAGCACGTTGCGGCAGAAGATCACATCGAAGGAGCTGAGCATCCGGTAGCCGTTGTAGTCCACCAGGTTGAAGTTCTTGAGCTGCACCAGCCGCTGGAGCTCGGGTTTGACCTGGAACAGGTCGCCGCCCAGGTTCTGGAAGTACTTCTGGAGCTGCTGGGGGGTGAGGTTCCGGAGGGTGTAGGACCCATAGATCCCATCCTGGGCCTGGGCGAGCACCTTTTCACTGATGTCGGTGCCGAGGATCTCCACGGTAAGGCCCTTGAGGACCGTGTCCTTCAGCTCCTGGGCCACGATGGCGAGGGTGTAGGGCTCCTCGCCGCTGGAGCACGCGGCGCTCCAGATGCGGAGCTTGGTCTGCCCCCGCTCCCGGGCCAGCTTGGCGGCATCCGGCAGCACGGTGTTCTGGAAGGCCTCGATCTGGGGGGGGTTCCGCCAGAAGCTGGTCTCGTTGGTGGTGATCTCGATGAACAGCTTCTTCAGCTCCTCCGTGCCCTTGGGGCCCTGGAGGATGGACACGTAGTCCGAGAACGCCTTGAGGCTCAGCTCCTGGACGCGCCGGGACAGGCGGTTCTCCAGGAAGTACTGCTTGCTCTCATTGAAGAAGATGCCGCTCTTGGCATAGATGAAGTCCCGGAGTTGCTTGAACTCCGCGGGGCTCATCTGCATTTTTGCGGGAACTAGGTTCATGTCGGGTCCAGGGGCCGCATCGGGCATCCGGACCGGGGGCTTGAATTCCTGTCACGGGGTCTCGAGGATGACCACGGCCAGGGCCGTCCCCCCGTCGTGGGCCACCGTGGCGTGGAGCCGGGTGACGCCCTCCTGACGGAGTCGCGCGGCCAGGGCCCCCTCGGCCCAGAGGCGCCCGTTCAGGTAGCGCAGCTCCCGCCAGGACCAGCCATCCAGGCCCACCCCCAGGGCCTTGCCGAAGGCCTCCCGCAGGGCCCAGCGCCCGGCCAGGCGCTCCGGCAGGCGCCCCCGGTTGCCCTTCAGCAGGTAGGCGGCCTCCTCCGGGTGGAGGATCTTGGCGCAGCACTTCTCGGGTCCGAAGCGCTCCAGCAGGTGCTCCCACCGGGAAGGGGGACAGAGGTCGGAGCCCAGGCCGCGGATCACGCCAGCTCCTTCGAATACCAGCAGTCGCAGCCGTGGTGACGGGGCCCCCTCCGCGAGCCGCCGGCGGCGAGTGGGAGCGCCGTCCGGTGGACGGCGTGATCGGGGGGTAGTCCCTGGTGCCAGGAGTTCACGCCAGCTCCTTCGAGTACCAGCAGTCGCAGCCGTGGTGCCCCGTCGCGCCCATGGGGGCGCAGAGGGTGTGGAACCCCACCTTGCGGTAGAGGGCCTGGGCGGCGTCCATGCCGGTGAGGGTCTCCAGGTAGCAGGTGCGGTAGCCCAGGACCTTCGCCTCGGCCAGAAGGTGGCGGATCAGGGGCTCGGCGATGCCCCTCCCCCGGGCCTCCTTCAGGAAGTACATCTTCTTCAGCTCGCACACCCCCTCGGGGCCACCCTCCAGGGGGGCGATGCCGGCGCCGCCGATCACCCGGCCGGCCGCATCGGTGACCACGGCGTAGGTGCAGCCCGGGCGGGCGTAGGCCGCGCTCATGTGGTCCACCTCGGGGTCATGGATGGCGAAGCCGGGCCCATCGGCGCCGAACTCCGGCATCACCGTGCGGATGACGGTGGCCACGGCGGCGTCGTCCTCGGGGCGGATGGGGCGGAAGCTCAGGTCGGTCATGGCTCCGAGGATAGCGCCGCCGCTAGCGTTTGCCCTTGGGCTCCGGGGGCTCGGTCTCCGATTCCGGGCGCTCGGGCCAGAAGTGGCGGGGGTAGCGGCGGCTCAGCTGCCCCCGCACCTCCTGGTAGGCCCGCTGCCAGAAGCCCGCGAGGTCCGTGGTCACCTGCACCGCCCGGTAGTTGGGAGCGAGGAGGTGCAGCACCAGGGGCAAGCGCCCTTCATCCAGGGCGGGCCCCTGCTTGAGCCCGAGGAAATCCTGGAGGCGGCTCTCGATCCAGGGGCGCTCCCCGGAGTAGTTCACGGCCACCCGGCGCTTCAGGAGGGCCACGTGGGTGGGGGCCACCTTCGGCATCAGGCGGGCCACGGCCTCCCCGAAGGCCGCGCCCACCAGGAACTCCGGATCCTGCGCCAGGGCTGCGGCCAGGCGGGTGTGACCCGCGCAGGCGGCCTGGAGGAGGGCGGACCGGGGATCCTCCGGGACCCCCGCCTCCGGGCGGCGCAGGGCGAGGAAGGCCAGGCGCGCCAGGAGGGCCTGCCAGGCCTCGGGCAGGGGGGCCTCCAGGGCCGCGGCCACCAGGAGCTCCGCCACGCCGGCTTGGCCGGGGTCGGCTTCCTTCCGCGTTTCATCCAGCACGAGCTCCCGCACCCAGAGGCGGTCCTGGGTCTCGACCCGGCCCCGGGCCGGGTCGAAGCGCAGCTCCCGGGTCTCCCGCAGGTCGTCGGGGAAAGCTTCGAGGATCCACTCCGCCTCCACGGCGGCGGCGTCCGTGACGCGGACCTTGGCGCCCTCGGCCACGGCCTCCAGGGCCAGGAGGAAGGGACCGCCCCGCACCCGGCTGGCCTCGTCCAGGACGGCCCCGCCCCCTTCCAGGAGCTGGAGGCTGCGGCCCTCGCCCCGGCGGGCGAGGCGATCCGGGAAGGCGGCCAGCAGGGCCTGGCGCAGCCGGGCCTCGGCGTCGGCGGGCTCGCCGCCCCGCTTCACCAGGCGGGCATGGCTCTGGTGGGCCTGGCGGGCCCGGTGCACGGCACCCGCATCGAGCCCAGCGGCCCGCAGGGCTCCGGCGCCGAAGCCATCGGCCTCCGCCTGGGCGAAGGCATCCAGGCGCAGGAAGAGGTCCGCCTCCGTGGCGGGGCCCGCGGCCTCCCGCCGATCGAGGCTCCGGCGAGCGGTGAGCTCGCCGGCCTCCAGCAGGGCGGCGGCGCGGGCGCCCAGGTCGCCGATGCCGAGGTCCTCGGCGGCCAACAGCAGGCGGGCCAGGCGCGGGTGCAGGGGCAGGGCGGCCATGCGGCGGCCGAGGGGGGTGAGCCCGCCGACGGCATCCAGGGCGCCGAGGCGACGGAGGAGGGACTCCGCGGCCAGGAGGCCCGCCTCGGGGGGCGCCTCCAGCCAGGGCAGGGCGCGGGGGTCGGCGATGCCGGCGCCGTGGAGGGTGAGGGCCAGCTCGGCGAGGTCGGCCCGGGCCAGCTCCGGGGCGTCGAAGGGCTCCCGGGCCTTGAACTCGCCCTCGGTGAAGAGGCGCAGGCAGAGGCCCGGGGCCGTGCGGCCCGCGCGGCCGGCGCGCTGCACGCAGCGGGCCTGGCTGATGCGGCCCGTGCGCAGGGAGCCGAGGCCCGTCCAGGGATCGAAGGCGGCCGTGCGGGCCAGGCCCGAGTCCACCACCACCCGCACCCGGGGCAGGGTGACGCTGCTCTCGGCCACGTTGGTGCTGAAGATGACGGTGGGCTCCGGGTGGGGGGCCAGCACCTCCTGCTGGGCCTCCCAGCTGAGCTCGCCGTGGAGCGGGAGCAGCCGCCAGCCCCGACGCTGGGCGAGGCCCTCGCACTCCCGCAGGCAGGCCCGGATCTCCCCGGCACCGGGCAGAAAGACGAGGGCATCCCCCGGCAACCCGCCCAGCCCTTCCAGGGCCTCCTTCACCCGCAGGGGCAGGGGGCGATCATCGGGGCGCGGGGCGTGGCGCAGCTCCACGGGGAAGGCCCGGCCCTCGCTCCGCAGGCCCGGCGCGCCCAGAAAGGCGGCCACCCGTTCCGTTTCCAAGGTGGCGCTCATCACAACGAGGCGGAGGTCCGGGCGGGTCGTGGCCTGGAGGCGCTTCAGCAGGGCCAGGCTGGCGTCCGTGGCCAGGCTCCGTTCGTGGAACTCGTCGAGCACCACGCAGGCGAGCCCCTTCAGGTCGGGATCCGCCGCCAGACGCCGCAGGAGGAGGGCTTCGGTGACGAAGCGGATGCGCGTGGCCTTGGAGACCTTCTGCTCGAAGCGCACGGCGTAACCCACCCGCTGCCCCAGGGGCTCCCCCAGCTCCTCGGCGACCCGGGCGGCGGCCAGGCGGGCGGCGAGGCGGCGGGGCTCCAGGATCCAGCACTCCCCCGCCTCCAGCAGGCCCGCGTCCAGCAGGGCCCGGGGCACCCGGGTGGTCTTGCCGGCGCCGGGGTCGGCCTGGAGTACGAGGCTGGGGCCCGAGCGCAGGGCGGCCACCAGCTCCGGCAGCAGGGGATCGATGGGGAGGGACGGGAGCGCCATGAACCTTTATCATCAGGGCTATGAGCGAGATCTTCCATGCCTCCCGCTGGACCGCGGGCAACCGCATCTTCCGCACCACCCTCGAGGTGACGGATCACGCCGTGATCCGCCGCAAGCGCTCCTGGTTCACGGTGAACGAGATGAGCATCCACCTGAGCCGGGTGGCCTCGGTGCGAATCGACACCGGCATGGTCTGGGCCGACATCCTCATCGAGAGCACGGGGGGCAGCGATCCCATGAGCAGCCACGGGCACACGAAGAAGGACGCCCGCCGCATCAAGGAGCTCATCGAGGCCTTCCAGAGCCGCACCCACCACGGATGAGCCTGCCGCCGGCCATTCCGCTGGTGACCCATGGGGATTGTCCCCACTGCGGTCAGCGCCTGCTGGGCCTGGCCCAGGCCAAGTGTGGCCACTGCGGGCGCAGCCTGGTGCCCGAGTTCGAATCCTTGGACGCGGTCGGCGCACGCCTCCGGGAGATGGCGCCCGGGTGGACGGTGTCGGCGCTGCTGGACTGGGTGAGGCCCCGTCCAGCCCACCTGGCCTGGGTGCACCAGAATCAGCAGTGGCCGCTCCTCGCGCACTTCGTGGCGGAGGATCTCTGGGCCGCCTGGCAGCGCTGGGAGCAGACCCGCCGGAGCCGGGGGGTGAGCCTCCAGGTGGAGGAAGTGCAGATCTCCAGCGCCCAACTGGTGGGGCTCGGGGAATGGCAGGACTGGGCGCTGGTGCGCCTCCATGGTCGGCGCACCTGTTTCGAGTGGAGCCTGCACTCCAGCCGCGCCCTGGGGGGTGGTACGGATCCCGCCTTGTTCACCGAGCTCTGGCGGCTGCAACCCACCGGGGCGCCCCTCCACGCGGCCGATCTGCGCTGCACAGCTTGCGGAGGGGAGGTCCGCTTCGATCAGGTCCACTGCGGGTATTGCAGGGCAGGGGTGGTGCGCCCCCTCGGCCCCTGGGTGATCACCCAGCTCCAGGTCCTCCAGGAGGGACCCACCAACCCCGCCTGGGGGGAACGATCCTCCGAGGACTGGGAGTGGGTGCTGGAGAACCTGATCTGCTGAGGGGCTGGCGGCTCAGCGGGCGCGCCGCAGGGCCACGAGGAAGGTGAGGCCCAGCAGGAGGGTGACCAAGGTGGGGGCGATGCCCACCCGGAGGGTGCTGGGGATGGCGGCGAGGAAGAAGATCCCGCAGGCGCGGAGGTTGCGGCGATGGGCGGCCTTCACTTCCGCGGGAGGGGCCACCGGATCCACACAGTCCCGGGCCAGGGCGAGGGCCAGGGTCCCCCACTGGGTGAGGAGGATGAGCCCGATGGTGGGCAGGTACACCATGAGGGTGCCGGGGTTGGTCGGGTAGCGGCCCAGCACGCCGGCCGCGAAGGGGAAGAAGCTCACGAGGGCCAGGAACACCAGGTTCAAGGCCAGCAGCGGCACATCCAGGTGGCTCAGCTTGGCGGCGAGGCGGTGATGCCACACCCAGAAGAGCCCCAGGAAGAGGAAGCTGAAGAAGTAGGCGCCCAGGGTGGGGCCCAGGTGGCGCACGTGTTCCAGCAGTTCCGATGCCGAGCGATGGTTCTGCAGCTCGGGCACCTTCACTTCCAGGACCAGGATGGTCATGGCGATGGCGAAGACGCCATCGGCCAGGGCTTCCAAGCGATGTTTGGGAACCAGCAGCGTGGGCGCCCCGCTCACGCGAACCTCGGCGGCCGCTTGTCCAGGAAGGCCTGCATCCCCTCGGTGGCATCCGGGGTGCGGATGGCCTGGCGCATCTGCTCGCCCTCGGCCTCGAGGCGCTGCCGCAGCAGCTCCGGGGTGAGCCCGGAGTTGCGGAGCAGGGTCTGCTTGATCCTGGCGAAGGCGCCGGCGGGCCCATGGGCGAAGCGCTGGGCGGTGACCCTCACCACGTCCTCCAGCACCTCGGGATCCACCACCTGGTTCACGAGCCCCAGGGCGTGGGCGCGCTGGGCATCCACGGCATCGCCACCGAACATGAGCTCAGCGGCGATGCCGGGGTTCACGAGCCGCTGGAGCATGACGCTGCCCCCCCAGTCCGGATGGAGGGCCACCTTCACGAAGGCCATGCTGAGCTTCGCGTCGGGCGTGGCGATGCGGAGGTCGGCGCTGAGCGCGAGGCTGAGGCCGGCACCCGCACAGGGACCCTGCACCACGGCGATCACGGGCTTGGGCAGGGTGGCCAGGGCATGGGCCACATCACTGCCCAGCTTCAGCAGGGCGTGCAGCTCTTCCCAGTTGCCTTCGGTGACCGCCCGATGGATCCAGCCCAGATCACCCCCGGCGCAGAAGCCGCGGCCCTCGCCGCGCAGGAAGAGGGCCTTCACATCGGGCTCCGCGGCCCGCTGGAGGGCGGCCCGGAAGCCGGCCTCCATCTCGGGCACGAGCGCGTTGAGCTTGTCCGGCCGGTTCAGCGTGAGGGTGGCGACGCGGTCCCGGACCTCGAAGCGGATCGGATCGCTCACGCCCCCACCTCGGCCTGGCGTTCGGCGAAGGCTTCCACGGCCTGGATGAAGCCGCTGAAGAGGCCCCGGCTCGCGTCCCCCGCCTGGTTGGGCATCACGGCCAGGTTCTCGGGGTGCCACTGCACACCCACCACCCAGCGGTCGGGATCCTTGGCCTCGATGCCCTCGATGAGGGGGATGCCGTCCTTGAGGGTGCTGGGATGGTAGGCGGTGGCGCGGAGCTCGGGGGCCACGTCCTTCACCGCCTGGTGGTGGCGGCTGTTCACGGGCACCTTGTGGCCGCCCAGGAGGTCGGCCAGCCGGGAACCGTGGGTGACGAACACGTCGTGCTTCACTTCCGGCACCTCGGGGGTGCCGTGGTTGTGGGCTTCGGAGGCGCAGCCGAAGTGGTCGGGGATGTCCTGGATCATGGAACCGCCCAGGGCCACGTTGAGGATCTGGTGGCCGCGGCAGATGCCGAGGATGGGGAGGTTCTTCTCCCAGGCGGCCTGGATCAGGGGGATCTCGGCGGCATCGCGCTCGGGATCGGGCTCGGCCTTGGGATGCACGGCCTCGCCGGGATTCCAGCGGTCCGGGTGGATGTCGGCGCCGCCACAGAGCAGGAGGCCGGCCACACCCTCGAGGGAGGGCCGGGGATCCCCGGGCGCCACCAGCTCGATGCGGCCGTGCCAGCCGGCGGCCTTGATCGCGGGCACGTAAAAGTGGGCAACCCGCTTCTTATCGCGGCAGGTTACGAGGAGGGTTGACATGGGGCCCCCTGGGAGGATGATGAACACCCTACCAGCACAGATGGTCTGTGGCCTGGGTGCGGCGGAGAGCTCCGCTGGAAAGGTGTGAGGTCGATCATATGTCCGGATCGCTGAACAAAGTTCTGCTCATCGGCAACCTCGGGAAGGATCCCGAGATGAAGATGACCCCCGGCGGCCAGCCCATGTGCCGCTTCTCCGTGGCCACCACGGAGACCTGGAAGGACCGGGACGGGAACAAGCAGAGCAAGACCGAGTGGCACAACGTGGTGACCTGGGGGAAGCAGGCGGAGATCGCCGAGAAGTTCCTCCGGAAGGGCAAGCAGGTCCTCATCGAGGGCCGCATCCAGTACCGGGAATATCAGGATCAGGCTGGTGTGAAGAAGTACGCCACCGACATCCGCTGCGATAATTTCCAGATGCTGGGCCGCATGGACGAGGGCGGCGGCGGTGGCCGGGATTCCTACGGCTCCCGCGGCGGCGGTTCCTCCTTCGACGACGAGGGCATGACCCCGCCCCCGGCCGCCGGCGGCGGCTTCCCGGATGACGACATCCCCTTCTGAACCCCCAAAAGCCACCGTCGGCCCCTGGGTCCCCCGGTTCGGGGAGACGCGGGGGCCGGCCCTCGTATACCCTGATTTTTTCCGTTCGGAGTCCCCATGCGCGCCCTGCTGACCCTTCCCCTTTCCGTCGCGGCCCTCGTCGCCCAGGCCCCCGCTCCCACCTTGGCCCAGAAGGTGGCCTCGGAGAGCAAGGCCATCGAGGCCCTGAAGGCGGAGGATCCCGCCGCGGCCTTCGAGAAGGCCAAGGCCCTCCTCCCCGAGGCCAAGCCGGCCTTCGACAAGACCAACATCCAGACCGCCTTCACCAGCATCCGCGAGTGGAACGCCCTCCTCGACATCCGCCGGATCATGTACAACACGGCCATCGCCGCCGGCCGCTTCGAGGTGGCCAAGGAGTGCGCCGAGGCCGCCCGCGATTTCGCGAAGGAGCTGCAGGCCGAGGCCATGAGCCCCTTCCAGGCCTACAAGACGACCTGGGTGAAGGCTGGCGAGGAGGCGAGCAAGGCCCTGGAAGAGGTGAAGTCCCTTGAGGCCGTGGCGGAGGCCACCCGCACCCCCGAGCAGGTGCAGCGCCTCAGCTTCCTCAAGTCCAACGAAGGTACCTACAAGACGAACGTGGAGAACTCCAAGAAGGTCCTCGCCTCCCTGGAAGCCCCTCTGAAGAGCCTGGACGCCCAGACCCATGACTTCGACAGCCCCATTGCCCAGGTGGAGAAGCGCCTGAAGGACGAGGCGGAGGACAAGCTGAAGCCCGGCATCAAGGGGGATAACGCCAAGTACGCTGCGGCCCTGGTCAACTCGGTGGGTCTGAAGCCCGAGAGCAAGGAAGCCGCCCTCGTCTCCCTGCACCGCGCCCAGGTCCTGGATCCCAAGAACACCCAGGCCCAGAAGTTCATCGACTACTTCCTGGGCAAGGGGCCCGCTCCCAAGGTGAAGGCCGCCCCCAAGGCCACCAAGGGCAAGAAGAAGTAAGGGGACCCCGGTGACTCGCGCCCTCCTGCTCCTCGTCCCTGCGGCCCTGGTCGCCTCCCAGCCCGTGCAGGCCCCCCCCGCGGCGGTGGCCTCGCTGGAGAGCCGCTTCAAGGAGAACCGCGGCCCCTGGGAAGCACTGCTCGCCCAGGGCGAGGCCACCTCGGTCCGCAAGGCCGCGGAGGCCCTCTTGGCCCGGGAGGGCCAATCGGTGAATCCTTCGAGCTACAACGACATGCACGCCCTCGTCGCCCTCCGGGGCATGGCTTCCAAAGCCTGTGTGGGGGAAGGGGCCTGGGAGGATGCGCTGGACCACCTGGAGAAGGCCAGGGCCACCGCCTCGGAGAACCTCACGGCTGCTCAGGGCACATTCGAACGGCTTCGGGGCGATCACCTGGCCCGGATCAAGGCTTCCCAGGAGGCCATGGCCCGGCAGGAACCCCGGCTGAAGGAGCTTGACGATGCGCCGGGGTTGACGGCGGATCAGATCAAGCTGCGCCAGCAGCTCCGGACCTTCATGGAGGAGCACCGGGCCGCCGTGAAGCACAGCGAGGAGAGCCTGAAGGCCGTGGACGGGATCCTGGAGCTGCTCCGGCAGGACCAGTCCGCCTGCGGCAAGTCCGTCGAGGATTGGCAGGCCTTCCTCGCCAAGGAGAAGGCGGAAATGGCCGAAGCGGGCGGGGTGGCTCCCTATGTCGCGGCCAAGGTCGAACAGGTGAAGGCGGATGACACCCGCCCTCGGTTGGAGCGGCTGGCCTATGCCCGTCGCCTGCAGCGCCTGGACGCCACCAACAAGGACCTGACGCGCCTCATCAATGCCCTCATGGGCCGGGATGAGGAGCCGGTGGAGAAGCCGAAAGCGGGCAAGAAGCGGAAGAAGGCCTGATCGGCCCACCACCGGCAGTCACACGAAGGGCGCCCGTGAGGGCGCCCTTCGCGTGTGTTGGGGTTCCGGCTAGAAGACGACGCCGAAGGACATCCGGACCATGTTGGCGGCAGGAGGATCGAGCTCACCCTTGCCCGTGAGGGTCGTATGGTAGGTGACCTCCATGTTGAACTTCAGGCCGCGGCCGAAGCTGTGGCCGAGGCCGAAGTTGCCACCCATGCGGGACTTCCGCTCGGTGCTCACATCGGAATAGGTGTTGCCGTAGTAGTCGTAGAGGTCGCCGTAGCCCTGGTCGAAGCGCTCGAAATCGGCGGAGATACCCGCCACCAGGTAGGTGCCGCTGTGGCGCAGCGCCCCTTCCTGGAGGAAGATCTGGAGGTCGCCGCCGACGCTGAACATGCTGTGGCGGAGGTTCTGCCGGTCGCTGTAGGGGGAACCCACGGTGGGGGTGATGGTGGCGGAGTTGGTGCCATCCTCGGCCCCGCCGTTGAGGTTCAGCCGGAAGGCCAAGGTCCGGTCCACGGGGAAGCTGAGGGTGAAGTAGCCGCCCAGGCCGGTGTCGTAGCCGGCCGTCTGGACCCCGACATAGTTGCCGCCGGCCTCGGTGTAGGCGGGGTACCGGGTCTGACTGAGCGCGCCCGTGGGCAGGTTGATCATCAGGCCGGCCCCGATGTGGGGGGACTGGGCCTGGGCCGGCAGGGCCAGGGCCAGGGCGAAGAGGGGGAGTGTCAAGCGGCGCATGGGGCCTCCAGGGTTGCGTTCCCTTCAAAGCCAGAAGGGTGCCACTGGTTTAAGGTTGAGTTCCATCAAGGTTTAGTTCTTTTTGATCGCGGGGTGCCGCGGGGCAGTGCGCCTCAGGCGTTGCGTGAATGCAACATGGGTCGGAATGGCCTAACCTGGAGGGTGACGAGGTTGGAGATGGTCTGGAAACAAGATTTGGCGAAGCTGAAGGCCCAGCTTCGGGAGGAACCCGCACCGCCGCCCAAGAAGGTGGCTCCCAAGCCGCTTGAGGCGGCACCCCGGAGCATGGAAGAGGAGGATGCCCTCTTCCTGGCCATGATGGGCCGTCGGGCTCCTGAGCCGGCGGCCCCCGCCCCTGCGGCGCCCCGAGGGGGGGGTGGGGCCATCCCCTCCCAGCCGGTGCCTCCGGCAGGGGCGGACTTCCAGGAAGCCTTGACCGGGCTCAAGGGGATGAAGCGGCTGGGGGAGGATCCCCTCCTGGCCGCCGCAGCCCAGGCTCCATCGACCCCCGCGGTCCCGGCGATCCTGCCCAGGGTCGAGCCCGAGCCCACCCCGGTGGAACCGGTGCTCGTGGCCCAGGAAGTCCCCCTGGGTGAAGGGCTTCGACCCGGGATCCCCCAGCGGATCCAGCTGGCGGCGGGCATGGCCATCGAGGTGGATGGCAGCCTGGACCTCCGGGGGCACAGCCTGCAGGATGCCCTCGAGCGCATCAAGGATCGGGTGGCTGATGCCCATTACCTCCGGTGGCGCAGCCTCCTGGTCCACCTGGGGGCGGGTACGGACCTGCACGAGGGCTTCCTGGCCATGCTGGCGGCCGGGGGGGTGCCGGGCGTGACCCGGTTCGCCCAGGCCCCCATTCCCATGGGAGGCACCCAGGCCTGGGTGCTCTACCTCCTCCCCTGACCCCGGAAAGGCCCTGATTTGCCTTTCCCCCGTGGATCCCGATAGGGTTCGGGTCCCCTGCTTGGAGCCTGGATGAGTCTGCTGGTCGTTGGAAGTGTGGCCTTTGATGATGTGGAGACCCCCTTCGGTCGCCGGGAGCGGGTGCTGGGCGGGAGCGCCAGCTACTTCTCCCTCAGCGCCAGCCGCTTCGTGCCCGTGCGGGTGGTGGCGGTGGTGGGCGAGGACTTCGGTCCCGACCAGATGCGCACCTTCGAAGGTCGCCCCATCGACCTCTCCGGGCTCGTGCACAAGGCCGGCAAGAGCTTCCACTGGCGGGGGGCCTATGGCTGGGACCTCAACGAGGCCAAGACCCTGGAGACCCACCTCAACGTCTTCGCGGACTTCAAGCCCGACCTTCCCCAGACCTTCCGGGAGAGCGACTACCTCTTCCTGGGGAACATCGATCCCACCCTCCAGCTGGACGTGGTGAAGCAGATGAAGGACCGGCCCCGCTGGATCGCCCTGGACACCATGAACTACTGGATCCGGGGCGCCTCGGAGCCCCTGGCCCGCATCCTCAGGGAGGTGGACATCCTCCTGGTGAACGATGCCGAGGTGCGCGAGCTCACCCGCGAGCACAGCCTCCTCAAGGCCTACCGGCGGGTCCGGGAGATGGGCCCCTCCACCCTCGTGGTGAAGCGGGGCGAGTACGGCGTGGCCCTGTTCACGCCCGAGGGGATCTTCGCGGCCCCCGCCTTCCCCCTGGAGGATGTCTTCGACCCCACCGGGGCGGGGGACACCTTCGCGGGCGGTTTCCTCGGGCAATTGGCACGGCTTGGGCGTATGGATGCTCCGGCGCTCAAACACGCGACACTTGCCGGCACTGTCATGGCGAGCTTTACGGTGGAGCGGTTCAGTACCGAGCGCCTGGAGAGTTTGACAAACGAGGAGTTGGACGCGAGGATGGCGAGTTTTTCCGACATGATCCGCGTCGAAGCCCTATAATTGCACCAACTTCCAGACCTCTCGATGGGGGAACCGATGCTCCAACCCAAGCGCCAGCGTCCTGCCGGGCTTTGTGCCCGGATCCTGACTCCGGCCCTGGCCCTGTGCGGGGCTCTAGGGGTCAATTCCTTGACGGCTCAGGAAACCCACGCCCAGGCGGGGGCCCCGATCAAGGTGGAGGCCCACCAGTCCAAGTGGGAATACCCCAAGGAGCTCAGCCTCCCCGAGGGTTCCAAGGTCCACATGGTCCAGAAGGGAGACACCCTCTGGGATCTCGCCGGCAAGTACCTCGGCAACCCCTATGCTTGGCCCCAGATCTGGGAGCTGAACCAGTGGGTCAAGGATCCCCATTGGATCTACCCCGGCGATCCCCTCGTCATCGACCAGAGCCGTGCGGTGGCCACGGACAAGACCGTCCCCGAAGAGGTGGCGAACCTCCAGCCGGATCGTCCCACCGGGAGTTCCGACTTCGCGCCCATGCGGCGCCCCGAGCTCGCCTTCGGGTTCCAGGACTTCATCCAGATGCCCTACCTCGTGGCTGAAGGGGCCGACGCCCACTTCAAGAAGCTGGGCGCCCTCCAGGTGGTGGACAACCGCCGCGAGGATCGCCACATCCTCGGGGAGAGCGAGCAGGTCTACCTCAACGGGGGGACCAACCAGGGTGTGAAGGTCGGCGACCGCTTCCTCGTGGTCCGGACCATCCGTCGGGACTTCAAGCATCCCTTCCCCGGCCCCAAGGATGAAAAGAAGTCCATCGGGGACATCCTCCAGCAGATCGGCGTCGTGCGGGTCTCCGTGGTCCACGAGAAGGGCAGTGTGGGCATCATTGAACGCGCCATGGATGGCGTGGAAATCGGGGCCCACCTGGTTCGCTTCGAGGAGCCCGCCAACATGGTCCTCAACCTGCGCACCGACACCCAGGACCCCGTGAAGGTCGACCCCAATGGCTCCGCCACCGTGATCTACAGCCGCGACAACCACGAACAAGCCGGTGCCGGTGAACTCGTGATCGTCGACCGGGGGGAACGGGATGGGCTCAAGGTCGGCGACGTGCTCCTCTCCGTGCGCGTCCGGGACTTCGATGTCGCCGCCCAGGGCAGCCAGAAGGCCGACCTCCAGCGCACGACCCACTACGTGGGCCAGGTGATGGTGGTCCGGGTCGGCGAGCGCTCGGCCACTTGCCGGGTCCTCCGCACCACCGAGGAACTCCGCATCGGGGACATGGTCACCCGCTGAGCTGCTTTGAACCCAGCACAAGGGCCCCGATAGGGGCCCTTGCTCATCCGGGGAGGGGGCGCGCCTCCACCACCACGCGTTCGCCCCGGGTGGGCAGCACATAGGGGTGGGGTGTGAACGTCCAACCGGGTGGCTGGACCTCGGAGGTCCACCCCGGGCCCTTCAAGGCGAGGAACGGAGTCCCCGGACGCCCGTGCCGTTCCCACCACTTCAAAAGCATGTCCAAAGGAGCCAGTGCTTTGGCGACACCCAGATCCCCGGCCTGCGGGGGCAGGGATTCGAACCGGCCCTGCAGGGCCTTCAGGTTGGGGAGGCTCAGCTCAAGGGCCACCTGCCGGAGGAAGGCCATCTTTTTCCCGGCGCTGTCGATGCCCACCACCTCCAGGTCCGGCCGGGCGAGGGCCAGGACCACCGCGGGACAGCCCATCCCGGTGCCCAGGTCCACTACGCGGGCTCCGGAGGGCAGGAGGTCGAGGAAGGGTAGGAGGGGGGCGGCGTCCTCGAGGAGCTCCTCGCGCCGGACGGCCGGAGGCAGGGAGGTGAGCGCGTGGGTGTTGTTCCAGCGGTTCAGGAGGTCGAGGTAGTGGTTCAGGGCGGGGCGGAGGGTGGAGGGCAGGGCCATGGTCCAGTCTCCCATGGACCCGCCCTGGGGGGAAAATAGGTGCCAATGGTGTCGATTTGACCGGAAATGAACGGAAACTGGCCGATCCTGGTTGGAAATGAACCGAAGTCCAGGAAAAAAGGGACCATCAAGAAGCAGAAAGTTACATCAAAAAATTTTGAGATGTTGACTGCTGATTTGGCCGGTTAAAATAGAGCCATACCCGGATGTTTGTGAAGGAGGATGCGATGAGCCAGGATCGTCTGCCTTTCCAGATCGATTGGTCGAGCCGAAGCAAACTTCGGGGACCAGGAGAACAGACCCTTGGAGATCTGTTGAGAAACCTCAGGGATCGGCTCGCGCCTCACGCATTGGGTGTATCGATCACCTATGTCGATGATCGAGGCATGCGGAAACTCAACCGTGAACATCGTGGAAAAAATGCGACGACAGATGTGCTGAGCTTTCCGACTGAGCCAGGAGAAGGGGAATTCCCACATCTGGGCGACATCGTGGTCAGCCTCCCCGTGGCGGAGAAGATGGCGAAAAAGCTTGGGGTGAGTCGGCGCCGGGAAGTGGAGACCCTGATCATCCATGGTTTTCTTCACCTCTGCGGCTATGACCATGAGAAGGATGAAGGTGAAATGATGGCCCTTCAGGCGGAACTCGAAAAAGCCTTCCTCTCCGAGGAGCCGCTGCCCATGAACTTGAAGCGAGGCCGCAAGCCCGGGAGCAAGGTGAAGAAGCTCAAGGATGGGAGCCGCGTGGTGGTGACGGGCCGCGCCGCCGCGGCGCTGACCCGACGGGAGGAGACCCGGAAGGAACGGGACAAGACCCGGAAGGCCGCGCCCAAGGCGAAGGCCCCGATCCGCTTGGCCGAAACGCCCAAGCGAGGTCCGGGTCGTCCCCGGAAGGATGCAGCTGCGCCAGCTGCCAAGCGGGCGGTGCGCAAGCGCCGGTCGACCCAGGTGCGAACGGGCATCATCGCCTGAAGGATCCACCTGCCTCAGCCCCCCGCCCGTGCGGGGGGCTTGTGCGTTCGGGCGCCGGTGACAACGGTTGCTTGGATGGGCCTGGGCGCCTCGATAGAATGATTCCTTGGCCTGAACCTGGGGCCTGCGAGGGGTCTGCGTGATCAACCTGCTTTTGAGCCTTGGACTGGCCATCGCCGTGGTGGTCCTGGGCATCCCCCTGAACATCAAGCTGTGGCTCACCATTCCCGCGGGCATCGTGGCCGGCGGTGCCCTCTTCATCTACCTGGGCCGGAAGGTCCAGAACGAGCTCGAGGCCATCTTCACCCGGGCCGGGGAACTGTTGAAGAAGCAGAAGTTCGATCCCGCCCTGGAGATCATGCGGGAGGGCTACAAGCTGGGCCCCCGCCAGTTCCTGGTGAAGGGCAGCATCGATGGCCAGATCGGCGTGATCCAGTACATGCGCCAGAAGAAGGACGAGGCGGAGCCCCTCCTCAAGTCCGCCTCCATGCACCACTACATCGCCAAGGCCATGCTCGCCATCCTCCAGTTCCAGCGGGGTGAGAAGAAGGCGGCCAAGGAGACCTTCGACCTCTGCCTGAAGACCGCCAAGAAGGAGAGCCTCCTCTACGCCGTCTATGCCTACCTGTTGGTGGAGATGGGCGAGCGGGACGCGGCCATCGACACCCTCAACAAGGGCCTCAAGGTCTGCAAGGATGACGAGCGCCTCGTCACCAACCGGAACCTGCTGCAGAACGGCAAGGCCATGAAGATGAAGGTGTACGGGGAGCAGTGGTACCAGTTCCTCCTGGAGCGCCCCAAGATGGTGCAGGAACCGCCTCCCTTCGCCCGCATCTCCCGCCGCGCCCTGCGCGGTTAAACGACCCGACGACTGACCCCCGACGATTCAAGGAGTTCCCATGTCCGGCCACAGCAAATGGAGCACCATCAAGCACAAGAAGGGTGCGGCTGACGCCAAGCGCGGCAAGATCTTCACCCGCATCCTGAAGGAAATCACCGTGGCGGCCCGCATGGGCGGCGGCGACGTGGCCTCCAACCCCCGCCTCCGCCTGGCCGTGGACACCGCCAAGGGCGCCAACATGCCCAAGGACAACTGGGAGCGCGCCATCAAGAAGGGCACCGGCGAACTGGAAGGCGTGACCTACGAGGAGATCACCTACGAAGGGCGCTTCCCCGGCGGCGTGGCCATCATCATCGAGGCCATGACGGACAACAAGAACCGCACCACCCCCGAGATCCGCTCCTACTTCACCAAGTTCGGCGGCGAGCTGGGCACCGTGGGCAGCGCCACCTACCTCTACACCAAGCAGGGCCAGATCGTGGTCGATGCCGAGGTGGCGGAGGACAAGGTGATGGAGGTGGCCCTGGAGGCCGGCGCCGACGATGTGAAGGATGAAGGCGGCGCCTGGGTGATCCAGACCACTCCCGACTCCTACGAGGCCGTGAAGGCCGCCGTGGACAAGGCCGGCCTGCCCGTCATCGAGGCCAAGATCATCATGGCCCCCAGCACGATGGTCGAGCTGGGCCCCGACAAGCTGAAGTCCTTCCTGAAGTTCATGGACACCGTGGAAGACAACGACGACGTCCAGAACGTGTGGCACAACGCCGAGTACGACGACCCCGAAGAGTAGGTCCGGAGACCGGAGACCGGAGGCTGGAGCCTCCATCCGTGCGGGCGCCCCTGGGGCGCCCGTTCTCATCCAAGTGGTGCGGCCCTATGGGCCGCCCCGATTTCCAGCCTCCAGCCTCCAGCCTATCGCTCCGCCACCCGCTGGAACCGGAACTTCACTTCCTGGTTCAGGGCCCTGCCCTCGGCGGAGCCGGTATCCCCTTCGGCCTTGGTGTCGCCGTGGGCCTCCAGGGCGATGATGCGGCCGGGCACGCCCCGCTTCAGGAGCTCCCGCATGGCGTTCTGGGCCCGGGAGCTGCTGAGGCTGAGGGCGTCGCCCCCATTGAGGCGATCGCGCTCGCCGGGGGCCGCATGCCCCTCGCAGATGAGCGTGAAGCCGGGGTAGTCGCCCGTGAGCTTGGCGATGCGGTCCAGGAGGAAGGTGCTGCCGGGGGCGATGGTGGCGCTGCCGGCCTCGAAGGTGAGGCTCCCCCGGAAAGTCACGATGCGCATGCGCACGCCCTTGTCGGGGCCCTCCTGGGCCATGGCCTCCGTGAGCTGCTTCTCCAGATCCGAGGCCTTGGTGGGATCCAGGGCGCCGGAGCCCGGCAGGATGCCATTGTTGGGCAGGGTGCCCACCTCCGGGGCCACGCCGAGGGCCTTGCGGAGGCTCTCCATCACCTGCTGCATCTTCGCCTGGTCCTGGGCCCCGAAGCTGTAGAGCAAGGCGAAGAAGGCCATGAGCTGCACCATCAGGTCCGCGAAGGTGATGAGCCAGAGGCTCTCGGTGTCCTCCTTCCGGCGCTGGTAGAGGCGTGCGGTGCGGCCGGCCATGGGCTACCTCGAGCCGGCGTGCAGGCGCACCTGCTTGGTGGGGGCGAGGTGGGCGTTGAGCTGGCTCTCCAGCAGGGCGGGGTTCATCTCCGCCTGGATGCCCATCACTCCCTCCATCATGAGCCGCTTCATCTGCAGCTCTTCGCGGCTGCGCAGCTCCAGCTTCCCCGCCACGGGGATGGCGAAGAGGTAGGCGATCACTGCGCCGTAGAGCGTGGAGAGCAGGGAGAGGGCCATGGCCCCGCCCACGCCGGTGGGATCCTTGAGGGTGGCGAAGAGCTGCACCATGCCGATGAGGGTGCCCACCATGCCGAAGCTGGGGGCCGCCGTGGCGATGAAGCGGAAGATCTCCTGCCCCTGGGAGTGGCGCTCCTGGGTGGCCTGGATCTCCCGCAGGAGCCGGTCCTCGATGAGGCCGGGCTCCAGGCGGTCCACCACCATGCGGAGCCCCTGGCCGAGGAAGCCCTCCAGGGCGGCCTGCTTCTCCAGGTTGTTGCTGCCCTGCCGCTTCGCGATCTGGGCCAGGCCCACGATCTGGCGCACGGTGTCCTGGGGATCCGGCACACGGGTGAAGAAGGCGCCGCTGGCGATGCGGAAGGCCCCGGCCACGTGGCTCAGGGGGAAGCGGATGAACATGGAGGCCACGATGCCCCCCACCACCACCATGGTGCTGGCGGGGTGGAAGAAGATGCGGGGGTTCGGGCCGAAGCCGATGGCCACCCCCAGGAGGACGATCCCCAGCAGCAGGCCGATCCAGGTTCCACGATCCATGGCAGACTCCAGGTCCCTCATCGGGACGGGCAGAAAATCCCCATGAATTGGCGAGGGCCGTGCCAAGGCCCGTCAGGCGGCCGCGGCCTAGCGCCCCCGGAGGCCCGTGAGGCCCCCATCCACGGGCAGGTGCGTCCCGGTCATCCACCCGCTCTCGGGGCCGAGGAGGAAAGCCACCAGGGCCGCCACGTCCTCCGGGGTGCCCGCCCGACCCAGGGGGTGCAGGGCGAGGCTGGCCTGCAGGGCGGCCTCGCTCCGGAAGATCCGCTCGGTCAGGGGGGTGCGGGTGAGGCCCGGGGCCACGGTGTTCACGCGGATGCCCTTCGCCGCATAGGTGGCGGCCAGGCTCGCAGCCAGGGCCGCCACACCGCCCTTGGCTGCGGCGAGGGCTTCATGATTGGGCAGGCCCGTGAGGGCCGCCACGCTGGACACGAGCACGATGCTGCCGGTGCCCTGCCCGAGCATGGGCTTCAACGCGGCCCTCGCGGCCCGGAAGGCGCTGCCCAGGTTCACGTCCAGCACGGCATCGAAATCCCCGTCGGAGGTGAGGTGCCCCGGCTTGAGCAGGAGGCTGCCCACGCAGTGGGCCAGGCCATCCAGACGGCCATAGGTGGCGACCACCTCGCCCACCGCCCGCTGGAGGTCCTCCGTGCGGGTGGCATCGCCCACCAGGGGGAGGTCCGCTCCCGTCGCCTGGTTCCGGGTCACATCCCGACCGAGCACCGCCACCTGCCAGCCCCGGGCCCGCAGGGTCCGGATGACGGCGGATCCGACGCCGCCGGCACCGGTCACGAGGGCGATGGGCATGGGCACCTCCGCCTCCCAGGATTCCAGGGAATCCGGCATCCTGGGTCGCCCGGGAGTTGGACAGGGAGGCCGTCGAGGTTCTAAACGCCTGCGGTCCTCCCCCGTGAAACGGAGGGGAGGCCGCATGAGCGACGTTCAGCCGGGGCGGGCGACGGGTCGGGTGCTGGCCATGGGGCTGCTCCTGATGGTGGCCTACCAGCTCCCGGAGGGACTGGGCCTTCGGAGGTCCGCCAGCATGGCCGGGGTGGCGGCGCTCTGGGCCTGCTTCTACGGGGTGGCCTGGGGCGTGGGTCGCCGCATGGGTGAGCCCCGGTTCCGGGCCTTCGCCTTGGGTTGGGCCCCGGGCTTCGGGCTCCGCTTCGGGCTGCTCCTCAGCTTCGCCCTGATGGCCAAAGCCCTGGCCCTGGGGGTCGGGGGGGCCCTGGGGATTTACGCCGTGCGGATCCCGACTGCGCGCCCCGAGGGCTGGCTGGTGGGGGTGGGCCTGGGGGCGTTGACCACCTTCATCCCCTCCGTGGCCGAAGACCTGGTCACCCGCGGCTTCCCCTGGCGCCGCGTTCCCGCCGCCTGGGGCATGGCGGGATTCCTGGGGATCTCGACCCTCACCTTCGTGCTCAACCACGTCTTCCGCCTGGGGAAGGGGCCCCTGGAGTGGACCTTCCTCGCGGTGCTGGGACTCACCTACGCCACCGCCCTCGCCCGGGAGGGGACACTCTGGGCGGCGGTGGCCCTGCACTGGGGTTGGAACCTGGCCAATGCCTGGGCGGACCTGGCCATGGAGGTCACCGTGCTCCGGCCCGCAGCGGCCCCCTGGGTGTCCATGGGGGCCCATCTCCTCCTGCTGGCGCTGGTGGTGAGCCTCCCCCGAATCCGTGGGGCGGCGGACCCCGTTCAGGGCTGAGGGGTGGGCAGGGTGAGGGTGAAGCAGGTGCCCTGGCCCGGTTCGCTTTGCACCGTGAGCGTGCCGCCGAGCAGCTGGGCGAGCTTCAGGCTCAGGGTGAGCCCCAGTCCGGTGCCGCCGAACTTGATGTAGGTGCTGCCCTCCGCCTGCTCGTAGGGGCGGAAGATGCGGGCCAGTTGATCCGGGGTGAGGCCGATGCCGGTGTCCTCCACCTCGAAGCGGAGGCCGGCTTCGCAGCGCCGGGCCCGCAGGGTGATGGAACCCGCCTCCGTGAACTTGCAGGCGTTGCCGGCGAGGTTCATGAGGATCTGGCGCAGCTTCGTGCCATCGGTGGTGAGCAGGGGGAGGTCCGCGTCGGCTTCCACCGTGAGCGCGTTGCCGCGCTGCAGTGCGAGCATCCCGAGGGCCGCGGCCGTCTCCTGCAGCACCAGGGCGGGCTGCAGGATCTCCTGGGCCACGTCCATCTTCCCGGCCTCGATCTTGGAGAGGTCCAGGATCCCGTTCACGAGGCTGAGCAGGTGCTTGCCCGCGTATTGGATGCGGCGGGTGTCGGTGGCCATCTCCTCGTCCTGGCGCTCGTCGGCGAACTCGCGGAGCAGCTCCGAGTACAGGAGGATGGCGTTCAGCGGGGTGCGGAGTTCGTGGCTCATGTCCGCCAGGAAGGCGCTCTTGGCGCGGGAGGCCGATTCCAGCTCCCGGGTGCGCAGGGCCACCTCCTGCTGCAGCAGCTCGTTCTGGCGCAGCAGGGCCTGGCTCCGCCAGCGCACGAGCGCCATCGCGATGCCGATCGCGGCCATCACCGCGAGCGCCCAGAACCAGGCCCGCTCCCACCACCCGGGACGCACCTCGAAGGGCACGGGGAGGGCCGGACCTTCCTGGCCATAGAGATCCCGGCCCCGCACCTCCAGGGTGTAGGCCCCCGCACTGAGGGATTCCAGGCGCAGGCGGCTGGATTCCATGTCCTTCCAGGGCCCTTGGTTCAACCGGTACTCGAGCACGAGGGAGGCGGGGTTCAGGTAGGTGGGCACCACGAAGCGGGCCGCCAGCTGGTTGCCGCGGCGGGGGAGTTCCACGGGGCCCGTGACGCTCCGGCCCTGGGCCTGAACCTCCATGAGGATGGGCAGGGGCGGGGTCAGGGGCTTGCGGTGGCGGGCGTGCTCGAAACGCCCCAACCCCTTCGGCGTGCCCACCCAGAGGGCCTGATCCTCCACCCGGAGGCAGAGGAAGTTCACATCGCCGGAGGGGATGCCGCCGCCGGGTTCATGCCAGGCGGCCTTCCGGCCTTGGGGATCCAGCACGGCGAGGCCGAGGCTGGTGCCCACCCAGAGGTGGCCCCGGGGATCGAAGGCGAGGGCGTAGATGATGAGGGGGACGTCGGGGCGCTCCAGGGCCTCCCACTCGGCCACCTTGCGATAGGTGCCCGCGTCCAGGGCATGCACCGTGAGGCGGCGGCTGGAGAGGTAGCCCACCACCAGGCGGCCCTGGGGATCCATGGCCGTGAGCACCGGGACCTGGGGCAGGGTGCCCTCCACGGTGCGCCACGTCTCCCCGATGCGGTGGAACAGGCCCCCATTGGCGCCCAGGAACAACGCGCCCGGTCGGGGATGGGTGAGGGCCCAGAAGGGGTGCGGTCCCAGGCCCTTGGGAACCTCAACCGGCTCCCAGCGGAAGGGGGGGCCCGAGCGGGATCGCACCAGGTGGTTGCGGTTGGAGAGCAGCCAGGTGCTCCCGCCCTCATGGGCGAGGCCGTAGAGGAGCTCATTGCGCTCGCGGAAGGGGGTTGGATGGGAAGTGATGGCCAGGCTGCGGGGGTCTCCGCGATGGATGCGGTCCCCGGGGTTCCCCCCGAACCAGACCGATCCGTCGGGGGCCTGCGAGGTGCGGGTCATCCGGCCCGTGGAGACCGTGCGCCAGGCACCGTCGCGCAGCACGGCCATGCCCGCCTGGGTTCCCACCCACAGCTGATCCAGGGCATCCCGGTGGATGCTCCACACCAGCGGGGAGGGCAGTCCGGAATCCTTATCCGACACGGACCAGAGCCCCTGCCCGAGGATCTGCACCAGGCCATCCTGCGTGGCCAGCCACGGCGTGCCCTCGCGGTCCACCCGCACGGCATTGACGAAGGCGCCGAGGGATCCGATGGCGTAGGTCTGCAGGTCGCCGCCGCGAACCCGGGTGATGCCCTCGTTCCCGAAGAGCCACACCCAGCCCTCGGCATCCGTGTCGAGGATGAGGCCGTTGCCCGTGAACCGGCCGATGGCCGGCCCTTCGCGCCAGGGGCCCTCCCCTTCCCGGTGGAAGCAGCGCTCGCTGGTTCGGAGCCAGAGGCGGCCGGTGCCATCCTGGGTGATGTCGAGGGGGTGTTCTCCGGATCGATAGGCCGGTCCCGGGATTTCCTGCGGCCTTTGGTCAGACCCCTGTTGAATCCAGACCCGGGTGGCATCCATCGACAGGTTCAGGCCCGCGTCGGTGTGGGTGAAGGCCAGCATGGGGGGGAGCTTCTCCCACCCCGGCACCGGTTCCGGCTGGCCGCCCAGGGTGAGCTGCTTCCAGATGCCTTCCACCTCGAGGAAGATGCGCCCATCCTCCAGCTGTTGCAGCAGGGTGCCGGTGCCGGGCCGGGGGAATTCCACCCGGGCGGGCTGGCGACCGTCCGGCCAGATCCGCACGAGGGCTTCCAGGGTGTCCACCAGCAGGCTGCCGTCCTTCTGGGGCCAGATGCGCCGCACGAAGCGCTCGCGGACGGGCAGCTCCAGGTAGTGGAAGCGCTGGCCGTCGAAGAGGAAGAGGCCCGTTTCGCCACCGACCCACAGCAGGCCACGGTCATCCTGGGCCACGGCCAGCAGGGCCGGGCTGGCCAGCCCCTGCTCCACGCCGTAGGTGCGGAGGGTGGGTCGGGCCGCGCCGCGTTGCGCCCAGCCGGCGGTGGCGGCCAGGGCCAGCAGGACCCGCAGGAGGAAGCGATGCATGGGGGCTTATCGTCCCAATGAACCTTGGACCTTGAGGTTGGGTTCAGGGTTGGCCGAAGCGCTTCTCCGGCGCCACCGGGGCCTCGAGGGTGAGACCGGGTGGGAAGCCCAGGGCCAGGCGCACCCCGGCGATGCCGGGGTCCACGCTGTTGTCCTTGCGGCGGATGGTGATGGGCGCCCCCGCCACCGGGAATCCGGGGCTGGTGTTCACCGCCTCCGGCAGGTCCACCCGTCGGCTTCCGCCATAGAAGCGCAGGCCGTAGGGCTCGCCCTCCTTGAAGATCACATCCTGCACATGGAGCAGGGTGAGGTCGGCCTCCCGGTAGGCGGCTTCGGCCCGGTCGATCTGATCCAGGGGGAACACGCAGGCGAAGAGCCCGCCGGGGGCCAGCAGCTTCGCTGCGGCCAGCGCGTAGTCGGCGATGGTGCCGCGCACTTCCAGCCGGGCCGGGATGGCCTGGGGGTGCTGGGCCTCCACGCGGCTGCCCAGGGGCCAGTAGGGCGGGGACCCCGTGACCAGGTCGAAGGCACCTTCCCGGGCGACGATGTCGGCCAGCGGGTTCTCCCGCAAGTCGCCCTCGTGGATGGTGTACCGGTCGCCCAGGCCGTTGTAGGCCACGCTCTTGCGGGCCAGCCGGGCGCTGATGTCCTGGGCCTCCACGGTGTGGATGCGGGCCCCGGGGGCGCGCCAGGCCACGGTCATGCCCACGCTGCCGATCCCGCTGCCCAGGTCCGCGTACCGGTCGATGCGGGGGCACCAGCAGGTGGCGAACCAGCCGAGGAAGATGTCATCCACGCTGAAGCGGTGGCCCTTGGCGTACTGGAAGATGCGGTAGTGCCCGCAGAGGTAGTCCAGGGTCTCGTCGGCCTCCAGGTCCACGCCCCCGGGGGGCACGGGTCCGGGGCGGGTCCAGCCCTTGAAGGTGGCCTCGGTCATTCGGCGTCGGGGGTGTCGGTGGCGGCCGGCTCGGCGGGTGCGTCCTCCGCGAAGGGCGCCGAATCCGCCCTGGCTTCCGGCTCCTCCGTGGCGGCCCCGAAGAGGCCGTCCTCCGGCATGGGGGGCTCCAGGGCCAGCAGGGCCTGGGCCTCGAGCTTGCCCTCGCCGAAGTCCGCCAGCTGGGGCAGGTCGTGGAGGTTCTTGAGGCCGAAGTGCACGAGGAAGGCCTGGGTGGTGGCGTACATCATGGGGCGGCCCACCACGGGCTTGCGGCCGGCGGTCACGATGAGGTCCCGCTCCAGGAGGCTCTTGATCTGGGTGGCGCTGCTTGACACCCCGCGGATCTGGTTGATCTCGGGCGAGGTGATGGGCTGGCGGTAGGCGATGATGCTCAGGGCCTCCAGCTGGGCCGGGGTGAGGCGGCCGCTGCGCACGGTGGTCACCATGCGGCTCACCAGCTCGGTGTAGAGGGGCGAGGTGGCCATGCGCCAGCCGCCGCCCACTTCGATGAGGCGCAGGCCGCGGGGGGGCTGCAGGCGCTCCTGCAGCTTCTCGATGGCCTGGCGCAGGGCGCCCTCCGGGAAGCCCGTGAGCTCCCGCAGCTTGGGAATGTCGAGCACTTCGCCGGCGGCGGTGAAGAGGGCCTCCAGGGCGCCGGGCAGGTCACCGCCCTCCTCCCAGAAGGGATCGAAGCCCTCCATGTCCGCGGGCTCCTCCGCTTCGGGTACGGGTGCCTCGAAGACCTTGGGCTCGGTGGGGTCCAGGGGATCCAGGAAGTTCTGCTCGGGCTCGGTGCCGCTCATCGGTAGGCTCCCAGTCGCTGGCCCATCTTCACGTCGCCCTCCGTCTGCCGGCCCACCCAATCCTTGGCCTTGGGTCCGCCGATGAGGAGCACCACGGTGCTGCCGAACTCGAAGGTGCCCAGGTCATCCCCGGGCTCGCAGGCGAGGTTGTCCACGGTCAGGCTGCCGTCCTTGGGGAGGGCGCGGCCCTCCAGCCAGCGGTCGTCGATGATCACCCCCCCGACATGGGTGGCGCCCACCAGCACGGCGGCCACTTCCAGCCCCTCGTCAGCCCCGGTGCCCGTGGCCACCCAGGTGGCCCGGCGGTTGCGCTCGTAGAGGCGGGGCACGTTCCCGGTGCTGGCGTCGTTCACCGGCCAGAGCTCCCCTTCCACCCGCCCCGCAGCGGTCACCCGACCCCGGATGGGCACGTGGATGCGGTGGTAGTCCTTGGGGGCCAGGTAGATGGTGAGGAAGTGCCCCCCCTCGAAGCGCCGGGCCTCGGGATCGTGCTTGAGCAGCTCGGTGATCCGGTAGGGCAGGCCCTTGGCCTGGATGGCCAGGCCCTCGGTGATGGGACCGGAGGCGATGATCCGGCCGTCCACGGGGCTGTTCACCCCGCCGGGCAGCAGCTCGGCCTGGGGCCGGAGCCCGGGCTTCAGCCGCCGGGTGAAGAAGGCCTGGAGGGACTCATATTCGGCGAGGGGTTGGCCCGCCTCCTCGAAGTTGGCCCCGAAGTGGCGGCCGAAACGGCCCAGGATGGGCTCCCGCCAGGACCGGGGCAGGCGCCGGGTGGCGGCCCAGCCCACCACCTTGGAGCCCAGCACCTTGGGGTAGAAGCCCAGAAGGCGCAGGCTGAAGGGGCCGGGGGTCCAGACGAGGACATAGAGGGCCCAGGCGAGGGCCAGGACCAGGGCAAGGCGGGAAGGCGTCGGCCAGGAAAGGGGCATCCATCCAGTTTAGACGAGGCCGGGGGTCGGGTCCCGAAGGATGGCTGGAGGGGCCGGGCCGGGGCCCCACCGGTGTCTGAGTCCCGGTCGCTTGATATTTGTCACAAGGGGCGTGACGAAGCCCCGGGGCAGGCCTAGGGTGGAATCCAGACCCCAAAACCCTTTTGCCGTGAGGTTCGTCATGCACGCCGTCCTCCGCACCGCCCTCGGTCTCCTGCTGGCCCTCCCCGGGCTGGCCCAGGCCCCCGTGAAGATCGGGATCGTGAACTCCCAGACCGGGCCCCTGGCCCCCATCGGGGAATCCATCAACAACGGCTACACCCTGGCCCTTGAGGACCTCGCGAAGCGGGGCATCAAGCTCGAGCTGGTGAAGGAGGACGACACGGGCAAGCCCCAGATCGCCCTTTCGGGCATGGAGAAGCTCATCACCCGCGACAACGTGGTGGGGGTGGTGGGGGCCTACAGCTCCGCCTGCTCCAGCGCCATCGCCAAGAAGGCCGAGCAGTACAAGGTGCCCCTCCTGGTGCCCGTGGCCAGCAAGGAGGAGATCACCAAGCAGGGCCTCAAGTACGTGTTCCGGGTGAGCGCCACCACGGAGGACTACGCGTCGGTGCTGCTCAACATGGTGCTCACCCTGGGCAAGCCCAAGACCATGGCGATCATCAACGAGAACACCGACTTCGGCACCAGCGGCGCCAAGTCCGCCAAGCTCATCGCCTCCCAGAAGGGCATCCAGGTGGTGGCCGAGGAGGCCTACCAGGCCGGCAGCCCCGACTACCGCTCCACCCTGGCCAAGATCAAGGGCACGAACCCCGACCTGGTCTTCATGGTCTCCTACGTGGCCGATGGCATCCTGCTCATGCGCCAGGCGCGGGAGCTGGGCCTGAGCCCCAAGGCCTTCCTGGGGGCCGGGGCCGGGTTCTCCTTCATGGAGTTCGCCAAGGAGACCCAGATCTCCAACCTCGTTTTCTCCAGCACCCAGTGGACGCCGGATGTCTCCTGGCCGGGCGCCAAGGACTTCGCCAAGCGCTACCGGGAGCGGTTCAAGAAGGAGGAGGTGCCCTACCACGCCGCCAACGCCTACGCGACGCTGATGGTGATGGGCGAGGCCGTGGCCAAGGGCGGTGGCAGCCGGGAATCCCTGAAGGCCGTGCTCGACGCCACGGAGTTCGACGGCATCCTGGGCAAGATCAAGTTCACGGACTACGACGGGTACACCAACCAGAACCACCACCCGATGCTCGTGGAGCAGATCCAGAACGGGAAGCACGAGACCGTGTTCCCGCCGGCGCTGGCCCCCAAGAAGCCCATCTATCCCCACAAGTGGTAAGGCGGGCGCCCCGGTGAACTTCTTTCTGCAGAGCCTCCTGTCCGGGATCCTCGTGGGCGGGGTCTATGCCCTCATCGGCATCGGCCTCTCCCTCATCTTCGGGGTGATGCGGGTGATCAACTTCGCCCACGGCGACCTCATGGTGGCGGGCATGTACCTCACCTGGGGGCTCTTCGCCCTCTTCCAGATCGATCCCTACGTCTCCCTGGTGATCGTGATCCCCGCGATGTTCCTGTTCGGGGGGCTTCTGCAGAAGGTGTTCATCAACCGGGTGCTGAATGCACTCCCCCAGAATCAGATCCTGCTCACCATCGGCCTGGGCCTCATCATCAGCAACCTGCTGATGATGGCCTTCACCAGCGACTACCGGATCCTCACCACCAGCTACAGCTCCAGCAGCTTCCAGCTGGGGGGCATCTCCGTGTCCCAGCCCCTGCTCCGCAGCTTCCTGGTGACCCTGGGGGTGACGGCGGCGCTGGGGGCCTTCCTCAAGTTCACGGACCTGGGCCAGGCCATCCGGGCCACGGCCCAGGACCGCGATGCGGCCCAGCTCATGGGCATCAATGTGAAGTGGATGTCCATCCTGGCCTTCGGGCTGGGCACGGCGCTGGCGGGCACCGCCGGGGCCCTGGTGGCGCCCACCTACTACATCTACCCCCAGGCCGGCGGCAGCTTCACCCTCAAGGCCTTCGTCATCACCGTGCTGGGCGGCATGGGCAGCATTCCCGGGGCGGCCCTCGGCGGCGTGATCATCGGCGTGGCGGAGAGCCTGAGCGGCGCCTACCTCAGCAGCGGCTGGAAGGAAGTGGTGGTCTACAGCCTCTTCCTGGTGGTCCTCCTCGTCCGGCCCTCGGGCCTCTTCGGAAAGTCGAGGGCGTGACATGGACTTCCGCGTCAAACCCCTCTTCGGCCTCGCCTTCCTCCTGGTGGTGGGCATCCTCCTGGGCCTCCCCAAGGTGATGACGGATCCCTACCGGATCCACATGACCATCCTGGTGATCCTGAGCTGCATCACCGGGATGAGCTGGAACCTGCTGGGCGGCTTCACGGGCCAGCACAGCATCGGGCACGCCGCCTACTTCGGGGTGGGGGCCTACACCACCCTCATCCTCCTGGAGAAGTTCAAGGTCGCACCCTGGTACGGCGTTTGGGTCGGGGCGGGAGCCGCGGTCCTGGTGGCCGTCATCATCGGCACCATCTGCTTCCGCCTGCGGGGACCCTACTTCGTGCTGGCCTCCATCGCCGTCACGGAGATCATGCGCCTCTCGGCCATGAACCTGAAGGACGTCACCAACGGCGCCGAGGGCATCCTCCTCAGCGAGATGCCCCCCTTCCACATCGGCTCCAAGGTGCTGTGGGACTTCACCAACAAGGAACCCTTCTACTACACGGCCCTGGGCTTCGCCCTGCTGGCCTGGTGCGTGGCATTCGCGGTGAAGCGGTCCAAGTTGGGCTACTGCCTCCAGGCGATCCGGGAGGATCAGGATGCCGCCCACTCCCTGGGCATCCCGCTCACCCGCTACAAGGTCTACGCCTTGGCGCTGAGCGCCCTGATGACGGGCCTCGCCGGGGGCCTCTACGGCACCTACGTGGGCTTCGTGGATCCGGCCACGGTGCTGGGACTGGATCTCTCCGTGCAGATCGCCCTGCTGTGCATCATCGGCGGGATCGGCACGCTCACGGGACCCCTGCTCGGCGCCTGCCTCCTGGTGCCCCTGTCGGAGATCCTCCGCAGCAACCTGATGACGGAGTGGCTGCTGAAGGGCGGCATCGTCTCCGCGGAGAGCCGCACGGGGATCTTCCTCAAGGAGCACCTGGCCCACGCCCACGTGCTCATCTACGGCATCCTCGTGGTGCTCGTGATCCTGTTCATGCCCGATGGCATCGTGGGCTTCTTCAAGCGGATCCAGGCCTGGATCCGCAGCCGCCGCAGCGCATCGGAGGCCGCATGACCGCCCTCCTGGAACTCCACGGTGTGAGCAAGCGCTTCGGCGGGCTCAAGGCCAACAGCGATGTCTCCTTCGAAGTGCGGGAAGGGCAGATCGTGGGGCTCATCGGCCCCAACGGCGCCGGCAAGACCACCCTCTTCAATGGCATCACGGGCTTCGACGCCCCCACCAGCGGCGAGGTGCGCTTCAAGGGCCGGGTGGTGAACGGCCTGGGTCCGGATACGCTCTGCCGGCTGGGCATGGTGCGCACCTGGCAGAAGGTGCGGCCCCTGGCCAAGCTCACGGTGCTCGAGAATGTGATGATCGGGGCGCTCTGCCACACCAGCCACCTCGGGAAGGCCAGCGAGCTCGCCATGGCCCAGCTCACCCGGGTGGGCCTGGCCGCCAAGGCCGGCTTCCTGGCCGGGGCCCTGCCCATCGGCGAGCGGAAGAAGCTGGAGGTGGCCCGGGCCCTCGCCACGCAGCCCACCCTGTTGCTCCTCGACGAGGTCATGGGCGGCCTGAACCCGGCGGAGAGCGAGGAGATCATCCAGCTTCTCCTGGCCCTGCGCGCCGCGGGTGGGCTCACCCAGGTGGTCATCGAGCACGACATGAAGGCCATCATGCGGTTGTCCGACCACGTGGTGGTGCTCAACTCCGGGGAGAAGCTCACGGAGGGCCAGCCCGAGGACGTGGTGAAGCATCCGGCGGTCATCGAGGCCTATCTGGGGGCGGAGCATGCTTAAGGTCGAAGGCATCCACGCCGCCTACGGGGACATGGCCGTCCTCTGGGACATGAACCTCCAGGTGGCCGAAAGGGAGATCGTCACCGTGGTCGGCAGCAACGGGGCCGGCAAGTCCACCCTCCTGCGGGTGCTCTCCCGGCTCCTGAAGCCGACCTCCGGGACCGTGACCTTCCTGGGGGAGGACCTCAAGAAGCTTCCGCCCCATGACGTGGTGGGTCGGGGCATCATCCACGTGCCCGAAGGGCGCAAGATCTTCCCCGAGATGTCCGTGCTGGAGAACCTGCGCATGGGGTCCTACCTCAAGGCGCCCCGGGCGAATCGGGAGCGGAACCTGGAGCGGGTCTTCACCCTGTTCCCCCGGCTCAAGGAGCGGGAGGCCCAGCTGGGCGGAACCCTCAGCGGCGGCGAGCAGCAGATGCTGGCCATCGGGCGGGGGCTCATGGGGGATCCCAAGCTGCTCCTGCTGGATGAGCCGAGCCTCGGCCTCAGCCCCCTCTTCGTGAAGAACATCTTTTCGATCCTCAAGGACATCCATGCCCAGGGGATCGCCATCCTCCTGGTGGAGCAGAACGTCAACCAGGCCCTCCAGCTGGCGGATCGGGCCTATGTGCTGGAGACCGGCCGCCTGGTGATGCAGGGGACGGGCGCCGAGCTGCTGGCCAGCGACGAGGTCCGCAAGGCCTTCCTGGGCATGTAGTCCATCACAGGGTTTTCCCGGCATGGGGCGCAGGGCGGCCCATATTGGGGGTGTCCTGCGGGAGGCTCCCATGCGGATCCCGCCCTTCCACCCCTTCAACCACCTCCATGAACCCCAGCGCATGGAGCTGATGGCTTGGCTGGCCCTCCTCATGGGGGCCATCCTGGCGCTCCTCTACCACCCGGGGATCCATCACTGAGCCCGGAGGCTGACCCAGGCGGCGTGCTTCAGAGGCGCGCGACCGTCCGGATGTCCATGAAGGTCTGCCGGGGGTCCACGATCACGTCCTTGAAGCGGGCCCGGTCCAGCTCGTAGGTGTGGTCATCGGGGCTCCGCAGGGCCTCGCCCAGGGGGTCGAACACGTGGTTGCCGGCCCCGGCGAAGGCCTCGCCGGGCACCTCCGAGGCCGCGATGGTGCACACGGCCGCGAAGCAGGCGTTCTCGATGGCCCGGGCCCGCAGCAGGGTGGCGATGACGTGGTCCCGGCGCCAGGGCCACCAGGCCACGGCCAGGAGCAGATCGGCGCCGCCCTCCATCCGCAGGGCCCGGGCCTGCTCCGGGAAGCGCAGGTCATTGCAGTTCAGCAGGCCCAGGGTCCAGTCTCCGAAGCGCACGCTCACGTAGCGGTCGCCGGGATCCCAGAGGCGGGCCTCGCCGTTGGGTGCGAAGAGGTGCACCTTGTCGTAGCTGGCCTTCTCCTCGCCCGCCTGCCAGAAGGTCATGCGGTTCCGGCGGTCCTCCGTGAAGGACCCGAACACGAAGCCGGTGGCGGGGTGGTCGCCGGAGATGCGCCGGAAGGCCGCCCGGGCCACGGCGGGTTCAACCTCCCGCGTATAGCCGTGGAGGAAGCTCTCCGGGAACACCACCAGGTCGGCACCCCTCTGGGCCGCGGCTTGGGCTTCGGCCTCCATGCGAGCCAAGTTGGAGGCGGGATCCAGGCAGACGAAGCGGGACAGGTGGAGGCGCATGGCCCCAGTCTAGATCCCCCGCCGCCCCCCGTCAGGGGTGGGTTTCAGCCTTCCGCCTTGGTGCCGGGGCCTCGGCGTGCTAGACTTCCCATTCGCGTGAAAGCGCGGACCTTGGAGAGTTGTCCGAGTGGTTTAAGGAGCACGCCTGGAAAGTGTGTATAGGTCAAAAGCCTATCGGGGGTTCGAATCCCCCACTCTCCGCCACTGAAACGCCCACCGCTGGTGGGCGTTTTTTTTGGACGGAGGGTGGGGGATTCGAATGCTATTGATTTTTCATAATATGAAATATAACCGCCATCAGGATTTCGCCATCCGGTTGGCAGGAGGATGCTCCACGTGAACCGCATCACATCCTATCTCGGCTGGGCCGCGCTCGCCG
>JBGASN010000089.1:0-7267 GCA_044229665.1 Holophagaceae bacterium
GTGGTGGGGCTCGTGGCCGGGGGCATCGGCGATGGGGCCGACCATGAGGGGCTCGCCGACCGCGTGCGCACCTGCCTGCAGGCGGCCCGTGCCGAGAACCTGTGGACCCCCACGGTGCTGGGCCCCAACTTCCTGGGCCACCTGGTGCCGGGCCAGCGCCTGAACACCACCTTCATCCCGCCCGACAAGTGGGCCCCCCCGGCCGTGCCCGGTCCCCTGGCCCTGCTGAGCCAGAGCGGCGCCTTCATGCTCAGCCGCCTGAACCGCGCGCCCCACCTGCCCATGGGCCTGGGCCTCGCCCTGGGCAACCAGCTGGACCTGAGCCTGAGCCAGGTGCTGGAGGCCCTGGAACCCCACCCGGAGATCCGCGCCGTCGCCGCCTACGTGGAGGGCTTCGGCCCCGGCGAGCTCGCCGCCACCGCCCGGGCCGCCGCCTGGCTCAAGGCCAGCGGTCAGCCGCTGCTCCTCTACCGCGCGGGCCGCTCCGAGGCGGGGCAGGCCGCCGCCGCCAGCCACACCGGGGCCCTGGCGGGGGACCTGGTGCTGGAGGAGGCCCTCCTGCGGCGCGCGGGGGTGAAGCTCGCGCCCACCATCAGCGCCTTCGACGCGGGCATGGCCTGGCTGGGGGCCTTCCCCCACCTGAAGGCCGGCCCCGTGGCCGTGCTCAGCAACGCCGGCTTCGAGAGCGTGAGCGGCGCCGATCGCCTGGGGGGCGCCTTCCCCTGCGCCAGGCTCACCCCGGCGGAGACGGAGCGGCTCCAGGCCCTCCTCGCCAAGGTGGGGCTTGAGGCCCTCGTCTCGGCCCGGCTGCCCCTGGACCTCACCCCCATGGCCGATGACGCGGCCTACCTGGAAGCGGCCCAGCTGCTGCTGGAGACGGAAGCCAAGGTGCTGGTGGTGGGCCTCATCCCCTTCACCCGCCGCCTGGCCTTCCCCAACCCCGAGGCCTTCGCCCGCACCCTCGCCATGGAAGCCGCCGCGCGGGGCAAGGCCGTGGCCCTCGCCCTCGACGCGGGCCCCGCCTACGAGGACCTGCGCGCCGCCCTCGGCCGGGCGGGCATCCCCGTGTTCACCCGGGTGGAGGAGGCCCTCGAAGGCCTCCAGGCCCTGGCCTGATTTCACCCCGGGTTCCATCCATCCGCCACCGGGCCCTCGCCCCTGGTCCCTTCGCCGTTGCCGGCGAGCCGGGAGGGCCTTGAATGGAGGGTGGGAGGAAGTCCATGAACGTTCGCGCCGGAGCCCTGCTCCTGCTGGCCCTGGTGGGAGGGGAGGCCTCTCCGGCCCAGCCCTTCCAGGGACCCCCGGCCTTCCGGGTGAGGAGCACCTCCCGCCATCCCATGCAGTACGCCCTCAGCCTCCCCCAGGGGTGGTGCCTCGAGCGCACCTGGCCCGTGGTGGTGGTGATCCCCGACGCCGCGCGGGACTTCCAGGGCAACCTCGCCGCCTTCGTGCAGGCGCGGGGCGACCGCCCCTTCATCCTCGTGGCCCCCTTCGTGGTCACCAGCGGGGGGGCGGGCTACCGGGACAACCCGAACTTCCAGTACGAAGTGGCGGTCTGGCGGGAGGTGGATCGGGCGGGCGAGTTCGCCTTCGACCAGGAGGGCCTGGATGCGGTGCTGGAGGAGGTGCGGGTGCGCTTCCGGGGCGAAGCGAAGGCCTACCTCACCGGCTGGGAGGCCGGGGGGCACACGGTGTGGGCCCTGCTGTTCCAGGGCCCCGAGCGCTGGGCCGGGGTGGCCCCCGTCACCCCCAACTGGGCCGGGCGCTGGATGCGGCCCGCGGACTGGTCCACGGACCCCGCGCGAGGTCAGGTGCCCGTGCAGGTCTTCTTCGTGGGGCCCCAACCCGGTGTGCCCGAAGCCGGGCGTCAGGCCCTCCTCCAGCAGACCCAGCAGGCACTGGGGGCGGCCCAGGCCCACGGCTTCCAGGTCCAGCCCCTCCGGGTGGTCCGCCACCAGCCCCACGGCCCCCTGGCCGAGCCGGTGCTCGCCTGGTTCCAAGGACTCCGCCAACCCTGAAACCCGTCCCGGGTTGGGGTAGGATGCCCCCATGCCCCGCTTCGCCTTCCACGCCCTCCCCCTCGCCACCGTGCAGGCGGCCAGCGTGCCCATGGCCGACGACCTGCAGGCCCTCCTCGGGTGCCCCCGGGAGGAGCTCGTGTTCACGGTGCCCACCGCGCACGTGGTGCTGGACGAGGCCATCGTGAACGGCCCGCCCTTCGTGGAGGTGGCCTGGTTCGACCGGGGGATCGACACCCAGGATGCCGTGGCCCGGATCCTCACGGACCGCCTGCGGGAAGCGGGGTGCCCCAGCGTGGACATCTGCTTCCTGCCCCTGGCCCGCCGCAGCTACTACGAGGACGGGAAGCCCTTCTGAGTCACCAGGAGGTCTCGAAGTCCCGGGCCATGGCTTCGGCCCGGCCGCTCATGTGGGCGAAGCGCATGAGGCGGTCGTTGAACTCGTAGTGCAGCTCCCGGTTCTCGTCGAGCACCTGCACCAGCTGGTCCCGGTGGATGGCGTCATCCGTGAGGAAGCGCCAGTAGATGGCCTTGGCCAGCTCCTCCAGCCCCAGGGCCCGGGCCTCCCAGTAGGTGCGGATCAGGGTGCGCCAACCCACCTTGGCCGTGGTGCTGCCGGGCTCGATGCTCTCCTGCCAGAGGGGTCCCGCCCAGGCCTGCACCAGCTCCACGGCCCGCTCCTCATCCACCGGCCCCAGGCTCAGCACCAGCTCGCCGAAGTCGTAGAGGATGGTCTCCATGGCGAAGTTCAGGCCGCGACGGGCCGCCAGACGCCCGTAGTGCAGCAGGTGACGGGCGGTGTCGTGCATGCGCTCGGGATCCTCCCGGAAGCCCTCGATGAGCAGCCGGTAGTAGTAGCAGAGGTTCTGGAAGCGCCGGAGGTCGTCCTCCTCCACCGCCTCCCGCAGCAGGGCGTTGAAGGTCATCACGTGCAGCTCCACCACCGCATCCCGCCGCATGGCGGAGGCCAGGGTGGCCGTCTCCACCAGCTGCTGGCCCACCTCCGAGAGGATCTCGTGCTGCCGCTTGGTGGCCACCTCCATCACCTTGAGGGTCTGGGCCAGCACGTAGGCCTCGGGCCACACGCGCTCCCGGGTGAGGTAGGCCTGCCCTTCCGTGGCCATGCCCGGCACGAAGGAGGGCTGTCCCTCCCGCCATCCGGAGTCCTCCCCGCCCCCCTGCCCCAGGATCTCCAGCAGCAGGGTGTGGAGGGCGGCCAGGGCCAGGAGCACCAGCTGCCGGTCGCCCCGGGCCATGCCCGTGAGGGCGATGTTCGTCACCACGTCGATGCTGTCGAAGAGCTCCCGGTTGGCGCGTTCATCCCGGCCCTTCCGGATCAGCACCTGCAGGGCCCGCACACCGCGCCGGGTGAGCATGGGCATGAAGAAGCTGGGGCGCAGGAACTGGCTCAGCCCGTACATGAAGGGCAGGGCCCCCAGCAGGATGCCCACGTAGAGCAGGAGGAAGCCCTTGAGCGCCCAGGGCAGGGCCGGGTGCCCGGGAGGCAGCACCTGGATCGCCATGGTGAGCAGGTGGCTGCTGAAGAGGATGACCAGGCCTCCCGCGACCAGGGGGTGGGTCACGTAGAGGCGCACCAGCTTCGGGGTGTAGAGGTTCGAGGTGAGGGGGATGATGAGCGAGATGCTCACCATGGCCACCGCCATCATCTGGTTGAGGGTGCGATTGGCCGTCGTGAGCACGCCCGGCACCAAGTCGGGAAGGAGACCCCCTCCGCCCGCCAGGATCACCGCTCCGGCCGTGAGGGTGAGCCACCCTCCCATGAGCAGGGCCGTGGTGTGGTCGCGCCCGAAGGCTCGGAGGCGGTGCATGCCCACCCTATCGGGTGGGAGGCACCGCCCCCTGAAGATCCGCCCCGGTCACTGCGTGGCGCGCACCGTGATCCCGTAGCGGTCCGCCTCCCGCGGGGCCCGGCTGTTCCAGTGACCGTAGGCATGGCTGTCGTCGGTCACGTAGCGCAGGGTGTAGGTGCCCTTGGGCAGCTCCACCTGGGCCTCGCTGCGGCGGTTCTTGGAGGAGCCGCCGGCGGGGGTGGTCTCCTCATAGCGCTGCCGCCAGACCTTCTGACCCTGGGCATCCTCGATCCAGCCGTGGTCCACCATGTCCTCCCCGTCGCCTTCGCCCAGGGCCAGGATGTGCACGGTGGTGGCGGCCTTGAGGGTGAAGGGCAGCCGCAGGTCGGCATCGTTGCCCACCCGCACCAGCTCCGCCAGCACCGGGCCCGCCGAGGGCGCCTCGATGAGGGTGACGAAGGGGGCATCCGCCGCCTGGGGCACGGAGAGCGTGAGGCCGTACCGCAGGGGATCGCAGGGGGGTGCGGCGTTCCAGTCGCTGGGGGTGTGGCTGTCATCCGTCACGTAGGAGGCTTCGTAGTCCCCGGCGGGCAGCTGGATCGTCTCCACCTGGCGGCGGTTCTTGGTGGAGCCGCCCGCATACTGGGCGCGCTCCGGGCGCATCTCCCACACCCGCTTGCCGGTGCGGAGGTCCGTGATCCAGCCGTGGTCGACGAAGGAACGGCTGCCCACCCCCTCACCCTGGGCATACACGTGGAGGGTCAGGGGCCGCTTCAGGCGGAAGGCCTGGCGCCGCTGCTCATCCTCCTGGAGGTTCGCGAAGCTGAGGACCTCCCGATCCCAGTGCAGGGGGGCCTGGAACCGCGCCACCTCCCCGGGGTTGCCACTGGCCAGGTACACCTCCATGCCGTAGTTCCCCACGAGGGAGCGCCACTTGCGCAGCTGGCTGCGGCCCATGTCGGCGAAGAACCCATCGTCGCGGCGACGCTGCGATTCCTGATCCACGGTCCGGCGGTCGATGTTGCGGCTGTAGCCCACGAAGAGGCTGCGGCGCTCGAAGGTGGCCTGGGCGTAGTACACCTCGTAGCTGCCCGCGGGCAGGTCGAGGTAGGCATCGGCCACCTCGTAGCCCTTCACGGTGCGGCTGGTGCGGCCATCCATCTGCCACACCACTTCGCGGCTGTGGGCGTTGAGGATCCACCCGTAGGCGAAGAAGGGGTTCCTGCCCCAGCCGTGGGAGGCGCCGCCGCGGGCGAACACGTGCACCTTGGCGGCGCGGGGGAGGGTGATGCCCTGGGCCTGGATCTCCCGGGCGGCGGTGTCGTGGAAGCTCACCAGCACGGGCTCCTGGGCCCGGGCCGCCAGGGAGGACAGGATGAACAGGGCCACCAGGAGCAGGAAGCGCAGGGGGCTGGGAAGCAGGTTGTCAACGTCGGCCATGGGGAACTCCCACCTCAGAGTCCCCAGCATGGGTCACCCCCGTCCGGCCCCGGGGCGGGGATCGGCGAACGGCACTCGCCGGTCGGCGAGTGGCGGCTCCCCGCCCCTCAGGCCAGGGGGGCCGCCAGCCCTGCGGCGGAGGCGCCGTGGGGATCCTGGCGGGCCCGGATGGCGTTCACCAGCTCCAGGGCGGTCTGGGTGCAGGGCGGCAGGTCCCGGTCCGTGGCGCCCAGGGGGGTGGTTCGGGCGCCCCACTTCACCAGGTGGGCGCACCAGGTGAGGCCGCCCCCGAAGGCCGGCATGAGGAGGGTGGCCCCCGGCGTCACGCGGCCCGCCTCCAGGGCGTCCACCAGGGCCACGGGCACCGTGGCGGCGCTCATGTTGGCGTAGCGCTGCACCGTGAGGAACACCTTGTCCATGGGGATGTGGGCGTACTTGGCCACGGCCTCGATGATGCGGAGGTTGGCCTGGTGGGGCACCACCAGGTCCAACTGCTCGGCGGAGACGCCCGCCTCCCGCAGCACCCGCTCCGAGGCGGCGCTCATGGCCTTCACGGCCCGCTTGAAGATCTCCTGGCCCTCGAAGTCCCACAGGGTGTCGCCCAGCCCGATGCCCCGCCCCGCGTAGCCGCAGCCCATGCCCCGCACCCGCAGGATGTCGCGGGCCTCGGCATCGCAGCCCAGCACGCTGCCCAGCAGGCCCTCCTCCGTGTCGGAGGCCTGCAGCACCACGGCGGCGGCCCCATCCCCGAAGAGCACCGCCACGTTGCGGTTGGACCAGTCCATGCAGGTGGAGATGAGCTCCACGCCGATGACCACCGCCGAGCGGATGGCCCCGCTGCGGATCATGGCCGTGGCCGTGGAAAGGGAATACAGGAAGCTGGTGCAGGCCGTGTTCACGTCCATGGCCCCCGCGTTCACCGCGCCGAGCGCCGCCTGCACCCCGGAGGCGCAGTTGGGCACCTGCTCCGTGCCGCTGCAACTCCCGTACAGGATGAGGTCCACCTGGTCGGCCTCCAGCCCCGCACAGGCCAACGCCCGCGCCGCCGCCACCGTGGCCAGCTCGATCCCGGTCACGTGGGAGATGCGCCGCTCCTTCATCCCCGTGCGGGTGGTGATCCACTCGTCGGTCGTGTCCAGGAAGGTGGAGAGGTCCGCATTGCTGAGGATGGCCGGGGGCATGCACTTGCCCCAGCCGGTGATCGCCGCATAGGTCATGGTGTGGGTTCCTGCCCGACAGGATCCCCAGGGTTTAGACCTCGGGTCAAGAAGATGAAAAGATCCACCACCAAGCCACGAAGGGCGCGAAGGTTGCACGAAGGAAAAGCAAATGCCCTGGATGCGCGATCGGTGACACCCTCGGCCGCTACCCATTTCCCCCTAGTCTTTTCTTCGCGCCCCCTTCGCGTCCTTCGCGCCTTCGTGGTGGATCTTTTTTGGAGAACCCATGCCCCTCCGCATCGTCCGCCTCGGCACCCCGCGCCTCCCGCAGGAGGGCCTGCGCATCGGCACCGTGCGCCGCCCGCCCCGGGGCGTGCCCAAGGCCGAGTTCGCCACCCGGGACTACTACGACACCTGGCTGCCGATCCTCGCCCCCAGTGAGGCCCTGATGAAGGCCGGCCAGGCCGCCGAGACTGAAGCCCAGTGGAAGGCCTTCGTCCGCGCCTTCAAAGCCGAGCTCGCCCGCCCCGAAGCCCAGCACACCCTGGCCCTCCTCGCCGCCCTCTCCAAGACCACCCACCTCAGCGTCGGCTGCTACTGCGAGGACGAGGCCCGGTGCCATCGGTCGGTGCTCCGGGCGGCATTGGTGGAAGCCGGGGCGGAAATGAAAAACTGATCCACCACGAAGACGCGAAGGACGCTAAGGGGCACGAAGAAAAAAAAGACCCGAAGAAATGCTGGGATTGAGCTCGCGCTGATCGACCCTGGGGCGGCTGGGTGGGTAAGGGGGTCATTCAGGCTTGACCTTGCGAGAAATCAGAGGCGATTCAGTTTTTCT
>JBGASN010000027.1:0-40124 GCA_044229665.1 Holophagaceae bacterium
GTGGTGAACCTGTTCTTCGAGAACAGCACCCGCACCCGCAACAGCTTCGAGATCGCCCAGAAGCGCCTCAGCGCCGAGATCATCAACTTCGACGCCGACACCAGCAGCCTGGCCAAGGGCGAGACCCTCATCGACACGGCCATGAACCTGGAGGCCATGCGCCCCGACCTCATCGTGATGCGCCACAGCGCCCCCGGGGCCCACGCCCTGCTGAGCCGCCACATGAAGGCCAGCATCGTGAACGCCGGCGACGGCGCCCACGAGCACCCCACCCAGGCCCTGCTCGACGCCTACACCCTGCGCAAGCGCTTCGGGAAGCTGGAGGGCCTGAAGGTCGCCATCGTGGGCGACATCCGCCACAGCCGTGTGGTGCGCTCCAACATGTGGCTCCTCACCAAGATGGGCGCCAAGGTCACCCTCGTGGGCCCGCCCACCCTCGTGCCCCAGGAGCTCAAGGCCACCTGGCCCAGCATCGAGATCAGCCACGACTTCGACGCCGTGCTCCCCGAGCAGGACGCCATCATGATGCTCCGCGCCCAGTTCGAGCGCGGTACCGGCGCCTACATCCCCGGCCAGGGCGAGTACTCCAAGTTCTTCCAGCTGAACCCCACCCGGATGAAGCGCGCCAAGAAGGACGTCGCCGTCATGCACCCCGGCCCCATCAACCGTGGCCTGGAGATCACCTCCGACGTCGCCGACGGCCCCAACAGCCTCGTCCTCGACCAGGTCACCAACGGCGTGCCCGTCCGCATGGCCGTGATGTTCCTGCTCTGCCATCCCCACGGGGAGCTGGTTCCCTAGAACGCGAAGAGCGCGAAGAAGAGCGCGAAGAGCGCGAAGGGAGGACCGGAAATCCCATGGCCGAGCTGATCCTCAAGGAGGAAGTATTTGAGGTCATCGGGGCGGCCATGGAGGTCCATGCCACGCTCGGGCCAGGATTTCTCGAATCCGTGTACGCCGAAGCCTTCGCCTTGGAGTTGGGCAAACGGGGCATCCCCTTTGGAAGAGAATTGGCCCTGCGAATCCGGTATAAGGATCAGTTCCTGGAGAAGCGGTTTCAGGCCGACTTCCTCATCCATGGGCAGATCATCGTGGAACTGAAAGCTATCAGCCGCCTGTCTGAAGCCGAGCGTGCCCAAGTGGTGAACTACCTCAAAGCCGCTGGATTGCCATTGGGCCTGCTCATCAACTTCGGCAGTCACCGCAAGCTGGAATGGGAGCGCCTGGTCCACCAGGCACCTCAATAGTCATTTTCGCGCTCTTCGCGCCATTCTTCGCGCTCTTCGCGTTCCCACAGGCTCCCCATGATCCCAGGCCCCGTGACCCTCCTCATCCTCGATGGCTTCGGCGACGGGCCGCGCAATGCGTTCGATGCGACGCTGCGGGCGGGGATGACGCACCTGAACGAGCTGCGGGCCAAGTACGCCTGCACGCAGCTGGAGACCAGCGGCGAGGCGGTGGGGCTGCCGGCGGGGCAGATGGGCAACTCCGAGGTGGGGCACATGACCATCGGCGCGGGCCGGGTGGTGTGGCAGGACCTCACGCGCATCGACAAGGCCATCCGGGAGAACACCCTGCGCGACAACGCCGCCATCGGGGCCCTGCTGGCGGAGCTGAAGGCCTCGGGCAAGCGGCTGCACCTGCTGGGGCTCGTGTCCGATGGGGGCGTGCACAGCCACCAAAACCACCTGGTGGCCTTCGCCCAGTGGGCCCAGGACATGGGCGTGCCCACCACGATCCACGCCTTCCTGGATGGCCGCGACACGGCCCAGAAGTGTGCCGATGGCTTCCTCCAGTGGCTGGGCTTCCAGCTCCGCGCCTGCCCTCTGGTCACGGTGGGGAGTCTCCAGGGCCGCTACTACGCCATGGACCGCGACCAGCGCTGGGAGCGCGTGGAGGCCGCCTGGAAGCTCATGGTGGACGGCGAGGCCCCCTTCGAGGCGCCCGACGCCCTCACGGGCCTGCAGGCCGCCTACGACCGGGGCGAGACCGATGAGTTCGTGAAGCCCACGAAGCTGGCCGCCTTCCAGCCCATCGCCGATGGGGATGGGGTCTTCTTCTTCAACTTCCGGGCCGACCGCGCCCGCCAGTTCAGCCACGCCCTGGTGAACCCCGCCTTCTCCGGCTTCGCTGCCCAGCACCGCCCTGCCGTGAAGCTGCTCACCCTCACCCAGTACGACGCGGCCCTGGAGCCCTTCGTCACTGTGGCCTTCCCCCCCCAGAGCCTCACCAACATCCTGGGCGAGGTGGTGGCAGGGGCCGGCGGCAAGCAGTTCCGCACGGCGGAGACGGAGAAGTACCCCCACGTGACCTTCTTCCTCAACGGCGGCCGCGAGGACCTCTTCCCCGGCGAAGACCGCAACCTGGTGCCCAGCCCCAAGGTGGCCACCTACGACCTGCAGCCGGAGATGAGCGCCGCCGAGGTGACGGGCGGCCTCGTGAAGGCCATCCACTCGGGCCAGTACCAGCTGCTGGTGTGCAACCTGGCCAACGGCGACATGGTGGGCCACACGGGCGACCTCGCCGCCACCACCACCGCCTGCCAGGTTCTGGACGCCTGCATCGCCCAGATCGCCGCGGCCTCCCTCGCCAAGGGCGGCGCGCTGCTCCTCACCGCCGACCACGGCAACTGCGAGTGCATGCGGGATGAGGCGGGGAACCCCCACACCTCCCACACGCTCAACCCCGTGCCGGGCCTCATCGTGGCCGCCGGCTTCGAGCAGAAGCAGCTGCGCAGCGGGGGCACCCTCGCCGACGTGGCCCCCACCCTGCTCAAGCTCATGGGGCTCGCCCAACCCGCGGAGATGGAGGGCGTGAGCCTGTTCTAGACCGGAGGGCCGGGATTCAGGCCCCGGTCAGCCCCCGCCGATGGTACTTCGTCACCCGAGGTCCCCATGGCCATCCTGCCCCGCCACTTCCTCCCCCTCGCCTTCGCCACCCTGGCCCAGGCCCAGGCCACGGACCTGGTGCTCGTGGTCCACCCCACCAACCCCGTCAGCGGGTCCATCAGCGCCAGCCAGCTCACCGACCTGGCCAAGGGGCAGATGACCCACCTGGGAGGGCGGCAGGTCCGGATCTTCATCCCCAAGGGGACCAAGTCCCTGCAGACCCTCTGCCTCGGCGTGCTCAAGATGAGCCCGCTGGAGTACCTCCAGTACGCCAAATCCCCGAAGGGGGGCGCTCCGGCGCCCGATGTCACCTTCCTCGACACCGTGGAGCTCGTGGAGGCCACGGTGAAGGCGAACCCCAATGCCGTGGGCATCCTCGCCAAGAGCGAGGTCACGGCCACCGGCCTCAAGCAGCTGCCGGTGAAGTGAACCTGGGCGGGACTGCTATTTCCCGCGGTTGGTGCTGCGGGTCTGATTGACGGTGCTCTTCACGGGCTTGGTGCTCGCCTTCACCTTGGGGGCGGGCGCCTTGCTCACGTTCTTGGTGCCGGGCTGACCCGCGTCGGCCTCAGCGGGCTTGGCATTGGCAACGCTCTTGAGCAGGTCGGCGGGAATGGGAAGCTTCGGGGTGGCCATGGGGTCTCCTATTTCGTTCCGGTGTGGAGGGCGACGATGCCCCCCGTGAGGTTGGTCCAGCCCACCTGGCGGAATCCCGCGGATTCCAGCTCCGCCGCGAGGCCCCGCTGATCGGGGAACTGGCGGATGCTCTCGGGCAGGTAGGTGTAGGCGTCGGCATCGCCGCTGATCCAGGCGCCGATGCGCGGGAGGACCTTGAGGCTGTACCAGTCGTAGATGGGCTTCAGCCCCGGCACCACCGGGGAGCTGAACTCCAGGATGGTGAGCTGACCCCCGGGCTTCAGCACCCGCAGGAACTCCGCGTAGGCGAGGGGGCGGCGCTCCACGTTGCGGATGCCGTAGCAGATGGTCAGCCCATCGAAGGTGGCGTCCTTGAAGGGCAGGCACTGGGCGTCCGCATCGGAGCTGGCCCAGATGCGGCCCGCAAGGCCCTTGCGCTGGAACTTCGCGGGCCCGAAGGCCAGCATGGCGTGGGTGAAGTCGGTGCTCACCACCTCGGCCCCCCGCTTGGCCAGGGCCACGGAGGAATCCCCCGTGCCGGCGGCCACATCGAGCATGCGCTTGCCGGGACCGGCACCGCTCCGGCGGGCCATGCGCCACCACCAGTAGAAGTCGATGCCCCCGCTGAGCACGTGGTTGAGCAGATCGTAGCGGCCGGCGATGGCGCTGAACATCTGCTGGACCTGCTTACCCTCGGGCACAACGACCTCCACCCTCCAGTAAAGCAGAGGGCCCGGCATTTGCCGGGCCCTGGGTTTGGACGGGTGGCTCAGCGGATCCGGCCGCCGCGGCTCTCGCTGCGGGGGGGCGCCGGGCGGCTCTCCGTGCGGGGCGGGGGGGCGGGGCGGGATTCCTGCCGGGGGGCCGGCCGGTCTTCCCGCCGCTCCTCGCGGATCTCCCGGCGTTCCTCACGGGTCTCCCGGGGGCGCTCCTCCCGGGGGGTCTCCCGGGGGCGTTCGATCCGTTCCCGACCCGCGTCGCGGTCCCGGGGGGGATCCACGGGGCGGTCCAGGCGGCGGTCCGAGGGGCGATCCTCCCGGAAGTCCCGGGGGCGGTCCGCCGGCCGGGTCTCCCGGGGCGAGGTCTCCCGGGGGAAACCCTCGCGCGGGCTCACGCCATCGCGGGGGCGATCCACGGGCCGGGTCTCACGGGGAGTCGCCTCCCGGGGGGTCGCGCCGTCGCGGGGACGATCCACGGGCCGGGTCTCCCGGGGCGACGTTTCGCGGGGGGTGGCCCCATCCCGCGGGCGGTCCACCGGGGCCTCCAGGGTGCGCTGGCCGGTGCGGAGCCAACCGGGGCCGCGCTCGGGGCCCTGCTGGCGGCTGCGGTCCTCGAAGGGCACGCGGCCCACCCCGCCTCCGGGGAGGGATCCCCGGCCGGGAGGCACCACCCCGGTGTTGCCGTTGGGGTTGCCGGCGGGGTTGGCGGGGCTGAGCTCCCGGCGGATGATGCTCCGCCCCGTGGCCTGCCGGGCCTGCTGATCATAGGCCGCCAGGCGGGTGCGGGAGACATCCCGCTGGAAGGCGCGCTGGAAGTCGGCCCCGGACCGGAGTTCGGTGGGGCGGGCCATCAGGGGCACGCGGGTCCACCCTGGATTGGTGCTGCGGCCGCCGACCCAGGTGCTGCTGCCGGTGGGGTGGAAGGCCGAGATCACGGCGCGGTCCCGGTAGCAGTGCCGGCCCACGTTGACCACGGTGATGTAGTTGATGCTCACGATGTTCCAGGCGCCGTAGCCGTGCCAGGCCCCCCAGCCCCATTCGCAGGGGGCGTTGTAGTAGTTCAGGGGCGCCCAGCCGCAGTTGCCGCCGTCGTAGCGCCACGCCACCCAGGCGGGGCTGTAGTTCACCCCGGGGATCCAGTACCAGCCCATCCCCGCACCCCAGGCCCAACGGCCGTGGTGATAGGTCACATAGCCCCAGGGTTCGTCGCTCACCCAGGTCATGCCGCCCGGATAGGCCGCCCAGCGACCCCGGTAGTAGGGGCGCCAATCCTCAGCCTGGGAACCGGGCTTCCACACCCAGCCGTACTCGTCGCTGTGCACCCACTCGCCGTTCTCGTCCAGCTCATCGGAATAGTGGCGCAGCTCGGCGGGCACGCGATCCCAGCTGCGGCCGCGGCGGACCACGGTGCTGCGCTCGGACCACCGGTCGAACTCATCCTCCTCGTAGGTGTTGAAGTCGCGCACCCGGTCGAGGCGATCCTGGCTGCCGTAGACCGTGAGCCGCTCCCCGGTGCCGACCCGGGCCTCGTCCCGCTCGTTGCGCACGGTCACGCGGCCGTTGAAGACCTTCAGGCGCAGGGTGCGGTCCCGCTCCATCTCCACGGTGAAGGTGCCCTTGTCCATGCAGGTCACCTGCCCGGAGGGGGTGTCGATGCGGAAGCGGGCATCGCTGTCGCCACCCAGGCTCACCCGCAGGCGGCCGTAGTCGAGCCGCAGGAGCACCTGGCGCTCGCCCCGGGCATCCTTGAAGAGGGCCGCCACCGTGAAGCGGGTGGCCCCGGCGAAGGCGATGCGGGTGCCATCCACCAGCTGCACCACCCCGCGACCGCGGCTCTCGAGCACATCGCCCTCCCCGATGGGGGTGCCACGGCTGAGGTCATCCTCCACATCGCCCTTGCGGATGCGGACATCCCCTTCGAGGGTGCGCACCCGGGCGTAACGCTCGGGGGCCTCGCCCTGGTAGCTGTCCTCGTCGTGGTCCCCATCCGGGGCGGGAGCGGGTTGCTGGGCCTGGCAGATGATCCCGGGGAGGGTCAGGGCCAGGAGGGCGGGGATTCGAAGGTGGTCGCGCATGGGTTCCTCCCTGGGAGGGTGCCGCGGGGGGACCCGAGGCTCCCTTAGAAGATGATTCCTTGGACTGCCTAAAGCCACTGACGTGCCAAACCTAGAAAGGGTTCAACGCCCCCCCCCGGGGCTCGGCCTTGTCCCGGCCCCCCAGGTGGATGAAGGTGGGCAGCAGGGCAACCCAGGGCAGGCTCCAGGCGGCCGGACGCCCCCCGGTGGCCACCAGGAGGCGGTCCCGCCCGAAGGTCAGGTCGTGGGCCTCCCCCGGGGGCAGGGGCAGGTAGGCCAGGCGCCCTGTGGCGGGATGCAGCACCGTGAGGTGGTTTTCCCCATCCTCGAGGATCCAGAGGAGCCCCTGCAGGCTGGGACGGAGGTCCTCCGCCTCCCAGGCGAGGGCCCCCAGGCCGCGGGTGAGGGGGCCATCCTCCGGGAAGTCCCACTCCCCGGTGCTGACCGCGAGGGGGATACCCCCGTCCCGCCACACCTTGGCGGGGCGCCCCGGCAGGCCCGTGAGCAGCTTGCGGAGCCCCTTGCCTTCCAGGACCACCAGCGTGCCATCGGCCAGGAGGCGGACCTTGAGCGGTCCCGTGGAGGGCAGGAGGACGGGCAGTGCGAGGGGGGGCATCCGATCAAGGGCCTGCCAGGGCAGGCGCGCCACCCGCTCCCAGGGGAGGGGTCGGAGGGAGTGGGGGTCGTCCCCGGCCCGGAGGGCCCCGCAGAGGAGGATCAGGGCGCCCAGCCGCATAGGGCCTCCAGGTTCGAGGTGGTGATCTCCGCCAGGCGCCGGGGATCGAGGCCCCGCAGCTCCGCCAGGGCCTGGGCCGTGAAGCGCACGAACCCGGGTTCATTGGGCTTGCCCCGGTAGGGAACCGGGGCCAGGAAGGGGGCATCGGTCTCCACCAGGATCCGGTCCAGGGGGGCCCAGGCGGCCACCTCGCGGATGGCCTCCGCCTTCTTGAAGGTGAGGATGCCCGAGAAGCTGAGGTGGAAGCCCAGGTCCAGGGCCCCCTCCGCGAAGGCCCGGTCTTCGCTGAAGCAGTGGATGATCCCCCGGTGGGCCCCCTCCTCCCGGAGCACCTGCAGGGTCTCCGCCGGGGCGGAACGGGTGTGGATCATCAGGGGCTTGTCCAGGCGCCGGGCCAATCGGATCTGGGCGCGGAAGACCGCCTCCTGCTCGGCCCGGGGGCTCAGGTCGTAGTGGAAATCCAGACCCGTCTCCCCCACGAAGCGGGCGGCGGGATCCCCCAGCAGGGCCTCGAGTTCGGCCTCCGTACCGGCGGTCCAGGTCTTGGCCTCATGGGGGTGCACGCCCAGGGAGGCCTGCACGCCCGGCGTGCCCTGGGCCAGGGCCAGGACCTCCCGGCTGTCGGCCAGATCCGTGCCCACGGCGATGAACCCCTCCACCCCCTCGGCCCGGGCCCGGGCCAGCAGGGCTTCCGCCGCCACACCCTCGGCGTAGGTGCCCGTAAGATGGCAATGAGCGTCGATGAGCATGGGCCCCCGTCCCCCCAGATTACAGGGCCCCCCGCCCAGGCCGATGAATTGGGTGGTTCGATGATCCCTCCCCTCCCCTGGCAGATTCCCCGTGTCCGGCGGATCCTGCGGCTTCCGGCCGCACGGATCCTCGGGGCCTTGATCTGCCTCGCCGGGATCGCCCCCGCCCCGGCCCAGGTCCAGCCGGCCTTCTACCAGCGGAGCCTCCGGGAGGGGCTGCCCCAGAGCCAGGTCACGGCCCTGCACGAAGACCGCCGCGGCTTCCTCTGGGTGGGCACCAATGCGGGCGGGGTGGCCCGCCTGGGGGGGAATGGATTCCAGACCTTCGGGGCCGCCCAGGGCCTGATGGCCCGCCAGGTATCCTCCCTCTGGGAAGATGGGGACGGCGGCATGGTGGTGGCCAGCCGCGATGAGGGGCTCAGCGTGATCCGGGGGAACCGGGTGATCAACCTGCCCTCCAGCGATCACCAAGGCCCCCTGGGCTGCTACGAGCTCGGGCCCGCCCCCGGAGGTGGGGTCGCCGCCGGGAGCCTGAAGGGGCTCTGGGTGGTCCGGGAGGGGAAGGCCACCCAGGTGCCGCTCACGCCCGAACTGGATGCCCAGCAGGTTTACAGCCTGGCCCAGGATGTCCAGGGGGTGCTCTGGGTCCTGGGCCGCACCCAGTTCGGCACCTGGGATGGGCGGACCTTCCACTCGGCCGAGGCCCCGCGGGGCCGGCGGGTGCAGGATGCCCTGCTGATCCGCCGGGATCCCGCGGGCCATGTGTACCTGCTCTACCCCGACACCCTCTTCCGCTGGAAGGCCGGGGCCTGGGTCGAGGTGCCCCTGCCGCCCCTCCCCAAAGGCTTCCGCATCTCCAACCTCAGCTTCGGCCGGGGAGGCCGCCGGCTCCTGGCCCTGGGGGATGATGGCCTCTGGGTGGACGATGGGCGGGGATCGGGTCGCCTCTATCAAAGCGGCCAGGAGCTTCCCGCCGACAAAGTGAACCTCGCCCTCGAGGATTCCCACGGCACCCTCTGGATCGGGACGGATGGCAGCGGCCTCCTCTCCCTGGCCCAACCGCGCCTGGGGGTCCTCAGCCCCGATCTGCCCCGCGGGGGGAACCCGCTGGGGGCCGTCATGGGGATCCTGGAATTGGAGCCGGGCCACCTGCTCCTGGTCGGCAGTCAGGGCCTCTTCGAGGTCCGCGACGACCGCGTGGTGCGGCGGTGGAGCCGCAAGGAGGGGCTGCCCACCACCTCCTGTTGGTCGGTGGTTGCCGATCGCCAGGGTGGGGCCGTGGTGGGCACCGATGTGGGGGTGGTCCGCTGGGTGGGGGGCCGCCTGGTGCCCATCCCCCTGGGGTCGGAGGTGAGCCGGTCCGCCGTGACCGCCCTCGTGTGGCATCAGGACCGGCTGTATGGGGCCTCGGAGCGGGGCCTCCTGGAGCTGGACCCGGCCTTCCGCTCGGTGACCCAGACCCGGGTGCCTCCGGAGCTCGGGGCCAGTGGCGTGAATGCCCTGCTCTCCTACGAGGGGCAGCTCCTGGTGGGCCTCTCCCGGGGCATCGCCACCTTCGAGGGCGGGCACTTCTCCCCCCTGCCGGATCTGGGCCCCCTCTCCGGCCAGGTGGTGGGCGCCTTGGGCCGGGACACCCATGGCCGCCTGTGGGCCGGGTCCTCGCGCGGGCTCTGGATGCGCCAGGAGGGGCACTGGTACCCCATGGGCTTCCAACAGGGGCTGCCGGATGACGCCATCAGCTTCATCACCGATCTGGGCCCCCAGGGGGTCGCCGTGGGCCACGGTCGGGGCGTCACCCTGCTCCAGGAATCCCGGCGCGTGCACCTCACGGAGTCCGTGGGGCTGCTCTCCAACGAGACCAACGCCGGCGCGGTGCTCCTGGACCGGAAGAACCGCCTCTGGATCGGCATGATCACGGGCGTGAGCCTCCTGGATCTGGGGGGCCCCATCCTCCCCACCCCCTTCCCTGCGCCCCGACTCGTGGAGGTGGGGTGGAGCGGCGGCTTCGCCACCGGGGAGGGGCCCCTGACCGTGCCCCCAGGCGCCAGCTACGTGGACATGGTGCTGGATGTCCCCCACGGCAGCCTGCCCCTGCGCCCCCGCATCCAGGCCCGGTTGCTGGGCCTCGACACGGAATACCAGGACCTCCCCGCGGATGGGCACGCCCACATCCGGGGCATCAGCCCCGGCCGCTACCAGCTCCAGGCCCGGGCGAGCCTGGATGGCCTCACCTGGGCGGAGGCCCCCCCCATCGCCCTGGAGATCCTCCCGGCCTGGTACCAGACCTGGACCGCCCGGATCTGCTTCACCCTGGCCCTCCTGGGCGCCACGGTCGGGGTCTTCGTGCTCCGGCTCAACGCCCTGGCCCGGGAGGCCCTCGTGCTCGAGGCCACGGTGGAGGACCGCACCCTGGCCATCGCCCGCCAGAATCGCGCCCTGGAGCAGGCCCACGATCAGATCCGGCGCACCCTGGAAGCCCGCGTGCGGCTGCTCGACACCCTCGCCCACGACCTGCGTTCCCCGCTCACGAGCATCATGCTCGCCGCGGATCGGGTCCGGGACGCGCTCCCGGAAGGGAACGACGCGGATGGTGCCCTGCGGGTGCTCGACCACGAGAGCCGCCGCATCGAATCCCTGGTGCGGGGCCTCCTCGACCAGCGCCGGGGCGAAGCCATCCTGGAATCCCTGCACCTGGAGCACACCACGCCCCGGGAGCTGCTGGGCGGCCTGGAGGGGGTGCTGCGCATCAAGGCCGAGGCCCGCGACCTGACCCTGCGCTTCGAGCCCAATGAGGCGTCCGCCTTCCAACCCCTCAAGGTGGATCCCGGCGCCCTGCAGCAGGCCCTGTTCAACCTCTTCGAGAACGCCCTCAAGTTCACCCCCGCCGGCGGCACGGTGGGGGTGCGCTGCGCCGTGGATGAGGCCCGCCGGGAGTGGCGCCTCACCGTGTGGGACACGGGCCGGGGCATCGAGCCCGAGGCGGTGGAGGCCATCCTCCAGCCCTTCCGCCAGGCCCAGCAGACCGACTCCGCCTCCGGCTGGGGCCTGGGCCTGGCCATCGTGCGCTCCCTGCTGGAAGCCCAGGGCGGGCGCCTGGAGGTGGCCAGCGAGGTGGGCAAGGGCAGCGCCTTCACCCTGGTGCTCCCCCTGCCCGGCGAGGACCTGTAGGGGGAAGGATCCCCCCAAGTCCCGGTATCCTGCTTCCAACGATCCAGGCGCCCTGCGTCTTCATGGAACTGGAACCTTCATGGGCACCCCCCTCACGATCCTGCTGGTGGATGACGAACCGGGCATCCGGAAGTCATTGGGCGAAGCGCTGAAGGATGAGGGCTATGCGGTGCTCAAGGCCGAGAGCGGCGAGCAGGCCCTGGAGGTGCTGCAGGGCCCCGATGGCGATGCCGTGCACGGCATGCTGCTGGACGTGTGGCTCCCGGGCCTCGACGGACTGGAGACCCTGAAGCAGGCCAAGGCCACCCACCCCGACCTGCCCGTGGTGATGATCAGCGGCCACGCCAACATCGACACGGCCCTGCAGGCCACCAAGCTGGGCGCCTTCGACTTCCTCGAGAAGCCCATCGACCTGGACCGCCTCCTGCTCGTGCTGGGCAACGCCCTCAAGCAGGGCCGGCTGCAGCAGGAGAACCAGCGCCTCCACGCCGAGGTGGCCTCGGGGCGGTTCTTCCTGGCCGAGAGCCCCGCCATGAAGCGCCTCCTGGGTGATGTGAAGCTCGTTGCCCCCACCGATGGCCGCGTGCTCCTCAGCGGCGAGAACGGCAGCGGCAAGGAGGAGATCGCCCGGCTCATCCACGAGCAGAGCCTCCGGGCCGATGCCCCCTTCGTGGAGGTCAACTGCGCCGCCATCCCCGAGGAGCTGATCGAGAGTGAGCTCTTCGGCCATGTGAAGGGCGCCTTCACCGGCGCCGTACGCGATGCCAAGGGCAAGTTCCGCGAGGCCCACGGGGGGACCCTCTTCCTGGATGAAGTGGGCGACATGTCGCTCAAGACCCAGGCCAAGGTCCTGCGGGCCCTCCAGGAGGGGCGCGTGGAGCCCGTGGGCGGCGGCGGGGCCCAGGCCGTGGACTGCCGCGTGCTGGCCGCCACCAACAAGAACCTCGAGGAGGAGATCCGCGCCGGCCGCTTCCGCGAGGACCTCTACTTCCGCCTCGCCGTGGTGCCCCTGCGCGTGCCGCCCCTGCGCGAGCGCCCCGAGGACGTGGTGCCCCTGGCCACCGCCTTCGTGGAGCGCATCGCCCGCCAATACGGGCGCCCGCCCAAGCGCCTGGGCCCCGATGCCGTGGACCTCCTCCTGCGCCACGACTGGCCCGGCAACGTGCGCGAGCTCCGCAACCTCATGGAGCGCGCCGTCATCCTGAGCCGCGGTGCCGACATCACCGTGCGCGACCTGGGCCCCCTGGCCGTGCGCCACCTGCCCGAGACCGATCCCTTCTCCTTCCCCGACTTCGCCAGCCTGAAGGACGCCCGGGAGTGGTTCGAGTCCCAGTTCATCCAGCGGGAGCTCAAGCGCAGCAATGGGAACATGACCCGCGTGGCCGAGCGGGTGGGCATGGACCGCTCCAACCTCTACAAGCGCCTCAAGCAGCTGGGCATCGAGCCCAGGGAACAGCCGTAGGCCCCCGTGGAGAAGCGCTGGTTCAAGATCGGCGAGTGCGCGGAGCGCCTGGGGGTGAGCCCGAAGGAGCTGCGCTACTGGGAAACGATCGTGCCCGACATCCGGCCCCGCCGCAGCCAGGGCAACCTCCGCTACTACCACCTGGACCAGTTCCCCACCCTCACCAAGATCCGCGACTGGCTCCGGGAGGGCCTCACGGTGGCCGACTGCCGGCAGCTCCTGCGCACCGGCAGCCTGGAGCGCCCCCTGGACCTCGGCCTGGATGAGGCCGACCTGGCCCCCGCCCGCCCCAAGGAACGCATCCCCCGGGTCATCCGCGCCTCCCAGGACCTCAAGCCCATCCTCAAGGCCCTCAAGGCCCTGCACCAGCGCCTCGCCTCGCCTCCGATCCTTCCTTGACCTGAAGCCCCCCCCGCGATACCGTAAATGTCTTCGGCGCGTGGCGCAGCCTGGTAGCGCACTACCTTGGGGTGGTAGGGGTCGGAGGTTCGAATCCTCTCGCGCCGACCAATCATTACCCCACGAATCAGGGATCCTTCCGGGTCCCTGATTTGCGTTACGGCAAAAGGCCCCGGATTCGAACCTCCGCCCCTTCGGGTCGGGGTTCCCTCCGGCTATCGCCCCGTCCACTGGACGGGGCTCCCAGTCGCCTTCGGCTCCTGGAGCCGGAGCCTCCCTCTCGCGCCGACCAATTTTTCACCCCAGCAAATAGGGATCCCCACGGATCCCTATTTTCGTTCCCGCTCCAGGGTTGAGCGCGAGAGGATTCGGACCTCCGAGTGGGATCGCGGAGACAGCGCAGTGCGCTGTCGGGAGCGAGACCGGCAGCCGGCGCAGCCGGATGCGGTTCGAATCCCCCCAACCCACCGCAATCAATCCAGCGAGGGCCCGAACACCGGGGTCTCCCCCGGGGGGGGGGGGCGCGCGAGAGGGAGGCTCCACCTCCACGCGCGCCGGCGCGTGGGAGGACGCACCAGCGTCCGATCGGTGGAGGATCGCGGAGGCCGTCCAGTGGGAGGCTCCATCTCCGAGAGCCGAGCGAGCGGGAGCAGGCCGCACGGCCTGCAATCGATGGAGGCCGGGAGCGAGACCGGCAGCCGGCGCAGCTGGATGCGGTTCGATTCCCCCTCAAGCCACCGCACTCGCGCCAGCGTTCAATCGAAGACGTGGAAGTCGGGTGCCGCCTCCCCCCACGACGAAGCCCCCTTTCGGGGGCCTCGCCGGGTCTCATCCTCCCCTCACCAGCGGAAGGTGGCGGCCACCTGGAAGGCACCGGCATCCCGGTCCGCGGCGGGGGAGGCCGGCGTGCTCGCGTAGAGGCGCACGCCTTCCGTTCCCTCATAGCGGGAGTGGGTGTAACGGGCCTCAACGCCGAACCAGGCCTTCACCTGGTAGCCCAGGCCGAGGGTGGCCTCGAGGGAGGTGCGGCGGCGGGCGTCGGTGGAGGAGGTGGTGACCGTGTCCCCCTGCCGGTCGTAGGTGCCATAGTCCACGGACCACCGCTTCACCCCGAGCCCCGCCAGGGCATACAGACCTCGATCCGCGCGGCCACCGAAGTGATGGAGGTAGTCCACCCCGAGGCCCACACCCGTGAGGTCGAGGGTGGCCTGGTGGTCGGAGCCCGAGTCGTAGGACCCCTTCACCCGATAGGTGTCGACGTCCAGGCGGGGCCGCAGCAGGTGGCCGCCGCCCAGATCCACGACCACGTGGAAGGCCGCGCCGAAGCCCGCCCGGTCATGGGCATCGGACTTCAGCTCCGACACCGGCAGGTTCACCTGGAGGGCGCCTCCGAACAGGGGCCGGTCGCCGGCCTGGAGGGCCGGCCCTCCCAGGGCCAGGGCGAGGGTGAGGGGCGCGAGGATTGCGGGTTTCATGGTTGCTCCTTGGCAAGGTGAGGCGGGACATCCGACCTACCCAAGGCAGACGACGCCCCCCGCCCGCCCTTACGAACTTTTTTCCACGCCCTCCGGAGACCAGGGCGCCCCTGGCCGAAATCGTGGGTTCCTTGTCCTGGCGGCCCCTCCCGGGGCGGGCCATCCTTCCTTCGGGCCCCCACTCCCGCACCCTGCGGAACCTGGCCCCGGACTGGAGGACCCCCATGCCCTGGCTCATCGGCCTCCTGCTTGCCCTCGCCGTGGGGGCCTACGGCACCTGGATGGGCCTGGATCGGGAGCGTTCCTTCTATCCCGTGATCATGATCGTGATCGCGGCCCTGTATTCCCTCTTCGCCCTGATCGGCGGCTCCATCCAGGCCCTGGTGGGGGATGGGCTCATCGGCGCCGGCTTCATCCTGGCCGCCAGCCTGGGCTTCAAGCGCTCCCTCTGGTGGGCCGTCGCGGCCCTGGCCGCGCACGGCGTCATGGACCTCTTCCACGGCGCCCTCGTGGCCAACCCCGGAGTGCCCGCGTGGTGGCCCGCCTTCTGTTCGGCCTACGATGTCGTGGCCGCCGGCTACCTCGCCGCGTTGCTCCTGAAAGGGCGTCTCCAGGCCCGCCCCTGAGGGCCGCCCCGGGCTTGTCCCGCGCCTCGCGCGCCCGCTAGGATCCTTCATCCCCACGAAGGACTCCATGCGCGCCGCCACCCTGTTCCTGGCCCTCACCCTGCCCGCCTCCGCCCAGACCTGGAGCTCCTGGAGCACCGCCTCCCGGCAGGCGCCGGTGGAGTTCCGGATCGCCGCCCAGGGCGCGGAGGGCAGCGGCCCCCGCCGCGTGAAGTGGGAGCTGGCGAACCGGAGCGCCCTCTTCCACCTCGAGTTCGTGTTCGGCTTCGCCCATCCGGAGGCCACGGAGGTCATGGCCACGCCGGGCCAGCTCCTCACCCTGGGCCCCGGCAAGACCCTCCAGGGGAGCACCGAGCTCTCCTGGGACATGGGACCCAGGGTGTACGTCCTCGTGCTCAGCCCCTGCTTCCTGCCCTCCTCGGAGGCGACCCCCACCTGCGTTCGCACGGGCCGCACCCTCCGCCCCGAAGGGCGGGAAGCCGAGGCTGCCTGGGACCGCTACCGCCAGCACCTCGACCGCGCCGTGCAGGAGGAGCCCGAGTCCCTCGCCGTGATCGCCGAGACCCTCGCCCGCGGGATCGGGGCCTTCCTGCCCCGGGATCCCGGGGCCGCCGTGCGCTTCCACACCCGGGCCGCCCTCCGGGGTCGCACCGCCTCCTTCCTGGCCCTGGCCGAGGCCTATGACCAGGGCACCTGGATCGAACCGAACGCCGAGGCCGCCACCCGGTGGTATCGGCTGGCCGCGGGGCAAGGGGAGGGCGTGGCGGTGGACGCCATGATCCTCCGCAGCTACCGGGGCATCGGCATGGCCCGCTCCCTGCCCGACACCTTGACCTGGGTGCGGAAGGCCCTGGCCACGGGGGACATCGAAGCCGTGCCCTGGCTCGCCCGCCTGCGCAAGGCGGGGGTGCCGCTGGCGCAGGTGGAGTGGGCGGAGGCCAAGGCCCGCCTCGATGGCGCCGACGACACGCCGGCGCTGCGGACCTTCCTCCAGGCCGTGATCCTCGATGAGGGCCTCGATGGCCCGCGGGAGGAACGGAAGGCCACCGCGACCTTCGTGGCGCTGGCGGATGCGGGCCTGGACTACGCCCTGGTGAAGGTGGCCGAGCGCCTGGTGGAGGGCCAGCACGGCCTGCCCAGGGATCCCGCCCTGGCCTGGACCCTCCTCACCCTGATCCCCGATGGCCTGACCCTCGAGGGGGTCCCGGCCCTCCGGGCGCAGCTCATCCAGCTGCTCCCCTCGGACCAGCGCACCCGGGCCGAGGCCCTGGCCGGGGCCTTCCGCGCCCGCATGGACAAGACCGAGGTCTTCGGGCTCAAGGCCCACCTCGCGAAGGCCAAGCGCTGAAGTTCCCCCGGCCCCGCGGGTTCAACACCCCCGCGCCCCGGCGCGATTCCGGTGATCCAGTCCAGACTTCGGGGGAGAATGAAGCCACCCCATCCCTGGAGTACTCGTGTCCACCCCCACGGCCAAGCGGCACCGCATCGTCCTGGTGGAGGACCACGCCCTGCTCCGGGAGGGCATCCGGGCCCTCCTCGCCCCCGAGCCCGACCTCGAAGTGGTGGGTGAAGCCACGGATGGCCGGGAGGCCATCCGGGCCGTCGATGAGCTGAAGCCCGACCTCATGATGCTGGACCTCTCCATGCCCCGCACCAATGGCCTGGAGGCCCTGGAGGAGATCAAGCGCCTGAGCCCCGGCACCAAGGTGCTCATCCTCACGGCCCACAAGACCGAGGACTACGTCTTCTCCGCGCTCCAGGCCGGCGCCAACGGCTACGTGCTCAAGGAGAGCACCGCCGCGGAGCTGCTCATGGCGGTGCGGGCCGTGCTCGCGGGGGAACGCTACCTGGGGCCCGCCATCGCGGCGCAGGTCATCGCCGGTTACCTGGGGGGGAAGGATGCGGCCCTGCCCAAGTCCTCCTACGCGGACCTCACCACCCGGGAGCGGGAGGTGCTCAAGCTCATCGCCGAGGGGTACCGCAACAAGGAGATCGCCGAGTACCTCTGCATCAGCCCGAAGACGGTGGAGAAGCACCGTTCGAGCCTCATGGAGCGGCTGAACCTGCGCACGGTGCCCGCCCTCACGGCCTACGCCATCGAGAAGGGCCTCATCTCCCGCTAGGCGGCCCCGTGCGCTCGCCGGCGGGGAGGGGCCGGGCCTCCAGGGGCCAGCGGGCGTAGACGCGGGTGCCCTCTCCAGGGGCGGACTCCAGCAGCAGGGTGCCCCCGAACAGTTCGGTGCGCTCCCGCATGGTGGTGAGCCCGTAGCCCCCCTCCTCGCTGGGCACGCGGGGGAGGCCCGGGTCGAAGCCCACCCCATCGTCCTCGATGTCGAGGTGCCACTCGCCCCCCAGCTGGCGGAGGGAGAGGGTGATCCGCTCGGCGCCGCTGTGCTTGGCGGCGTTGTTGAGCGCCTCCTGCACGATGCGGAAGAGGTTCACCTTGAGGGTGTCGGGCATCCGGGTCTCATCCACGTCCACCGACTTCTCCACCCGGATGTGGGGGTAGGTGGCGGCGAACTCGCGGATGAACCAGCTGATCGTCGCCACGAGCCCCAGGTCGTCGAGGGTGGAGGGGCGCAGGGCCATGGAGATGCGGCGCACCTCCTCGATGGACTTCTGGATGGCGGGCACCACGGCCTGGAGGCTGCCGCTCGTGGCCCGCCGTTCCTCGGGGTGCTGGTCCGCCACGCCCCGCTCCACCATGAACTTGATGGCGCTGAGGCTCTGGCCGATGCTGTCGTGCAGCTCCCGGGCGATGCGCTGCCGCTCGCGCTCCTGCACGCTCAGGAGGCGCGCCGAGAGCCGGTGCAGCACCTCCCGCGAGTCCCGGAGCTCCTGCTCGGCGTGGTAGCGCTCCGTGATGTCCTGGATGTTCACGAGGAGGGCGCGGCCCTCCCGGTCCGAGGTCACGGTGATCCGGCAGATCACCCAGCGCACCTGCCCATCGGGCCGCACCACGCGGCACTCGTACACGGGCACCACCATCTCCCCGTCCAGGGCCCGGGACCAGATGGCCTGGACGCCGGACCAGTCCTGGGGATGCACCCCCGCCCGCTGCTCCACGGCCTTGAGGTCCCCCAGGGCGCGCCCCACGATCTGGAAGAAGCGGGGGTTGGCGAAGACCACCTTGCCTTCCCGGAAGGTGAAGATCCCCGTGGGGGAGTTCTCCACCAGGTTCTGGTACTTCTCCTCGGAGATCCGGATGGCCTCCTCGGCCTCCTTCCGGTCGGTGATGTCGATGAAGGTGTACACCACGCCCGCCAGGCTGGCGTCCTCCCGCGCGATGGGGGCGCTCGTGAGGTAGGCGGGGAAGCGGGAGCCGTCCCGCCGGAGGGCCTGCACCTCCCCGCTCCAGCCCTGGTTCCCCCCGAGGACCCCCTCCCGGAGGGCCTCCTCCGGGAAGGGGGTCACCAGCGAGAGGGTCTTGCCCCAGGCCTCCGCCTCCGTCCACCCGAAGAGGCGCTCGGCGAAGCGGTTCCAGTAGAGGATGCCCCCGCCCTTCCCCGTGGCGATGACGCCCTGCTGCACCGTGTCGAGGAGGCGCCCCTGCAGCTTTAGGCGGGCGTCCTTCCGGGTGTGCTCCTCCTCCACGGTGCGGAGGGCATGGGTGGTGTACTCCAGCTGGAGGGTGCGGGAGCGCACCTGCACCTCCAGCTCCTCGCAGGTGCGCTGGAGGCGCTCGCCCTGCTGGGTGCGGTCCTCGATGGCCCGGGCCAGGGGCCGGATGAAGAGCACGTAGAGGAAGGGCATCATCACGAGCAGGGTGCCCGTGTCCAGGTAGGCATCCAGCCAGTCCGTGGCGGAGGACTTCCTCGCCAGGAGGAGCATGATCCCCAGCTCCAGGACCACCACGAAGACCGCCGCGGCCAGGAAGGCCTTCTTGGGGGTCTTCGGGGCCCAGCGGTCCCACGCCCGCCCCAGCCAGCCCAGGAGGGTGGGCGGGGGGGGCTCGGGTGCGGCCTGGGGAACGGGGATCACGGGCAACCTCGGGGTGGATCCTACCCCGGCCGCCGGATCTTCTCCCATGGGGCACATTCCCCATTTTCCCCCGCCGGGCCCGCCCCTCGCCCCGGATGTGATCCAGATTTCCCCTCCCCGGTTAATCTGCCGATAACCACAGCAACCATCAGGGGGATGCATGCGCGTCCGCTTCACCATCCGGGGCCAGGTCCAGGGCGTCGGGTTCCGCTACTTCGTGCAGAGCCAGGCGGATTCGCTGGGCCTCTCGGGCTGGGTCAAGAACGGCGTGGATGGCAGCGTGCTCGGCGTGGCCGAGGGCACCGACGACCGCATGGACGCCCTGAAGCGCGCCCTCACGGCGGCCCCACCCCCTTCCGTGGTGGAGTCGCTGGACTGGGTGCCCTCCTCCGGGGCAGAATCCCTACCTCTCCCCTTCGAGATCAAGCGCTGATCCGCCGAGCCCCGAGGCCCCGATGCTCTTCACCGACTTTGTGCAGGACGTGCCCGACTTCCCCAAGCCCGGGATCCTCTTCCGCGACATCACGCCCCTCCTCGCCGATCCCCACGCCTTCCAGCAGGCGGTGGAGGCCATGGCCCGCCCCGTGAGCCCCCTGCAGGTCACCCACGTGATGGGGATCGAGAGCCGCGGCTTCATCTTCGGTGCCGCGTTGGCGCAGCGCCTGGGCCTGGGCTTCGTGCCCGCCCGCAAGCCCGGCAAGCTGCCCCGGGCCCGCTTCACCGAGAGCTACGGACTGGAATACGGCACCGATGCCCTGGAGATCCACCAGGACAGTTTCAAGCCCGGCGACCGCGTGCTCATCGTGGATGATGTGCTCGCCACGGGCGGCACCGCCGCGGCCGCGCGGAAGCTCGTGGAGGCCACGGGCGCCACCGCCGTGGGCCTCACGCTCTTCATCGAGCTCTCCGGGCTCACGGGCCGCGACAAGCTCACGGGCCTGCCCGTGTTCAGCGTCCTGCGCTACTGATGCTGGGGCGGCTGATCGTCGCCACGCTCACGGTCTTCCTGGTGTTCGCGATCCCGGGCCTGCTGCTGCGCATGGTCCGGGGCCGCGGGGTGAGATAAACGGGTCCCCCGCCGCAGCGGACCTATGCTGGGTCAGAGGCGCGTGCCGAGACCCCGGCGTCGCCTCCGATTTCTCCGCGCCGATCCGATTCCTTTCGGGACCCTGGCGGCCCTTGCCACCGGCGCGATTTCCAGAAAGGAATGACCTTGCATCTGTATCCGACCACAGAGCTAGTCTCGCCCCATGCCCGCCAATCAGGACCAGACCGTGCTCCGAATGGGTGCGCTAACGCAGCTCACGGGGGTGAGCGACCAGACGGTCCGCCTCTATGAGCGCCTGGGCCTGCTGCACGCCGTAGGCCGCACCCAGGGGGGCTTCCGCACCTTCCATCCCGATACCGTGGCGCGCATCCAGTTCATCCGCCGCGCCCAGCAGCTGGGCCTCTCCCTGGAGGCCATCGGCACGCTGCTCCAAGTGGAGCGGCAGCACCACCCGACCTGCACCACGGCGCAGACCCTCATGGCGGATCAGCTGGCCGCCCTCGACCGGGAGATCCAGCGCCTGGAAGCCTCCCGCGCCGAACTGCTCCGCCTCTCGCGCACCTGCCTCACCTGCGAAGGGCCCTGCGGCCTGGCGCCCACCCTGCTCGAAGCTCCGATCCGGAAGCCCCCACCCGAGTGAACTGTGCCCGGCGTCACGCAGAGTCCCTTGATTCTGTACTCCGCCACAGAGGAATCCTTCAGCACTTCCCCCCCCCGAATTGGGTGAGCTGCTGTGCCGAAGTCCCCACCCCCGCCTCCACCCGCATCGGGCGCACCTCGTCGACCGGCGCGGCGCCGGAATCAGCGCCTGCGGGAGGCCCTGGGGGATCGCCGCGAGGCCCAGAAGCTGGAGACGCTCGGGCTCCTCGTGGGCGGCGTGGTGCATGACCTGAACAATGTGCTGTTCGCCATCCAGGCCCAGGCTCACCAAGCCACCGCCTGCGTGGCGCAGGGCCGGGACCCCCGGCCGGCCCTCGACCTGCTGGACCGGGCCCTGGCGCGGAGCCTCGACCTCACCCGACACCTCCTGGAGTTCGCGGGGCATGATCGCCCCGATCCGGAGCCCGTGGATGTGGCGGCCCTCATCCGCGACATGGCCGACATCCTGGCCGTGGCCATCCCCAAGCGCATCGCCCTGAGCCTGGCGCTCGCCCCTGACCTGCCGCCCCTGAGCTCCCGGCCCGGCCCCCTCCGGCAGGTGCTCCTCAACCTCATCACCAACGCGGTGGATGCCCAACCCACCGGGGCGGGGCGCATCCACATCGGCCTCCACGCCCTGCCGGGCCTGCCCGGCCCCCGCTGCGGGGGTGCGCCGGGGCTCTGCCTCGAAGTCGCGGATGCGGGGTGTGGCATGTCCCCGGAGACCCTCGCCCGCATCTTCGAGCCCTTCTACACCACCAAGCAGCGGGGGCGGGGACTGGGCCTGTCCACCCTGCGGAGCATCGTGCGGGGACATGGCGGCGATCTCGAGGTGCAGAGCCACCCGGGTGAGGGCTGCACCTTCCGCATCTACCTGCCCTACGATCGGGCCTCGAACTGATCCTGGAGCCCCTCAGGGCCGCCGGGTCGAGAGGGGCCGGGGCGCTTCAGCCTGGAGGGGCGCCTGGGGCTTGGGGTGGCCCTGGAGGTCCACCACGAATTCCAGGTTGGGCAGGTCCGCGGCCGTGCGGATCTTCTCGGGGAACCCCGGGGGCGCGGGCGTGGACCGGAAGGAGGATTCCGAGACGTCCCAGGTGTACCAGAGCACCTCGGGGAAGGCCTCCTGGCGCTTGGCCCAGGCGGGGTCCGGCGCCGGCGGCTCCTCCGGCCCCGGCTCCGCGGGGGGCGTGTCGGGGAAGATCGCCCGGGCCGTGCGCATGGCGTCCTCAGTGCGGGCGGCCACCAGGAGCCCCGTGGGCAGGGGGCGGGCCAGCAGGATGGGGCCCGTGGGGGGCACGGGTCCCTTGAGCAGGTCGTCCACCCCGCCATAGAGGGTGACCAGCTTGAGCAGGTGCCCGTGGTCGGGTGAGAACACCGCCACTTTCCCCACGCGGGGCATCACCACCACCGGATGACCGCCCACCACCTCGAGGAGCCCCGTGGCCAGGTCCAGCCCCACTTCCTGCAGGTGGGGCCGGAACCGGGGGGCCCATCCGGCCGGATCCTGCCCCCGGGGCATGGGCTCGTAGACGCTCAGACCGGGATCCACCAGCTCCTCCAGTTGGAAGATCCCCTCCTTGAGGTGGAAGATGGCCAGGTTCGAAGCCTGGCCCTCCTTCTTGAACTCATCCATGCCCAGGTGCAGGAGGAAGCGGTCCCCGCGCAGCGGGAAACACCCCCGGAGGCGCGCCTCCGGCTGCGGCACCTCGCCCACCCGCTCCCAGCCCTGACCTTCGGAACCACGATGGATGACGGGTCGCCGTTCGGGACCCTCCAGTCTCACCGCCCACATCTCCCCCTGCACGACCCCTAGGAGCCGGTGGCCCTGCGGCAGGGGGACCTTGCGGGTCTCCGGCCCCCGCCGGCCCGGCGACTGGGCTTCCACCCCGCCTCCGGCGAGGCTCCAGGTGTAGAGCGTGGCCCCATCCCACTGCTGGCGGGTCCCGGACCCGAGGCGGGCCTGGGCCGGCAGCAGGGCGGCCCAGGCCAGAAGGAGGGGGATCAGACGGAGCTTCACAGGCACCAATCCGGAGTCGCGCTGTATTTATCGACGTACACCACGTTGCCGGCGGCGTCGTATTTGGTGGCCACACAGATGTTCCCATTGCAATCCACGACCACTCGCCCGCCATCGGAGGTGCGCCAGGAGCAGATCGGGCGCATGAACACGGGGGCCGGGGCGGGCGCGGGCGCAGGGGCGGGCGCGGAAGCCAAGGCCGGCATGACGGCCAGGCAGAGCGGTAGCAAGGCGGTGGGTCGCAGCATGGGTTCTCCGGGAGGTTTGACCTCCAGGCTAGGCGGCCGGAGAACGCTGTCAATAATGCCCGGTTTCTCGTAACACGAGGCCCGCGCTCCTAAACGGGCCGGCGGTCGGGCGGTATCTTGGGTCTCCCCCGAGGTCCCATGCCGCGCCGCGCCCTGCCCCTCCTCCTCTGCACCGCCGGCCTCGTGGCCAGCGTTCCCGACGGCCCGGGGGGCGACCGCGCGGCGCGGGTGGAGCGGGGCCTCGTGCCCATCTCCCCCGAGGCGGGCCCGCCCCGCTGGCAGGTGCCCGGCCAGCGCACCTGGACCCTGGCCGAGCGCATGGCCCACCACAAGGTGCCGGGCGTGAGCGTGGCCGTGCTGGAGAACTTCCAGGTGGTCTGGGCCAAGGGCTACGGCATGGCCGATGAGGCCCGGACCCCCATCACGCCCCGCACCCGCTTCCTCGCCGCCTCCATCAGCAAGCCCATCTCCGCCCTGGGCGCGCTCAAGCTCGTGGAGCAGGGCCGCCTCAGCCTCGATGCCCCCATCAACGGCGCGCTGAAGACCTGGAAGGTGCCCGAAGCCCCCGCCGCCGAGGGCGTGCCCGTGACCCTGCGCATGCTGCTGAGCCACAGCGCCGGCACCACGGTGCACGGCTTCCTCGGCTACGCCCAGGGCCAGCCCCTGCCCACCCTGGCGCAGATCCTCGATGGCGCCCCACCCGCGAACTCCGCCCCCGTGCGCGTGGACCTGAGGCCCGAGACCCGCTTCCGCTACTCCGGCGGCGGCACCACGATCGCCCAGCTGGCCATGATGGATGCCACCGGCGAAGCCTTCCCCGCGCTCATGGAGCGCCTCGTGCTCCAGCCCCTGGGCATGACCGACAGCTCCTTCGTGCAGCCCGAGGGCGACGTGCCCACCCTGCCCACGGGCTACCGCCCCGATGGCAAGCCCCTGCCCGGCCGCTACCACCGCTACCCCGAGATGGCCGCGGCGGGCCTGTGGACCACGCCCTCGGACCTGCTGAAGGCCGCCCAGGAGGTCATCGCCGCGCGCGCGGGCCGGGGGAAGGTGCTCTCCGCCGCATCCGCCCGCACGATGCTCACCCCCCGCTTCACCACCTCGCCGGGCAACCGCAACTACATCGGCGTGGGGTTCTTCCTCAGCTACCGCGGCCGCCATGGCTACTTCACCCACGGCGGGGCCGATGAGGGCTTCCGCTGCCTCCTCTTCGTGAACCCGGAAACGGGCCAGGGGGCCGCCGTGATGACCAACTCCGACAATGGCTCGGACCTGGCCACGGAGCTCCTGCACGCCCTCGCCATCGAGTACCACTGGGAGGGCTGGGAGCCCACGCCCCTCCAGCCCGCCGCGCTGCCCCCCGCCCGGCTCGACGCGTTGGCGGGCCGCTACCGGATGGATGGCGACACCGTGCTCGAATTCACCCGCACCGCCCAGGGCCTGCGCGTGGCCGGCACGGAGGCGGGCGACCTCTACGCCATCTCCCTGGACACCTTCGTGCGCCGCGATGCCGGCTGGTCCTACCAGCCCGTGCCCGAGGGCCTGCGGGTGCTGAGCCCCGAGGGGGAGCGCGTGATCCCCCGCATGGCCGCCGGGGAGCGCGTGCCCTCGGAGCTGCTGAAGGCGGGCCAACATGAAGCGGCCCGCGCGGCCTACCGCGCCCTGCACGCCGCCCAGCCCAAGGATCCGGCCGTGGCCGAATCCCAGCTGAACAACCGGGGCTACGAGCACCTCAATGCGGGTCGCCTGCCCGAAGCCCTCACCCTGCTCACCGTGGCCACGGACCTCTACCCCGCCTCCGCCAACGCCTGGGACAGCCTGGGCGAAGCCGCCCTCAAGGCCGGTGACAAGGCCAAGGCCCGGGATTGCTACCGGAAGGTGGTCCAGCTCCTCCCCGGGGACAAGGGCCTGGAGGCCCCGGCCCGCAGCGCCTTGGACGCCAACGCCCGCAAGGTCCTGGCGGACCTGGGCGACTAACCGACTTTCGGGCTCAGCGGCAGGCGCAGCTCGAAGCGGCTGCCGGGGGTGAGGGGTGCGTAGCCCGCCTCGCCCCCGTGATCCAGGGCGATGCGCCGCACGATGGCGAGGCCCAGGCCCGAGCCCTTGCGCTTGGTGGTGAAGGCGGGCTCGAAGAGCCGATCCCGGTGCTCCACCGCCACGCCGGGACCATCGTCCTCCACCCGCAGCAGGGCCACACCCTCGGCCTCCTCGAGGAGGATGCGGATGGCCCCCTTCCCCTCGCCGCCCTCGCCATCGGCGCCCAGGGCCCCGAGGGCGTTGTCCACGTAGTTGATGAGGGCCCGCTTCACCATGTCGCCGTCCCAGGTGGCGGCCAGGGGATGGGGCGGCACGCTCACCTCGAAGGCGACGCCCGGGTGGTTGGGCTTGTAGAGTGCGCCCACCTGCAGCACCAGCTCCCGCGCATCCACGGGCGCGAACTGCGGCTGGGGGAGCCGCGCGAAGCGGCTGAAGCTGTCCACCAGGCGCGCCAGGCTGCCGACCTCCGCGAGGATGGTCTCGGCGCCCTCGCGCACGCTCTCCGCTTCCAGCTTGCCCTCCCGCCCCTTGCGCAGCAGGCGCTGGGCCGTGAGCTGGATGGGCGTGAGGGGGTTCTTCACCTCGTGGGCCATGCGGCGGGCCACCTCCTGCCAGGCGGCGCGCTTCTCGGCCTGGGCCAGCAGGGAGAGGTCCTCCAGGAGGGCCAGCTGGCCGCCGCCCTGCAGGGGCAGCACCATCACGCGGATGGGGCGGCCCTCGCCCTCGCCCCCCAGGCGCACCTCCTCGGTGGCGGCCAGGCCACGGGCCTTCACGGCCTCCCAGATCTCCGGCAGGCGGCCCAGCCGCGTGCTGCTGCGCAGCGCGGCCCACCCCCGGGCCACATCCGCATCGCTGAGCCCCAACCAGGCGCGGGCCGCGGCATTGACCACCCGCAGCTCCCCATCCACCCGCCAGCTCAGCACGCCCACGGGCAGGGCGGCCAGCAGCTGGTCCAGGTAGGCGCGCTGCTGGTCCAGGCGCCCCGTCTGGGCCTCCAGGGCCTCGCGGCTCGTCTTCAGGTCCTTGGTCATCCCGTTGAAGCTGCGGGCCAGGAAGGCCAGCTCATCCGTGCCCACCTCCGCCAGCTGCACCTCCAGGTCCCCACTGCCCACCCGCTGCGCCGCCTTGGCCAGGGCCCGGATGGGCTCGCTGAGGCTCTTGCTGAGGGTGAGGCCCGTCCACACGGCGAAGAAGAGGGTGAGCACCGTGAGGAAGAGGAAGGTGCTCTGGGGCACCGTCTCCAGGCTCTCGCGAATGCGGCGGCTCTCCACGCTCTCCCGGTGGCGCTGTTCCAGGCGGTGCAGGGCCTCCACCTGCTCCTGGGGCATGAAGAGCCCGGCCACCCACTCGCCATCGCCCCGCTTCACCACCCGGAAGCGCCACATGCCCTCGGGCACCACGAGGAAGTCCCCATCCCGGGGCCGACCCGGGAAGGGGGGCAGGGTGCGGCGACCATCCACGGAGGTGGCATCCAGGAGACCGGGGAAGCCCTCGCGCACGAGCCGCGCCACCAGGTCCAGGTGGCCCTCCTCCCGCAGCCGCTCGGGTTCCGCCGAAGGGCTCGCCAGCAGGCGGGCGGCGCCGAAATCCAGGCGGGCCTGCACCTCGCCGCGGGTCTGCTCGGCCAGGCGCTTGCCCAGCACGATCACCTCCTCCGTCTCCGGGGAGAACCAGCGCTCCACGTTCTTGGCGATGAAGTTGCGGCCCACGATGAAGAGCAGGAGGCTCGGGATCACGCCGATGGCGAACATGGCCACCACCAGGCGGGTGCGCAGGCGCGCGCCCAGGATGCCGCTGCGGCGCTCGAACCACAGCTTCACCAGGGAGCGGGCCACGATGAAGAGCAGGGTGCCGATGGCCAGCGCATTGGCGAGGCCCACCGCCGGCAGCGCCCAGCGCGAGGGGCCATCCGCCGCGCCCGTGCCGATCTGGGGGCTGATGGCCTTGTAGGCCAGGAAGGCCACCGTGATGAGCGCCACCAGCGCCGCCGCCCAGTAGAGGCGGGTCAGCTCGGCGGGTCGCTGGGGGTTGGAGGCCACGGCTCCAGGGTAGCGTGGGCGGAAGGCCCGCGGCGCCAGGGGTTGGCCGCGCGCGGGAATACCCTCACACTGCGGGCATGGTGGCGCCCCCCCTTCCCTCCGACGCTCCCCTGCGGTCCGTCGTGGCCGGCGACCTCCAGGTGGGCTACCGGGACGAAGGCCCCGCCACGGGGCCGCCGGTGGTGCTGCTCCACGGCTTCCCCTACGACCTCCACGCCTACGAGGCCGTGAGCCCGCGCCTGGTGGCGGCGGGATGCCGGGTGATCACGCCCTTCCTCCGGGGCTTCGGCACCACCGCCTTCCGCGATCCCGCCACGCCCCGCTCCGGCCAGCAGGCGGCCCTCGCCCACGACCTCCTGGCCCTGATGGATGCCCTGCACCTGCCCGCCGCCGTGCTGGGGGGCTACGACTGGGGGGGCCGCGCCGCCAGCATCGTCGCGGCCCTCTGGCCCGACCGCGTGCGGGGGTTGGTGTGCGATGGGTACAGCCTCCAAGACCTCGCCGCCGCCGCCCGCCCGCTCCCCCCGGAGGTGGAGCAGCGCTACTGGTACCAGTACTACTTCCACGGCGAACGGGGCCGGGCCGGGCTGGCGGAGCATCGGCGGGCCCTCACCCGGCTGCTGTGGGCCACCTGGTCCCCCACCTGGGCCTTCCCGCCCGCCACCTTCGCGCGCACCGCCGCCGCCTTCGACAACCCGGACTTCGTCGAGGTGGTGATCCACGCCTACCGCCACCGGTTCGGGCTGGCGCCCGGCGATCCCGCCTACGAAGCCACCGAGGCCCGCATCGCCCAGCAGCCGCCCATCGCCGTGCCCACCCTCACCCTGCACGGCGGCGCCGATGCGGTGACGCCGCCGCCCACCGCTGCGGATCCCCGCTTCCAGGGCCCCTACGCCTGGCGCGTGCTGCCGGGCGTCGGCCACAACCTGCCCCAGGAGGCGCCGGAAGCCTTCGCCGAGGCCCTGCTGGCCGTGGCCGGGCTTCCGGGCGCCTGAGGGCGCTCAGCCGCCCAGGGTGTAGAGCACGGCGTCTTCCCCATCGCCGTAGTAGCGGGCGCGGCGGCCCACTTCGCGCCAGCCGCAGGCGGCGTAGAGGGCCCGCGCCGCGGCGTTGCCCAGGCGCACCTCCAGGTTCAGCTCGCGGATGCCCAGGGCCTTCAGCTCCCGCTGGGCGCCCTCCAGCAGGGTGCGGCCCAGGCCCTTACCCCGCTGGGCGGGGTCCACGGCGATGCGCAGCAGCTCGCCCTCGTGCACCCGGGGCACCAGGGAGAACCGCGCGAAGGCGGCGCCCTCGATCACCCACATCCCCTCGTGCCGCGCCAGGGGGCCCCAGGCCTCGCCGAAGGTGGCCGCATCCAGGGCCGTGAGCCACGGGGCCAGCCCGTCCCCCGGCTCCAGGCGCGTGATCACCGGAGCTTGCCCAGGCGGTGCACGTCGGCCAGGTGCGCGGCGGCCTGGGGGAAGTTCACCTCCGCATCCGTGGCGCGCAGGTAGAGGGGGTGCAGGGGCGCCTCGGGCTCGCGGGTGGCGCAGTCCGCCGTGAGGGCCGCGAGGCCCGCCAGCACGGCCTCTGGGGCCAGGGCCACGGGGGGCCGGCCCAGCACGGCTTCCGCCTTCTCCGTGAAGGGCTCCGGGGCGAACCAGGGGAGGTCGCCCAGCACCGCCTCCGGCAGCAGGACCAGGGGCAGGCAGCGCGGCGGGGCCAGGGGGCCGCCCTCGCCCCAGGTCTGCAGGAAGGCATCGCCCCGCTGGCCATCGAGCACCAGGGCCACGGGGCCGGTCACGCCGGCCTCGCGCAGGGCGCGGGCCCGCAGCTCGAAGGCGGTGAAGCCCCAGGTGGGCAGCCCCGTGAGGGCCAGCCCCTCGGCGAAGGCCACGCCCACGCGCAGGGCCGCGAAGCCGCCGGGGCCCACGCAAGCGGCCACCCCCGTGAGGTCCGCCGCCGAGGCGCCCGCGCGGGCCAGCAGGGCGTCCAGGGCCGGCACCAGCACCTCGGAGGTGCCCTGCCCCTTCAGGAGGGCCTCCCGGTGCGTGTGCACGCCCTGGGGGCCCACCAGGGCCAGGTGGAGCCAGGAGGAGGTGGTGTCGAGGCCGAGCCGCATGGGTTTCATCCTACGCAACGAAAGGCGGCCCCAGGGCCGCCTTTCGGATGCTGCAGAACCAGCTTAGGCCTGGGGGACCTTGCCGAGGCCGCGGGGGGCCTTGGTGATCTTGCCGGCCTGGATGCAGGAGGTGCACACGCGCAGCTTCTTGGCGGCGCCGTTCACCATGGCGCGCACGGGCTGGATGTTGGGGTTCCAACGCCGCTTGGTGACGTTGTTGGAGTGGGAGACGTTGTTCCCGAACTGGGGCTTCTTACCGCAAATTTCGCACTGACGGGACATGGGGACCTCTCGGGACGGCAATACCAAAGAGAGCCAGTGTAGCAGGAAGGGCCCGGTAGACAAGGCGAAATGAGGGACGTCAGGCGTCGGGCGTCGGGCCTCGGGGCGACCCACCGGGTGGGAGCGGCCCATGGCCAGCGGCCGGGGCTTCGGTCAGGATGGGACGCACCCAACCCCACCCGAAGCCACCCGACGCCCGACGCCTGAAGCCCGACGCCTGAAGCCTGACGCCTGACGCCTCATGTCCTCCCACCCCCACGCCCCCTGGGCCCTGGCCTTCGCGGTGCTCCCGTGGCCCGAGCGGGAGAAGGCCGCGGCCTGGGCGCGGCTCGAGCAGGGCGAGGCCCTCTTCCTCCCGCCCGAGGTCGAAGAACTCTGGGAGCGCCGCGCCACCTTCGAACGCCCCGCCGCCCGCCTCCTCCTGCCGGGCGATCCCGAGGCGGATCGGCTCCTGGCCCCCCTGCCCTACCCCGTGGCCCTGTGGGTGCGGGGCGCGGTGCCGCCCCCGGTGCCGGGGGTGGCGATCGTGGGGTCCCGTCGCGCCTCGGGCCCGGGCCTGAAGCGGGCCCACGCCTTCGGCAAGGCCCTGGCCGGGGCCGGGGTGGCGGTGCTCTCAGGCGGGGCCCGGGGCATCGATGCCGCCGCACACCTGGGGGCTTTGGAGGCCGGTCCCACCTGGGCCGTGCTGGGCTCAGGCCTGGACCACCCCTACCCCCCGGAGCACGCGCCCCTCTTCGCGCGGATGGTGGCCGCAGGGGGCGGGGTGCTCACCCCCTTCCCCCCGGAAGCCGAGCCCCAGCCCGCCCACTTCCCCCGCCGCAACCTCCTGCTGGCGGCCTGGGTGGAGGCCGTGTGGGTGGTGGAAGCGGCGGTGCGCTCCGGCTCCCTGGTCACGGCAAGGCTTGCCCTGGATCACGGCAAGGACCTTTATATGTGTGACGGTTCACCGGGCACGGAGGCCTTCCTAAGTGAAGGCGCTGCGGAGCTTTGCGAAGACCCCGCCGTGCTCCTTGGAAAGCTCCGCGCCATCCCCGCCCCTTGACAAGGCCCCGGGAGGGGGGTCCATGATCCAGTCCCAATCCGTACCGGTGAAGCTCGTCATCGTCGAAAGTCCCAGCAAGGCCAAGACCATCACCAAGTACCTCGGCAAGGGGTACAAGGTGCTGGCCTCCGTGGGGCACATCCGGGACCTCCCGAAGAACGAAACCATGCTCGTGGGCGACGAGAAGGTGGAGGTCATCGACATCGAGGGCGGCTTCCAGGAGCGCTACGAGATCTCCAAGGACAAGGAGAAGGTGGTCAAGGAGCTGAAGGCCGCCGCCAAGGAGGCCGACGAGCTCTACCTCGCGACGGACCCCGACCGCGAAGGGGAGGCCATCTCCTGGCACCTGCTGGAGGCCATCAAGCCCCCCAAGACCCTGCCCGTGCACCGGGTCCTCTTCAATGAGATCACCCCCACGGGCATCCAGAAGGCCATGGCCGCCCCCACCACCATCAAGAAGGACCTGGTGGACGCCCAGCGGGCCCGCCGCGTGCTCGACCGTCTGGTGGGCTACAAGGTCTCCAAGGTCCTCTGGGACAAGGTGCGCCGCGGCCTCAGCGCCGGCCGGGTGCAGAGCGTGGCCGTGCGCCTCATCGTGGATCGGGAGCGGGAGATCCAGGCCTTCAACCCCGTCGAATACTGGGTGCTCAAGGGCCGCTTCAGCGCCAAGGTGCCCCCCTCCTTCCAGATGAAGCTCCTGAAGCTGGGCGGCCAGGCCCTCCAGCTCGGCAACAAGGAGACCAAGCGCCGCATCGCCGAGGCCTCGGAAGCCGAGGACCTCAAGGCCCAACTGGAGAAGGCCACCTACAAGGTCACGGGCCTGGAGACCAAGGAGAAGAAGCGCAACCCCAGCGCCCCCTTCACCACCGCCAAGCTCCAGCAGGAGGCGGCCCAGAAGCTGAAGTACAGCGTGCAGCGCACCATGCAGAACGCCCAGCGCCTCTATGAGGGCGTGGACTTCGGCGAAGGCCCCGTGGGTCTCATCACCTACATGAGAACGGACAGCCCCCGCCTGGCCCCCGAGGCCGTGGAGGCCGCCCGGGAATTCATCGCGAAGAAGTACGGGAAGGACTACCTCCCCGCCAAGGCCCGGGAGTTCAAGGGCAAGAACAGCGCCCAGGATGCCCACGAGGCCATCCGCCCCACCGACATCAGCCGCACCCCCGAGAGCCTGCGGGCCAAGCTGGATCCCGATCAGTTCCGCCTCTACGCCCTCATCTGGCGCCGCACCGTGGCCTGCCAGATGGAGGCCGCCCGCTTCGATGAGACCGTGGTCCAGAGCGAGGTGGCGCTGAAGAACGGCGACACCGCCCTGTTCGAGGCCAAGGGCGAGATCGAGCGCTTCCCCGGCTGGCTCGCCGCCTACCGCGTGGATGCCAAGGAGACCACCGCCGAGGGCGTGGAGGGCGATGCCACCCAGGCCGAGGGCGATGAGGACGAGGACACCGCCCAGCTGCCGGCCCTCACCAAGGGGGAGAGCCTGAAGCTGGAGCACCTGGACGCGGACCAGCAGTTCACGAAGCCCCCCGCGCGCTTCAACGAAGGCAGCCTCGTGAAGGAGCTGGAAGAGGATGGCATCGGCCGCCCCTCCACCTACGCGAGCATCATCCAGACCATCCAGAGCCGCGACTACGTGAAGAAGGTGGAGGCCCGCTTCAAGCCCACGGAGCTGGGCATGGTGGTCACCGACCTCCTCATCCAGGGCTTCCACGAGTTCATGGATCCCAAGTACACCAGCGGCCTGGAGGACAGCCTCGACAAGATCGAGGCCGGCGACCTCACCTACAAGAAGGCCATGACGGACTTCTGGAAGCCCTTCGAGAAGCTCCTGAAGAACGCCTCCAAGGAGATGCAGAACCTGAAGGCCGGCGTGCCCTCGGATCGCACCTGCAAGAAGTGCTCAAGCCCCATGCTCAAGCGCATCGGCCGCAACGGCCTCTTCCTGGGCTGCACCCGCTACCCCGACTGCGATGGCACCGAGGAGCTGGAGCAGATGGAGGAGCCGGAAGACGCGCCGGAGTGCCCCAACTGCGGCACCCAGCCCATGCAGCTTCGAAAGGGTCAGTTCGGGCCTTTTTGGGCTTGCCCCAACTATCCCAATTGCAAGGGCATCGTGAAGGCCGACCCCAAGGGCATCCCCGTGCCCCCGGACCAGCCCACCGGCGAGAACTGCCCCACCTGCGGCAAGGGCTTCGTCAAGCGCCACGGCCGCTACGGCGAGTTCATCTGCTGCGTCGACTACCCCAAGTGCAAGACCGTGAAGAAGGAGATCCTCGAAGGCTTCGCCTGCCCCAAGTGCAGCAGCGACGTCGCCCCGCGGAAGAGCCGCTTCGGCAAAGCCTTCTACGGCTGCACCAACTACCCCAAGTGCGACTGGCTCACCTGGGACAAGCCCGTGCCCAAGAAGTGCCCCCAGTGCAAGAACCCTTGGATGGGGGAGAAGACCCGGAAGCCCCGCGGGAAGGATCCCATCCAGGTCCTGCTCTGCCCCGAGTGCAAGCATGAGGAGCCGTTGGGGTAGGGGACTCTGCGTCTCTATTTTTTGAGCCGCTTTTGGTAATCAAAAGCTGCTTCAACCGCCTTCCCAGCATTTTCGACCCGGACCAATAAGCTTGGATTAATTTTTCTTAACCCAGCTATGCGCTCCAAAAACCTTCCACCGAATTTTGTAGACAAAACTCGAACATTTGAAAAATCAAACTCGATTAATTTGATCTCTTTTAAATTATTTTTTGCCTGAATTTCATCAAACATTAAGTTTACTTCTTCAACGCCGGACCCAGCAGAACCACAGTATTGATATACAGCAACGCTAATTTTATTCATAAGTCAAAACCCCTTGGGGTGTCATCAAATTCAAGAGATTGCCTCAGGAACGCTTCCGATAATTGGAGCTTAACATATGTGCCAGGGAAGCCAGTTCTTGATGGATTGCAATGCAATTGCCCTTTGGTATAGCTCAGGAATGCTTGTCGTGAATGAATAATCAGTCCACAGTTATCGTCAAATATTGAATATCCCTTTACGATATCCAAGCCTAACCCATAGTTATTTCCAACGCCCAATCTTCTACTCACGCCAGGCTTCATTGCTTCACTAAGCCTAAGATGGTCCGATTTTGTAGGGAACATTTTCTGCAAAGTCCCCGGGATTGTGTCCCCAAAATCCGCTACCACTAATTGAATATGGTTCCTTCCTCGATAATACCCCCCTCCAAAAACCCCAGGGCTTCTTTGACCACAATGATCCACAACATTTGCTATTAATTCAATAATAGCAGTTTCCGCTTCGACCAAATGAGCGTCTTCGATCCTGAATGCCTCTCTTGCTAACCTTGTAAGCCAAACTGGTACATCTAAGTACAAGCTACCACTTTTATAAGAACTTGAAAATGTTGTTAACGGAAACAAAAAGCCATCTTTGGCCCCGCCACCAAATAATCCGATTCTTTCAAGATATTCCTGATTTTCCGGGTTAAGATTGGAAATATCGCATGAGACTCTTGGGGAATAATCTGGATGATCTAATAATAGCTTAATAACGGCGAGTGCCCCAATATCAAAATACATATCCCCCATAAATACCAATTTGAATGCTTCATGGGGAAGTTGCTTGACGTTAATAACCAATCTAATTGCGTCCTCAGCTGAAAATCTTTCGCCAGTGGTGAAGTGCCGAGTAATCATTCAAACCTCAGATACAAAACTTCAAACACCGGGAGATTGCCCTCAAGGTAATAATGTCCACCCTTATACATCATATTTTTGTTTATATTTCAAGAGATCTGTTCTCTGAGCTTCTACCATCGCTAGCAACATTTAACCAAACAACGGCCATTCACCCCATGCCCCTCTCAGCTAGCCTCCTCCTCCCCATATTCTTGACCTACCCCTCCGAGCAGCGTCCGCCCCCTCCGCCCCCGCCCCGCCAAACAATCCAATCCCACGGCCTGCGGGTGACGGTGGATCCGGCCCTGTTCCGCGCCTTCCAGGTGCGCATGGAGCCCAAGCTCACGGCCCAGGAGGTGGGGGACCACGTTCCGGAGGGCGAGGGCCCCGAGCGCGTGGTGTTCACCTTCACCACCCCGGCGCCGCCCTTCGGGGATCGACCCCCCAAGGCGCGCACCTCGGGCCAAGCCATCGTGACCTTTCTGCCCCGCCAGGATCCCTCGGTGCCCGACTTCGCGGCGGCCTACCCCCTGCTCACCCGCGACATCGACACCCTGCAGCGCATGCTCGCCACCCGCCCGGGCCGCGCCCCCGAGGGCCGCCCCCTGCCCGACACCTTCCTCGTGGATGCCGCCCACAGCGTGGAGGCCCGCCTCACGTACCTGGACCTGCCCTGGGTCCGCGGGATCCTGTACCTCACCAGCTACGAGCAGGACTACAACCCCATCGACAACCAGGTGCTGGAGGCCGTGTCCCAGGGCCTCAGCACCGATGGCCGCACCGTCGTCGCCGCTCGCTTCCAGCTGGCCCACCCCCAGCTCCCCACCGTGGGGAAGATCCAGAGCCCCGAGCCCAGCGCCGAAGCCCAGGCCCGTGACCGCAGGGCGATCTCGACCCTCCTCACCAACGCCAAGGACGACACCTTCTTCCCCAGCCTCACCTCGGTGAAGGCGCTGCTGGGGTCCCTGGGGCCGGCGCGCTGAATCGGGTCCCACTTCGAGGCTCCGACACCAGGAAAGAAAACTACAAACGCGGAGGTGAGCGGAGAAAGGCCGGAGGTGAGCGGAGGAGAGCAGAAGAGGCCCCCTCCTTACCTGCTTGTTCTTTTCTCCGCTCACCTCGGGCTTTGCTCCGCTCACCTCCGCGTTGGCTTTTCCCCCCCACCCTTCGGACCGTCCGGCTGGAACCGTACCCGATCCCCCCCACGGGCAGGACCCGGCCAGCCCAGGGCCCTGACCTCACATCTGCCGGAAGTGGTGGGTGAAGGCGCGGCTCACGGGCAGCTCGTCGTCGCGGGTTTTCAGGTGGAGGGTTCCTGTCTCGTTGGCCCCGCGGGTGAGGTGGCTGACGGCGCGGAGGTTCACCACCACGGCGCGGTGCACTTGCAGGAAGTGGGTGGGGTCGAGCTGCGCCAGCAGGTCCTTCAAGGGGGTGCGGATCAGGCCCTCGCGGGCCTGGCCGCCTGCCTACACCCGGAGCCAGCGCAGGGCCGGGGGGGCCGCGCCCCGGTTCAGGAGGGTGGCGAGCTGGGCCAGCAGCGCGTCGGTCTCGGGCGAGGGCGGTTTCACGCCCACCCGTTCCTTCAGCCGCGCCACCGTATCGGTGAGGCGGGCCAGCTCCACCGGCTTCACCAGGTAATCGAGGGCACCCTGCTCGAAGGCCTGGAGGGCGTACTGGTCATAGGCCGTCACGAAGACGAGCTGCGCCCGGCGGCCGATGAGCCGGGCCGCCTCCACCCCGGAGAGCCCCGGCATGTGCACATCCAGGAAGCAGATGTCCGGCTGCTGGGCCTCGAAAAGCTCCACCGCCTCGCGGCCGTTGCGGGCCAGGGCGAGGACGTTCAGCTCGGGCCAGGCCTGCGCCAGCAGGCGCTGCAGCCCTTCCCGCAGCAGCGGCTCGTCGTCGGCGATCAAGGCGGTGGGACGCTGTCCGCTCATGGGGCACTCGACCGGGCGGGAAAGTCCACCTCCGCCCGCACCCCGTGGGGCTCCAGGGAGGTGAGGCGCAGGGTCGCGTCGTCGCCGAAGGCCAGTTTCAGGCGCTCCCGCAGGTTCGTCAGGCCGGTGCCCAGGCCGCCCTCGGCCTTCCCCAAGCCCACGCCGGTGTCGAGGACTTCCGCGTGGCAGCGCCCCCCTTCCTCCCGAACCCGGATCGTGATGCGGCCCCCGGCCTCGCTCGGATCGATGCCATGCCGGACGGCATTCTCCACCAGGGTGAGCAGCGTCATCGGCGGGCAGACCAGGGCGTGGGTGGCCGCCTCGGCCTCCAGGGTGAAGTGGAGGCGATCGGGCATGCGCATGTGCATCACCTCCAGGTAGGCGCGCGCGAGGTCGAGCTCCTGGCCCAGGGTGGTGGTGGCCTCATTCAAGCGGGGAACGGCCGCGCGCAGGTAGGCGATGAGGCTCCCCAGCACGGGGGCGGCCTGGGGGGAACCCGCCGCCACCAGCTCGCGGATGTTGGCCAGCGTGTTGAACAGGAAGTGCGGCTCCACCTGGGCCTGCAGCAGGCGCAGGCGGCTGTCCAGGGCGGTGCGCTCGAACTCGCTCCGCGCCAGCTCGAAGGCCAGGGCCTGGCGCTGGGCCTCCCCGCTGATCTGGCGCAGCAGGGCCGCCATGGCGATCCAGGGCGCCACCAGCACCCCCAGCACCGTCATGTTCCGGAAGCCCACCCACCGGCCGGGGACCTCCCAGAACGGCGGCGCCCCGCGGTCGGTGGCCAGGACATAGATCGCCAGGGTGGCCAGGGGGATCGCCAGCGCGACCCCCACCACCTGCAGCGCCCACCGGGCCAGCCACGTCGGAAGCCGCCTCGGCCAGAGTTCGAACAGCCCGAACACCCCCAAGGCCACCCAGCCGACCGTCACCACCCGCCCGATGAGCACGGCCGAGAAGCCCGATTTCCAGCTGGTGCTGAGCAGCAGCCCGCAGAGCAGCGAGGCCGTCAGCGTGACGCCCACGCGCCGCCACCCCAGGGCGCGGACCAGGCCCTGCCGGGGCATCGGGGAAGCGGGGGAAGGCACCATGCGACGGACCAAGGAAGGGAGCAGGAGCAGGGGGAGACGGCGGAGCCAGCTGCCGGGATCACCCGAAGGCGTGGGGGAGGCGCAAGGCGCCGACCCGGCTGAACCTTACCATTTCACGCGGGTGACCCGCCGGGCCAACCCGCCACCTGGGCCCCGTTCGGAGGGCCCCGGTCGGCCCTCCCCGCAGCTGGTCCCCCCCATTCCGTCGTTCGTCGCAAACCCAGGCCCCCGGCGTAACCAGGGGCCCGGACCCGGCGTAGGCTCGGGGATCGCGCAGCTTCCGAGCCCCCCGGGGGGGCCTGGGCTGGCGGCTTGAACCGAACCCCGAACCCCGGGCCCCGACCCCCGGCCCCCGCTCCTTGGAGACCCCCATGCCTTCCACCCTCGCCCGATGGGTTCCCCCCTGCCTCGTGGCCCTTTCCCTCGCCGCTCAGACCCCGTTGATCGATGAGGGCCGCGCCGCGCTGGCCCGCCAGGATGTGGAAGCCGGGATCGCCCTCCTGGAACAGGCCGTGGCCCAGACCCCGAAGGACGCCGAAGCGCACTACCACCTGGGCCTGGGCTACGGCCGCAAGGCGGAGCAGGGTGGGATGCTCGTCGCCGCCCGGTTCGCCCCCAAGGCGAGGGGCGCGTGGGAACAGGCCGTCGCGCTCAATCCCAGGCACCTTGAAGCGCGGTTCCGGTTGATCGAGTTCTACACCCTGGCCCCCGGCCTCCTGGGCGGGTCCATGGACAAGGCCCTGGCGCAGGCCCAGGCGATCAAGGCCCTCGATCCGCTGCTGGGGCACCGCGCCCATGCCTTCGTGTACCTGAAGCAACAGAAGCCCGACCTGGCGAAGCGGGAGTTCACCGAGGCCCTGCGCGAACAGCCCACCTCCGCCAAGGCCCACTGCTACCTCGGGCAGCACCTCGCCAACGTCGAGAAGGACTACCCGGCGGCCTTTGCGGCCTTTGAAGCGGCCCTGAAGCTCGACCCGAATGAGATGCCGGCCTACTACCACCTGGGCCGCACCGCCGCCCTCGCCAACGCGAACCACGCCCGGGGCGCGGAAGCCCTGCGGAGGTACCTCGCCACCACCCCGAAGGACATCGAACCGCCCCTGGCGAACGCGCACCATCGCCTGGGCCAGATCTATGAAAAGTCCGGAAGGAAGGCGGAGGCGGTGCACCAGTACCAATCGGCGCTCAAGCTGGATCCCTCCTTGAAGGACGCGTCGGAAGCCCTGAAGCGCCTCCAGTGAGTAACCCCCTGATCGATTCCCCAGGATCCACCATGCCCACCCCCTTTGAACGCTCACCCCAGCCCTACCTGCGCTTCGCGGGCCTGTGCTACCTCGCCATCATCCTGCTGGGCATCTACGGCGAGATGGTCGTGCGGGCCAAGCTCGTCATCCCCGGCAATCCCGCGGCCACCGCCCAGGCCATCGGCGGGGCCAAGCTACTGTGGCGGAGCGGCATCACCGGCGACCTGGTGATGCACATCCTCGACATCCCCGTGATGGTGGTGCTCTATCAGCTGCTCAAGCCGGTCAACAAGAGCCTCGCCCTGGCCGCGACCTTCATCAACCTGATCCAGACCGCGGTCCTGGCGGCCAACAAGCTCACGCTGCTGGTGCCCCTCTACCTGTCCGGCAGCTCCAGCTATCTGACGGCCTTCTCGCCGGAGCAGCTGCACACGGCCTCCTACCTCGCCATCAAGGCCCATGAGTTCGGCTTCGGGGTGGGGCTCATCTTCTTCGGCGTCGCCTGCCTCATCAACGGCTACCAGATGATCCAATCCGGCTACGTCCCCAAGGCCATCGGGGTCCTGATGCACCTCGCCGGATGGAGCTACCTGATCAACAGCTTCGCCATGCTCCTGGCGCCCGCGCTGTGGGGCGCCCTCACCCCGGCCATCCTGATGCCGGCCCTGGTGGGCGAGCTCACCTTTAGCGGGTGGATGATCTGGAAGGGCGTGGACCTGGCGCAGTGGCAGCAGCGGGTCGGCCCCGCGACCGACCATTAGCCATGCCTGCGACCCATCCTCCCCAACCCCTGACGCCAGGCCGCGAAACCGCGACGCGCTGGCGAAGTCAAGCCACCGCCGCGGTGCTCCTCGCCGGAGGGGCCCACCTCGCCTGGGAACATCTCCACGGCGGCATCCTTCGGCACCACCTGTTGGCCCGCGCCGACCTGCCCGCCCTCTCCAATGCATGGGGGCTCCTCCTGCTGCCGGGCCTGACCTGGTACCTGACGGGCCGCATCCAACGGCGGTGCGAAGCCCCGGGCGGCCCTCCGGCCCGCACCGTGGCCGCCTTCGCGGGCTCGCTCCTCTATGGCGCCCTGCTCTCCGGCGGGTTCCGCCTCGGGTTCACCTCCTTCACCGAGCTCCTCTTCCAGGGCCTGCTGGCGCTGGCCCTCCTGCTCCCCATCCACCGATCCGAGTGCGTGCTCGGCTTCGTGCTCGGCATGACCTTCGTGTTCGGCGGCGTGTTGCCCACCGCCGTCGCATCCATCCTCTCGTGGCCCTTTCCTGGCTGATCCACCGCACCCTGCACCGGGGGCTGGCGCACCTCTGGGCCGGCTTGAAGCGGAGGCTGTTCCCCCCTTCATGACCGGGGATGGAGGGGTTCAAAGGTTCGAAAGCCGGGGACACCGGCTTCCCGGAGTCCGGCCGCCCTCGCTCACCCGCGCGGGAAGACCCTCCGCCCCCCGGTCACCTCTGCGTATCCTTCCCCCATGCACATCCGCCCCGACGACCTCACGGCCCCCGAGTGTGCGCGCCCTCCCTCGCCGCCCACGTGGCGGACATGTACCGGATCTCGCCGCCGGGCAGCGTGCACGTGCTGGACCTCGAGGGGCTGCGGCAGCCGGACGTGAGCTTCTACACGCTGTGGATCGACGGCGCGCTCGCGGGCTGCGGGGCGCTGAAGGAGCTGGATCCCACCCACGGGGAGCTGAAGAGCATGCGCACGGCGGAGGGCTTCAGGGGCCGCGGCGTGGGTGCAGCCATGCTCGCGCACCTGCTGGCGGTGGCGCAGGCCCGCGGCTACACGCGGGTGAGCCTGGAGACGGGCAGCCAACCCTT
>JBGASN010000028.1:0-37781 GCA_044229665.1 Holophagaceae bacterium
CTTCGCCGACTACTCCGCCGCGATGTATGAGGGCGACTTCAAGGGGGAGAGCTACTTCAAGGCCTCCGTGGCCTCCTGGGTGGGGAACGCCAAGGAAGCCACCGCCAAGGCCCCGATCCCCCTGGCCAACCAGGTGCGGTTCCGCGATGGGCGGGATGCCTTCCGTACACGCACCTTCCTGCTCTACGACAAGGGCCCCGTGCTCCTCAGGGCTCTGCATAAGGAGATGGGTGACAAGGACTTCCGCCTGTTCCTGAAGGCCACCCAAGCCAACTTCAAGAACCGCCTGTCGACCACCCCCATGGTCTTCGACCTGCTCAAATTCATCACCAAACGCGACCAGGCCCCCTTCCTGGAGCGCTACTTCTGGGGCCTGGAACTCCCCAAGGTCGACTGACCCCTCCCGGGCCCGCCCCCTTCACGCCAAAGCGATGAGGATCCGGTCGTGCCCAGCCAAGTCCTGGTGATTCATGGCCTTGGCCCAACCCAGCCCCAGGGCCCGCCGGCAAACTCGCCCCTGCCCGGCCCCGGTCTCCGCTCACGCAGGCCTTCGCCCCCCGGGCCGGGCCTGCGTGAGGATCCGGGTGGGGTGGTCGGAGAAGCCCCGATCGAGGCTGAAAGAGCTCATCGAAGGTTCGGCCCCCTTGGCTCCCGCTGCGGGGTGGGGCGGTCCGCCTCATCCGGCCGGGGGTTGGACACTGCCGCTCCAGGGGTCGGTACGGGGTCCAGCAGGTCCCCCTCGAGGAAGGTCAGCGTCACCCCGTGGGTCTCCGCGTTGGCCTAGCGCCCGTAGAGCCGCGGGACTGAGGTCCGTGGTGACCACCCAGGCGGTCTCGAGTGCCATCGAGATGCCGAGAGATGCTGGCCGCTGTGCTGCCGAGGTCCACGGCCCGGCCGCGCAGCCGCCGGCCCACCTCGGGCGCTCCCAGCACCAGCTCGTCTCCAGGACGGGGGTCGGTGTCCGAGGTGACTGCTGGCGGCGATCCCGGAAGGGGGCCCAGCCGATCAGGTAGCTCCAGGGTTCCCCCTCCCCGGCGTCGCCGGATCCACTGCCCCACCTGCTCCGCTCGGGCCCGGAAACCGGGTCCTCGCCGTGGGCCAACACCCAGCTGCGGGACTTGCCCAGCCCCTCGTCCAGCCAGCGCCAGCTCTCCGCCACGGCCTCCTCCGGGGGAGGAAGCGGATCATTCGATTCATTCCCAGCAGGCCCGCGAGGTCGCGGCGGAGGTCGGCGTAGGTGAGGCTCACTTCTCCATCAGCGCCTTGGCGCGCTCCTGGGCGGTGGCGAGCACCACCTCGTGGAGGCTGCCACCGTGGCTGTCCATGGTGACGACCACGGGGAAGTCCTCCACCTCGATGACCCAGAAGGCCTCGGGGGAGCCGAACTCCTCGAGCATGTGCACGTCCACCACGCGCTTCACGCGCTCCGCCAGCAGGCAGCCGGCGCCGCCCGTGGCGTGGAGGTACACGGCGCCGGTCTTCACCAGGCCATCGCTGGTCTTCTTGCCCATGCCGCCCTTGCCGATGACGCCGCGCACCTGGTAGGTGTCGAGCACGTCGGCCTGGTAGGGTTCCTCGCGGATGGAGGTGGTGGGCCCGGCGGCCACGAAGGACCAGGTGCCGTCCTCATGCTTCTTCACCACGGGGCCGCAGTGGTAGATCACCATGCCCTCGAGGATGGGCTTCAGCCACTCGGGCTTCTGCTCCTTCATGTACTTGTGGCCCATGTCGCGGGAGAGCACGACCTTGCCGTTCAGCAGGACCTCGTCGCCCACCTTGAGCTGGCGGATCTGGTCTTCGGTGATGGGGGTGGTGAGACGGATCATCGTGGACCTCAGTCGAAGCTGACTTCGCCGGTGGCGGAGAGGGTCATGGTGCGCCGGCGGCTGCTCCAGCACATGTAGCTGATGGACACGTAGAAGCTGGCGGGGTGGCGGTACATCTCCTCCACGTGGACGCCGAGCACGGTGGTGTTGCCGCCGTAGCCCATGGGGCCGATGCCCAGGGTGTTGAGGTCGGCCACGATCTCCTTCTCGAAGGCATCCATCTTGGGATCCGGATTGGGAACGCCCAGCTTCCGGAGGATCTGCTCCTTGCTGTGCTCGTAGCCGCTCACGCGGTCGCCCCCGATGGCCACGCCGAGGATGCCGGGGCTGCAGCCCTGGCCCTGGGCCTTCACCACCGCATCGATGATGGCCTTGCGCACGCCCTTGAGGTCGCGGCCGGCGCCGATGGTGACGTCGGGCAGGCGGTACTGGGCGCCCACGTTCTCGCAGCCGCCGCCCTTGAGCATGAGGCTGATCTCGATCTCGGGCTTGTCCCACTCCTCGAAGTGGAGGATGGGGTGGCCCTCGTGGAAGGGGTCCATGTTGTTGCCGGAGTTCTTGCCGCTGAGGCTCTCCACGCAGTTGGGGCGCAGCCACACCTTCTTCGTGGCCTCCTTCACCGCCTCGCGCACCTGGGCCTTCACGGCCTTCTGGCTCACGCCGTAGGGGTGGCGGATCCAGAAGAGCACCGTGCCCGTGTCCTGGCAGAGGGGGGTCACGTGGCCATCGGCCAGCAGGATGTTCTTCACCATGTCGTTGAGGGTGTTGAAGGCCCGGCTGCCCTCCTCCTCGGCGTCACGGCCCTTCACCAGGGCATCGATGATGTCCTGGGGCATGCGGGTGGAGGTGCGGCGGATGAGCTCCAGCACGGGGGTGCTGAGGTCCAGCCCCTTCAGGTCGCCCATATTGGCCTTGTAGCCGGCCGGCAGCACCGACTTGGATTCGACCACGTCCGCCGTGGTCATGGTGGGAATGGTGCATTCGGCCATGTCAAACCTCTCGATGCCAACAGACCATGATCGGGTCGTTGGGCTGTGGCCTCAAGCACAGAACCCCACGGGCCCTCCCCGGGTGCGATAGGGTGGAGCCACCCCGCCGGAGTCCCATGATTCTGAAGACCTATGCCGCCACCGCCCGGGCCCTCCGGGGCCTCCAGACGGGGCTCACCCCCTACGTGCGCCGGACCCTGCGCTTCCTGGCGATGCCCCGGATCTGGACCCAGGGCATCGCCTGGGCCACCTGCCCCCGGTCCAAACCCGCGGTGGCCTGGGACCTGCTCTGGATCTTCTTCCGCCTCAAGACCTACCCCAGCCACTACTCCCGGTGCCGCCTCTGGGAGGTGCCCCGGGACCGGTGGCACCTCTACTACGCCGTGCTGACCGATGCCTACCAGAAGCGGGCCCTCACCCGGGCGCTCCAGCCGCCCGCCTACGCCCTGACCCTGGGCGACAAGGAGGTCTGCCACCACCTCCTGGTGGGCCTGGGCGCCCCGGTGCCCGGGTTCCACGGCTGCGTGGACCCCGGCCCCCGGGCCCTGGACCAGGTGGCGGCGGCCCTGGCGACCGCACCCGGGGGCCGCCTCGTGGTGAAGCCCGTGGCGGGCACCGGGGGGCGCGCCATCCAGCTGGTGGAACACCTGGAGGGTCTCCCGGTCCTCCGGGTCAAAGGGGAGGCCAGGCCCCTGGCGGAGCTGGAGCTCCGGGAACGCTGCCTCCTCCAGGAGGCGGTGGTGCAGCACCCGGCCCTGGCGGCCATCTACGCCGGCTCCGTGAACACCCTGCGCTTGCAGACGATGCTCAAAGACGACGGGGAGCCCCTCCTCCTGGGGGCCTTCTTCCGCTTCGGCCGAAACAAGAGCGCCGCCGACAACATGGGCTCGGGCGGCCTCGGCGTGGGCGTGGACGTGGATACCGGCCGCCTGCTCCCCACCGCGCGGGACCTGGGCAACCGCCCCTTCGATCAGCACCCGGAGACGGGCGTGGCCTTCGGGGGGTATCCCATCCCCCACTGGGAGGCCGCCGTGGCCCTGGCCCTCCGGGTGCAGCGGCAGGTGGCCTGGTACCGCCTCGTGGGCTTCGACATCGCCTTCACGGAGGCGGGACCCGTGATCATCGAGATCAATCCCCAGCCCGAGAGCGTGAGCGTGGAGGCCCTGTCGGGGCCCCTGCTGGGACGCCCCGAGGTGGCCCGGGCCTTCCTCGACCATGGGCTGCTGGTGAACGAGCCTTCCCGGGCCCACGCCCGGAGCCTCCCCCCGGCCTGATCAGCGGCGGCGACCGCCCCCGCCGAAGAGGCTGCCCATGACGCCGCGGATGAGCTGCCGGCCGATGGCCGACCCGGCCGCCCGCACCACGCTTTTCCCGAAGGCCTCCAGCACCGAGTCGCTGCCCCCACTCCGGGCGGTGCGGGCCTCCTCCTTGGCCTCCGCCTTGGCCTGGGCTTCCTGGGCCTGGGCCTGCGCAGCCGCCTCGGTGCGGGCCTTGAGCACCTCGAAGGCGCTCTCGCGATCCACGGCCTGCTCGTAGTGCCCGAACAGCAGGGAGGCCTTCACCTGGGCCTGGCGTTCCTCGGGGGTCACGGTGCCCAGGCGCGAAGCCGGCGGCAGCACCTTGGCCCGCTGCACCACGCCCGGGGTGCCCTTCTCGTCCAGGAAGCTCACCAGGGCCTCGCCCACGGCCAGCTCGGTGATGACCGAGGCCACGTCCAGATCCTTGTTCGCCCGGAAGGTCTCGGCGGCGGCCTTCACGGCCTTCTGGTCCCGGGGGGTGAAGGCGCGCAGGGCATGCTGCACCCGGTTGCCCAGCTGGCCCAGCACCTTGTCCGGCACGTCCAGCGGGTTCTGGGTCACGAAGTAGACGCCCACGCCCTTCGAGCGGATGAGCCGCACCACCTGCTCGATCTTGTCGAGCAGGGCCTCGGGGGCATCGTCGAAGAGGAGGTGGGCCTCGTCGAAGAAGAAGACCAGCTTGGGCTTCTCCGGATCGCCTACCTCCGGCAGGCGCTCGAAGAGCTCCGAGAGCATCCACAGGAGGAAGGTGGCGTAGAGCTTGGGGTTCTGGATCAGCTGGTCCGCGGCCAGCACGTTGAGGATGCCGCGCCCTTCCGCATCGGTCTGGAGGAAGTCCTCCAGGTCCAGGGCCGGCTCCCCGAAGAAGGCCTCCCCGCCCTGGGTCTCCAGGGCCAGCAGGGACCGCTGGATGGCCCCCACGCTGGCGGCGCTCACGTTGCCGTAGGTGCTCCGCAGCTCGGCGGCATGCTCGCTCACATGGGCCAGCATGCCCCGCAGGTCCTTGAGGTCCAGCAGGAGCAGGCCCTGGTCGTCGGCCACCTTGAAGACCAGGTTGAGCACGCCCTCCTGGGTGTCGTTCAGGTTGAGGAGCCGGGCCAGCAGCAGGGGCCCCATCTCGGAGACCGTGGTGCGGATGGGGTGGCCCTGGTTCCCGAAGAGGTCCCAGTACACGGCGGGGTAGGCCCGGTAGGCGAAGTCCTCGAGGCCCAGGTCCTTCACCCGGGCATCCACCTTCTCATTAGCGGTTCCGGGAAAAGGAAAGCCCGAGAGGTCGCCCTTCACATCCGAGAGGAACACGGGCACGCCCAGGGCGCTGAAGCGCTCGGCCATCACCCGCAGGGTCACGCTCTTGCCCGTGCCCGTGGCCCCGGCCACGAGGCCGTGGCGGTTCGCCATGCGGGGGTGGAGCTCCAGTTCGGTGGCGGCCTTGGCGATGATCATGCGGGGTCTCTCAGCGGGCCCAGGCGCGGCACAGCGCCAGGGTCAGGTCGGTCAGGGGGGTGTCGGAGCGGCCCAGGGCCACGCCCTTCAGGTCCCGCTCGCACTGGTTCACCTTGGTGAGGAGGGCGCGGGCCCCGGGCATGCGCACCTTGTCGGCCACGGCGCGGTAGCCCTCCACCAGGAAGGCCTGCTTGGGCGAGAGCCCCAGGGCCTCCGGCAGGTCCCGGGGCGCCACGCCCTTGGCCTGGGCCTCCACGGCCCGGACCACGCGTTCCACTTCCCGGCGGGCCTGCCCCAGGAGCTGCAGGGGATCGTCGCCATCCTCCAGGCCCTGCCGGAGGGCCTGCAGGGCTTCGCCCCAGGCACCCTTCTGGAAAGCGGAGGTCCAGGCGAAGGCCCGCTGCTCCGCCAAGCGGAAGGTGACCTGATCCACCATGGCAGCGGTGGCCTGGCGATCCTCGGCGAGCAGGTCCAGCACCTCCAGGGCCCGCTTCAACAGGCTGGGTTGGCCTCCGAGCCGCGTCGCCAGAGCCTGGGCCACGCCGGAGCCGAGCTTCAGCCCCAGGCCGCGGGCCTCGGCTTCCAGGAAAGCCGGGATGTCGGCGGGTTCGAGCGCCCCCACCTTGAGCACCCGCCCCTGCTTGATCCACTCCGACCAGGGCTTGGAGCCCATGGGCTTCCCGGGACCTGCGGGCAGGGTGGTACCGCAGACGAAGAGCAGCGCCAGGTCCGCCGGGGGGTTCTCAAGCCAGGGCTTCAAGGCACCCGGAAGGTCCTTGGGCTTAGCCAGGAGGTTGTCCGCCGCCGGCACCAGCACGGCGCGGGTGGCGCCGAAGGGGGGCGCCTCCTGGAGCGCATTGAGCACCTCCGCCCAGGGGCAGCCCTCGGCGCAGGTGATGAGGCTGAAGTCCGCCCACTCGGGGTCCACATGGGCGGCCTTCCACGCCGCCACGGCGGCCTTGCGGCGGTCCGGATCCTCTCCGTGGACCAGGGCGAAGGCCGGCAGGGCGCTCACTCGGACCCCTCCAGGAACTGGGTGAGGAAGCTCTCCGCGAAGTCATCCGCCAGGCTGTCCACCACGGCCAGCTCGCGGTTGTCGAAGGAGGCGAAGTTCTGATCCACCCGGTACTGGTTCGAGAAGGTGAGGCCGCGCCGGCTCTGCACCACCGCGCCCGTCTGGCCATCCAGCAATTCCACGGAAGCCACCACGATCACTTCCACCCGGCTGGCGGTCCCCGCACTGGCCTTCACCTGTCCTGTGCCCAGGGAGAGCCCAACGGGCCGCACCTCATATTTCTCCAAGGTCCCTTGCAGGATCCACCGGCTGGCTTCGCCTTTGCCCACGAGCTTCCAGGGGGAGGCGGCGATCACGCGGTTGGACAGCGCCTTCTCGAAGCGTTCTTCAATACCCAGACGGGGGGTGATGTTCTTGAACGGCGCCAGCCGGAGGGTGTCGCCCTTGTGATGCCAGGCCTGGTTCCGGGGCTGCCGGTCCAGGCGGTGATAGCCGCAGGACACGAGCATCACGGCCGCCAAGGCGCTTCCAAGTACCCGCTGGAACAGGGTCCTCGGCCGTCGGTCGTCGGCCATCACATCCGGACGAGCGAGACACCGAGGACCGAAGTCCGAGGACCGAGGACCCACGCTCACGGCTGGTAGACCCCGACGTAGGGCAGGTTGCGCAGCTTGCCATCGAAGTCCAGGCCATAGCCCACCACGAAGTGGTCCTCGATCTCGAAGCCGATGTACTCCACCTTCACGGGCACCTTGCGCCGGCTGGGCTTGTCCAGGAGGGAGCAGATGGCCAGGGAGGCGGGCTCCCGGTCCAACAGGAGGTTCCGGACCTTGTGGAGGGTCAGGCCGGTGTCGACGATGTCCTCCAGCACCAGCACATGGCGACCCTGGATGGGGCGGTCCATGTCCTTCTTGATCACCACCTCGCCCGTGCTGTCGGTGCCCCCGTGGTAGCTGGAGGCCTGCATGAAGGTCAGGTCCACCTCCAGGTCGATGGCCCGCACCAGGTCGGCGAAGAAGGGGAAGACGCCGTTCAGGAGGCCCACCACCACCAGGTCCTTGCCGGCGTAATCCCGGCTGATCTGCTGGCCCAGTTCCTTCACCCGGGCGGCGATCCGGGCTTCATCGAGCAGGGGGGTGACGCGGCTTCGCATGGGGACCTCTTTTTCCATTCAACCTTGGGGAGGGCGGCGGGTCCATAGTTCAGCCGGGGACTCCCCCGGCGGAGCCGTACAATGTCCACCCAGGCCCTCCCGATCCCCGTGACCCTCCCCGCCGCCGACAGCCCCTACCACTCGCCGGAGGTGCTGGCGTGGGTGGCGGCTGCCCAGGGGGGCGACCAGGCCGCCTTTGCCCGGCTGGTGGAGCGCTTCAGCCGGGATGTCTATGGGAAGGCCTTCTCCATCCTGAAGAACCACACGGATGCCGACGACGTGGTCCAGGAGACCTTCATCCGGGTGTTCCGGGCCCTCCCGGGCTTCCGTTGGGAAAGCAGCTTCCGCACCTGGATCATCACCATCGCCACCCGCCAGGCCCTGAGCTACCGGGAGCGGGTCCAGAAGCAGCCGGAGAGCCTGGAGATGGAAGCCGAGGGCTTCGAGCACCCCGCCCTGCGCGTGGAGGCCTCCCAGAACACCTGGATCCTGGATCAGGAGGCCCGCCGCCTCCTGGCCGAGGCCTTGCCGAAGCTGCCCCCCCGCCAGAAGCAGGCCCTCACCCTCAAGCTCCAGAACGACTGGAAGTACGAGCGCATCGCCCAGGAGATGGGCACGTCCGTGGGGTCGGTCAAGGCCCACATCTTCCACGCGATCCAGAGCCTTACCCGCCATGTAAGGGGTCTGTAGATGAATTCCCTTGTCCATTGTTGGCCCCTATTCGCGCCCTCCAACACGGAGAGGCGCAAAGGGCGATGCGGGGACATCGCTCGAGCGCCTCGACACAGTTGGGGGCGCGAAGAGGGACCAACCCGAAGGGCGAGGGGCGGCGGCGAGCGCAATCCAGCGTTGGCCTCCCTTCGTGTATACCCAATACACCTCCGGTCGTCCGCCTTGGCTTGCTCCGCCGGCGCCCCTCGCAATGGGCGAGGGAATTCATCTACAGACCCCCATGGAGGCCGCGCATGAGCGAGCCGATCCTTCCTCCCGCATGTGAGACCGCCCTCCGGGCCCTGGAAGCTGATCCCCTGGAACCCGGGACCGGGGCCGAGGCCCACCTCCGGACCTGTGCCGCCTGCCGGGAAGCCCAGGTCATGTTGCTGGCCCAGGAGGAGGCCCCCCTGCCCCTGGTGCCGGCGGGCTACTTCGAGCGCCTGCCCGGGCGGGTGGTGGGCAAGCTCCAGGCCCCCAAGCCCGCCCGTCGCCCCGGGCTCTGGTGGATGGCTGCCGCCGCGGTGCTCAGCGTGGCCGTGGGCACCGGCGCCTTCCTGGCCGGGCGGGCCAACCGCACCCCCCTGGTGGAGGCCGAAGCCCGGCCCGTGGAACCTCCGCCCCTGGCGGCCCCCTTCCAGGACTCCCAGGATGAGCTGGGTAAACTGCAGAACATGAGGCCCGAAGAGGTCCAGGAGCTCCTCAAGCAGCTCCAGACCGAGGCCCCCAAGGCCGCTGAATGAGGTTCGCCATGCCCCGCCCCCTCCCTGCCCTGATCGTGGCCGCCCTCCCGGTGCTGGCCCAGTCCGCGCCCGGCCAGGGGCAGGCCCTGCAGGCCCTCCGGCAGTTCATGATGCAGCGCCTCCAGGACCGGGTGGGCCTCACGGACACCCAGGCCCGGCAGGTGGCGGATCGGTGGGAGCGGTTCAACAAGGAACACTTCGAGCGGCAGCAGCAGCTGAACCACCTCCGCCAGCGCTTCCAGGACATCCTCCTGGGCCCCGGGGATGAGGACCAGAAGAGCGCCAAGGTGAAGCCCCTCCTGGAGCAGTTCCTGGACCTCCGCCGCCAGCAGGTGGAATCCAAGCAGCGCTTCGAGGATGACATCCGCGCCGGCCTCACCCCCGCCCAGCAGGCCCGCCTCGTGGTGACCGTGGACGAGCTCATCCAGCAGCTCGCCGAGCGCCTCAAGGACCGCCCCGCCCTCAAGGAGTTCCGCCGCGAGCAACGGGAGGCCGAGGGCCGGCCCCGGCGGCCGTTCCTCCGGAACTGAAAGATCCACCACCAAGCCACGAAGGCCGCGAAGAAGGCACGAAGAAAGAAGAACAGCCTAGAGGGAAGCCCATTGCTGGGGTCCCCACCCCAAAGGCTTTTCCTTCGTGCAACCTTCGCGGCCTTCGCGGCTTAGTGGTGGATCTGTTACTCTCGCGGCGCTTCCAGGACCATGGACACGACCAGGGGTCGGGTGTCGGTGGTCTTGCGGATGATGCGGCGCAGCGCCTGGCGGAGCAGCTCGTAGAGGAGCGTGTCGTCCCGGCGCACTTCGTCCGGGGCCTCGTCGTAGGCCTTGGCCACGGCGCCGCGGAGCAGGGCGCCGTAGGCCTCGTCGTCGCTCAGCACCACGAAGCCCCGGGTGAGGATGGCGGGCTCGCCCACGCGCTCGCGGGTGTCGGGATCCACCATGAGGGTGGCGAAGACCACGCCGTCCTCCTGGAGGATGAGCCGGTCCTGCACGATGCGGGCGTCCACCATGTGGTCCACGCCCTCGTGCACGTAGTCGCGCCCCACGGGCACGGTGCCGGCCATCTTCACCTTGCCGCCCTTGAAGAGGCGCAGGCACTGGCCGCCGTCCAGCAGGGAGATGGCGTTGGGCTTGTAGCCCAGCGAGGCCGCCAGCTGGCCGTGGGCCTTGAGGTTCCGGAAGGTGCCGTGCACGGGCACCATGTGCTTGGGGCGCACGGTCTGGATGAGGGTCTCCAGGTCGCCGCGGTAGGCGTGGCCGGACACATGGATGGTGCCGAGGCCCTCCAGGCTGGTCTCCGCGCCCAGGCGGGCGGCGGCGTCCAACATGCGGGAGATGGCCACCTCGTTGCCGGGGATGGGGCGGGAACTGAGGACGAGGCGGTCGCCTTCCTTCAGCGTGAGCCCCTTGATCTCGCCCCGCAGCACGCGCATCAGGGCGCTCATGGGCTCGCCCTGGCTGCCGGTGCAGAGGACCAGCAGCTCATTGCGCTTGTAGTTGGGCGCGTGCTTGGGCTCGATGAGGAAGTCATCGGGCAGCTTGAGGCGGCCCAGCCCCCGGGCCAGGTTCACCACCTTCTCCATGCTCCGGCCCAGGAGCACCACCTGGCGGCCGTGTTCGTAGGCCAGGTCCAGCAGCACCTGGATCCGGTGCACATTGGAGCTGAAGGTGGCCAGGAAGAGGGCACCCTCGGTCTTCCGGAAGGCATCGTCCAGCCCCGCCTTGCAGAGGGCCTCGGAGGGCGTGTTCCCCAGCTGGAAGATGTTCGTGGAATCGGCCATGAGCAGCCGAACCCCCTGATCGCCCAGCTCCTTCAGGCGGGAGAGGCCCGTAACGCGGCCGTCCACGGGCGTGGGATCGAGCTTGAAGTCGCCGCTGTGCACGATGGGGCCCTGCGGCGTGTGCAGCACGAGAGCGCATGCATCCGGCAGGCTGTGGGTCACGGGGATCCACTCCGCCTCGAGGTTCATCCCTTCAAGGGCCACACGGTCGTAGTCGTGCACCACGTGGAGGAGGTCCTCGGAGATGCCCGCCTCCCGCAGCTTGCCGGCCACCAGGGCCAGGGTGAAGGCGGTGCCATACACGGGAACGGGCCAGCGCCTGAGGAAGTGGGGGAGCGCCCCGATGTGATCCTCGTGGCCATGGGTGAGGAGCACGGCCTGCACCTGGTCGGCGAAGGCCTCCACATAGGCGAAGTCGGGCACGATCTTGTCGATGCCGGGTTGATCCTCGGAGGGGAAGAGCTGGCCGCAGTCCACGAGCACGAGCCCCTGGGCGCTGTGCACCACCAGGGCGTTCATGCCGAACTCTCCCAGCCCCCCGATGGGGATGAGGCGCAGTTCATCGGCCTCGGGGGCTTCGGTCCAGCCCGCGAAGGGCGTCAGGGTTTGAATCACGAAAACTCCGGTGTCTTGCGCAGGTAGGCGAGCCAGGTGGTGGGATCCACCGCCTCGGCCCGCAGGGTGGGGTCGAGCCCGAGGGCCCGCAGGCCCTCCGGGTTCCCCAGGGTGTTGGAGAGGGTCTTCCGCCGCTGGGCGAAGGCCCGGTGCAGCAGGGCCAGCAAGGCCTTGCGCTCGGGAAGCGTGGGGGCATCGGCCCGGGGTTCGAAGAGCACCACGGCGCTGTCGACCTTGGGAGAGGGGCGGAAGGACCCGGGTCCCAGGGTCATGAGCCGGGTGAGCCGGCAGCAGAGCTGGCTCAGGATGGCCAGGGGGCCGTAGTCCTTGGTGGAGGGGCCGCCCAGGAGCTTCCGGGCCACCTCCAGCTGGAACATCAGCACCAGCCGCTCGGCGGGATACCCCTCCACCAGCAGACGGGTGAGGATGGGGGTGGCCGCGTTGTAGGGCAGGTTGCCGATCACGGCGAAGGGCCCCCCCTCCGGCAGGGGGGCCGTGACCGCGTCTCCCAACTGCAGGTGGAACTGCGGATGGTGGGCGAATTTGGTCTTCAGGAGCGCGATGGCTTCGGGGTCCAGATCGACCGCATGCACGGGCCGCCCATCGGTCAGCAGGCGCTCCGTGAGCACCCCGGGACCCGGCCCGATCTCCAGGATCGCGGGGGCTGGGGAGGTCAGGGCCGCCTGCACGATGCCCCGGATGGCCCCCTCATTGACCAGGAAGTTCTGCCCGAAGGCCTTTTTGGCCCGCAGGCCGAAGGGTACTGATTCCACCCATCCAAGCTAGCACGGCCCGAAAAAGGGGCCCCTTGCGGGGCCCCTGAACCAGTAAGTGGATGGATCTCAGAGGTTCGAGTGCACGGACCGCCAAACGCGAGGCTTGGGGTAGGCCTCGGAGAGGCTGCCGGTGGCGGTCCCGATGGCCACCTTGCCCGTGCCCTCGCCCAGCCCGGTGTCGCCCCCGGAGCCGGACTTCAGCACACCGCCGGCCTGGGTGACAGCCACGGTGCTCTTGGCGCCGAAGTTCGAGGCCACGCCGGCCCACTCCATCACGAAGCCGGCGGTGCAGGCTCCGGTGGGGGTGCCCACGGGGGCGGCGCCCGTGGAGATCACGGGATTGATCACGTCGCACACCCGCCAGGAGCGGCTGAGACCCGCACCCGGATTGCACGGATCACCGGAGGTTGGCTTGAAGTAGGTGTAGAACAGCACACCCGCCAGCACCGTGGGCTCATTGATGCCCTTCGGGATGAAGGTGCTTCCGTTGAGGACGAAGGGGCCGGGGAAGTTGATGTAGTACCCGTACTTCGACTTCAGGTAGTAGCTGTTGTTGCTGGGGTCGATGAGGCCGGAACTCGCCGAGGTCTGGCTCGACATGTCCTGCATCTGGTTGGTCTGGATCCCGTTCACGTCCAGCCCGAGCAGGGAGCTGTCCTGGCGATCGAAGACCACGTTGATGCGGTGGCCCGAGGGGGCCTTGCCAGCCGCATAGCTGAGGTCCAGTGGGTTGTTCCGGTCCCCGCTCACGAAGGCGATCCCCACCGCGGACGGCGCGATCTTGGGATCCGTGGTGCGGTACACGGGGAAGTTCCCCAGGTTGAAGGGGGCCGGCAAGGTGCTGTGGATGTCGTTGGTGGGTCCCTGGTAGATGTGCCGGACCTTCTGGGCGCCAGTGGGGGTGCCATCAGTGGTCCACCGGTTCAGTTCACTGGAATCCATCCGGATGCCCGCGTAGGGGGCGGTGGAGCTCACGTACCCGGAGCCGAGGGCCCAGAGGCCGCCAGCCATGTCGGTGAAGTAGGCGCGCTGCACCAATCCGGAACTGGGGAAGAACTGGTGGGGGACCACGCCGGCGGGCACGGGGCCCATGCCGGAGATGCCCGTGAGGTCCCAGGTCCTCAGGAAGGCCCCGGTGCTCACGTCCATGGCGATGACGCTGCGGCCCAGCTTCTTGGCCTTGCCGCTGCCATCCAGGAAGTTGCTTTCAATCTCGGGCACGCTCAGGCCACCGCTGATGAACACGGCGTCCCGGGCGCGGAGCGAACCCCCGTCCGTGAAGAGCACGCGGCCCAGGGCCGGCACCGCAGTGGAGAATCCGAGCCGGTCCACGATGTCCTGGATGGCACCGGAGTTGGTGGCCCCGGCCATGGGGGTGGTGGAGAGGTTGCGGGCCGTGTCGAGGGCGAGCACGGAGGCCTCCTCGGCCCGGAGCGCCCAGGCCATCTTGGGGGCCAGCGGGTCGCTGACATCGAGGGCGTAGAAGCTCCGCCCACCCTTCCGCAGGCCGAAGACGACCACGGCCTTCTCACCCACATCCACCTTGCCGTTCCCCGCGAGCTTGCCGGAGGCGGGCACATCCAGGTGGTAGACCAGAGGAGGACCATCCACCGAGAACCTGTGGGCGTTCCCAGGCACGGTCAGGTAGTTCATGTTGGGCAGGACATCGGTCGGGATGAAGGACCACAACTCGGCGGCCGTGCCCCGCGTCATGGTGAAGGTCTCCCCACCGGTGGTGACGGATTCCTCCCAGGTCACCTCCCCGAAGGCGTGGAAGTAGCCATCGTTCGTCCCGGTGAAGACCAGGCGGAAGCGGGCCTCGGAGTGGGTGGGATCGGAGAGGGCGGCGGTCAGGACGCTGGGAAGGGCGGTGCCGCTCCCCGTGGCGTATTCCAGGGCGGTCGGGGTGGCGTTGATGATGTCGCCCATCAGGTTGGCCCGCTGGGCCGTGGGGGTCGCCGAGTAGGCATCCGCACCCCGCATCCACCTCACGAGCTGCTGACGGGCCGCATCGGTCCCGGCCGGCAGGTTGGTCTTGAAGTCGTCGAACTTCCCGGTGCCCGGGCTGTCAGTGAATTCCGACAGGGACGGGTTCTTGTTGATGCTGGTGGCTGCCGCCCGGGTGTAAACCTTCCGGGTGCTCCAGTAGTTGGCGGTGTTCAGGATCTTCTTGGCGCTCCACTGGGCCTGGGTGGCCGCGGTGTTCGTGTCGATCTGGGACAGGCTGGAGCCATCCTGGGCCAGGATCGTGGTCTGGTTGTTCACCGTGCGGGTGGGGAACATCATGAGGTCGCCGACCCAGAGGGGGCCCGGGACACTGGGTACTTCGAAGCTGCCGAGGTAGATCTGCTTGGCGAGGGCCAGGCCGCTGAAGGGGGCCACGGGCGTGGCGGTGACGCTCTGGGCCGCCAGGGACTTGATCTTGCCGAAGGCCACGTCCAGGCTGTCCACCAGCTTCTTCGCGGAGATGGCGTCGAAGTAATAGCTGGAGGTGGCCGTGGGGTTGCCATCGGGACCCGAGGTGTAGGGGGTCGCCGTGGCCAGGTTGTAGTCGACCTTGTCGGGATCACCGTAGACCGCGGATGCGAGCAGGCGGTACTTCGGCGTGTCGGGGGTGGTGGCGATGGGGTCCAGGGTCAGGGTGTCCGGCTTCCAGACGCTGTAGGTTCCCGAGAAGCTGGAACCCAGGCTCATGCCCACCGTCATGGTCTGGATGGGTCGGGGTGAATTGAAGGTGAGGGCATCGGCACCCGACCCGCGGGTCTTCACGTACCAGGGGGCGAAGGTGCTGGGGGAACCATTGGCCGGGTAGGTCTTGGCCTTGGGGTCGATCCAGCTGCCGGAGGAGATCTTCGTGCCCAGGTGGGCGGCCACCCCGGCGAAGGTGGACATGTTCGCGTAGTTGCCCCCGGAGTTGATGGAATTGATGCCGGCGGCCATCACCGCGTTGTTGCCCGCGGCCGCGCCGCCCGAATAGGGCTGCTGGGCCACGGCCTCGGCTCCGATCTGGATGCCGCCCGCCGTGGGCGTACCGTCCGTGAACATCAGGCAGAAGATCCGCATGCATTCCGAGGGCGCGTTGTTGAGGGCGCTCGTCTCGTAGGCCGCGAAGGGGTTCACGCTCTGCAGCTGGGTGTAGGCCCCGATCTGGGAAACGACCAAGGGGGTGCCATTGCTGGCGAACATTTTGGAGATGAGGCGCATCCCACCCACCGAGTTCGAATTCATGAGGAACCAATCCCTCGCATTGGTTCGGGTATAGGAGCCGGTGTAGGTCGCGTTGTCACCATCGAGGTTGGCTTCGGTGAGGCCCGCAGGCTGGGCCCCGGTGGCGCTGCTGGGGGCGGTGCCGTCATCGGCCAGGGTGCGCCAGGCCCAGAGCACATCGTTCTGGTATTTGATCCAGGTCTTGAGGAAGGCCTCCTTCAGCGCCTGTACGCGGGCCCGGTTGGGCAGCTTGTTGTCGAAGGCGGTGCGGGGGGCCGTGATGTAGGTCTTCGCCTGGCTGGTGTCATCCCACCAGGTGGGGTTCACGGCCTTATAGGAAGCCAGGGCATCGGGGATCATGTAGGCCCCGGTGGAATCCTTGGCCCGGAAGATCCACTCGATGTAGCGGGTGCGGTAGCTCTGGGTGGAGCCCGAGGAGGCGCCGATGATGGCCTTGGTGGCGCCGCCGTTGCTGCGCAGGAAGCAGTTGCTGCCGTCCGTGCCGCGGTAGGTGGCATCAATGTCCAGCACCGTGCCATCCGAATTGGTCACGGTGGCGCGGCTCAGGGGATTGGTGAGGGTCGGCGGCAGCCAGGCGCCGGTGGAATCGTACTGGCCCAGCACGGCCCAGTTGATGGGGATGTCCACGGTGCGCAGGTTGAGGTTGTCGGGATCGATCATCGACATGCGCACGTGGGAGGCGGCGCGAACCCAGTTGCGGGCGTCCGAGGCCGGCGTGGCCAGGCCCATGGCCGGCAGGGCCGAGAGGTTCCCATTGGGCGTGTTCGGACCGTTGATGGTGTTGGCGATGGCGTAGGTCACCACGCTGCCATCGGGCCGGATCAGCTGCTTGTACTGGGTGGTCGCGTTGGTGGGGAGGTAGGGGGCGGCGGCAGCGTTGAAGGCGTAGACGTTGGTCCCGCTGACGGTGAGGGAGCTCGCCACCGCGGTGCCCGAGGACCAGGTGACCGTGGCGTTGATGTTCGGGGCGGTGCCCGTGAGGATCACCTGGAGGTTCCGGTAGTCGCTCGTGGTGTTCGTGGTGTCCTCATCGTCCGCGTTGTTCGGGAACCCGGGGTGGAACATCATGCGGAGCATGGACCCCGAGAAGTCGAGCACCGTCACGATCTCGGGCTTCGTCTTCTTGGAGGCGGAGCTCTGGTAGAGGTCCATGAAGTCCGTCTTGCCCGATTGGAGCTTCGGATCCAGCTGGGCCAGCAGCCCCGTGCCGGCAAAGGCCAGGAGCGTGAGGGAAAGGGATTTGAAGGCGCGCTGGAACATGGCACCACCTCGGTGAAGGGTTCGCATGGAAGGATCGATCAGTCTCAATTCGTGGCCTGGACAGGGGTGCTCAACCACATTTCCTTGTCGTGCTGGAATTTGGTGCCGCTGGCATCCACCGACCCGGAGCTGCGCACGACCCAGAGGTCGTTGAACAGGCGCTCATCGGGGACGCTGGTCTTGGCCGCAGGCAGCTTTCCGAGCCGGAGGAGCTGCAGGGTGAAGCCCTGGCGGTAGTCGGAGTTCTTGTAGAGGGTGGTGTCATCCGTCGGGGTGGTGCCGGTCACCGGGCGGTAATCCCCCTGGCTCTCGGCATCCTTGAGGAGGGCCCGGGCCTGGGTCTGGTAGGCGACGGAGGGGGTCAGACTGGGCGTGTTCGCCGGGTTCGCCCAGAGCACGGCGAACTCCAACCCGGCGTCCGCAGCCTGGCGCACGTTGGCGGCCTGACGGCTCGCACCGACGATCATCATTTCCCGGAGGCTGTTGCGGGACATGCCCATGGCCGCCACCGTGAGGAGGGCCAGCAGCGTGAGCACCACCAGGATGGTGACCCCGCCGGTTTCGGGGTGATGGGAGGACTTCGGTCCGTGAGCCATGGTGAACCTCAATTGAAGCTGAGCCCGAAATGCCGGGGCCGGATGACGAGGGAGTGGACCTGCTCTTTATAGCCCATGGTGGGGGTCACCGAATTGGTGTTCTCCGTGCGCTGCATGCTGGTCCGGGTCGTCACGTCAACGCGGACGAGCACGGGGATCTCACGGAACCAGGCCGGGTCGGCGAGGCTCATGTAGTTCGTGCGCCCGTACCCCGAGGCGAGCGCGGCCTCCACCTGGGTGCGGTAGCCCGAGTTCCAGCCGCTCGCGAGACCGGTGGCCGCCGTCTCACGGAGCCAGGTCCGGCCACCATCCACGGAGAGGTAGACCTTCATGTCGGACACATCCTCCGCCAGGACCTGCGTGCTGGTCACGGTGGTGAGCCCACCGGGATCGTAGGGCCCCTGCTGGCGCACCAGGCAGGGCACGGTGTGGGCGGGATCCGCCGGATCGATGCTCCGGGATTGGATCGTGTAGACCACCGACTGGGCGACATTCATGAAGGTCACCGGCGCCCCGATCTTGTGGTTGGGGTTCGAGACCACGTTGGCGCCCGTGGCGGATCCATCGGCGTTCTGCATGGAGTTGCCGGTCCCCGAAGGGGCGAGCGTATCGATGCCCGGGTCCACCGTCACGAGGGAACCCGAGACGATGGGATCCTTGGACACGATGAATCCAGGCCAGCCATCCTTCACCACGAGGCGCTGCCCCTTCTTGATCATGGTCGCGAAGGAGGGATCCCCCGTGTCGATGGTCAGTGAGGTGTTCGCGGCGGTGAGGGCCTGTCCGGTGGCCACGTTGTTGCTGAGCCCCACGACCCCATAGGCACCGCCGGAACCAGCCGCCATCTTGGCTTCGAAAGGCAGCGGCTCGTCGAAGTAGAAGAAGATCTGGTCGCTCTTCACCGTGCCATCGCTCAGGGTGAGGGACACGTTGGGGTTGATCCAGAAGCCGGGATTGGACGTGCTCAGGATGGTGGGGTACTTGGAGAGGTCCCACATGAACATGCCGGCGGCGTTCAGATCGTCGGACAGCATGTCGATGGCGACGCGGCTGCGACGCCCGGCGGACAGCCGCTCGGCGGAGGTCTGGAAGGAGGTGAGGCTCGCCTTGTAGACCCGGGCCATGCCGGCCATGAGCAGGCCCGTGAACAGGAGCGACACCATCAGCTCGGCAAGGGAGAACCCGCGCTGGGGGGAATTCGAGGTGGGCTTAGCCATGGGTCACCTGCCTGGACACCTGCACGTTCCGCCGGTTGGCCCCGGCGCCGTTCACCATTTCCACGAAGGACACGTTCACATCCACCTGGTCCATGCCCCCCTGGAACGCCGTCACCAAGTTGGTGACCGTGACCTGGACGGTGTAGACGATATCCGTGTCGGTGGCGGTTCCCTGGGTCAGGTCACCCTTGAAGTACTGGAGCTGGGTGCCGGGGGTGTACAGACGGGCATTGGCGATGGTGGTGCCGGCCTTGGCCGCCAGGTAGGACTGGGTGGCCTCCATGGAGGCGCTCTCCAGCACCCGCTCGGCGAGCAGCACGGAATCGGTCATGCGGGTACCTACGCCTGCGGTCCGGATGGCCATCATCTGGAGGGTCGCCAGGCCCAGAAGCCCGATGCCCATGATGAAGGCGGCCATCAGCATCTCAACCAGGCTGAAGCCGGCCGCGCGCAGGCGGGCGCCGCCCCCGAGGGACGAAGCGGAATGGGGGTTCACATGCGCCTCCACGGATTGTCGGTACCAAGACCGGATTTGTAGAACTTGTAGATGCGATTGCCCGTCACCACGATCATCCCCACCGGCGCACCGCGGTAGGTGGCCCCATTCCGCAGCCCCACCACGGGAATGCAGAACGGGGTGAGGAACTGCTTGTTGAAGGGGTTGATCTGGACGCTGGTGGTTCCGACCAGCGGGTTGGTCAGCGCCGTGGCCAACTCTGCCGCGATGTCCGGGGAAACCGTGGCCAGCGCTGCGGGGAGGGTTTCGGGCCCCACCGCCACGGCCATCTGGTTCTGATCATCCACGCCGGCGAACTGCCAGTCCCGGAAGGCAGCGGCGCTGAAGCTGTTCACGGGTGCGCTGGGAGGGCCGACGGGCGGCAACGTCTGGTAGTTCAGCAGGGTGGTGCGCCCGGCCCAGGCCCCCGTCATGTTGAGGCGGACGGTGCCCAGGGTGGCGCTTGAATACTTGTGGGACTCCGCGATAAGCCCCTCCAACTCCCCGAGGATCGACATCACCGCCGGCTTCTGGCGCGGCTGGAAGGCGTACGTGCCAGCGGCCACCGTGAGCAGGGCCACGATGAAGAGGACCACCACCATTTCCATCAGGGTGTAGCCATTCGCACGCAATCGCATGAAGACCTCTCGGCAGATAAGTGTTGGGGCGAGGAGGAGGAAAGGGCTGAATGAGTTAATTCATGTTCTTCATCAAGTTAAGAAAGATCAATCCCAACGGCGCGACAAACTCGGGACGAACTGTAACAATTTTATACATCAATTGAACTGCAGGGGGTCCCGATCGAGGGTCACCGATCCCCCCTCCTTCAGCCGGACCATCCGGAGGGCCTGCCCCAGGGTTCCCCGCTCGGCCGCCTTCGCCAGCAACTGCATCCGCCAGGCATCCTTGGCCCGCGCGATGGGGGCCTCGATGGGGCCCAACAAGCGCAACCCCGGGAGGGTGGCCAGACGCGCCTTCAGCTCATCCAGGGCCGCCCGGGCCGCCTGGGGGGAGTCGCCTTCGGCGCGGTAGAGCACGAGCGCGCTGTGGGGTGGATAGCCCAGGGCCTGACGAAAGGGGAGTTCCGTGGCGGCGAAGGCCTCGAAGTCCTGGGCCACGGCACACTGGATGGCGGGGTGCTCGGGGCTGTAGGTCTGGAGGACCACCCGCCCCGGCAGGTCGGCGCGCCCGGCCCGGCCCGCCACCTGGGTGAGCAGCTGGAAGGTGCGCTCGGCGGCCCGGAAGTCCGCCACCTTCAACCCCTGATCGGCATTGAGGATGCCCACCAGCGTGAGCCGCGGGAAGGTGTGGCCCTTGGCCAGCATCTGGGTGCCCACGAGCAGGTCCACCTCCCCGCTCTCCGCGGCCAGCAGCCCCGCCTCCAGGGCGCCCCGGCGGCTGGTGGTGTCGCGGTCCAGGCGGAGGATCCGGGCCTGGGGGAAGAGGGCGGCCAACTGCTCCTCCACCTGCTCCGTGCCCTCGCCCACGCCGCGCAAGTGCTCCGCTCCGCAGGCGGGACAGGCTTCCGGGGGCACCGCCTCGAAGCCGCAGAGGTGGCAGCGCAGGCGCCAGTGGCCCTTGTGGTAGGTGAGGCTCAGGGCGCAGTGGGGGCAGTCCAGGGGCTTGCCGCAGGCCCGGCACATCCAGAAGTTCTCGAAGCCCCGCCGGTTGAGGAGGATCATGGCCTGCTCCCCCCGGGCGAAGGTGGCCGTGAGCTCCTCCAGGAGCCGGGGGGAGAAGAGCACCTTCCGCCGGGTGGCCTTGTAGACCTCCCGCAGGTCCACCACCTCCACCACCGGCATCACCGTGGTGCCCGGCCGCTGGGTGAGCTTCAGCAGCTGGTATCGCCCCGCCTGGGCCGCCTGCCAGCTCTCCAGGGACGGCGTGGCGCTGCCCAGCATCACGGGGCAGCCTTCGAGCTGGGCCCGCTTGATGGCCAGGTCCCGGGCGTGGATGCGGGGGTGCTCCTCGCTCTTGTAGGAGCCCTCGTGCTCCTCGTCGACGATGACGAGCCCCACGTTCCGCAGGGGCGCCAGCACGGCGTTGCGCACGCCCACGAAGATGCGCGGCTCGTCGTTGAGCAGGCGCACCACGTCGGCCTGCCGCTCCCCGGTGTTGAGCCCCGCGTGGCCCACGGCCACCTGGCCCGGGAAGCGGGCCTCCAGGCGCGAGAGCAGGCGGGGGGTGAGGCCGATCTCCGGCACCATCCACAGCACGCGCTTCCCCAGGGCCAGCACCCGCTCCACCAGGGCCAGGTAGACCTCGGTCTTGCCGCTGCCCGTCACGCCGTAGAGGAGGTGCACGCCGAAGGCCTCCACCGGGATGGCCGCCAGGGCAGCGGCCTGCTCCTCATTCAGGGCCACCTGCCGGTCCACCCCCGCCTCCCGACGCTGGGAGAGCAGGTCCACCCGCTTCAGCTTCTCCACGAGGCCCTGCTTCTCGAGGTTGGTGAGCACGCTGATGCCGGCACCGGCCACCTCCAGCAGCTCCTCCTCCAGCAGGGCGCCGCCGGCTTCTTCCAGGGCCAGGAGGATCTTGGCCTGGGAGGCGGTGACCTTGGCCGGGTGGGGCCGCTCCGTGCGGCGCACCTCCATGAGGCCGGCCCCCCGCCGCTCGGGGCGGTGCAGCAGGGTGGGCAGCGGCAGGGCGCCGGCATGCCAGGCTTCCCCCAGGGCCGAGAGCTCCGCCCAGGCGCCTTGGTCCCGCAGTTGGGCAAGGGTTCGCCCATCCCCCACAGGTGTCTCCCAGCGCGCCCGGAGGCCCTGAGGAAGGGCCAGCGGCAGCAGGGAGGCCTCGCTGCAGGCGTAGTAGCCCGCCGCGAAGGTCAGGAGCTCCCGCACCTTGGGCGGCAGCAGGGGGAAGGGGTCGAGCACCGCGTCCAGGGGCTTCAGCTTCACGGCCGGGGGCGCAGGGTCGGCGCCCAGCACCAGGCCCACGGCGGCTCCGGCCCGTACCTTCACCGAGACCCGCACCCCCGGCGGCAGGCCCTCGGGCGCCAGGTAGGTGAGCGGCGGCAGGGGCCGGTTCAGTTCGATGCGGGTGGGAATCATCGGGGGGAGCGATAGACTACCAAGATGCTGGTCCTGGGCCTCGAGAGTTCCTGCGACGACTGCTCCGCCGCGGTGCTGGAGGAGTCCGCCCCGGGCCCCCAGGTGCGGTCCCTGGTGCGCAAGAGCCAGGACGACCTCCACGGGCCCTTCGGGGGCGTGGTACCCGAGCTCGCGGCCCGGGAGCACCTGCTGCAGGTGCGGGCGGTGGTCCAGTCCGCCCTGGATCAGGCCGGCGTCACCCTCGCGGACCTCGACCGCATCGCCGTGACCCGCGGCCCGGGCCTCGTAGGCAGCCTCCTCTGCACGTTCAGCGCGGCCAAGGCCCTGGCCTGGCGCACCGGCAAGGCCTGGGTGGGCGTGCACCACCTTCTGGGCCACCTCAACGCCGCCCGCATCGCCTCGCCCGACCTGCCCTTCCCCGCCCTGGCCCTCCTGGTCAGCGGCGGCCACACCCACCTCTACCTGGCGAAGGACTGGACCTCGCTCCAGCTGCTGCAGAAGACCCGCGACGATGCCGCCGGCGAAGCCTTCGACAAGGCCGCCCGCCTCATGGGCCTGGGCTATCCCGGCGGCCCCCTGGTGGATGCCTGCGCCCGCAGGGCCTCAGGACCGGGCCCCCGCTTCACCGCCCCCAAGTTCCGCGATGGCGTGGCCAGCTGGAGCTTCAGCGGCCTCAAGACGAGCGTGAAGCTCAAGGTGGAGGCCGACCCCGTGCTTGCCACCGGCGGCGCGGAGGCCCCCGAGGTGCAGGCCCTCTGCCGGAGCCTGCAGGACACCATCGCCGACTGGCTGCTGAAGCCGGTGCCCGCCCAGGCCGAGGCCACCGGGGCCCGGAGCCTCATCCTCAGCGGCGGCGTGGCCTGCAACTCCGCCCTGCGGGAGGAGGCGCAGCGCCTCTGCAACCGCCTGGGGCTGGCCTTGGCCGTGCCGGCCCCGAAGTTCTGCACCGACAACGGCGCCATGATCGCCGCCGCCGGAGCCCTGCTGCCAGTGGAGACGGACTGGAGCCTCAACGCCGATGCGGACCTGCGTCTGGCGTAAACTGGTCCCTCCGGAGGGTGCATGGAAGTCAGTCGCGAGGATGTGCTGCGCTGCGCCGAGCTGGCCCGGCTCCAGCTCTCGGAGGCGGAGATCCCCGCCCTCCAGCGCGACATGAGCCGCATCCTGGCCCACGCCCAGAGCCTCCTCGAGCTGGACCTGAGCGAGGTCCCCCCGACCTTGCACGGCCTGGACCAGCCCCTGCCCCGGCGGGAGGATGTCCCGCACCTCACCTTCACCCAGGCGGAGGCCCTGGGGCAGGCACCGGGGTTTCAGAGTCCCGATGCCTGAAATCCTGGCCTGAAGGTTGCGCCGTTGCGCGCGCCTTCGCCCGGCCCAGGTTGGCCCCGGTCCCCGAAGGATCCAGGCCCTCACGGGCTGGATGGGCGACCGCGTGTTCATCCAAGCCCGGGCACTGCCCGGGTGGCGCCCCAGCTCGGGGCGGAACCCCACAAGGGAGGGAAGACCATGGGAAGCATCGCAACCAATCACAACGGCGTGAACGTGGAGGCGCTCACCCAGACCCTGGCCGCCATCAAGGCGAACCCGGCCCTGGCCCATTTCAAGTTCCGATCCAAGGCCAAATGGATCCAGGGCGCCCACTCGTCCAGCACCTTCGACTCCCTGTTCGGCGCCGGGCTGGAGCACCGCAGGGCCCAGCCCCTCTTCCTGGAGGGCGATGAACCCGAGGCCCTCCTGGGCACGGACCTCGCCCCCAACGCCGCGGAAGCCGCCCTCCACGCGCTGAGTTCCTGCCTGAGCGTCACCTACGCCTACCACGCGGCGGCCATGGGCCTGGACATCACCAGCCTGAGCTTCGACCTGGAGACGGACACCGACCTCCAGGGGTTCATGGAGCTCGATCCCAAGGTCCGCCCGGGCCTCTCCGAGATCCGCGTGAAGGTGAACCTCACCTGCAACGGCACCACCAGCCAGGTGCAGGCGCTGCACGAGAAGGCCCAGCGCACCTCGCCCCTCCTCGACACCTTCAAGAACCCGGTGAAGGTGAAGGTCTCCCACTGAGCGCCAGCCCGTCAGGCCCGGGCTTCCGACGGGGATGGGCCGGAGCTGCACGCGGGATCGCCCCTCAAGGAAAGGCGCGCGAACCGGGGAGGCGTTACCAGTCGGAGCCGCCGCCATCCCCACCCCCGGAGTCGCCGAAGTCGGAGCCGCCACCCGAGTCCCCGGAATCGCCCCAGGATTCATTGCCCGAGTCGCTCCAACCGCCGCTGCCATCGGAACCCTGGGAGCTGTTCCAGTCGGAACCAGTGCCACCACCATCGGAGTGATGGTGGTGGTGGCGATCTCCACCCATCATGGAGCCGATCATGAGGCCCGTGAGCAGATCGCCGGCGCCCCCTCCGGAGCGGCCGTAGCCGGGGCCACCCTGGAAGCCCGGCTGCATCGGCGGCTGATCCAGCCCCAGGCGCCGCCGGGCGCTGGGGGGAAGCTCTTCATCCCGGAGTTCCTGGGTGCCGGCCAGGTTGGCGCAGTAGCCACAGGTCCACTTCACGGTGCGCAGGCCATCCCACTCCTGGCGCATCTTGTCCGGGGGGGCGCCGCAGGCGCTGCACTTGGGATAGGGGCATACGAAGGTGTGGGGCTCCAGGGGGCCGCTGCCCATGCCGCGCTTGGGGGCGCCCAGCACCTCGGGCCGGTCGGACTTGCCCTTGAGCACGAAATAGAGCACCACGCCGGCGATGAGGATGAACCAGAACACGGAGACCTCCAGGAGCCCCCAGGCTACACCCGGAGGGGCCGGCGGCTTAGTCCCGGGAAGCCGGGCCGTGCGATCATCGCCCCATGCCCTTCCCCGTTTTCCCGCTGGACAGGCCCTGGCGCGTGCTGGGGCTCATGAGCGGCACCTCCGCGGATGGTGTGGATGCCGTGGTTGTGGAGGTGGATCCCGCGGGCTTCCGTGGTGGCCGCCCCTTCCTCGCGCTGCGGGCCCACCATCAGCTTCCCTATCCGGCGGCGCTCCGATCCGCCGTGCTGGAGGCCGCCGCGGATCGCCTGGCCCCGGGCGCGCTCTGCATCCTCCAGCGCCAGCTTGGGGACCTGCACGCCGAGGCTGCCGCCGCCCTGGCGGGGGAAGCGCCCGATTTCGCCGCCCTCCACGGTCAAACGGTGCAGCACCACCCGGGGGCGGGGGCCTCACTCCAACTCGCCGATCCCTACGTGCTGGCCCTGCGCCTACGCTGCCCCGTGGTGTGGGACCTGCGCCGCATGGACCTCGCCCTGGGCGGACAGGGCGCGCCCCTGGTGCCCCTCACGGAGCTGTGGCTCCGCGGCCATTCCCAAGCCTGGGCCGCCCTGAACCTGGGCGGCATCGCCAACGTGACCCTCTGGGACGGCTCCCGGATCCAGGCCTGGGATGCGGGGCCCGGGATGAGCCTCCTGGACCTGGCTGCTGAGCGCTGGCTCGGTCTCCCCTTCGACCCTGAGGGCGCGCAGGCCACCGGAATCGTGGATCCCGCCCTGTTGGCCACCTGGCTCGCCCATCCCTACTTCCAGCAGGCGCCGCCGAAGACCACCGGTCGGGAGATGTTCGGCGCCGCCTGGCTGGGATCGGAAGGCTCCGCCCTGGAGGGCCTGCCCCTGCCGGATCGATTGGCCACCCTCGCCGCCTTCAGCGCCGAGGCCCTGGCCCGGGACCTCCGGCGGCAGCCCATGTTGCCCGGGATCGGCTTCGTCAGCGGAGGTGGTGCCCGGCATCAGCGCCTCCGAAGCGAGCTGATCGAGCGCCTGCCGAGCCTCCGATTCCAGGAGGCGGTGGATCTGCCCTCCGCCGCCCGGGAGGCCGTGAGCTGGGCCCTGCTGGGCGCCGCCAGCGCCGCCGGGGTTCCGGGCACGCTCCCCGAGGTCACGGGCGCCACGCGCGCGGCGGTGCTCGGCAGCTGGGCCTTTCCCGGATGAAGGTCACCCGCTGGATCGACCACCTCTGCCCCTGGGTGGTCTGGGGGGCCGTGGCCACCACCCAGCCCTATGGTCCTGGTGCGCTCCTGGCGATGGTCCTCCCCCTCGGCTTCGCCGCAGGGGTGGAGGCCCGCCGCTACGACCTCACATCCTGGCGCCGGGGGCTGGAGGTGATGGCAGCCGCGGGTCTGTTCCTGGATCTCGCGCTCACCCGCGACTTCCTGGGGGCCCTGGTGCGGGTGCTGTTCGTGCTCATGGGGCTGCGCCTCGCCCTGCCCCGGCAGCGCCGGGAGCGGCGCCAGCTCCTGCTGATGGCCTTCCTCCTCTTCCTCACCACCACCCTCGGCACCCCGGACCTCGCCTTCCTCCCCCTGTCCCTGGCGATGCTCGGGGCCATGCCCCTGGTGCTCCTGCACCTGAACTGGGAGGAGAGCGCCAGCCTCCGCCGCGGGCCCTCCCCCGCGGCGCCCTTCCGCCGGGTGCTGCCCTGGACGCTGGCCAGCCTGGGTCTGGCCGCCGGCGTCTTCGTGGTGATGCCCCGCATCGCCCTGGGCATGCGCCCCTTCTCCCTCACCCGGAACGGCCTCTTCGGCGCCACGGCCGGGCTCTCCGACACCGTGGACCTCGGGAAGGAGGGGCCCATCCAACCCGGCGGCGGGCCGGTGCTCCGGATCGCACCGGTGGGCTCCCTCAGCCTCGAGGACCGGGAGCGCTGGTCGCGGGAATTGGGCTTGCTGCGGGGCATGGCCCTGGAGGAGGTCACGGGCATGACCTGGCGCGCCTCCATGCGAACCCCGCGCCCCCGGGTGCAGTCCCTGCTGGAGGAGGGTCGACAGGACCCCCGGCGCCAGGCCGAGTTCTTCATCCTCCGCAGCCGGAACACCCTGCTGACCGTTCCCTACGGATTGGAATCCCTGAAGGGCCCCCTGCCCATGGCATTGCGACCCTCCGAAGGGGGCGGCCTTCGGTGGGCGTGGGTGCCCACCCAGGGCTTCCCCCTCCGGCTCTCCTGGTCGGACCGGGAGGGCCCGGGTCATCGGCTCTGGGAGGGGGGGGATCGACCCGGGCCGACCTGGCGGGGGCTCACCCGAATGGGGCCCGAGCATGCCGCGGCCCTGCGGGCGAGCCTCGCCTTCGCCCCAGGGGAGCTCCCGCCGGAGGCCCTCGCCGCCCAGCTTTCGGAGGCCCTGCGCACCCGCTTCCGCTACACCCTGAGCAACCCCAGCGGAGGCACCGCCAATCCCCTGGAGGATTTCCTGGAGCGCTCCCAGGCGGGGCATTGCGAATACTTCGCCTCCGCCCTGGCCCTCATGCTCCGCGCCCGGAACATTCCCGCCCGGGTGGTGAACGGTTACCGCCTTGGCCCCTGGGTGGCGGAGGGGAACTACTTCCGGGTGGGCGAGGAACAGGCCCATGCCTGGGTGGAGTGGTGGGACGAAGCCCAGGGCCGGTGGCGCACGGAAGATGCGACCCCTGCTGCCGAGCTGGGGGCCCAGGAGGCCCGCGACCTCTCCGGTTGGGACCGCCTGGCCGACAGCCTGCGGTACCGCTGGGAGCGCTACGTGGTGCGCTTCTCCGACCAGGACCAGGAGGCCGGCCTCACCTGGGCGCGGTCGCGCCTGGAGGGTTGGAGCTGGTCCCTCCCCCGCTGGCCCTGGCTGCTCGGGGGGGCAGCCCTGGCGCTGCTGCTGGGCCTCCGGCACCTCCTCCGGCGTCCCGCCCGGGCCCCCTCCCTCGTCGGGCTTCGCCAGCTCAAGCCCCTCCTCCGGGCCGTTTCCCCGGAGGCCGCACCCGCCCCGGGGGAGACCCTGCGGGCCTGGCTCCATCGCCTCGGCACCCTGCGACCCGATCGGGCGGCGAGCTTGGCGGACCTGGCCGACCAGGCCGAGGCCCATGCCTACGGGGACAGACCGGATCGTTCGCTGGAGCGCCGGGCCCGGGCCGAAGCCCGGGCGTGGCGCACCCCGCCCGGGGGGCGGCCTATTTGAGGATCCGGTAGAGGTTGCTGAAGTCGTCGGTCCACCGGCGCACGGTGCGCCGGGATTCGAGGGGCTTGGCCAGGGCCTTCACCTTCGGCCCCGCGAGGGATTGGGGATCCCGGCTGAGCAACACCCAATCCGAGGCGTAGACCCCCTCCGGCTCCTCCTTCGCCTCATCATCCATCCAGACCGCATGCCAGCCACCGGAGGAGGCTTCCGCCACCAGCACCGGCTTGAGGTCCAGGTAGCGGTTGGAAATGTGCACCGCCAGAATCCCCGAAGGCTTCAGGTGCCGGCGGTAGGCCGCGAAGGCCTCCCGCGTGAGCAGGTGAACCGGGATGGAATCGCTGCTGAAGGCATCCACCGCCAGCAGGTCATAGCCCTGCACGGGCTCCCGCTCGAGCATGAGGCGCGCATCGCCCATCACCACCGCCACCGGCGCAGGCGCCTGGGGCAGGCTCCGGAACCAGGTGCGGGCCAGGGTCTCGACCAGCGGGTTGATCTCGTACACGCGGAAGGTGTCCCCCGGGCGCACGTAGGTGAGGAGTCCCCCGGAGCCCAGCCCGATGATCCCCGCTTTCACGGGCCCCCGGAGCTGGAGGTCCGCCAGGGCGCGGCCCACGCCGCTGCTCCAGCCGTAATAGGTGGCCGGCTCGCCGACCAATTCAGGGGTCGTGAACTGCCCTCCGTGGTTGATGGTGCCGTGGAGCAGGAGGCGCATCCGGTCCTCCCCTTCGCCTTCCTCCTTCACGCGGAGCGCCCCGTAGAAGTTGCGGGCCTGCATCAGACTCCCATTCGCCGCTTCCCGGCGGTAGCGGACCCCCATGGCGAACACGCCCCCGGTGGCGAGGGCAAGGACCAGCATAAGGGCCTTCTGGGGCGCGATCGAACCCTGCGGCGCATCCTTCGCCCAGGCGATGAACGCAAGGATCCCGCAAAGCACCAGGCCCAAAGGCAACTCCAGCAGGCTGTCGAAGATCCGCGGCGCCACGAGCCCCGCGAAGACCCCCCCCAGGGCGCCGCCGATGGAGAGGCTCAGGTAAAAGCTCGTGAGGGACCGGGGTTGGGGTTTCAGGCGGGCCAGCTCCCCATGGCACACCATGCAGACCGTGAAGATCCCGAGGCCGAACACCACCACCTGCAGGCGGACGGGACCATGCACGTAGAGGGCGTTGGCGAGCTTGGAAGTCCACTTCGACTGGGCCCAGGTGGGAAGGTCCATCGCCCTCCCCATCAGGAGCATGCTCATGGCCCAGAGGCAGGGGCCCAGGAGGCCGAGCCACACGGTGCGCACGTACCAGCGGGGGTGTTCGAAGGTGAGGATGAAGCTGAGCAGGTAGAGGCAGAGGGGCAGCACCCATAGGAAGGGGATGGGGGCCACGTTGGTGCTCAGGTGGCTGGTGATCGACAGCAGCAGCAGGCTGGGGACGAAGGCCAGGGCCACCCAGAAGGCCCGGAGGCCGAACCCCGGCCCGGGGGCATCCTCCGCCGGTCCCTCCTCGGTCCGTTCGGGCAGCACCCGCGCCCGCCAGGCCATGGCCACGGCGCAGGCCACATAGGCACCGAAGGTCAGGGTCCAGGCCCACGCCTGGGTGGGCAGGGTCTGGAAGGGCTCGATCAGCACCGGGTAGCTGAGCAGGGCCAACAGGCTGCCGGTGTTGGAGAGGGCGAAGAGGCGCCAGGGCTGCCAACCTGGCCGTTCCCGCGAAACCCAGGCCTGCACCAGGGGGCTCGTGGCCGAGAGCAGCAGGTAGGGCAGCCCCACGGTGGCGGCGAGGAGGCCCAGGATCCGCAAGGTGGGATCCCCGGGGGTGGTGGGCTTCCAGGCGGCACTGGGGCTCAGCGGCATGATGAGCAGGCTGGCCAGCAACAGGAACCCGTGCACATGGGCCTGGCGCCGGGGCGGGAGCTTCTGGAGGAAGTGCGCATACCCGTATCCGATGAGCAGCATCACCTGGAAGAAGAGCATGCAGGCGGTCCACACCGCGGCGGAGCCTCCGAACCAGGGCAGGATGCGCTTGGCCAGCAACGGCTGCACCTGGAAGAGCAGGAAGGCCCCCAGGCCCACCATGGCGGCGGGCAACAAGAGGGATGGGGCGTCGGAAGGTCGCGCCGGGGCTTCGGTCATGGTTCACCAGATTGGATGCCCCAGGATGACAGAAGGCGCGCTATTCCTTCTCGAGCGCCCCGTACTTCGCCACGATGCGCTTCTCGCCGCTCTCGGCGAAGCGCACGGTGTAGGTGAGCATGTCGCCCCGCCCCGTGGCGCCGGTGATGACGCCCCGCCCGAAGCGGGGGCTGCGTACGCGGGTGCCCACGGTCCAGGCATCACCCGAGACCGGCGGCTCCGGGGGCGTCGGGGTGTCCTCGGGCTCCGAAGTTTCCGGTGCGGCCGGCGCCTGGGCCTTCACCTGGCTGAACATGGACCGGATCCGGCTCAGCTCGCCGGCCACGGAGCCGCCGCCCCCACCCCGGGCCGGGGCGGGCGTCCACCCGCCCTGCCCCGCCTGGAACATCTCCGTGCCCCAGCGGATGGGCTGGTCGAGCGCCTCCGTGGGCACCTCCTTGAGGAAGCGGCTGGGCATGCCGAGGGTGGGCGGACCGCCGAACGCCGCACGCCGCCGGGCGCCGCTCATGAACAGCTTCCGCTGGGCTCGCGTGATGGCCACGTAGAACAGGCGCCGCTCCTCCTCCAGGCCATCGTCCTCCTTGGCCATGCGGTTGGGGAAGACGTCCTCCTCCATGCCCACGAGGAACACGGTGGGGAACTCCAGCCCCTTGGCGCAGTGGATGGTCATGAGCGTGATGCGGGCATCCTGCTCCACCTCGTCGGCATCGGCCATGAGGGTGATGCGGTCCAGGAAGCCATCGAGGCCGAGGCCATCGAGTTCCGACGCGGCGCTGAGGAACTCCTCCAGGTTCTCGATGCGCCCCTTGGCCTCCAGGGTGTCCTCATCGACGAGGGCCTGCAGGAGCCCGCTCTCATGGAGCATCCAGCGGATGAAGCCCGAGAGGGGCTGGGCCCGCTTCTCCACCTCCGCCTTGGCGAAGAGGTCGTGGAAGCGCAGCATCTCGCGCTGGCTGCGGCCGGAGAAGCCACCGGCCTTCAGCACCGCCGCCACGCCCTCGAGGGGCGTACCCTCGGCCGGGATGGCCGCTTCGATCTTCGCCAGGGTGGTGGGGCCGATGCCGCGGCTGGGTGTGTTCACGCACCGGCGGAAGGACGTGAGGTCGAACGCGTTGGTGGCCAGCCGCAGGTAGGAGATGAGGTCCTTGATCTCCTGGCGCTCGTAGAACTTGGTGCCGCCCACCAGCTTGTAGGCGAGGTTCTGGCTGCGCAGGGCCTCTTCCAGCGGCCGACTCTGCCAGTTGGCCCGGTAGAGCACGGCCACCCGGCCCTGCGGATCCCCCGCCCGCTGTTCCAGGATGCGGCGGGCCACGTACTCGGCCTCGGCGCGGCCATCATCCAGCAGGCGGAAGGAGAGGCGCTCACCGTGGCCCAGGTCCGTCCAGAGGGTCTTGCCCAGCCGCTGGCTGTTGTTGGCGATCACGGTGCTGGCCGCATCCAGGATGGCCTGGGTGCTGCGGTAGTTCTGCTCCAGCTTGATCTGCTTGGCGCCCGGAAAGTCGCGTTGGAAGTCGAGGATGTTGCGGATGTCGGCACCGCGCCACCCGTAGATGGACTGGTCCTCGTCGCCCACCACGCAGAGGTTCTTGTGGAGGCCCGCCAGGTGCTGCACCAGCTTGTACTGGGCGTAGTTGGTGTCCTGGTACTCGTCCACCAGCACGTACCGGAACTTCTGGGCGTAGGCCTCCTGCATCACGGGGAGGCGCAGCAGGCGCTCCGCGTGGAGGAGGAGGTCGTCGAAGTCGCAGGCCCGGTGGTTGGTGAGGCCCTGCTGGTAGAGGCGGTAGGCCTCCAAGGTCTTGCGCGTCCAGGCGTCCAGGGCGTCTTCCTGGGCTTCTTCCGGCAGCAGGCAGCGGTTCTTCCAGTCGCTGATGCACTCGAGCACCTTGCGGGGGTGGAACTGCTTCTCCGAGAGCTTGAGCTCCGCCAGCACCTGCTTCACCAGGCTCTTCTGATCGCTGGGATCGAAGATCACAAAGGAGCGGCCCACGGGGGTACGGTCCCCCTCCCGTCGCAGGAGCCGGGTGCAGAAGCTGTGGAAGGTGCTCACCCAGAGCTGCTCCACGGGCACGGAGACGAGCCGCGCCACGCGCTCGCGCATCTCCTCGGCGGCCTTGTTGGTGAAGGTCACGGCCAGGATGCTGGCGGGGTGCACCCCCGCCTCCTCCACCAGCCAGGCGATGCGCCGGGTGATCACGGTGGTCTTGCCGGAGCCCGCACCCGCCAGGATCAGCAGGGGGCCCTGCGTGTGCTGCACCGCCTCCTGCTGGGGCGGGTTCAGGCCCCGCAGGAGGGGGTGGTCATGCGAAGCTTCCATCCTCCGATCATACCCGCCGGGCCGCGGGCTTCAGGGTTCGATGGGCCTGCCCCGCTCCGCCTTCATGATCACCTCCCGGAGCATCAGGAGGGCCTCCTCCTCCGTGAGCAGGTCCCGCCACGCGGGCATCACTCTCCCGAAGAAGATGCCCTTCCGGATGGTGCGCGCCATGGACCGCAGCTCCCGTAGGCCCGTTCCAGGCCCCACGCGCTCCTCCTCCCGGAGGTGCTTCACCTTGGGGGAACTCGTGAAGTCCAGACCCGCCAGGCGCCGTCCGCCCGCATCCCGCCCCGACCCATCGGGCCCATGGCAGCGGCTGCAGTTGTCGCGGAAGATCTGCCGGAGCTCCGGAACCGTGCGGGGCAGCGGGGTCTGGGCCTGAAGGGCACACCCCAGCAGCGCCCCCAGCGCCCGATGCAGCGGAACCATGGGACCTCCGGGAAAGTCCCACGGTGTCCCGCACGGCCCCCCGCCTCAAGATCCGGTGCCCGGATGGGCACCCCTCCGGTCAGGGCTGGATCGGCTGGCCCTTGGTGGCCTTGCGGAGGACCTCCCGGACCATGGCCTGGGCCTCGGCTTCGGTGAGCTTGTCCTTGAAGGCCGGCATGGCCTTGCCGAAGAAGACCCCCTTCAGGATCGTCTTCGCGACCTTCTCATCCGTGCGGCCCGCCAGGGCCACGGGGTTCGTGAAGGCCACCCCCTTGAGGGGCTTCCCATCGGGGCCGATGGCGCTGCCATCGGCCCCGTGGCAGCGGGCGCACTCGGCGGCGAAGAAGGCCCGCAGGGCTTTCACATCCTTGGCGGGCCCCTGCGCCGACAGGGGGGCCTGGACCGCCAGGGCGGCTGCGAGGATCAGAAGGGATGAACGCATGGAAGCTCCTATTTGCGGGTGGCGAAGGGCCGGAGGACTTGGGTGACGAGGCGCTTGGCCTCTTCTTCGGTGAGGGTGGCCCCGAAGGCGGGCATCTCGCGCTTGCCCTTCAGAATGGAGGCGACCAGCTCGGCATCCGTGTTCCGGGCCTGCCAGCGGGGATCCGCCAGGTTCCGGCCCGCCAGACGCCCTCCGTTCGCCGCACGGCCCGTGCCCTCCAGCCCATGGCACTCGGCACAGGCCCGGCGGAAGTAGGCCGCCAGATCCCGGCGGGGCGCCTGGGTGGGGGTGGCGAGACCCGTGATCAGGATCGCGGGGAGGAACATCCAGTCTCCAAAGGGGTGCCTCCAGTATGCCCATCCCAGGCGGCACCCACCTTGCGGTAGCCTGGACATTGGCCCCCATGGCGGAATGGCAGACGCAGCGGACTTAAAATCCGCAACCTGCAAGGGTGTCCCGGTTCGACCCCGGGTGGGGGCACCAAGCGCCTGAGACCCGTCCCCGCGAACCGGGACACCGGATGCTCAACCCGGCGGGGGCCGGCATCCACCGCGGCCGGTGCCGCGCTGGAAGCCACCCGCCTGGGCTTCGCCAGTTCGACCCCGGGTGGGGGCACCCAGCGCCTGAGACCCGTCCCCGCGAACCGGGACACCGGATGCTCAACCCGGCGGGGGCCGGCATCCTCCGCGGCACGGTTTCGGGATCGGCCCATATTTGGAGATACCTCGGGGAGGTGATCCATGCGGTTCCCCCACCATCCCTCATTCCGCGACCTACACGACCCGCTGTGGCTGGAGGAGGCGGGCTGGGTGTTCTTCTTCCTCCTGGGCCTGCTGGCCATGCTCTTCTGGCCAGCCCTCAGGGGCTGAGTCCCCCCTTCGTCTATCCGTGCCCCACCGGCTCCAGTCCGGGCGTGGTGGGGGCGTGCTCCGCCTCGGGGCGCTGCAGGACGGGCACGGCCCGGATCACGAGCCGCCCCTGGGCGTCGCGTTCGCGCACATAGGTCAGGATGCGTTCGGTGCCACGGGGCATGGGGCCTCAAAGGACGGGTTGACCTTGGGATGCCCCACCTCGGAGAAATGTTCCGGGGATCAGGAACCCAGATCCAGGAGGACCTTGCCCCCGCGCGCCGTGGATTGGGCCTGGGTGATGGCCGCCCTCCACTCGGCCAGGGGATGGATGCCGGCCACGGGACAGTGGAGCCGCCCCTGGGTCATCAGGGCCATGAGGTCGGCGCAGGCGCGATCCCGATCGGGTTTGGGGGTGCGCCGCTTCCAGTCCGTGAGCCAGAAGCCCCGCACCGTGGTGGTTCGGAAGATGAGCTGTCCCCCCGGAAGCTGGAGGGGCGCCCCGCTGAGGGCGCCGTAGACGAGCAGGGTGGCCCGGGCCCGCAGGAGCTTCAGCATGTCCCCGCCCAGGGTTCCCCCGACCGCATCCACGGCCGCATCCGCCCCCCGGGGAAGGAAGCGGGCCGCCTGCTCGGGCCACCGGGGGTCCTCGGTGCACACCACGCTGTCGGCCCCCAGGGCCAGGAGTTCCATCACCTGCTCGGGGCGGCGCACCAGGTTGACGGTGCGGAACCCCCACGCCTTCCCGAGCTGGATGAAGGCCCGGCCCACGATGGACCCCGCCGCGCTCTGGAGCAGGGTCTTCCCCGGCCCGAGCCCCAGCTCCCCGGCCATGATCCAGGCCGTGAGCGGGTTCACGATGACCTGGGCCGCCTGGTCGTCGGAGAGGTCGGCCGGCACCGCGACCAGGTTCTCCACCGCGACCAGCGCCTGCTCGGCCCAAGTGCCCTGGACCCCCAGGAGCACCGCCCGGTCGCCGGGCTTCCACCCCACCACCCCGGCGCCCAGGGCCTCCACGATGCCGACCCCTTCCAGCCCGGCCACCGCGGGAAGCGCGGGCAGGCGACCGTAGACCCCCTGGACCTGCAGGAGGTCCGAAGGGTTCACCGGGCATCGCCGCATGCGGAGGCGCACCTCCCCGGGGCCCGGAGCCGGCACGGGCAGGGCCTCCAGCCTGAGGACGCTTCGGGGGTCACCATGCTCGGAGAAGCGGAGGGCGCGCATGGCGCCATGGTAGGTCAAGCGGAATCCCGCGGCCGGGGGGAGATTCAGGCTTCCCTGGGCGATCGGCTGACTGTATCCTGAAGTTTTGCCGAGGACTCCCGCATGCGCCGTCGCCTCCTCCCCGCCCTCGCCCTCACCATGGTTCCCCTCGTGGCCCAGGAGCACGTGACCGAAGAGCTGGAGCGCACACTCCTCCGCACCCGCAAGGAGCCCACGGACGTGCGGTTCAGCCTCCTGCTCGGGATGGCCCGCGCCACGAACGCCCAGACCCAGGACGATCTGGCGAGCCGGGGTCAGGGTGCCGCGGTCAGCGCCATCCTCGAGTTCCCCCTCCACAACCACCTGGTCCTGGGCGCCCGCGTGGGCGGCGTGTGGTTCCGCGAACGCAGCCTTCCCTATCCGCCGGTGCCGGCCCTCACCATGACCCAGCAGTCGAAGGCCTTCCACCTCGGCTTCGAGACCAAGGTGTTCATCACCGATGCCCGAGCCCTGAAGGGCCCCTACGTCTCCGCCACCCTCCAGTGGACCCAGTGGAAGAAGTTGCTGGGGCTGGACTACCAGGGCGACAACTACGGCGATGGCGAGACCCCCGCCAAGCTGGCCTTCTCCCCCACCGTGGGCCTGGGCTGGCAGTTCAACCGCGTGGTGGGCGTCGATGTCCGCTACACCCGCACCCGCTTCCGCGAGGAATACGACTACTTCCCCGGCTACACCAAGGACTGGAACATGGACCACATGACCTTCAGCCTGGTGTTCCGCGGCGGTGGAAAGCATCTGAAGTAGGCGAGGGCTCTGGCCCGATTCAACGGTGACCCCCGGGCCACGCTGACTCCGCACAAATCTTCAGAAAACGCCGGCACTCCTCCCCACCGGGAAATGATTTAGGGCCACCCGAGGGCGGCCCTAAACCTTTGCTCCCGGATCTGGAACTAGTTCCGCAGGGGTTTGCCCTTGGTGAGGATGCTGTCCATGCGGGCCTGGGTCTTCTCGTAGCCGCAGAGGCGGGCGAAGGCCTGGCGCTCCAGCTCGAGGATGCGCTCCTCGGTGACCTCCTGGACCACGCTCACATCGCCGCCGCAGAGGACGTGGGCCAGCTCGCCCATGATGATGGCGTCGTGCTCGCTGGCGAGGCCCTGCAGCTGGAAGTCCTTCACGGCCAGCTTGAGGGCGGTCTCGCCGCCGAGGCCCGGCAGGCGGAAGGTGCGGGGCTCCACGGGCTTGAAGTCCGCTGCCATGGCCAGCACCCGCTGCTTGGCGTCGTGCAGCAGGTGGGCGTGGTTCATGACGCGGGTGTCGGTGCGGCGGAAGAAGCCGTTGCGCTGCGCCTCGTCGAAGGAGGTGTTCACGTGGGCCGTGCCGATGAACTGGAAGGCGGCCTTCACCTTGGGCATGGGGCCCAGCTCGCCCTTGGCCTTCATGGCGTCCTCCATGCGCAGGAGCATCTGGAGGCAGCCGCCGCCGGCGGGGATCACGCCCACGCCCACCTCCACGAGGCCCATGTAGGTCTCGGCGGAGCCCACGGTGGCCTGGCAGGCCAGGGTCACCTCGCAGCCGCCGCCCAGCACCAGCTGGAAGGGGGCCGACACGGTGGGGAACGGCGCGTAGGTGAGGCCCCGGGCCGCGTACTGCAGGCGCCGGGCGGCTTCTTCTATCAGATCGAACTGCTTGTCCCGGGCGGCGTTCAGCACGAACACGAGGTTGGCGCCGGCGCTGAAGACCTTGCCCTGGTTGCCCACGATGAGGCCCTTGAACCTGCCCGGGATGTGCTTCTGGACGGCGTCTTCCATGAGCATCACGATGCCGTCGTCCAGCGCGTTCATCTTGGTGCGGAAGCTGAGGCAGGCCACGTCGTCGCCCACGTCGATGAGCTGGGCACTGCTGTTCTCGGCGATGACCTTGCCGCGGCCCTCCTCCCGCTTGAGGATGAGGATCCGCTTGTCCTCCAGCACGGGCACCATGCTGAGGGTGGCCGGGTCCAGCTGGGCCACGGGCACGCCGTGCTCCATGCGGTAGAAGCTTGGGATGCCCTTGGCGAGCATCTTTTCGACGAGGGCCGGCACGGGCCGCTCCTCGTAGCGCAGGCGGGCGACGACCCGCTCCACCCCCAGGGCGTCCCACAACTCGAAGGGCCCCAGCTCGAAGGCGAAGCCGTTGCGGATGGCGCGGTCCACGTTCAGGGGCAGGTCGGTGACCTCGCCCAGCCGGTTCACGGCGTAGATGAGGTTGTCGGCCACGCAGCGCCAGGCCAGGCGGCCCGCTTCGCT
>JBGASN010000029.1:0-37991 GCA_044229665.1 Holophagaceae bacterium
GAAGGGCTGGGCGCCGGGCCCCACCTGGGCCAGGTCGAAGCCGATGGGCGTGATGCCACCTCGGCGAGCGCGACCCTTGAGGGCCTGGAAGGCTTCGTTCATCTCGGGGGAGGGCGCCTCGCCCTTCAGGCCGGCGAGGACCTGGGCCTCCAGCTCGGGGCTCCAGAGGATGCCCTCCTTCACCAGGTCGGAGACCACAGCGGCGTTGGAATACATTTCCGCCTTCAGGGGAGTGCTGTTCTTCAGGTTGTAGGTGAGGCGGGGGAACTCCACCGGCGTCTCGGATCGGTAGGTCATGCGGGCTTCGCCCTGGAAATAGAGCCCCAGCACCTTGCCGTCCCCGAGCACCGGGGCCACCCGGAGGCCTTTGCCCACCAGGCGGAAGTGCTTGTGGGTGACCTCCAGGGAGGGCATCACCGCGGCCGTGCTCCCCAGGGAAGCGTTCGCATAGGGGGCCAGGGGACCTTCATCGCCCCGGGCCTGGAGGCCCAGGGCCCCGAGAAGCCCCAGGGCCAGGCCCAGGACAAGCTTCACTCCACGCACACGACCTCCCGGTTCAGAAATGGCTCAAAATGCCATTATCCCGTCAGCCAATTGGGAGGACAAGGGTATGGATCACGCCTGACCCAGCTCCCGTTCCAGGCTCTGGAGGCGCTTGAGCCGGGCGTAGGTGCCCGCCTGCTGGGCGAGCTCCGCCGGGGTGCCCATCTGCTGGGCCCGCCCCTCTTCGAGCACGAGCACCCGGTCACAGAGCTCCGCCACGAACACCCGGTGGGTGGCCAACACCAGGGTGGTGCGGCCCAGGAAGGCCCGGAGGTTCTCGAGGATGCGGCTCTCGGTCTCGGCGTCCACGGCGGAAAGGGCGTCGTCCAGCAGCAGCAGGCGGGGCCGACGGAGCAGGGCCCGGGCCAGGGCGGCGCGCTGGCGCTCACCGCCGGAGAGGATCACCCCCCGTTCGCCCACCACGGTGTCGAGGCCTTCGGGCAGCCGCCGGATGAGGTCATCCAGGCAGGCCACCCGGGCCACCTCCCAGAGCTCTTCGTCGGTGGCCTCGGGCCGGCCGAAGGCGAGGTTCCCCCGGAGGGTCTCCGAGAAGAGGAAGGCCTCCTGGGGCACCCAGCCCAGCCCCGCCCAGTGCGTGCGGAGCTCCTCGGGACCCAGGGGACGACCATCCAGCAGCAGGCGGCCCTCCTGAACCTCCCGGAGCCCCGCCAGCACCTGGAGCAGGACGCTCTTGCCGCTGCCGATGCCGCCCAGGATGCCCAGGCTCTCGCCTGGGGCCAGGTTCAGGTCCAGGGGACCCAGGCCCCGGGTGGACTCGAAGCGATGGACGCCCCCTTCCAGGGCCAACGCCGCGGGCCCTTCGGGCACCTGCACGGGCGAAGCGGCGGGAAGGTCGGCCTCCGGCGCCTCCATGATCTGATCGATGCGCTTCTGACCCGCCAGTCCCCGCTGGAAGAGGTTCACCGACCAGCCCAGGCTCATCACCGGCCAGGCCAGCGCCACCAGGAACCCGCTGAACGCGATGAGGTCGCCCAGGGACAGCGCACCCCGGTTGACCAGGGCACCCCCGTAGGCGATGAGCACGAGGGTGGCGATGCCGGTGATGAGCATGGCCATGGGAGCGTAAGCGCTGAAGAGCACCGTCTGCTTCATGGAGAGGGCCGCGTGGCGGCGACTCAGCTGGGCGAACTGGTCGATGCGGGCATCCTCCAGCCCGAAGGCCTGGACCACCTTCTCGCCCTGGATGGTCTCGTGGCTGAAGGTGGAGAGGGCGCTGAAGGCCAGCTGCAGGCGCTGCTGCACCCGGTGGGACACCCGCCCGATGAGGTAGAAACCCAGGGCCAGGAACACGAAGGGCACCATCACGGCGAAGGTGAGCCGCACGGAGGTGTGGAACATCAGGGCCAGGGTCACGGGCAGGATGCTGAAGGTCTGCAGCACGCTCATGAGGCCGGGGCCCGTGGCCATGCGCACGGTGCTCACGTCATCCCCCACCCGGGCCATGAGGTCCCCCACCCGTTGGCGGTCGTAGAAGGCGTGGGGCTTGGCGAGCAACAGGGCATAGAGGGATTCGCGCTGCTCCCGCTCGATCTCCCGGGAGAGCCCGATGAGGGTGTTGCGCATGAGGTAGCGCCCCACCCCGGCCACCGCCGTGGCGCCCAGCATCCAGAAGAGCATGGTGCGGGAGTGGGCCCACTGCCCCAGCTCCAGGGCATGGACGGCCCGGCCCGAGAAATGGGGCACGAAGGAGGCGGCCGTGGAGCAGACCACCGTGGCGAGGAAGCCCAGCACGAGGGTCTTCCGATGGGGGGTGAACAGGCGCCACCACCAGGGGCCACGGGGGTTGTGCGGAATCTGGGACACGAAGCCTCCGGATCCAGCTTACCCGTCCAGATCGCCCGCCGCTTCCCCGCCCGCCCCTGGCCTACACTGGGACGCTACGCACCTGGAGGAATCCATGAGTCTGGTCGGCACCGCCCTCCCCCCCTTCGCCGTGACCGATGATCAGGGCGCCACCGTGACGCACAAAGACCTGGAAGGCCGCTGGACCGTGCTCTACGCCTACCCCAAGGACAGCACCCCCGGCTGCACCACGGAGGCCTGCGACTTTCGCGACAACTTCGCCCGGGTGAAGCAGCTGGGCGCCCAGGTCTTCGGAATCTCCCGCGACAGCCTGAAGAGCCACCAGAACTTCATCGCGAAGCAGGAGCTCCCCTTCCGCCTCCTCAGCGATCCCGACAAGGCCCTGCTGGCCCCCCTCGGCGCCTTCGGGAAAAAGATCATGTACGGCAAGGAGGTGGAGGGCATCATCCGCTCCACCTTCCTCATCGATCCCAAGGGCATCATCCGCCACGCGTGGCCCAAGGTGAGCGTGAAGGGGCACGTGGACGAGGTGCTGGAGGTCCTGAAGGGTCTCCAGAAATGAGCGGGGGCCGCTTCCGCGGCCCCCGGCACCTGGGTCCCTGGGACCTCAGATGGCCATGATGTTGTAGCCGCCGTCCACGTAGATCGTCTGCCCCGTGACGCCCCGGCCCATGGGGCAGAGCAGGAAGAGGGCGCCATCGGCCACCTCCTCCAGCTCCACCAGCTTGCGCAGGGGGGCCTTGGAGCGGTGGTGATCCAGGATGGTGGAGAACCCGCCGATGCCGGAGCTGGCCAGGGTCTTGATGGGGCCGGCACTGAGGGCGTTCACACGGATGCCCAGCTGGCCCAGGTCGGAGGCCAGGTAGCGCACGCTGCTCTCCAGGGCGGCCTTGGCCACGCCCATCACGTTGTAGTTGGGCATCACCCGCTCGGCGCCCAGGTAGGAGAGGGTCACGATGCTGCCCCCTTCCTTCATGAGGGGCTTGGCGGCGTGGGCCAGCACGGGGAGGCTGTAGGCGGAGACATCCAGGGCCACCCGGAAGTCCTCGCGGCTGGTGCTCACGAAGTCCCCCTCCAGGGCCTGGCGGGGGGCGTAGGCCACGGCGTGGACGAGGAAGTCGAGCTGGCCGAACTCCTTCTCCAGGAACTCGAAGCCGGTCTTCACCTGGGCATCGTCGGTCACGTCCATCTGGAAGTTGACGGCGCCCGGCAGCTCGGCGGTCAGCTCCTTCACGTTCTCGCCCAGCCGCTCGTTCTGGTAGCTGAAGGCGAGCTGGGCCCCATTGTCCTGGCACGCCTGGGCGATGGCCCACGCGATGGAGCGCTTGTTGGCCACGCCAACGATGAGTCCCTTTTTGCCGGAAAGCAGCATGGATGCCTCGTACAGTGAATCCGACTCAGGGTAGCAGCACTACTCTGGAAGCCATGTATGCCCGCCCCGTCCTCCTCCTCGCCTGCACGCTCCCCGGCCTCGCCCAGGGCTATGCCCCCCGCCCGGATCTGGAGGCGGGGCGCTTCCTGAAAGCCTTGGCGGAGGCGGATGCCCGCCTGAAGAGCCAGCCCACGGATGCCCTCGCGTGGGCGGCCCGATCCCAGGCCCTGGCCTCCTTCCAGCGCTGGGGCGAGGCCCTCGAGGCCGCGGATCGGGCCGTGGCGCTGAACGGCCGCCTGGGCGACGCGCTCCTGGCCCGGGGTCTGGCCCGGGCGGGGCAGGCCGTGGCCCAACGGAACTTCGGGAGCCTGAAGGGTCTGAGCCGCGCCATGGACGACTTCCGCTCGGCCACGGCCGCCGATCCCGGATTGGCCCGGGCCTGGATGAGCCTGGGGCTCGCCTATCAGCAATTGCCGGGGCTTCTGGGCGGGTCCACCCGGAAGGCCCTGGCCTGTGCCGACAGCCTGCGGCGGGTGGCCCCCGCCCAGGGGGACCTCCTGGAGGCCCTGATCCGCAGCATGGATGGGGACTGGGTCCGCGCCGAGCCCCTGTTCCAGCGGGCCCTCCAGGCGGCACCTGGCGACCCCGAGGTGGTCACGGGCTGGCTGGAGCAACTGGATGAGAAGGCCGCCCTCAAGGCCCTCGGCCGGGAGGGGAAGAACGCCCGCCTCAGGGCGGAGGCGGCCCGACTGCTGCCCGGGGTCCGGCACCGGGCCAAGGGCGTGGAGGCCGTGAGCGAGGCCTACCTGAACGCCGGCCTCCCTGAAGAGGCCTGGCGGGTGGCCAAGGCCGGCCTGGGCGAGGTGGAGGCCCCCAGCATCCTCCGCCTCCAGCTCACCAAGGTGGCGGCGCGCACGGGGCTCCATCGGGCCGAAGCCCTGGCCGCAAGCGAGGGGGCCCTCCGGGAACCCATGGAAGGCGGGAGTGGGGGATTGGCGGCCCTCCATTGGCGGCGCGGTCAGATATTCAAGGATCTGGGCCGGATCTCCGAGTCCCAGAGTGAGGCCCAGGCCACCCTGGCCCTCGACCCGAGACACCGGGGGGCCCATGCCCTGTTGGAGTCTCAAAAGTGACGATTTGCGTCACAGGATCGTCCCAACGGGTCACCCTCGCACCACTAGGCTCCCCTTGACGAACCAGTGACAATCTCCGAAGCTTTGAATTCCCAAGCCTTTCCCCACCTGCGCCACTTGGCACAGGACTTGAACTCCACCCCGTGGCCTTTGTCCAAGGAGACGCCATGACCAACCAGAAGGGTTTCACCCTCATCGAACTGCTGCTGGTGCTTGCCATCATCGGCATCATCAGCGCCATCGCCATCCCCGCCCTGCTGGGTCAGCGCCAGAGCGCCCGTAACAACGCGACCGCCTCCCAGGCCGCCAACATCGCCGGCGCCCTCCAGGTGGCCTTCGACATCGCCGAGAAGCCCGTGACCGAGCGTCCCGCCGCCGACATCGCCGCCCTGGGTGCCGGCCCCACCGCCACCGCCGTCCTCGCCGCCGTCCTGGCCCGCCCCGAGTACGCCGTGGCCCGCATGCACAACCCCTTCACCAACGGCGCCGCCTACATCAATGGCGCTCCTAACGTTGCTGGCGATGTGGGCATCCAGATCGTGGTCGAGAACGGCCAGACCGTGGCCAACATCTCCTACATGGTCCAGACCGCTGCTGGTGTGAACACCATCCGTCTGTCCAAGTCCCCCGAGACTTCCCTGCTGCCCTGATCCGGGTCGGCAAGGCTGGTAGGGGCGGCTCCGGCCGCCCCTTTCTTTTTCCACCCCTGGCATAAGTTTTGTATTGGTTTTGGCACCCACCACGCCCGAGGCCTTATGAACTCAAACCGCGGATTCACCCTGATCGAACTGCTGCTGGTGCTGGCCATCATCGGGATCATCAGCGCCATCGCCATTCCGGCCCTGCTGGGCCAGCGCCAGAGCGCCCGGAACAACGCCACGGCCTCCAACGCCTCCAACGTGGCCTCGGTGCTCCAGAACGCCTTCGACATCTGCGAGAAGCCCAATGTGGACCGCACCGCTGCGGACCTCGCGGCCCTGCCGGCCTCCCCCACAGCCACCCAGGTGCTCCTCACCGTGCTGGCCCGGCCTGAGTTCACCCCGGCCCGCATGCACAACCCCTTCACCAACGGGGCGGCCTACATCCAGGGCCCCCCCCTCACCGCCGGAGATGTGGGCATCCAGATCACCACGGAGAACGGCCAGACCGTGGCCAACGTGAGCTTCGCCCTCCAGACCGCCGGGGGCATGGTCATCCAGCGGCTCCCGAAATCCCCTGAGACTTCCCTCGCGCCCTGACCCACACTAGAGCCCTGTTCCCGGAGGTCCCCATGAGCCCCAAGCCCCAGTCGGGTTTCTCACTGATCGAGCTCCTCCTCGTGCTGGCCATGGTCGGCATCCTGAGCGCCATCGCCATCCCCCGGTTCCTGGGCGCCCGCGACCTCGCCCGGCAGGTGGCCGAAGGCGAGGCCCAGACCCGCATCATCGCCATGCAGCTGGAGTCCCTCAAGGCCGAGTCCGGGGTGTACCCCGCCGCCGGCACCTACGTGTACGCCTCCGGAACCCCCGCCGCTGCGCCCCTGGCCAGCTACACACCCCCCACCAACTCCCCCTTGCAGTGGACCCTGGTGATCAATGTGGACCGGCAGACCTACACCGTGACCGTCCGCGACACCCGGAAGAACAAGAACATCGCCGCCTTCGACCAGACCGGGAACTCCGCGGCCTTCACGCCCTGAGTCCTTCCCGATCCCTGAAACGGCCCCGCGGACGCGGGGCCGTTTCCATGCTGGCGCCCCATCCCGGGGTTGGCTCTGGGCTTCCCGGGAGCCCCCCGGCAGGCGCTCCGGGCCCTGGGGCGCTCCCCTGGGCACGGAACCACGGGCAGGCCCGCCTGCCCCCGGCCCTGGTGCCCCCCACCCGCTGGCAACCGGGGCCCGCAACGGCCAAGGCCGCCGGAACCGGCGGCCTTGGGGGTGCGCGTCCTTCGCCCTAGTTCTTGTTGAAGGCGTCGGCCAGGCCGAAGATGGGCATGTACATGGCCACCACGATGAAGCCGATGATGCCGCCGAGCACGGCGATCATGATGGGTTCCAGGAGGCTGGTGAGGGCGGCCACGGCGTTGTCGACCTCGTCCTCGTAGAAGTCCGCCACCTTGCCCAGCATGGCGTCCAGGGCGCCCGTGGCCTCGCCGACGCCCACCATCTGCACCACCATGCTGGGGAAGATCTTGGTCTCCATCAGGGGGGCGCTGATGTTGCGGCCCTGCTCCACCGCATCCTTGGCCTTGAGGATCGCGTTGGTGATCAGCTGGTTGCCGGCGGTGCGGGCGGTGATGTCCATGCCCTCGAGGATGGGCACACCGGAGCTGGTGAGGGTGCCCAGGGTGCGGCAGAAGCGGGCCACGGCCACCTTCAGGAGGAGGTCGCCCAAGACCGGGATCTTCAGGGTGAGGGTATCGATCTGGAGCTTCCCCGTGGGGGTCTTGTAGTACTCCCTCAACCCGATCACGGCCCCGATGACCAACAGCACCACGATCCACCCGTAGTGGATCAGGATGTTGGAGAGCCCGATGCAGACCTGGGTGGGGAAGGGCAGCTTGCTGCCCAGGCCCTCGTACATGGCACTGAAGACCGGGATCACCTTGATCATGATGATGGTGACCACCAGCACCGCGATGGTGATGACCGCGATGGGGTACATCATGGCGCTCTTCACCTTGGCCGTGAGCTTCACGGCCTTCTCGATGTACTGGGAGAGGCGCTGGAGGATGGTGTCGAGGATACCGCCGGCCTCGCCGGCCCCCACCATGTTCACGTAGAGGTCGTTGAAGGCCTTGGGGTGCTTGGCCAGGGAGGCCTGCAGGGTGGCGCCCTTCTCCACATCCTCCCGCACCGCCTCGATGACCTTCTGGAACCCCTTGTCCGCCTGCTGGCCGCCCAGGATCTCCAGGCACTGCACCAGGGGCAGACCGGCGTCGATCATCACGCTGAACTGGCGGGTGAAGATGGCCAGGTCCTTGGGTTTGACCTTCCCGAAGGACTTCCCGGCCTTGGCATCCTGGGGTTTGACGGTGATGACCTCGATCCCGTTGCGCTTCAGGGTATTGACGGCGGCATCCTTCGAATCGGACACCAGAACCCCTTCCTGGATCTCGCCAAGCCGGTTCTTGCCTTTCCAAGCGTATGCGGGCATCAGGACCTCTCAGGACTGGGTGATGGGGTCAAGCATAGGGCGTCCATCGCCGTAAAAAAAGGGGGTGTCTGGCTAAGATGCCTACTACGTGTACTTGATATTGGGGTTTCGCCCCCCGAGCAGTCCACTGGGCGCAGCGGGCTTGGCCGCCGAGGCGGCCTGGTTGGCCCCCACGGTGCCGGAACCCCGGTTGATGAGCTCCCGGAGCTCATCGTGGTTGGAACTGTAGGACATGGCCATCTCGGTGGTGATGTCGCCCTTGGCCACCAGGTCCGCGAGGCTCTGGTTGAAGGTCTGCATCCCGTACTTCATCTGGCCGGTCTGCATCATGCCGTAGATCTGGTGGATCTTGTCCTCCCGGATCAGGTTCCGGATGGCGGGATTGGGGATCATGATCTCCAGGGCCAGGGCCCGGCCCTTGCCGCCCGCCTTGGGGATGAGGCTCTGGCAGACCACCCCTTCCAGCACGAGGGAGAGCTGGGCCCGGATCTGGGCCTGCTGGTGGCTGGGGAACACGTCGATGATGCGGTTGATGGTCTGCACCGTGCTGTTGGTGTGCAGGGTACCGAAGGTGAGGTGGCCCGTCTCGGCGATGGTCAGGGCGGATTCAATGGTCTCCAGGTCCCGGAGCTCACCCACCAGCACCACGTCGGGATCCTGGCGCAGGGCGCTGCGCAGGGCCTTCTTGAAGCTGTGCGTATCGGCGTGGATCTCCCGCTGGTTCACGAGGCAGCGCTTGTGCTTGTGCACGTACTCCACGGGATCCTCGATGGTGAGGATGTGGAGGGGTTCCTCGGCGTTGATCTTGTCCACCATGGCCGCCAGGGTCGTGGACTTGCCGGAGCCGGTGACGCCGGTGACGAGTACGAGTCCGCGGGGCTTGTCGCAGAGGGACTGCACCGCCGGGGGGAGACCCAGCTGATCGAAGCTCCGGATGTTCTCGGGAATGGTGCGGAACACCGCCGCGGTGGCGCCGCGCTGGCTGAAGACGTTGGCGCGGAAACGGGCCACCCCGGAGAGACCGAAGCTGAAGTCGACTTCCAGATCCTCCTCCAGCCGGTGCTTCTGCTGATCCGTCATCACGCTGTAGCAGAGGAACCGGGTCTGGGCCGCATCCAGGGGCGGCAGCTTGAGGGGCACCATGCGGCCGTCGATGCGGATCTGGGGGGAGGTCTCCGTGGTGACGTGGAGGTCGGTGCCCCCGTACTCCACCATGGTCCTGAGGAGCTGCTGGAGCGGGACGGGGTAGCTGACCTGGTCGTTCATGCGGGTTCCTTAGAGCACGGTTTCGCGGCAGATTTCCTCGATGGTGCTGACCCCATCGATCACCTTCCGGCAGCCGGACCGGCGAAGGGTGATCATGCCCTCCTTCACCGCCTGTTCCCGGATCTCGATGGCGGAGGCGCCCGTGAGGATCATGTCCTTCAGGGTCTCGCTCATCTCGAGGATCTCATAGAGGCCCACGCGCCCCTTGAAGCCGCGCTTGTTGCAGATGTCGCAACCCACGGGCTTGTAGAGCTGGATCCCCTTCTTCACCTCATCCTCGGTGAAGCCCACCTTCAGCATGGCCTCCATGGGCAGCGGGTGGTCCTCGGGCTGTTTGCAGGCATTGCAGAGGCGGCGGGTGAGGCGCTGGGCGCAGATGATGTTCACGGAGGTGGCCACCAGGAAGGGTTCCACGCCCATGTTCATGAGGCGGTTGATGGTGCTGGGGGCGTCGTTGGTGTGGAGGGTGCTCAACACGAGGTGACCCGTGAGGGAGGCCTTGATGGCGATTTCCGCCGTCTCGAAGTCCCGGATCTCACCCACCAGGATGATGTTGGGATCCTGCCGGAGGAAGGAGCGCAGGGCCGCCGCGAAGTTGAGGCCGATCTGCTCCTTCATCTGCACCTGGTTGATGCCGGGGAAGTTGAACTCCACCGGATCCTCGGCCGTCATGATGTTGGTGTCGGGGGTGTTCAGCTTGGCGATGGAGCTGTAGAGGGTGTTCGTCTTGCCCGATCCCGTGGGGCCGGTTACGAGCACCATGCCGTAGGGCTTGCTGATCTGCCGGTCCCACCGCTCCAGGCTCTCGGGCTCGAATCCGAGCTTGGTGAGATCCAGCATCAGCTTGTCGCTGTCGAGCAACCGGAGCACGATCTTCTCGCCGAAGAGGCAGGGCAGGATCGACACACGGTAGTCGATGACCTTCTGCTTGCCCTGCATGTTCACGCGGAGTTTGATGCGGCCGTCCTGGGGGAGTCGGCGCTCGGCGATGTTCAGCTTGCTGAGGATCTTGATGCGGCTGGTCAGGGGGTCCTTCAGGGCCAGCTTGGGCCGCATCACCTCCTGGAGCAGGCCGTCGATGCGGAACCGGATGCGGTAGGTCTTCTCGTAGGGCTCGATGTGGATGTCGCTGGCACCCCGCTTGATGGCGTCGATCAGCACCATGTTCACGAGTTTCACGACGGGCGCATCCTCGCCCATCTTCTTCATGTTGATGGCGTCGCCCTCGTCCTCCTCGTCGGACTCGAACTCCGCATCGGCATCCAGCTCCTGCTGGAGGCCTTCCAGATCCAGCATCTCGTCTTCCTGGAAGGCCGCAGCCGAAGCCTGGGCCTCCGCGGCGGTCTGCCCACCCCCGCCGGAGGTGGTGCTGCGCCCGCCCTGGTCGGCCCTCAGGGCCACGCCGGAGGAACCGCCGTAGTAGCGCTCCACGGCCCGCATGAGGCCCATCTCGGAGGACACCACGGGGTCCACGTTGTAGCCCGTGTGGAACCGAACGTCGTCCATGGCGAAGATGTCGGTGGGATCCGACATGGCCAGGGTGAGGACGTTGCCCGTGCGCTGGAGGGGGAGCACCTTGTGGCGCTGGGCCAGTTCCGCGGGGATCAGGGCGATGACGGAGCTCTCGATGGTGGGCCACTGGTCGAGGTCGGCGGCGGGCACCCCGTACTGCATGCCCAGGAAGCTCACGATGTCCTGGTCGGAGCAGAACCCGTGTCGTACCACGATGCTGCCGAGCTTCCCGCCCTCACGGCGCTGGATTTTGATCGCCTCGTCGAGCTGACCTTCGCTGATGAGGCCAGCTTTGACGAGCATCTCGCCGAGCTTGCTAACCAATGGGACCTCCGGAGGGGTGATGCATGGTAGCACCTCGGCACGGGGCTCCCACCCCACAAGTCGGGTCATTTCTTGGAGATTCCCGCTATCATCGCCCCATGTCTTCCCAGGACGCCCCGCGGCTTCAGATGGCCCGCCAGCTGGTGCGGGAGAAGGGGCTTTCCCGGAAGGACCTGAAGATCCTGCGGGACATCATCGCCGAGGGCGCCGAGGATCTCGTCCCCCTGGGCGAGGCGCCGGACCTCGAGGAGAAGCTGCGGGATGAGCTGGCCCCCCTCCAGCGGGAGCTGGGCATCTTCCTGGCGTTCCTCCAGCACTTCAGCCCCCGGCGCCTGGGGGAGTCCCGGGCCGCCATGGGCCTGGTGCTCCAGCACGCCCTGGGGCGCCTCCGGCAGGAGGCCCGGGAGGCCCACCTCCGCCTCCTCGAGGCCCACGCCGAGCCCGCCTGGGTGGTGAAGCTGCTGGACCTGGTGGCCTCCTTCCGGGCCATGGCCCTCGCCTCCGCCTCCCAGCCCTCGGGCCCCCTCCAGGAGCACTGGATGGGCTTCCTCATGGAGCACCAGGGCCCCATCCGGGAGATCCTCTCGGCCCTCCAGTCCCAGCCCAACGGGGCCATCCTCGTGGCCCGGCTGAGCGACCGGATGAAGACCCTCAACCGGGCCATCCAGACGGGCCAGGGCCGCCTGCCGGACGCCATCCGGCGCTTCACGGAGGCCCTGGAGGAGGCCATCCCCCGGGACACCCAGGACCGGGTGGCCCCCCTGCTCCTCCTCGAGCACGTGGTCGAGAACCTGCGTCTCTCCCTCGTGCGCCCCCTGGATCGGGGCATCCACTGGCCCGCCGTGGAGCAGATCCGGGGGAGCCTCCACTGGCTCTGGAACCACCTGGGCTGGCGCCTCCCCCGCATCCAGGAGGAGGTCCTCGGACGGGCCCTCAGCCCCGAAGCCCGGAAGGCCCTGACCACCCTCAAAAAGACCTCGCCCGTGGCCTTCCGGTCCGTGGCCCGCGCCCTGGCCAGCCACCTGGCCGTGCTGGACCTCCTGGACCGCACCCCCAGCCTCGTGGGGGCCAGCGTGGAGACCCGCTACGCCGTGGTCCCCACCTTCCTCGTGGTGGAGGCGGAGCTGGGCCGGTTGGCCGAGGGCCCCTACCACCCCGAGGTGGCCGACCACCTGGAGGACGGCTCGCCGGACACCGGCCGCCTGCGCGCCTTCCTCCGCCAGGCCGTGCTCAGCCTCCGCCAGGACCAGACCACCCTTCGGAGCCTGCTCCAGCAGGCCCTGGCCACCCCCGACACCGATGCCCTGCCCCAGGCCCTGGAGAACCTGCGGGTCCTCCTCGCCAGCCACCAGAAGCAGGTCATGGGCGACCTCGTGGGCCTCTTCTCCGCGGACCTGCGGGAGAAGCTCTTCCCCGGCAGCCCCAGTGCCGTGGAGGAGGGCGACCGCCTGCGCCAGCGCCTCCAGCGCCTGTGGGAGGGGCTCCAGCCCATCCAGGAGCAGGTGCAGGTCCACCTGGAGCTCCACGACTGGGCCCGCCTCGCCCTCGCCCTGGGGCAGGCCCTCCAGCACCTGCAGGCCTTCCGACGGGGGTCGGAGTTCGCCCTCCTGCGCAGCCACGACCGGGAGGAGGCGGAGCGCCTCATCTCCCAGGTGGGCCGCCTCCTGGAGAACCCGCCCGATGTGCCCCGGGCCCTCCGGGAGGCTCTGGAGCTGCTCACGGAGTTCATGCGCTTCCTGGAGCTCTTCCTGCTCCGGATCAATGCCCGGGGGCCCCTCATCCGCCACGACCTGGAGACCGCGCGGGAGGCCCTGCGCCTCACGGGGCAGCTCCGGTTGGAGGTGGCCGGCCCCGAGCACACCCGCCTGGCCCACAAGCTCATCCAGACGGCCAAGCGCCTGGGCGTGCGGGATCCCCAGGCCCTGACCCTGCTCAAGCGCTGGGTGCGGGCCGAACGGAGCACCAAGGACGTGGCCCTGCCCCTGGATCAGCTCGCCCGCCACCTGGAGCGCCTCACCGTTCGGCTGGAAGCCGCCCTGGTTTAGGCCCACCCCCCCGGAACCGAAGAGGAGACCATGCGACAGATCCACTGGGTGCAGGCGGGGCCCGGCGGGGAGGACCTCCGGGAGGCCCTCCTGGCCCATGGCTACCTGCTCTCCGCGGACCCGGGCACCGGGAGTACGGTGGTGGTGGCCCGCAAACCCGATTCTGGGCTGCTCCCCCCCGAGGCCTCCGAGGTGCTCTGGTGGGTGCAGGAAGCCACGCCCGAAGAGACCAGCCGGGTGCTCTCCCTCCGCCCAGGGTGGGTGGTGCGGCAGTCCCAGCGGCTGGAGCTGGCCCTCGAAGCCCTGGAGGCCCTGCGGCGGCGGGAACTCGGCAGTGAAGGCTGGCTCCGCCAGATGCTCCACATGGCCACCCTGCCGGAGCTCCTCCGCCTCGTGCTCACCCGGGCGGTGCGCTCCACCCGCGCCAAGGCCGGCGCGGTGTGGATCCGCCACGAGGACACCTACTACCAGCGCCAGGGCGATGGCTGGCCGGAAGCGCCCCTGAGCCGCGAGCAGGCCCGGGCCATGGTCCAGGCCGGGGAGGCCCTGGAGCTGTGCCCCGCCGATGCGGTGGGCATCCTGGCCCTGAAGCAACCCGCCAACGAGCCGGAGCCCCTGCTCGGATGGCTGCGGGATGTGGAACCCCTCCTGGCCAGCGCGTGGCGCCTGGAGGTGAGCCAGGCCCTCAGCTTCCGCGACGACCTCACCGTGGCCCAGAACCGGCGGTGCCTGGAGGAGGAGCTCCCCCGGTTCGTGCGCGAGAGCGCCGCCAAGCGGGAGAGCCTCGCCCTGCTCTTCCTCGATGTGGACAACCTGAAGCAGGTGAACACCGAGCACGGCCATCCCGCCGGGAGCCGGGTGCTCCAGACCGTGGCCACGGGGGCCCAGCGGGTGATCCGCGCCCACGATCGGCTCTACCGCTACGGCGGCGACGAGTTCTGCATCCTGATGCCCGGCACCGCCGCCCCCGGCGCCGCCAAGCTCGGGGAGCGCCTCCTGCGCCTCCTGGGGGAACAGCCTGTGCCCACGGAGGAGGGTCCCGTTCCCGTATCCCTGAGCATCGGCATCGCCGACTTCCCCGGGCACGCCACCGGTGCGGAGCAGCTCCTGGTCCAGGCGGACCAGGCGCTGCTCCAGGCCAAGCGGGCCGGCAAGGGCCGGGTGGTGATCGTCGGCTAGGAAGCCAGGGCCGCCTGGGCCCGGGTGTGGAGTTCCCGCTTGAGGGCCGCCAGGTCCGCCGGGAAGGAGCGGCTGGCCAGGGGGCGGCGCGCCACCTCCGCCAACCGGGCTGGCAAGGGCACCGATCGCCCGAGCACCGGTGCCAGGGCCTCCTGGAACTTGGCCGGGTGGGCCGTGGCCAGGAACACACCCGGTGCCTCGGGCAGCCGGGCCAACACCGCACTGGCCACCGCTCCGTGGGGATCCGCGGCATACCCCAGATCATGGAGCCGACGCAGCTCCGCCCCGGTCTCGGCCTCGGAGGCCCAGTCCACCCGCAGCTCACCGGAGGCCATGAGGGCCTGGGCCCGGGGCCAGTTGCTGGGATCCCCCACATCCATGGCGCTGCTGAGCGTGGCCTGGCTGGGGCGCGCCGCGTAGCGTCCGGTGGCGAGGCAATCCGGCACGGTGCGGTTGAGGTTGGTGGCGGCCACGAAGCCCGCCACCGGAAGCCCCCAGCGGCGGGCCAGCAGACCCGCCGCGAGGTTCCCGAAGTTCCCGCTGGGCACGGCCACCCAGGGGGCCCGCCCCTCCCCGGCCCGGCGCAGGCGGTGTACCAGCTCGAAGTAGTACAGGCTCTGGGCCAGCCATCGCGCGGGGTTGATGGAGTTCGCGCTCACCAGGCCCAGTTCACGGCAGAGGGCCGCATCCCGGAAGCAGCCCTTCACCAGGGCCTGGCAGGCATCGAAGTCCCCCGCCACGGCCAGCGCGTGGACGTTGCCCCCCAGGGCCAGCTGGCGGGCCTGAAGGGGACTCACGCGGCCCTCCGGGTAGAGCACCACCACCTGCAGCCCGGGCCGACCATGGCAGGCGGCGGCCACCGCCGCCCCCGTGTCCCCGCTGGTGGCGGTGAGCACGAGGCGCGGTCCCTCCGCGTAGGCCTCCAGGCAGGCGGCGAGAAAGCGGGCGCCCACATCCTTGAAGGCGAAGGTGGGGCCGTGCCACAGCTCGAAGGCCCAGCGCCCGGGCGCCACCGGCGCCAGGGGCAGGTAGAGGTCCAGGGCCCAGGTCCAGGCGGGAGGCAGGTCCGGACCCAGGAGACGCTCCAGGATCACGGCGTTCCGTGCCCGCCACGGGAGTTCCACCAGCGCCTCCACATCGGGCCAGGGCGCCACCGCCTCGGGCATCCACAGCTCCCCATCGGGCGCCAGGTTGGCGAGCACCGCTTCGCGGAAGGGCGCGCGGAGCCCGGGGTCACGAAGACTTCGCCAGGCAGTCATGCCGCCACCCGCGCGCCCTGGGGATCCAGCTCGCAGACCCGCACCACGCACTTCACCCCTTCCCGCGCCCAGGCCCCGGCCATGGCCCGGCCCACGGGGGCCGCCTCCCGGGCACCGGTGAGGGCGAAGCAGGCGGGGCCGGCGCCGCTGAGGCTGCAGCCGATGGCACCGGCCTCCAGGGCCGCGGCCTGCACCGCCCGGAACCCGGGCACCAGGGCGGCCCGGTGCGGCTCCGCCAGCAGGTCCCGCATGAGGCCCTGCACATCCCGCTTTCGGTGCAGCCGGTCCACGAGGGCCGCGAGGTTCCGGGCATGCTCCACCGCGAGGCCCAGGGGCATGGCGGCAGGCAGTGCGGCCCGGGCATCGCGCGTGCTGAGGCTCAGCTCCGGGCTCGCCATGACGAAGCGCCACTGACCCGGGAAGGGCAGGCGCCGCGCACAGCCGTCGGGGTCCACCAGCCGCAGGCCCCCGAGCAGGGCCGGGGCCACGTTGTCCAGGTGCGGGGCGCCACTGGTGGTGGCCTCCGCTTCCCCCGCCGCCTGGAGCAGCTGGGAGATGTTCAGGGGGCGGCCCAGGAGGCCGTTCATCGCCACCAGGGTGGCGGCCACGGAGGCGGCGCTGCCGCCGAGTCCACTGCCCACGGGCAGCCCCTTCCAGAGGCGGAAGCGGAGCGGGGGCAGCTCCCGCCCCCAGGCCCGGGCGAAGGCGCGGGCCGCGTGCCAGACCAGGTTTGCCTCGGGATCCTCCGGCAGCTGGGCGGCGCCGGGTCCCTCCACCCGCAGGCGGGGACCGGGGCCCTCCGCCACCTCCACCAGGTCCCCCAGGGGTGGGCCCTCCAGGGGCCTCAACGAAGCGCCGAGCACATCGAAGCCAGCGATGACGTTGCCCACGCTGGCGGGGGCGAAGGCGCGGACCACGGGGCCGGCGGCCGGGGGCACGAGGCCCCGCACGGGGCGGGCCCCGGTGATCACGGCTTCGGGGCCGGCGTAGGCGGGGTGCAGGTGGCAGGTCATGGGATTCCTCCAAAACGGAAAAGGCCCCGCGGATGCGGGGCCGGTGGGCGTTGATGATGCGTGCGCCTACAGCGACCCCGACCGGCTGGTACCGGTAATGGTGGTGGTCACGGTAGTGGTGGAATCGGCCACGGCGGGGCGCCCCGGGATCACCCGGGCCCCGTGCAGGAGGCAGGCCGACGTCGACATGGGGCTGAGCCTAACGGACAAGGGGCCCTGCGCACAAGGCCCCTTCGATCCTCAGCAGGCGAGCCTACTTCCGCTTCTTCTTGCCGGGCTTGCCGCCGTTCCCGAAGACCTTCGAGAGGAAGCCCTCCTCCGGGCCTTCGCCGGTGCCCTCCCCGCCGTCCATGCTCTCCAGCAGGCGCTGGATGAGCTCGCGCTGCTCGGAAGAGGGTTTCTTCGGCACGTCCGCGCGGAGGTGGAGGTAGAGATCACCTCGGCCGCCCTGCTGGAGGCGAGGCACGCCGGCATTCATGAGCTTCACCACCTGGTCCGCGGGGGTACCCGGGGCGAGCTTCACCTCATCGGTCCCGTAGAGGGTCTCCACCTTCAGGGTGCCGCCCAGCACGAGCAGCGGCCACGCCACATCGAGGCGGCGGTGCAGATCGAAGCCGTCGCGCTCGTAGAGCGGATCGTTCTCCACGTCGAACACGACGTAGAGGTCTCCGCTGCGCCCGCCGTACCGGCCGGCCTCGCCTTGGCCCTGGAGGCGAACCCGCACGCCGCGGTCGACCCCGGCGGGGATGCGGAAGGAGACCTTGGCCTTCTTCTCCTGGCGCCCCTCGCCCCGGCAGGTGCGGCAGGGGTTGGGAATGATGCGCCCCTTGCCCTCGCAGCGGGGGCAGGGCACGGCCATCTGGAAGGGGCCCTGGCGCATGTACGCCTGACCCGCCCCCCGGCAATCGGGGCAGGTCTGGGGGCTGTGGCCCTTCTCGCAGCCGCTGCCCTGGCAGGTCTCGCAGGTCTCGAGGCGGGGCAGGGTCAGCTCGTAAGCCTCCTTGCCGAAGACCGCATCCTTGAAGGGCAGGCGCAGGTTGTACTGAAGGTCGGAGCCGCGCTCCTCCCCCGTGTTGCGCCGGCCACGACCGCCCCCGAAGGACTGGCCGAAGAAGGAGCCGAAGATCCCACCGAGCAGGTCCTCGAAGTCCGCGAACTGGCCGGGATCGAACTGGAACCCCTGCCCCCCGCCCTGCCCGCCCAGCCCGGCGTGGCCGAACTGATCGTAGGTACGGCGCTTGTCCGCATCGGACAGCACGGAGTAGGCCTCGGCGGCCTCCTTGAACTTCTCCTCCGCCGCCTTGTCGCCCGGATTCTGGTCCGGGTGGTACTGCATGGCGAGCTTGCGGTAGGCCTTCTTGATCTCATCCACGGCGGCCGTTTTGGGAACGCCGAGTACCTCGTAGTAGTCACGCTTCATAGCCCTCCAGGATACAGCCTCCCGGCGGGCTCCCTAGGGTGGGGCTTGAACGGGAAAGGGCCGCCATCCGGCGGCCCTTTTGTTCAAATCTAAAAATATCTTCAGTTGGCGTTTTCGTCTTCCTTGCCTTCCAGGCTGGCCATCATGGCCTCGCTGGCGGCGAGCACGGCATCCGTGAGCAGGTTCTGGGCTTCCAGAAGCTGGCCCTCGATGCCCCGCACCACCTCGCTGTCCTGGGCCGCCACGGCCTGGCGGGCGCGGCCGAGCACGTCGCGCACGAAGGTCTGCTGCTCCTCCGTGAGGTACTTGCCGCACTCGGTGAAGCTCTTGTCGCAGCTGTAGATCAGGCCCTCGGCGCTGGCCAGGTACTTGAGGCTGTCGCGCTTCTGCTTGTCCTGATCCGCATTGGCCGTGGCCTCCCGGATCATGCGCTGGATCTCCAGCTCCGAGAGACCCGAGGTCGGGCGGATCTGCATGCCCTGCTCCTGGCCCGTCATGAGGTCCTTGGCGGACACGCGCACGATGCCGTTGGAGTCGATCTCGAAGGCCACCTCGATCTGGGGCACGCCCTTGGGCAGGGGAGGCAGGTTCACGAGGTCGAAGCGGCCGAGGCTCTTGTTGAACTCCGCCAGCTCACGCTCGCCCTGCAGCACGTGGATCTCCACCCGGGCCTGGTTGTCGGTGACCGTGGTGAAGGTGCGGCTGTCACGGCAGGGGATGGTGGCGTTGCGGGGGATGATCTTCACGAACCCGCCGCCCTGGGTCTCGATGCCGATGGAGAGCGGGGTGACGTCGAGGAGGACCAGGTCCTTGATGTCGCCCTTGAGCACCGCGCCCTGGATGGAGGCGCCCGTGGCCACCACCTCATCGGGGTTGATGGTGCGGTTGGGCTCCTTGCCGAAGAAGTCCTTCACCCGCTGCTGCACGAGGGGCATCCGGGTCTGACCACCCACGAGGATGATCTCGTCGATTTCGTTGGGCTTCTTGCCGCCGGCCTCGAGGGCGTCCTTGATGGGACCGAGGGTGCGCTCCACGAGCCCGCGGACCATGTCCTCGAGCTCCGCCCGGGTGAGGGTGGCCTCGAGGTGCAGCGGGCCGCTGGGGCCCTGGGCGAGGAAGGGCAGCCGGATGTCCACCTTGTCGAGGGTGGAGAGTTCGCACTTGGCCTTCTCGCTGGCCTCCTTGAGGCGCTGGAGGGCCATGCGGTCGCCGCTGGGATCGATGCCGGTCTTGTCGCGGAACTGGCGCACCAGGTAGTCCTGGATGGTCAGGTCGAAGTCCTCGCCGCCCAGGAAGGTGTCGCCGCTGGTGGCCAGCACTTCGAAAACGCCATCGTTCATTTCCATGAGCGTGAAGTCGAAGGTGCCGCCGCCGAAGTCGTAGATGGCCAGGATCTGGCGCATGCCCGACTTGTTGAAGCCGTAGGCCAACGCGGCGGCCGTGGGCTCGTTGATGATGCGCTGCACGTTGAGGCCGGCGATCTTGCCGGCATCCTTGGTGGCCTGGCGCTGGGCGTCATCGAAGTAGGCGGGCACCGTGATCACGGCATCCGTGACCTCCTCGTGGAGGAAGGCCTCCGCCGCCTGCTTGAGGGTGCGCAGCACGATGGCGCTCACCTCGGGGGGGGCGTAGTCGCGCTCACCGACCCGGAGCCAGGCGTCCCCGTTGGGGGCGCTCACCACGGGGAAGGGCAGGCGGTTCAGGGCCTCCTGCACCCGGGGGGCGGCGAAGCGCTGACCGATGAGGCGCTTCACGGCGAAGAGGGTGCGGGTGGGATTCGTCACCGCCTGGCGCTTGGCGATGTGGCCCACCAGCACGTCACCCTTGTCGGTGAAGGCCACGACCGAGGGGGTGGTCCGGCTGCCCTCGCGGTTGGGAATGACCCGGGCATCCCCACCCTCCATCACGCAGACGCAGGAGTTGGTGGTGCCGAGGTCGATCCCGATGAGCTTGCCTGCCATGCCGAATCTCCGGTGCTTCATCCCATGCTAGCGGAGGCGCCAGCCGGGCGGAAAGGCCCCTGTCAGCCAGCCTGGAGGGCCGGATGGAGGAGGGGGGAGTGGGAAGGGAACGTCACGTTCACTCCGGATTGAGCCGGTTGACCACCACGCGCGCCGGGCGCAGGAGCACGTCCCGGAGCTTGAAGCCGCGCTCGTAGACCGCCGCCACCGAGCCATCGGGCAGGGCCGGATTGGTCATGGTGGTGAGGGCCTCGCTGGTGAGCGCATCGAAGGGGTCCCCCAGTGAGAGGGCCACGGGCTCGACCCCGTTGCGCCGGAGGGCATCCAGGAACTGCTTACGGATGAGCTCCACGCCGGACCGGAAGGCATCCAGGTCGGGGTAGGAGGCATCCAGGGCGCGTTCGAAGCTGTCGAGCACCGGCAGGATCTCCGTGAGGAGCTTGCGCTCGGCCTGCTCCACGGAGAGCTGGATGTCCCGCTGGGCCCGATTGCGGAAATTGTTGAAGTCGGCGGCCAGCCGCTTGTGCTGTTCCATGAGCTGGGATTCGCGCTGGATCAGCTCCTCCAGCTGCTTCTCCGTCTGGCCGAGCACTTCCCGGAAATCCCCCTGGGGATCGTTCCGCGGCCCGGTGGACAGGGGTTCCACCTCCTCCAGGGAGATGGAGACATCCTGGGCGCCACTGAGGCTGACCACATCCCCATCCTCCAGCAGGTCCGCCATGTCCTCCAGCCCGCCATCCAGGCCGGCGTCGAGGTTCACGGTGGGCCCGGGCGCCGGAAGGCGCGGATCATCGGAGGCCGGGTCAGACATGGCGTTCAAGTCCGGGGTCATGGGATCACTCTAAAGCAAAATCGGCCAAAGGGCCCGGGTCCTTGAACCCCTTCGCCTCACCCCTGGCGCCGGGAGACCTCATCCCCCCACCACCGGAGCCCGCCCAGCACCCGGCCGTAGTCCGCCCGGAGGGGCCCCACCCAGGCGAAGGTCACGAAGCCCGCCTGCCCCAGGTTCACACTGCGCACGGCCGTGCTGAGGCCGAGGTCCGGCACGAGGGGGTTCTCGCTGCCCAGGAGCAGCTGCACCTCCTGGGCCCCGGATTCGGCGAATGCATTGAGGAGGCGCGCCAGGCGGCCGTGTTCCTCAAAGGCCGCGATGAGGGCCCGGAAGCGGGCGCCATCCTCGAACTCCGGCAGGGCGCCCAGGCGGTTCAGGCCGGCCATGACCACCTGGGGCTCCCCCGCCTCCCCCGCCTCCATGTGGCGGGCCAGGGTGGCCAGGCGGCTGCGGATCTGCTCCCCGGCATCCGCCCCTGAGCGCAGGGCGGCCAGCAGCTGGGCCTGCAGTTCCGGCAAGGTGAGCCCGGCGTAATGCTCCGTGGCGAAGTTCCCCAGCTCCACCAGGTCCGCCTCCCCGAAGCCCCAGGGGTTCTCCAGCACCCGGTGCTCCACCTCCCCGAGGGTCCCCACCCAGATCGCCACCACCCGCCGGGGGGGCAGGGGCACGAACTCCAGGCGCACGAGCCGGCTGGAGGCCAGCCGGGGCGGCAGGGCCAGGAGCACCCCCTCCATGACCTCGGAGAGGGTGCGGGTGGCATGGCGGATCCAGGCCTCCGGATCCAGATCCACCCCTTCCAGCGCGGGGCTGAGGAGGTGGGCCAATTCCGGGGTGGGCATGGTGCCCTTGACCCAGCGCTCCACGTAGTACCGCCAGGCCCGCTCCGTGGGGATCCGGCCTGCGCTGGTGTGGGGTTGGCTCACCAGGTGTTCGTCTTCCAGGTCGGAGAGCACGTTCCGGATGGTCGCGCTGGACAGGGCTTCCGGATGGCGCTTGGCCAGCAGCCGGGAACCGATGGGTTCCCCTTCCTGCAGATAGGCCTCCACCAGGGTCTTGAGGACCGTGGCACCACGGGGGCTGAGGGGTGGAAGGCTCATGACAGGAACCAAGCTCGGGCTGGCCCCATACTATACGCCACGGCCACCACCCGTCCGGAGGACCCCATGCGCACGACCACGCCCCTTTTCCTTTCCACCGCCCTGCTGGTGACCGGCCTGACCCTCGGCTGCGACCGCAAGTCCGAAGCCCAGGTGCAGGCTGAAGCTTCCGCCAAGGCCGCCGAGGCGAAGCTGGCCGCCCTGGAGCAGCAACTGGCCGAAGCCAAGGGCCTCAAGGCCGGCAGCGGTGATGACGCCGAGGCCCACGATCACCTGAGCAAAGGCCAGGTGAAGGCCCTGGAGCGCCAGGTGGCGGACGCCAAGAAGCGCGCCGAGGCCCAGAAGAAGGCCGCCCTGGACCTCGCCAAGGCGCCCGCGGCTTCGAACGCCCCCAAGTTCACGGTGGTCGATGTGCCCGTGGGCACGGGGCTCACCGTGAAGCTCGCCGGTGACCTGGCCACGGACAAGGTGCAGGCGGGCGATGCCTTCGACGCCACCCTCGCCGCCCCCGTGGTGGTGGGCGGCAAGACCGTGTGGCCCGCCGGCGCGGTGGTCCGGGGGGTGGTCACCCAGAGCGTGCCCGCGGGCCGCCTCGCCAGTGGGAAGGGTGTGCTGGCCGTGAAGTTGACGGAAGTGGCCGGTGAGGGCATCGAGACCGAGACCTTCGCCGTGCAGGGCGCCCCCACCGGCGAGCGCAACGCCAAGTTCATCGGCGGCGGCGCCGCCCTGGGGGCCCTCGCCGGGCTCCTCTCCGACAAGAAGCACCAGGGTGACCATGCCCTGGGCGGAGCCGCCATCGGCGCCGCGGCCGGCACGGCCCTGGCAGCCGGGACCGCCAACACCGTGATCAAGATCGAGGCCGCGAACCCCGTGGCCTTCAAGCTGGCCTCGCCCGAGAAGATCAGCGTGAAGAACTAGGCTGGAGACTGGAGACTGGCGTAATGGCCAACGGCGCCCCCCGGGGCGCCGTCCTTTTTTCCTCCAGCCTCCGGTCTCCAGCCTCCGGTCAGCCCTCCAGTTCCTTCAGCCGCTCCGCCTCGAAGGCGGTGCGGAGCGGCTCCAGGATGGGCTCGATCTGGCCCTGCATGAAGGCGTCGATCTGGTGGATGGTGAGGCCGATGCGGTGGTCCGTCACACGGCTCTGGGGGAAGTTGTAGGTGCGGATCTTCTCGCTGCGGTCGCCGCTCCCCACCTGGCTCTTGCGCAGGGCGGCGTGGGCGGCGTCAGCCTCGTCCTGGGCCTTCTGGAGCAGGCGGGAGCGCAGCACCGTCATGGCCTTGGCCATGTTCTTGATCTGGCTGCGCTCATCCTGGCAGCTCACCACCGTGTTGGTGGGCAGGTGGGTGAGGCGCACGGCGGAGTAGGTGGTGTTCACGCTCTGGCCGCCCTTGCCGCCGGAGCAGAAGGTGTCCACGCGCAGGTCCTTCTGGTGGATCTCGATGTCGATCTCCTCGGCCTCGGGCATCACGGCCACCGTGGCCGCGGAGGTGTGGATGCGGCCCTGGGTCTCGGTCTTGGGCACGCGCTGCACGCGGTGCACGCCGCTCTCGAAGCGGAAGAGGCTGTAGGCGCCGTCACCCTGGATCTCGGCGGTGGCCTCCTTCAGGCCCCCGGCATCGGCCTCGCTCTCGTCGAGCACGGACACCTTGAAGCCCCGGCGCTCGGCGAAGCGGATGTACATGCGGAAGAGCTCGCCCGCGAAGAGGGCCGCCTCCTCCCCGCCCGTACCCGCGCGGACTTCCAGGATCACGTTCTTGGCGTCCTTGGGGTCCTTGGGCACCAGGAGGCGCCGCAGCTCGGCCTCGCCCTCGGCGATGGCGGCCTTCAGGTCGGGGATCTCCAGCTCGGCCAGCTCCCGCATGTCGGCGTCCATGCTCTTGTCCGCCAGCACCTCCTCAGCCTCGGACAGCTGCCGGAGACGGGTGCGCTGGGCTTCGAAGGCCTGCACCACGGGCTCCAGCTCCGACCGGAGCTTGGTGAGCTCCCGCAGGCGCTTGGAATCCGAGACCACGGCGGGATCCTGGAGCTGCGCTTCCACTTCCTGGAAGCGGGCGGCGACGGCTTCAAGCTGGTCGAGCATGGGACCTCCCTGCGACGGCGGTTCGGGGCCAACAAAAAGGACGGGCCGGCAAGCCGGCCCGTCCTTCGCTGGTCTGAATCTAGGCTTCGGTGCTCTCGGCGGCGGGAGCTTCCACGGCGGCCTCGGAGCTGGCGGCCTTGGCGGCGTCCATCTCGGCCTTCTTGGCGAACTTGCGCTGGAACTTCTCCACGCGGCCGGCGGTGTCCATGAGCTTCTGCTTGCCGGTCCAGTAGGGATGGCAGTTGGAGCAGATTTCCACGCGCAGCTCGGTCTTCACGGTGCGGGTGGTGAACTCGTTGCCGCACTGGCAGTGGACGAGCACTTCGTTGAGGTGGGGGTGCATTTCGGGCTTCATGGCCTCTCCTTCTATGACCGACCGGAGGCCCCAAGGGGAAGGTGCCGGGCCCGCGGCTTGTCCATGCAAGAGGGAAAGCTTACCCCGGAATGCCTTATGGCTCAAGGCTCCTTTTCACCCAACACCCAGGCATCCCTCAGGCGCCGGCGGATGGCCATGGCCCCAGCGGCCCCCGCCTGGAGGCAGGCGTGGAAAAGCCCCATTCCGAACAGATCGGTCACGGATTGGTGCTCGGCGGGATAGAGGGCCCAGTCCCAGACGGCCATCATCAAGGTGAAGATCAGGTTGTCCCGGAGCCATCCCCACCAGGGCAGCCCCGCCTCCACCCGCTCGGTAAGCCAGCCCAGGAAGGCCCCGTAGGCCATCATTTCCCAGTGGGCCCGGCGCCCGAAGAACAGGGCCCAGGGCGAGGCGGCCATGAGCCCCACCGCCATCCCCATGAGGTGGCGACGGCCCTCCGGCCAGCCTTGCCAGCGGCTCCGGAACCAGAGCAGGGGGAGGGCCACCCCACCCCCCTGGGCCAACCCGAAGATCAGCGCCACCCGCCAGGTGGTCATGCCTTTCAGCAGGAAGTAGATGCCAGCCCCCGCGCTCATGACCAACGCCCCGGCGAGGCTGGAAACGAGCAGGTGGCGAGGGGTCGCAGCCTGGGACCGGGCGATGCTGCGGCCGAGCTCCCGAGGATCCTCCCGTTGGGCGAGGCGCTGGGCCATCAGGTGCGGTGAACCGCCATAGGTCTCCAGCTCATCCAGGAGCTGGTCCTCGAGCTCCCGCAGCACCTGTTCCCGACGGGGCGCCTCGAGGTGGGCGAGTTCCTTCGCCACCTGCTGGAGGTATGTGGTCAACGCCTCGTCCATGGAATCCCGATTCGGTCGAGTAGACCACGAACTGAAAGAACCAAGGGCCCCACCGGGGCCCTTGGGATCCTCGTGAATCGAGGCGTGTTCAGCGTCCGCCGACGATGCCCTCGACCATATCGACGAAGCGGCTCCAGTCGTTCTTCTTCCGCTCCAGCAGCTCGCGACCGGCCGGGAGGATCTCGTAGACCCGCTTCTCACGACCACCATCCACGGCGATCCAGGAGGAGCGGACGTACTCAGCGGCCTCCAGCTTGTGAAGGGCGGGATACAGGGCGCCTTCCTTGAGCGTGTAGGTGCCGCCCGTGGCCTCGCGGACCTTCTCGATCATCTGGAATCCGTACATCGGGCGCTCGGTGAGCATCGAGAGCACCAGGATGGGGGTGCTTCCCTTGAGCAGTTCGCGATCCATGGCGGCTCCTCCCTTGTTCGAATGCCGAACAAATCTATATCGCGTTAAGGGGGTGTTGGACGTCAGGTTGCCTCAAATTCACAAAGATTCATATGTTCCCACGGGTAATCCAGGGTTGCCGCCACCCTCCGCTGGAGAGGTTCTTCGCTGATTTCAATACTTAGGCACAAATGACCCAGAATCCCCTCGGAGCCCGCTCTCCCCCCCCCAGGGCTGGACTTCACGAAAATTCACCGATTGCCCCCCTCCAGCACCCGACCTGCCCTCCGTGAGCGGGATGCCGCCGGCCCGCCAGAGGGGTCGCGGGGGACGCTGCCTCGGCGGGGTTTCGAGCGGGCACCCCTCGGGCTGAGCATCACCCGGGCCTCCATGCGGCCAAGCCGAAGGTGCCGGGCGCATGCCAGGACCAGCCTCACCCGCCCTTCATGGCCTCCGTCAGCGGGATCCGACTGGCCCGATACGCCGGCAGGAAGCCCCCCAGCAGGCCCATGATCAGGCTGAAGGCCACGCCCTGGGCCATGAGGCCCGGGGTGATGGTGAAGGCGAAGCTCACGTCGCTGAAGGTCTCGAAGCTGGTGGTGCCCGTCTGGATGCCGTTGGCGAAGAGGGCGAGCCCGGAGCCCAGCAGGCCTCCGACCACGCAGAGGCAGATGCTCTCCCACTGGAAGCTGGCGAGGATCTCCCGCTGCTTGAAGCCCAGGGCCCGCAGGGTGCCGATCTCCTTCGTGCGGCCGGCCACCGCCGCGTACATGGTGTTCATGGCCGCGAAGATGGCCGCGCCCGTGAGGATCAGCGTGATGAGGTTGCCCAGGATCTTGATGGGGTCGCCGGCCTTGGTGAGCTCCTTGAAGTAGGCCTTCTCCCCCACGACCTCGAGCTTGAGCCGCTTGTCCTCGTCCACGGCCTTCGTGAAGCCCTCCACCCGCTCCTCGCTCTCCAGGCGGGCCAGCAGGCTGGAGTAGCTCTCCCGCTTGAAGGCCTGCATCACGTCGTTCACCTCGGACCAGACCTCGCTCTCGTAACTGGAACCCCCGGCATCGAAGGTGCCCACGATCTCCCAGTCCCGACCACCCATGCGCATGCTGCGGCCCAGCTCCATCCCGGGGAAGCGGCTCTGCATCTTCTTCGGCACCACCACCTCGCTGAGGCCGGGGCGGTACCAGCGGCCCTGCACCAGCTTCACCTGGGGCCGCATCTTCCGGCCCACGGCCTCCAGGCCGCGGATGGTGACGTTCGTATCCGTGCCATCGGCCATGGGGAAGAGCTTCACCACCACCACCTCGGCGCTGGCCAGGGGCCCCTCCTCGTCCCGTTGAATGAGGGGGTGCACTTTGAGGATGCGCATGCGGTCCCGCTCGATGGAACTGTTCAGCTCGAAGCGGGCGTTGGGGCGCAGCACCAGGGCCTGATCGGGGCGGCCACTGCTCACGAAGGCCACGGAGAGGCCCTGGGCCAGGCTCAAGACCACGACGAAGATGCCCACCACGAGCGCGATGGCGGCGGCGGTGCTGGCGGTGGCCACCTTGCGCTGCCAGAGGGAGCGCAGGTTGTAGCTCAGGGGGATGGGATAGGCCACGAGGGCCCAGACCAGCCAGAGCAGGTAGCCCACCAGGGGGAGGAGGATGAGGAGGCCGAGGATCATCCGATGGCCTTCAGCCCCTCGGTGATGGGGCGGCGGGTGGCGGCGTAGGCGGGGATGAGGGTGGAGAGGGCGCCCACGGCCAGGGCCCCGCCCAGGCACATCCCGATGGTGCGGGGCAGGATGGCGAAGTCCGTGAAGAAGGGGTTGGCGGAGCCGAGCACCCCGCGGATCACCCCCGCGGTGGCGTTGGCCAGCCAGAGCCCGATGAGGCTCCCCGCGGCCACCAGCAGCACCCCCTCGGCGAGGAGCAGCACCAGCACCCGACCGGCGGGGAAGCCCATGGCCCGGAACACGGCGATCTCCGTGGTGCGCTCCCGGATGGCCGTGCTCATGGTGTTCCCCGTGACGATGAGGATGGCCACCACCACCGCGGCGGTGATGCCCTGGATGATGGCGCCGATGTTCCCCAGCATCTTCACGAAGCTGAGGTTGAAGGCGTTCTCCGTCTCGCTCAGGGTCTCGTAGGCGCTGTTGGCGTAGTGGCGATCCACGCGCTCGATGACCTTGGGGATGTCCTCCGGGCGGTGGGTTCGCACCCAGAAGCTGCCCGTGAGGCCCTTCATGCGGGGCACCCCCTCCTCCAGCACCTTGTAGTGGAAGTGGAGCACGTTCTCGTCCGAGGGCTTGGGGCTCTTGAAGATGAGCCGGATGGTGAGGCGGGGGTTGATGGGGAAGATGGTGCCCGTGAGGGGCACGGTGTCCCCGACCTTCCAGCCGTTCTTCTTCGCGAGGGACTCGCCCACGATGCACCCCGTGCCATCGCGGATGTACTCCTTGAGCTGCGCCTCGGTGACGCCACTGAGGCCGAACTCCTCCCGGAAGACGTTGAAGAGGGTCGTCTCGTCGCTGGCGAAGTTGGCGAAGAAGTTCCGGGGGTCCTGGTAGTAGCCGCCGAACCACTGGAGCACGCACACCGTCTCCACCTCCGGCTGCTGCTTGAGGTAGGCCTCGTAGCTCTTGGGCAGCATCTGGGTGAGGCCGCTCTTGTGGCGGACCACCAGCCGGTTCGAGGAGTTGGGGTTGTTGGTCATCGAGTCCAGCGTGGTGAGCAGGCTCTGGAGGATGGCCACGGTGAACACGGACAGCACGAGGCTGCCCACGATGAGGAGGGTGCGCCGCTTGGAGCGCATGAGGCTCTTCCAGATGAGCCCGAGCCACCTCACCGGTTCACCTCCACGGTCTTGTCCAGCACGCCCTTCTCCAAGTGGATCTGGTGTCCTCCATCGATCGCAGAGCGCCCCGCGCTCTGCTCCCGCTCGGCGCCGCGCGCCTCGGCGGAGATGGAGCCTCCATGATGCCCACGCCCGGCACCTCGGGCGATCCGGCTCACCGGTTCACCTCGACGGTCTTATCCAACACGCCCTTCTCCAAGTGGATCTGGTGCCGGGCGTGGTGCGCCGCTTTAGGGTCGTGCGTGACCATCACGATGGTCTTGCCCAGCTCGCTGTTGAGGCGCTCCATGAGGGCGAGCACCTCCTCGGCGTTCTTGTGGTCCAGGGCCCCCGTGGGCTCGTCGGCCACCAGCAGGTCGGGGTCCGTGACCACGGCCCGGGCGATGGCCACGCGCTGCTCCTGGCCGCCGCTGAGCTGGCGGGGGTAGTTCCACATGCGGTCCGTGAGGTTCACCAGGGCGAGGGCGTGCTCCACCCGCTCCCGCCGCTCCCGCCGGGAGAGGGAGGTGAGCAGCAGGGGCAGCTCCACGTTCTCGAAGGCGTTGAGCACGGGCACCAGGTTGTAGTTCTGGAAGATGAAACCCACATGGGCGTTGCGCCAGGCGGCCAGCTCGTCGTCGTCCAGGTCGTTGAGCTCGTAGCCGCAGACCTGCAGGGTGCCCCCCGTGGGCCGGTCGATGCCGGCCAGCAGGTTCAGCAGCGTGGTCTTGCCGGACCCGGAAGGTCCCATGAGGGCGATGTAGCCGCCCTTGGGGATCTCCAGGTCGATGCCCTTGAGCACGGGGATCTCCAGGTCCTCGCGCCAGTAGCTCTTGGCGATGTCCCGCAGGGCGATGATGGCCTCGCCCCCGCCGAGGTCGAAGGGGTTGGCGTTCATCAGGACTTCACTTTCACCTTGGCGCCGGGCTTCAGGCTGTCCGGGGGCGCCACGATGAGCTTGGCGTCCTTGGGCATGCCGCTCACCTCGAGGCCGATGGGGTTCTCCGCGAGGATGGCCACGGGCTTCTGCACCGCCACGTCGCCCTCCACCACCCAGGCGTAGGACTTCCCGTCGGACTTCTTCACCTGCTCCCGGCCCAGCACCACCACATCCTCCTTGTAGGGATCGCCGAGGAAGGTGACCTTGGCGCCCATGTCCGGCACCAGCAGGGCGTCCTTCTCCAGGAAGGCCACCCGCACGATGACCACGGCCTTCTGACGGCTGGAGCTGGGGTAGATCTCACGCAGCTGGCCCTTGAGCACGGCCTTCTCCTTGCGGCCCTCCAGGGCGTCCACCCGGACCTCCGCGGGCATGCCCTTGTGGAGCTTGGCGATGGAGGCCTCGTTCACCTCCACCTCCACTTCGAGGGTGTTGAAGTCGGCCATCACGAGGATGGCGTTGATGGCGTTGGCCCCGCCGGCGCTGCCGGGGGCCACGGTCTCACCCACCTCCGAGAGCTTCTGGGTGACGATGCCGCTGAAGGGGGCGCGGATGACCATGCTCTCCATGAGGGCGTCCTGGTAGGCCAGCTGGGCCTCCAGGGTGCGGCGCTGGCTGCGGAGGCGGTCCACCGTGGCCGTGTCCTGGATGCCGGCCGCCTGGAGCTTCTCGGCCCGGTCCTGCTCGAGCTTGGCCTGATCCAGCTGGGCCTTGATCTGCTCCCGGCTGGCAGCGAGGTCCGGCGACTCCAAGCGGGCCAGCAGCTGGCCCTTGGCCACGCGGCTGCCCTCCTGCACGCCCAGCCAGCTCACACGACCCAGCACCTTGCTCGACAGGGTGGCGCGGGTGCGGGCGACGAGGTAGCCCGAGGCCGTCACCAGCGGGTTGCGCTCGCCGGCCTTGAAGACCGTGGGGCTGCCCACGCTCACGGCGGTGGGGGCCGACTTGCCGCCGGCCACCATGGCCACGGCGACGACGCCCACCAGCCCGAGGATCACCCACCCCCAGGGAAACCGCTTCTTGATCACGGAAGGTTTGCGGGACGGGGTCTCGCTCATGGGGGCTCCAAACATCCAGGTGCTTCCAGGCTATCCAGGGCCCACCGCCGCTTCAATCGTGCATCGGCGGGCGGAGGGTCGGATCCGGCGAACGGGGCTCAGGGCTTCCGGAAGAGGTAGTGGCTCACGAACCACGCCTCCCCGCCCCGCCAGCCCCAGAGCTCCGCGCAGGCCATGAAGAAGATGCGCCAGCGGGCGAACTGGAGGCGGGCCTCCTTGCCGTAGGTGGTCCGGAAGAGGGCCAGGATCTCGTCCCGATGGGCGTCCTGATTTCGGAGCCAGGCCTCGGAAGTCGCCTGATAGTGGGTGCCGCTCACGCGCCAGTGGTCCACGCAGCGCAGGTGCTCCTGGAAGCGGAGCAGGTAGTGGTCGGAGGGCATGATCCCCCCGGTGAAGAAGTACTTGGCCATCCAGTCGGAGTCGTCGCGCACCTCGAAGGGGTAGGTGAAGTCGCGGTGGGTGAAGATGTGAACGAACAGCAGCCCCTCCGCCTTGAGCCAGCCCGAGATGCGCTTCAGGAGCTCCCCGTGGTTGCGCATGTGCTCGAACATCTCCACGGAGACCACCCGGTCGTAGGTGCCCGGGGCCTGGAAGTCGTTCATGTCCGCCGTGAGGATCTCCACGTTGGTGAGCCCCCGGGCCGCCGCCTGGGCCAGGATGTGGGCCCGCTGGTCCCGGCTGTTGGACACGCCGGTGATGCGGCTGTGGGGGTACTTTTCCGCCATCCAGAGGGTGAGGCTGCCCCAGCCGCAGCCGAGCTCCAGCACGTCCTGGCCGTCCCTGAGGCGGGCCCGCTCGCAGGTGAGGGCCAGCATGCGCTCCTCGGCGCCCCCCAGGCCCAGGGTGTCGGCGTCGTAGTAAGCGGAGCTGTACTTGAGGCGGGGGCCCAGGGCCAGCTCGAAGAAGCGGGGGGGCACCTCGTAGTGCTGCGCGTTGGCCTCGGCGGTGGCCACGGCCACGGGGCCCGCGGCCCACCCGGCCAGGCGCTTCCGGAAGCGCGCGTGCTGGGCTTCGAGGCCACCCTCGGCCTCCTCCTCCAGGCGCTGGCCCAGGAGCTGGCGGATGCGGAACCGGATGAGGGCATCGGGCACGAGGCCCGCGGCGAGGAGGGTGTCGATCATGCGGGCACCTTGGGGAACCAGGGGAGGAAGGCGGAGGTCTCCCGCTGGTAGCGGGCGTAGTCCTCGGGGCGGCTGCGCAGGGACTGGGCCTCCGTGTAGGGGATCCCCGTGACGAAGAGCAGGAAGTAGAGGATGAGGGCCGGGGCGGCCCAGGCCAGCCAGCCCCAGGGGGCCGGCGCCGCCAGCAGGGCGAAGGCCACCCACAGCAGGGACTCGAAGAAGTAGTTGGGATGGCGGGAGTAGCGCCAGAGGCCCTCCCGGCAGGTGAGGCCCTTCGAGGTGGGGCGGGCCTTGAAGCGGCGCAGCTGGGCGTCCGCCAGGCTCTCCCCGGTCAGGGCCAGGAGCCAGAGTCCGGCTGCGATCCCATGCAGGGGATGGAAGGCCGGTGCGGAGGCCGCCAGGGCGAAGGGCAGCGCGAGGCCACCGGCCAGCACGCCCTGGAACAGGAAGAAGGCCAGGAACTTCAGGTCCAGGTTGCCGCCCCAGCTGCGGCGCAGCTCCCGGTAGCGGCCATCTTCGTGGGGCTCCGTGGCCACGCGGTGACCCAGGTGGGCCGCCAGGCGCAAGCCCCAGCAGCCCCCCAGGAGGCCCACCAGCAGGCGGACCGTGGGATGCCCGGTGCCCTGGAGGGCACAGAACAGCGCCAGCAGCCCCAGGCTCAGGGCCCAGCCCACGTCCACCCACCCGGCGTTGCGGGTGCGGAGGTGCCAGGCCCAGAGGCCCAGCTGCAGCAGGCAGGCACCCAGGGTGCCCCAGAGGAGAAGGGGGAGCGGGCTCATGCGGGACGGGCCTCCAGGCGGCGGGCCACGGCCCGGAAGAGCGGGGTGAGGGTGAGGGCCAGAGCCGCCGCGAGGGGTGGGGCCGTGATCAGCCAGGCCAGCTGGCCCCGCCAGGAGGCGCCCCAGAGGGACCGGATGGCGCCCAGGGGATCCGCGGCCAGGAAGCGCAGCATCTCCGCCAGCCCCAGGTGCAGGTGGAAGCCCGGGATGAGGGCGATCCCCAGCTTCATGAAGGGCACCAGGAGCAGCAGCTGCAGGGGGTAGACCGCCTGGTTCACCAGGTGGATCACGGGCTGGTTCAGGCGTGCGCCGTGGGCCGCCCCGAGGCAGAGGAAGGTGGTCACCCCCAGCACGGGGTACACACCCAGGGCCAGGCCCACGGCCACGGTCCAGGCAAGCCGCTCCGGGCTCAGCCCCTGGCGGAGCTGGGCCAGCAGCGGCTCCCAGAGCCAGCGGCGGAGGCGCTCCTTCACGAGTTCCGCTCCGCCAGCAGGGCGCCGAAGCCGTCCGCCTCCCGCCACCGCCAGGCCTGCATCGCCACGAAGGCGGCGATGGCCAGGTTGCCCAGGGCCAGCAGCAGGATCAGCCAGAGCAGCCGGCGCCCCCAGGCCCGCTCCTTCCAGAGCACCCAGAGCCAGAACCAGAGGAAGCCGAAGTAGGCGTCGAAGAGGGTCGCGAGCCCCCAGCGGTCCGAGGCCACGCGGGCGAAGCCCAGCGCCACGTTGTACTCCAGACTGGCCCAGGTGGTCACGACCACCATGGCCGCGAAGACCACCGCGCAGAAGATCAGGAGGGCGCGGCGCATCAGAACCCCTCGTTGGGCAGCGCCCGATCGCAGGTCCGCTTCACCAGGTGCAGGTGCGCCACGCCGATGTAGCGCTCCTGGAAGGCGCCCTCGCAGGAGGCCAGGTAGTACTCCCACATGCGGATGAAGCGGTCGTCGTAGCCCAGGGCCCGCACCGCGTCCAGGTGCTCCAGGAAGGTCTCCCGCCAGCGGCGGAGCGTGAGCGCGTAGTGGCGGCCGAACTCCTCCAGGTGGAAGAGGTTCAGGGAGGTGCACCGCCCGAGGCTGCGCAGGATCTCGGACACCGAGGAGAGCTCCGCACCGGGGAAGATGCGCCGCTGGATCCAGTCGCTGCTGCGGATGTACTCCGGGAAGCGGCCCTCGTTCATGGTGATGGTCTGCAGGAGGAAGACCCCGCCGGGCACCAGGAGGCGGTCCACCGTGCCGAAGTAGGTGTCGTAGTGCTTGAGTCCCACCGCCTCGAACATCTCGATGCTCACGGCCTTGTCGTAGGTGCCCGTGAGGTTCCGGTAGTCCTCGAAGCGGAGGTCGATGCGGTCGGCCACGTCTTCGCGCTCGAAGAGGGCTCGGGCGTAATCGTGCTGCTCCCGGCTGATGGTGGTGGTGGTCACCCTCACCCCGTGGTGCTTCACCGCGTGCAGGGCGAAGCCGCCCCAGCCCGTGCCGATCTCCAGGAGGTGCTCGCCGGGCTTCAGCTGCAGCTTCCGGCAGAGGGTCTCGAACTTCCGGGTCTGGGCCGCCTCGAGGGACTCGTCGGCCCGCTCGAACACGGCGCAGCTGTAGGCCAGGGTGGGATCCAGCCAGAGGCGGTAGAAGTCGTTGCCCAGGTCGTAGTGGGCGGAGATGTTCTCCCGGCTGCCGGTCACGGTGTTGTCGTTCCGGCGGTGGCGGAGGCGGTTCAGGGCCTTGCCCAGGGCGGCCAGCCACCCTCCGGCGCGGTCCATCTCCGCCAGGTTCCGCACGGCGATGCGCACCAGGTCCGGCAGGTTGTCCGTGCGCCACCAGCCCATCAGGTAGGCGTCGCCCAGGCCCACCTCCCCCTCCAGCACCGCCGCCCGGAAGGCCCGCAGGTCGGTGATCTCCACCTCGGCCCGGAGGTCCGCCTCCGGATCCCCGAAGACCTCGTGGTGGTCCCCGATGCGCAGGCCCAGGCGACCGCCCTTCAGGCCCTTCAGGGCCTTCAGGAAGAGCCGGCCCGTGAAGCCCGGCCTCAGGGGCTGGCCTTCGCCGCCTTCTTCGGATGGGTATGCACGGGTACGCGCTTGATCCATAGACATAGGGCCTCCCAGTGGATGGCGAGGACGACCTGGAGGGTCATCAGGGGATAGCGGAGCAGGGACAGACATAGGGTGCGGGTGTTCCAGGGGTGGCGGACCAGGTCGAGGTCGGCGTCGAAGAAGAAGGTGTCGCCCTCGAAGAGGGCCATGTGGACCCCCAGGCGATCCGAGGGCTCCCGGAAAGCCCAACGGTAGAGAAGGCCCATTGGATTGAAGGGACTCACATGCATTCGTTTGGGGACGTCGAAGCTCACCCCGCCGGGTCCCGACCGCCCCTCGGCGGGATCCATCCAGTAGGTGACCCGCTCCCTCCAGGGGGTGTTGGTGACCTCGGCGATGATCATGGCCAGGCGCCCGTCCCCCTCGAAGGCGTAGTAGTAGCTCACGGGATTGAAGGCCAGACCGAAGGTGCGCAGGTTCGTGAGCAGGTAGACGGGGCCCTCGGGCAGGGTGCGCCCGGCCGCCGCGCCATCCGCCGCCAGCCGTGCCCGCAGGGTGCGCCCCGGCCGGCCCGGGAGGTAGTCCGCCTCCTGGAAGCTGAGGGCGTTGAAGCGCCCCACGGAGAAGAGGGCGGCCTGATCCTCCGCCTCCGCCAGCCGGTCGATGTCCACGTAGGCCAGGAAGAGCGGGTAGCGGAAGGCGTGGGCCTTCGGCAGGAGGCGGCGATGCCGCACCCATCCCCGGTAGAGGGCCGCGGGAGCGCTCACCATGAGACACCGAGGTCGCGATCAACCCGGATGCCCGAGTTGAGACCATCATCTGGGTATCCGCTTTGCGGATACGCCAGGCCCACCGCGTTCAGGCGGCCGCTCACCATGAGACACCGAGGTCACGAGCGACTCTGATTCCCAAGTTCAGTCCATCCTCTGGGTATCCGCTCTGCGGATACTCCAGGCCCACCGCGTTCAGGCGGCCGCTCACCATGAGACACCCAGGTCACGAGCAACTCTGATTCCCGAGTTCAGTCCATCCTCTGGGTATCCGCTCCGCGGATACTCCAGGCCCACCGCGTTCAGGCGGCCGCTCACCATGAGACACCCAGGTCACGAGCAACCCTGATTCCAGAATTAAGTCCGTCTTCATGAAACCCGTACATCCAGTACGCGCCGGCGAAGTGGGTTCGGGCGTGGTGGCTGCGGGGGCCGCTGACCTCGGCCCAGCGGGCCTGGCTGGCCAGGGCGGCGAGGTCGTAGCGGGGGTGCTCGTAGGCCATGCGGGCCTGCACCTTCGCGGGGTCGAGGCCATCCTCCCCGTGGAGGGTGACGAAGACATCGGTGGTCGTGCCCAGGGGCTGAAGGCGGTTCATGTGGTAGGTGAGCAGCAGGCGCCCGGCCTCCCGGTGATGGCGGTAGTTCCAGCTGGCCCAGGCGCGGCGGTGTTTCGGCAGCAGGCCGGTGTCGGTGTGGAGCACCGCGGGGCTGGGGTTGCTGCGGAAGGCGCCCAGCACCTCCCGCTCCAGGGGCGTGGCATCCGCCAGCAGGGGCAGGGTCTGGTCCCCGTGCACCGCCAGCACCACGTGATCGAACCGCAGGTCCCCCTGCCCTTCCAACGCCACCGTCACCCCCTCCGCATCCCGTCGGATGCCCCCGAGGCGGGCCCCCGTGACGATGCGATCCCCCAGGGGGGCGAGCAGCTTCGGGATGTAGCGCGAGGTGCCGCCGGGGATGGTGCGCCAGGGGTGCTGGGTCGTGACGCCGAGGAAGCCGTGGTTCCGGAAGAACCGCACCAGGGTGAGGGCCGGGAAGGCCTCCATGTCGGCCACGGTGGTGCTCCACACGGCCCCCGCCATGGGCAGCAGGTAGTTCTCCCGCATCGCCCGGCCGTAGCCCTTCGCATCCAGCCAGGCGCCCAGGGACCAGTGCTCGGCGCCGGGCTCCTCGAGCAGGGCCGGGGCCTCGCGGTTGAACCGGAGCACCTCGGACCAGAGCTGATAGAAGCGGGGCTGCACCAGGTGGCGCCGCTCGCAGAAGAGCCCATTCAGCCCGCGGCTGCACCAGGGGAAGGTCACGCCCTGCGCGGCGAAGCTCATGTCACTGGGTGCCGTTTCGACCCCGAGTTCCTCCATGAGGCGGCAGAAGTTGGGATAGGTGGGGCGGTTGTGGACGATGAAGCCCGTATCCACGGCCCGGTCGCCCTCGGCGGTGCGCACCGTCTGGGTGTGGGTGTGGCCGCCGAGGCGGTCCTCCTTCTCGAAGAGGGTCACCTCGTGCTGGCGGCTGAGCAGCCAGGCGGCGGAGAGTCCGGAGATGCCGGAGCCGATGACGGCGATCTTCACGGGGGCTCCTAGGCGGACTGCAGGTCCAGGCCCATGAGACGCTCCACCCCATCCACCTTGCGGGTGCGGGCGGCGCCCTGCCCGCCAATGATCAGGCGGCACCCCTCCGGAAGCCGCTCCTGCAGGTCGAGGATGAGGCGCCGGGTGGGCTCCCCGCTGCTCTGGATGCTGAGCGAGACGGCCACGCACGCGGCCTTCAGGGTGCGGGCGGCGGAGGCGATGTTGGCCACGGGCAGGTCGATGCCCAACAACTCCGTACGGTGGCCCTTGGCGGCATAGGTGAGGGCGGCCATGAGCAGGCCCAGGCGGTGCCGTTCCCCGGGCAGGGTGGCGAAGAGGATCAGGGGACTGTGGGGCTGCACCCGCTGCTGGGCGCGGAGGCCCCGCAGGCGATCCTCCAGCACCTCCGTGAGCAGGTGCTCATGGTGGATGCCCAGCTGCCCTTCGGCCCAGGCCATGCCCACCCGATCCAGGAGGGGGCCCACGCAGCAGCGGAGGAAGGGGAGCACCCCCTCCCGGGCCTGGGCCCGATCCAGGTGGCTGCGGATGGCCAGCGTGTCCATGGCCATCACACCCTTGAACAGTTCCTCCACGAGGTCCACCCAGACCTCCCCCTCCCGCTTCTGGAGCAGGCGCTTGAGGGTGGCGTCGTCGGCGGTGGCCGCCAGGCTGGGGCGGTGCCCCTGGGCCACGGCTTCAGCCATGAGGCGGAGCCGGTTCAGGTCCTCCGGGCGGTAGCGGCGATGCCCCGAAGGCAGGCGCACCGGCACGGGAAAGCCGTAGCGGCGCTCCCAGACCCGCACCACGTCCGGGCTGAGGCCCGTCTCTTCGCAGATGTCCCCAATGCTGAGGTACTCACGGGCTGTCTTGGCCATGCGGGTCCACCCCCAGCCCCAGCATAGGGAACCCTGGACAAATTTCCAGATTTTTTTCTGAACGATTTACGACTGAACCATCCCTTGACGACCCAGCAGGCCGGGGGGGAAGTTCTTGATGGCCTTCACCAACCCCAACCAGCTCAGGACCTTGAGCGTGTAGTAGGTGACATCCACCTCCCACCACCGGAGGCCCTGGCGGCAGCTGGCCTGGTAGTGGTGGTGGTTGTTGTGCCATCCCTCGCCCAGGGTCACCAGGGCCAGGAGAAGGTTGTTCCGGCTGCGGTCGGGGGTGTCGAAGCGCCGGGTACCCCAGAGGTGGGCCAGGCTGTTGATGCAGAAGGTGGCGTGCCACAGGACCACCGTGCTGAAGACGAAGGCCCAGGTGAGGGTCGTGAAGCCACCCCAGCCCAGGAGCTCGCCCGCTTCAAAGGTGACGATGCCCAACAC
>JBGASN010000030.1:0-37183 GCA_044229665.1 Holophagaceae bacterium
GAGGCGAGCCGCCTCACGGGCCAGCTGGACTTCGGCCCCCAGTACGCCTACCGCTTCAACATCGACAATGCGCCCGTGTCCCTCTCCGACGGGCTCTACCTCACGGCGGGTTCCATGAGCACCCCGGCCCAGGTGGGCGCCTACCTGGTGCAGAGCTGGATCGGGGCCGTGGCCTGCGACTTCTCCGACAGCCGCAGCCCCAAGGACCTCCCGGCGGGCTGGATGGGCGTCTACCTGCCCGGCTACGCGGTGATCCTGCCCGATGAGATCTACAAGGGGATGTTCCAGGGGAAGCGGGTCACGGCCCGCATCTTCGGGACCGGGGGTCGCTTCGAAGGCAATGGCACCTTCTCCGCCTCCATGCACGTGGAGCCCAAGGACCCGGTGATGCTCCAGATCGTGCCCGTGAACCTCCAGCCCTTCGACCTCACCTTCATCGACGGCGTGATCATCGATGCCCCCCTCGTGAAGGGCAACCTCGACGTGCAGGCCCCGCCCCTCCTCGAGAAGTACACGGCCCCTGTCTCCTTCCGCCTCGCACAGGATGGCGTGAAGCAGATCGAGATCCAGGGTGGGCAGGTCCTCAAGACGGGGCTCATCGGCGTGGACACGGTGCTCGACCGGGCCCTCCTGACCCCCAACACCCTCGACTTCACGGGCCGCTTCGACTTCAACGTGGCCGGGGCCGACCTGCCCTCCATCGCCTTCGACCACCTCGTCTTCCAGGCCACGGGAGGCGGGATCGACGGCAACGACGGCCCCCTGAAGCTGGACGTGGTCGGAGAGTACTGGACCAGCCAGCCCGACATGCCCAAGGTGAACCTCTGGGGCTTCGACTTCGACCTCTCCGAGTCGGGCTTCGGCGTGGCGGCGGATGGCCGCTACTTCGTGGGCTTCGGCGGGCAGATGGATGTGAACCCCATCCTCCCCGGCATCAGCAACCGCGTGGTCTTCACCACCGTCCCCGGCAAGCCCTCCGAGGGCACCGTGGAGCTGCCCAAGCCCTTCACCATCGACCAGGGCCTGTCGGGCCTTGGCAACCTGAAGGCCGAGCTGGGCTTCCACGTGGAGACCGCCGGAGAGCAGGTCTCCACCGCCTACTTCCACGGCACGGGCCACCTCCAGATGGACTTCGCCAAGGAGCCCATCCTCGTAGATGCGGGCGTGCGCTTCGGTCGGCAGATGGAGGGCGGGGGCGGCTCCTTCCCCTACTTCTACGCCCTGGGCCACGTGGAATCCAACATGATCCATGTGCCCGTGGCGCCCGACGTGGAGCTCTACGGCTTCGTGGGGGGCGTCGCCCAGAACTTCAAGCCCACGGAGATCCGCGACACCACCTCCATGGAAGGCACGGCGGACAAGAAGCTCGGCCTCGCCCTCGTGGCCGGGGTGGACGTGGGCACCACGGACCAGTACGTGTTCCATGGTGGCCTCGACCTCTACATCGCCCAGAACCTCACCACCCTGCTGCAGGGCAAGGGGTGGCTCTTCTGCACGCGGGAGCAGCAGGAGAACGAGGTGACCGCCAACGTCGCCTTCACGCGGAACCCCAACCAGTTCGACGCGACCTTCACGGCCGACATCTCCCAGGCCGGTGGGGGCATGCGCTTCCTGGGCAACGTGGTGATGCACTTCGGGCCCGACAAGAAGTTCATCCACGTCGGTTCCCCCGAGGCCCCCATCCGGGTGGTGATGAGCGGCCTGGCGGAGGGGAACGGCTACCTCATGGCCGACTTCGAGGGCGGGGCCTCCCGCCTGAGCGCCGGCGCCGGTTTCGGCGTGGATACGGGCCAGCGGAACTTCGGACCCCTCTACGGGAGGGCCTGGCTCAATGCCCGCGGCGACGTGGTGATCGAGCTGGACGCCCAGCGGAACCCCCACATCAAGGGGGTGCTCCAGGCCAATGGCGGCGCCACCTTCGGCATGGAGTTCGAGACCTTCTGGGACACCTACCACATCACCATCTTCAGCGGCGACTTCAGCGCGGCCATGGCCTTCCAGGCCCCCGGGAGCCCCAAGCTCTCCGGCCGTGTCGTCGTCCACTACAGCGTGCTCGGCGGCCTCTTCGACGGCAGCGTGGCCGCCCAGCTCGACTTCTAGCGCGGAGCCCCCATGACCGCCCGGACCCTCACCCAGCTCGCGCTGATCCTCGCCCTCGGGGGCGGGATCATGCGCCCCCAGACCCCCTCCGTGGGCCGCCTCCCCTCGGCGCCCCCGGCGGCGGAGTCCCTGAAGACCTCCAAGGTCCTCTTCCCCAACCTGCAGAAGGCGGAGCTCCTGCCCGCGGGCAAGACCCAGGGCCAGTTCCACCTGCTCGCCTTCGTGAAGCCCAACCACAAGGTGGTGCTCCGGTGGGCCAACACCCACGGCGAGCTGCCCACCGAGGGGGTCACGGTGTGGCGCCTCAAAGCTGGGGACCGGGAGACCAACTGGAAGGAGCTCAACCGGCGGGACCCCGTGTCCCTGTTCCGGGGCCCCAAGGTGAAGGAACGCCTGAAGGCGCTCCGCCCCGAGTCGAGGGACGCCATGCTCGCCCTCTTCCACAGCGACCTGCAGCACGATCCCGCCACGAAGCAGCGCCTGGTGGGCAAGCCCGCCGGGGCGGTGACCCGGGCCAAGGACCTCTCCCCGGAGAAGGCCGCGGACCAGTACCGCACCCTCCGGGCCCAGGGCCGCCTGGCGAAGCAGGACCTGCAGGTGCTCACCTCCCACGCGGATGCCGATCCCAGCGCGGCGGACCTGCTCGGCCTGGGTTACGAGGATGACCCCGGCAAGGGGAAGTGGCGGTACAAGATCCAGGTGAAGCTCCCCGAGGGCGGCACCGTGGAGGTGCTCTGCCCGAAGGAGGTGGATTCCACCCAGCCCACCCCGGTTCCCGCCGCCGTGAACCTGGCCGCCAAGAGCGGCAACGGCGCCGTGCTCCTGAACTGGGACGTGGCGCCCTCGGAGGCGGTGGCGGGCTTCAACGTCTACCGGGCGGACACGGAGAAGGGCCCCTGGCGGCGACTCAACGACAGCCCCGTGAAGCTGGTGACCCTCGAGACGGAGGACCCGGAGACCGTGCTGCGGCGCGAGGTCGCGGTCCAGGGCGCCCTGGAGAAGGAGCTGAAGAAGGCGACGGGCCAGCCCCTCACCGCCGCCAAGATCGCGGACCTGCGCCTGCAGGCCCAGGAGGCCGCCTCGGCCCCGCCCACCCTCTCTCCGGCCGTGGCCGCGCAGGTGAAGGCGGCGGTGGCCTCCGGCCGGGTGCTGCCCGGCGGCAAGCACAAGCCCCTCTCGGCCTTCACGGATGACCGCCGCAAGACCGGCAACTCGGACCTCATGAACGACCGTCCGTACCTCTACCGGATCACCACCGTGGACGTGGCGGGCGGGGAGACCGCGGTGGAGACCGCACCCGTCATCGCCGGCACGCCCAAGGACCTGGAGCCTCCGAAGGTGCCGGGTCGCCCGATGCTGAAGGGGCAGGCCGAGGCGCTCCAGCGCCTCCAGTCGGCCCAGTCCCTGCGCATCCAGGACCCGCGCCTGAAGGAGCTGGAGGTCGCCCAGGCTTCGAAGATGCCCATGAAGACCCAGGCCCTCGCCCCCGTGCTCGGCTCGGGTGCGGCGGTGGTCCCGGGGGCCACGTTGCCGCCGCCCGCCGTGCCCCCGGCCTATGCCAGCGTCAGTGTGGGTGAGATCCGCAAGCAGCGGCTGGGACGCCTGGCCGCCACCATGCCGGCTCCGGAGCTGAAGGAGGCCGCGGCCGCCACGCTGCTCCGGAGCCTGCCCGATGGCTCGGTGCCCCCGGCCACCCTGGTGTGGACGCCCTCCCCGGATCCGGACCTCAAGCACTACGAGGTGTGGCGCGCCGCCGGGGCCGCCGCGCCCCAGAAGGTGGCGGAGGTGGGCACCGCCGCCTACACCGACACCGCCCTGGAAGTGGGCGTGGCCTACCACTACGCCATCGTGGCCGTGGATCAGCGGGGGAACGAGTCCCAGCGCTCCGATGAGGGGCTGGTCGAGGTGAGCGACAGCCGCCTCCCGGGCAAGCTCGCGGTGCAGGGGCTCCAGGGCGCGGCCAGCACCGCCGTGCTCGTGCCCGGCACCCCGCACCGCTCCTACCTCCGCCCCGTGGGGAAGACCTTCAAGCTGGCGGACAAGACCCACCTGGCCAAGGCCGGGGCCGCGCTGAAGCTCCCGGCCGGGCTGGCGGCACCCACGGCCGCCACCTCCGCGCAGGGCATGGCCGCCTCCGCGGCCAAGCCAGGAACCGGCGTCCTGGCGCCCAAGGCCGCGGGGGCCCCGAAGGGTCTGGGCCTGGCCTCGCCCATGGCAGGTGTGAAGACCCTCGAGGTCGCCACCGCGGATCCCAAGACCATGAGCTTCCCCGCCGTGACGACCAAGGCCCTGATGAGCCCCAAGGCCCTGGCCCTCAACGTGATGCTCGTGGAGCCGGCCAACCCCAAGGAGATCCGGGTGATCCTGGAGTGGAAGCGGCCCCTGGAGGGCATGCCCCTGGAGTACGCCATCTTCCAGGCCCCCCAGAAGTTCGAAGTGAAGCACGTGGCCCGCCCCGAGGTGACCATGGTGGAGGGCTTCTCCCTCCGCGAGGCCGGGGCGGCCAGGCCCACGGCCACCGCCACCCCCACCCTGTCCGCCTCCGCCGTCACCCTGGCCGCCAAGACCGCGCCCGCGGGTGGCGGGGCTTCCGCCGCGATGTCCCCCGGCACCTTCAAGGTGGTCACTTCGCCCGAGGTCCACGCCTCCGTGGTGAAGGGGGTCGTGGCCACCAGCGCCGGGGCCCTCCGGGAGGCCCCCAGCCGCAAGGGCATGCGGGCCCAGCTGGTCCTGGTGCCGGAGCCCGGCACCTTCACCAAGGTGAATGAAGCCCCCGTGGGGGTGGAGCGGTTCGCCGTCACCTTCCCCGCGGATGCGGCCCAGTTCGGCGGGGCCACCTTCTACTTCCGGGTCCAGGCCTTCACCCGGGAGTTCGGTCGCCTGGTGGAGGGCCCCCAGAGCGCCCCGGTGGAGGTCCGCCTCCCCGACGTGGTGGCCCCGGCGGCACCGGCCACGGGCGCCCTCACCCTCGCTTCCGCGGGGGGCGATCAGTTCAACGTCGCCCTGGACTGGGCCCAGGTTTCGGCCCGGGACCTCGCGGGCTACGTGGTGGAGCGCCAGACCTTCAACACCACCATCGTGGATGGCCTCGTGCAGCCCACCAGCGCGCAAGGGGATCCCGTGAAGGTCACCCCCGAGCCCCTGACCGCCCGCACCTTCCTGGAGAAGGCCGCGCCCGGGGGCTACCAGCGCTACACCGTGCGCGCCGTGGACAAGAGCGGGAACGCCTCGGAACCGAGCACGCCCCTGGATGTGTTCGTCCCCGGGGAGACCGTGCCGGGGGCTCCGACGGGCCTCGCCCTGGCGGGGAACCGCCTGACCTGGAAGGCGGCGCCCAACGCCCTGGGCTACAGCGTGTGGCGCTCCTTCTCCGGCCTGGAGGAGGACTTCGAGCAGATCAGTGGTCTCCTGGGCGCGGAGGAGACGGGCTTCAACCTGCCCGCCCAGGGGACGCTGCACCTGCGCGTGGTGGCCCGCAGTCGCACGGGCATGCACCAGACGGCGAGCGGGGCGATCCTCCGGCCCGCACCCTGAGGTACCGATGCTCCCCGCCGTCGGGCGGGCCCAACCCTGGGCCCGCCCCGGTTCCGGCGACCCGATCAGTGGTGTTCGGGGGCGGGTCCGCTGGCCGGCTTGAAGAAGCTCACCTTGCCGCTCGCCAGGTCATACACGGCCGGCACCACCCAGATCTTGTCGGCGGCCATCAGGTGGCGGACCTCCTCACTGCGGTCGATGAGCACCTGGGCCTGCTTCTTGGCGTTGGCCTCGATGAGCCGCGACAGGTGGGCGGCGGCATCTTCATTGGGATCCATGGGGGTCGTTTCCAGGAGGCCCGCCATGGGGGCCTGGAAGGCCCAGAGGTTGCCCGGCAGGGGCTTGCCCTTCGCTTCCCGAACGGCCTTCACAGCGCCGCAGGCGCTGTGCCCGAGCACCACCACCACCTTGGAGCCGAGGTGCCCCACGGCGTAATCCACCGAGGCGATGCCGGCCGGTTCAAGCAGCTCACCGGCCACCCGGATCACGAAGAGGCGGCCCATTTCCTGGTCGAAGAGGAGGGCATCGGGCACGCGGCTGTCGGAGCAGGTCACGATCACCGCGAAGGGCGCCTGGCCCTTGGCCAGCTCAGCCCGGCGGGCTGCATCCTTGGCCGTGTCGACGCTGCGGGTGCGCTTCCCCGCCACGAACCGGGCGTTGCCCCCCTGGAGTTCGGCCAAGGCGGCGCTGGGGCTGTCCGGTAGGTCCGCAGCGGGTGCCGCGGCCGCGGGTGCCTTGCCCTTCTCCGCCTTGGGGGCGGCATGACCGTGGTCTTGGGCGCCCAGGGGTAGGGCGAGCACCAGGGCGAGGGAAGTCAGATTGAATCGGGTCATGGAGGCCTCCACCAGGGGACAGCCTCTTGTCGGTCGGGAGGCCCCGTGGAGTGAATAGCTGCACCGATACCCTGGCCCCGGAGCACCCGCCCGGGGGCGGGTGCGTTCCCGGCGGGCAAGGGGCGTGCGACCGCAGGGAGCCCAGCCACAGGGGCCCGAGGCCGTACCGCGATCAGCGGATCACTCGTAGCGAAGGGCTTCGATGGGATCTTGCTTGGCGGCTTTGAGGGCGGGCCGCGGGACCCGCTCGGGGAGCCGCGAGGCGACCCGGAGCACCCGCCGGGGGCGGGTGCGTTCGCGGGGGGGCAAGTGGCGTGCGACCGCAGGGAGCCCAGCCACAGGGGCCCGAGGCCGTACCGCGATCAGCGGATCACTCGTAGCGAAGGGCTTCGATGGGATCCTGCTTGGCGGCTTTGAGGGCGGGCCACAGCCCGAACCCGATGCCGACCGCAGTGCTCACGCCGAACCCGAGGAATATGCTCCAGACGGGGGCGGCGGCGGGGAAATCCAGGGCGGCTTTGACGATCTGGGGAACGCCGAGGCCGACGAGGATGCCGACGGCGCCCCCCACGCCCGTGAGGGTCACGGCCTCCACCAGGAACTGGGCGGCGATGTCGGCCCGCTTGGCACCCAGGGCCTTGCGTACGCCGATCTCCCGCGTGCGCTCGGTGACACTCACCAGCATGATGTTCATCACCCCGACCCCGCCCACCACCAGGGCGATGGAGGCGATCAGGATCATGGCCGCGGCGATGCCGCTGGTGACCTGCTGGAAGGACTTGAGGTTGCCCTCGCTGGTGAAGATGGCGAAGTCGTTGGGTTCGCTGGCCTTCAACCCGCGGCGGGCCCGGAGGATCGCCGTACCCTGGTCCATCATGTCGTACATGCGGGCGGGGTCCTTGGGCACGGTTGCGATATGGATGGTGTCCCCACCGCCGTTCTTGATTTGGGGCCACATCTCGTCGAAGGTGCTGACCGGGATGATGAGGATGTTGTCGGCGCTACCCCCGAAGAGGCTGCCCTTGCGCTCCAGCACACCCACCACGGAGAAGGGCACACCGTTCACATAGACCTGCCGCCCCATGGGGTCCTTGCGCTCGAAGAGGGCCTTCACCACGTCCTCACCGATGACGCACACCCGGGTGGCGTGGCTGACGTCCGCTTCTACGAGGAAGCGGCCATCGGCCACGGCAGAATTGTTCGCTGGGGCGTAGTCGGGGTTGGTGCCCACGATTTGGGGGGCGTTGGCCTCCTTCCCCTTTTCATTCTTCACGATCACGGAGACGCCTGCGGGGCCGAAGAGGTAGCGCTCCTGGCTCACTGCGGAAGCCAGGGTGTTGAGCTCCTTGAGGGCCTTGGCGTCTTCGATGGTGAGATCCTTGCGGCGAAGCTGGTCCTCGGGCAGGCGACCAGGACCACCGCCGAACCGGGGTTCGTACTTCTGGTATTGCACGAGGGTGGTGCCGAAGCTGGAGAAGCTATCCGTGACGGCCGCATTGAAGCCGGCGACGAAGCTGACCATGGCGATGACCGTGGCCACGCCCGCCACGATGCCGAGGAGGGTCAGGAAGCTGCGCAGCTTCTGCGCCTTCATGGAGCGGAAGGCGAAGGCGATGTTCTCGGTGCCGATGGCGCGGAGGAAGGCGGGACCTTTCATGGGCTCACTCCGCTCGGATGGCGTCGATGACGACGAGTCGGGAGGCGCGCAGGGCCGGCAGGAAGCCCGCGGCCAGGCCCACACCGGTGCTGAGGATCACGCTGGTTGCGATGATGGGTAGGGTCACCTGGGCGGGGAACCCGGTTGCAGCGTGCACCGCCATCACCCCGAGGGTCCCGAGCACCACGCCCAGGAGGCCCCCGAAGAGACTCAGGAGGGCCGCCTCCAGCAGGAACTGGCGACGGATGTCCTTCTTGCGGGCGCCCAAGGCCATGCGAATGCCGATCTCGGGTGTCCGCTCCGCCACGCTCACGAGCATGATGTTCATGATCACGATGCCGCCCACCCCGAGGGATACGGAGGAGATGAGCACCAGGAGGATGAAGGCCGCACCGCTGATGGCCTGCCAGAGCTGCTGCAGGGCTTCCTGGTTCAAAACGCCGAAGGGGTCCGGGGCGGAGTATGAGGTGTGGCGCATGGCCCGGAAGAAGGCGCGCACCTCGTCCTGGCTCGCCGGGAGGCCTTCCACCCCACCCCGGGCCTTCACGTAGACGTCGAGGCTCTGGTTGGGGGGCATGAAGTTCTTCCGGTAGACCTGCGAGGGGATGTAGATCCGCCCGTCCTGGTTGAAGCCGATGCTGCGCCCCTGCTTGGGCATCACGCCGATGACCCGGAAGGGGAGGCCGCCCACCAGCACGGTGCGCCCCAGGGGATCCTGATAGGGGAACAGCTCCTCCCGTGTGTTGGCACCGATCACGGCCACATGCGCCGCGGCGCGGTCCTCCGCTTCGGAATAGAAGCGGCCGCCTTCGAATTCCAGGTTGAAGAGGTCGGCGAAGTTGGACGTGGCCCCGATGACGGTGACATCGGGGAGGCGCTTGTCCCCGTTCCGCACGGCGAGGGTGGTCCCGGAACCCGCACCCAGCTGGGCGACCGTGGGGAGGTCCGCCTGTTGCAGGCGCTCGAACTCGTGGTACCGGATCGGGGCCCGCTTCACCGCCTGGATGAACTCCTCCCGGCTCCGGATGATGCCGAACTTGGTGAGGATGTAGACATCGGGCCCCATCACGATGACCTTCTCGGCCACGTAGCGGTTGAGGCCGCTGATGACGCCCACGACGCCCACGATGGTGGACACGCCGATGATGATGCCCAGCAGGGTCAGGAAGCTGCGCATCTTGTGGGCGCGGATGGCCCTGAGGGCGATCCGGAGGAGTTCCTGGAGGCTCATGGAGCGGCCTTACTTCTTCTTGTCGTCGTCGCGGACGGGCTTCTTCTCCTCGCGGAGCTTCTCGCCACCCTTCAGATCGCGGAGCACGCGCTGGGGACCGGTGACCACCTTCTCGCCACCCTGGAGCCCCTCGGTGACCTCGACCTTCATGTCACCCAGGAGGCCGGTCTTCACGGCCTTGAAGTCGGCCTTCCCGTCCTTCATGATCCACACGCCCTCCTCCTCCCGGGGTTGGCCGGGCTTGAAGGTCTCACCCGCCTTGAGCTTGATCTCGCGGCTCACCAGGGCCTGGTAGGGGATGGCGAGGGCATTGGGGCGGCTGCCGGTGAAGATGTCGGCCTGGGCGCTGAGGCCGGGCTTGATGGTGAGGGGGGGGTTCTTGATCCAGACCTTCACCTTGAACTTGATGGCCTCGTTCACCCCGGACTTCACGATGGGGCTCCCGCCCACCTCGGTGACCTGGCCCTGGAAGACCTGGTTGGGGAAGGCGTCGATGCGGACCTGGGCCTCCTGACCCACCTTCACGGTGGGGATAGAAGCTTCATCCACTTCCATCTCCGCCTCGATCTTGCTCATGTCGCTCACGGTGAGCAGCACGGTTCCGGCCTGGTTCTGGATGCCGGGCACGGCGGTCTCACCCAGCTCGATGCGCCGGGCGGTGACCACCCCATCGATGGGGGAGAGGATGGTGGTGTAGGTCAGACCCACCCGGGACTGGGCGTTCTGGGCCTTGGCCTGCTCGGACCGTTTCTGGGAGGCGTTGGCGGCGGCCTGGGCGGTCTCGAAGGAAGTGCGGGCCTTCTCGAAGTCCGCGGCGGAGATGATCCCCGCGGTGCGGTTGGCCTTGGCCCGCTCGAAGTCCGACTTGGCCTGGGCGAGGTTGGCCTGGGCGGAGGTCAGGTCCGCCAGGGAGGCCTGGAGGCTGGAATGGGTGGCATCGGTGTTGGCCCGGGCGCTCCGGGGGTCGATCTCCATGAGGAACTGGCCCTTCTTGACCTGATCCCCCTCCTTCACGGCCAGCCGGGTGACCTGGCCCACCATGTTGGCGGAGATGTCGGCCTTCTTCACGGCCTGCACCTTGCCGTTGGCGCTCACCTTGGCCTGGAGCGACTCCCGCTCCACGGCGGCCACCTGGATCCCCAGGCCCTTGTCCCCGCTGGAGGCGGCCAGGCCCACGATGAGGAGGAGGACGACGCCGCCGCCGATCGCGAGGAGCTTCTTGTTCTTGGTCATGGCAAAGGTCTCCCGTGCAGGGTCTAAGGCAGGCTTCGGCGGAGGTCGCCCAAGGTTTAGGGTTGACGGGAGGCTCTAGATGAAAAAGAATTTCATTAAGGAGTGCCCCATGAACCTCACGCGCCTTGGATGCCTGGTCTGCGCGCTTCCCAGCATGGCCGCTCCGGCCCTGGCCAGTGCCACGCTCCGGGGCCAGGTGCTGGATGCCAAGGGCCAGCCGATCCCCGGGGCCGTGGTGACCCTCACCCAGCGCATCAGCGGCTACCGCCAGGTGGTGAAGGGGGATGCCCAGGGCCGCTACACCCTGCACAACATCCCCTACAACGAGTACCACCTGGAGGTCCGGGCCCCGGGCTACCGGGACCTCCACGACGAGGTGGAGCTGCGGTCGGCCCTGCCGGTGGACCTGAAGGTCCGCCTGCAGGAGGCCTCCCTGGAGGTGGTGGTGGAGGAGAAGCTGGAACTGGTGGAGGACCACCCCTCCGTCCACCTGGACATCGACAAGAGCGCGATCAAGCTGAGTCCCGCGCCCGTGCGCAGCCGGGCCATGGAGAGCATCCTCCTGGCCACTCCGGGGTTCATCCAGGATGAGAACGGCCGCTTCCACATGAAGGGGAGCCACGGGCAGGTGACCTACGTGGTGGACGGGATCCCGGTGTCCGACCAGATGCAGCTCACCTTCAGCAACAGCATGGATCCGGCCCAGGTGGAGAGCATGGAGGTGCTCACCGGCGGGATCAGCGCCGAGCATGGCGGCAAGCCCGCAGCCGTGGTCACGGTGACCTCGAAGTCGGGCCTGGGCACCCCCAACGGGTTCGAGGGGGAGGTGAACCTGGGGGTCTCCCGGTTCGCCACGGCCGAGCTCGGCATGGGCCTCCGCGGCGGCAATGACCACTTCGGCTGGTTCGTCACCGGCGCCGCCAGCCGGAGCGACCGCTTCGCCGACCCCGTGAACTTCGAGAACCTCCACAACCATGGGGAGACGGGGCGCCTCTTCGGCCGCTTCGACTGGGTGCTCGGGGATTCCGACACCCTGCGCCTGACCCTGGGTGGGGGCAGCACCCGCCGCGAGGTGCCCAACCTCCTGAGCCAGGAGGCCCGGGGGCAGGACCAGCGGGGGGTGACCTCCGACGCCAACCTGAGCCTGGCCTGGACCCACCTGTTCTCGGCCTCCCGCAGCCTGGACCTCGCGGCCTACGTGCGCCACAGCCGCGCCCGCCTCGAACCCACGGACGGGATCGCCGGTGTGGGCAGTGCGGACCTCCCCGTGTGGGCGGAGCAGGATCGGACCCTGGGCAACCGCGGCCTCCAGGCCACCTTCTCCCAGCGCTTCGGGAGCGAAGACTCGGTCAAGGCCGGTCTCCAATTCGTGGCCTTCCCCATCCGGGAACGCTTCGTCTTCACCATCACGGATCCCACGGATCCGGATCTGAACGATCCCGGGAGCCCCTTCTACCCCTACAGCCCCGCAGGCGGCGGGGCCGTGTTCCGCTTCGAGGAATCCATCCAGGCGAGCCTGGCCAGCGCCTTCGTGCAATACGACCTGCACCGCGGGCCCCTGTTCCTCGCCTTGGGGCTCCGGGCCGATCGCTATGCGGTGCGGGACCTCGTCCAGACCCAGGTCCAACCCCGCCTGGGCCTGAGCTACCGCCTGCCCAGCGCCACGGTGCTGCGGTTCAGTTATGACCGTCTCCTGATCACGCCCGAGAACGAGAACCTGGCGCTCTCCACCAGTCAACAGGCCTGGAACCTGGGCCCCAACGCCGGGAGCCCGGTGCCGCCGCTCCGCCCGGAGCTGCAGGATTCGTTCAGCTACGGCCTGGAGCAGGGCCTGGGCCGCAAGGGGCGCGTGTCCCTGGAGTACTGGGCCAAGCGCAGCCGCAACGCCGCCGACAATGAGCAGTTCCTGAACACGGGCATCCTCTTTCCCGTGGCGGCGGCCCGGGGCATCTTCCGGGGGCTGAACCTCCGGCTGGACTACGCCTTCTCCGAAGCGATCAGCACCTACCTGTCCCTGGGGAAGACCCGGGCGATCTTCGAGGCTCCCCTGGTGGGCGGACTCCAGCTGGAGGCACCGGAGGCGGCCCCGGGCGAGCGCTTCCTCATCGACCACGACCAGCGGTTGGCGGGGCAGTGGGGCCTGCGTTACCAGGCCGATGGCTTCCATGCCCAGGTGGTGGCCCGCTACGACAGCGGCCTGGTGGGCAGCGACCCCGCCGGTGCCGCGGGGAATCCCGACCTGGAGTTCGGCGGCAAGTACGTGACCCTGGATTCCGAAGGCACCTGGCGCATCAAGTCCCGCACCATCTGGAACCTCAGTGTGGGCCAGGCCTGGAAGCTGGGCGCTTCCCGCAGCCTCGAGACCGGATTGGACCTGCTGAACGCCACGGATGTGAAGGGTCTCTACAACTTCCTCAGCGTCTTCGGGGGCACCCACGTGATCCCGCCCCGCACCTTGGCCGGGCGGGTCGCCTTCCGCTTCTGAGCCGGCATCACACCCGGTAGCGCTGCAGGAGGCCGGACATGTCGGCGGCTTCACCCTCCAGGGCCACGGCCAGCGTGGCGGCCTCCTCCACGAGCTGGGCGTTCTGCTGGGTGCTCTGCTCCATGTCGGCGACCCCGGTGGCGATCTCGTTGATGGCGCGGGCCTGTTCCTGGGAGGAGGTCGCGATGCCCTCCACCAGGGTGCGGACGCTCCCCATGCCTCCCTGGACGGCCTGCATGGCCTTGCCGGCGTCGGCGGCCATGCTCGCGCCCTCCTTGGCCATGCCCGTGCTGGCCCGGAGGAGGGTGCGGATCTCCGCGGCGGAGGCGGCGCTGCGCTGGGCCAGGTTCCTAACTTCCGCGGCGACCACGGCGAAGCCCCGCCCCTGATCGCCCGCCCGGGCCGCCTCCACGGCGGCGTTCAGGGCCAGCAGATTGGTCTGGAAGGCCAGCTCATCCACCACGGAGACGATCTCGAGGATGCGATCGCTGTCGCGGTTCAGGTCCTCCATCCGGCTCACGAGGCGCTGCACGGCCTCGCCACTAGCATGGGTCTGACGGGAGGCGGCTTCGAAGGCCCGCAGGGCCTCCTGGGTCAGCTGGGCATTGCGGGTGACGCTCGCGCTGAACTCCTCCAGGGTGGCGGCGCTCTCCTCCAGGGTGGCGGCCTGGCGCTCGGTGCGTCCCTTCAGCCCCTGGCTGCCCCGGGCAAGGCGTTCCCCGAGATCGACGAGGCGATCCGAAGCCTCCTTCAGGCCGGCGACCATGCCCGCAAGGTCGCCGGCGAAGCGGTTGAAGGCGTCGGCGGTGCGGCCCAGCTCATCCTCCTGGCGCAGGGCGATGCGGCGCGTGAGGTCCCCATCGCCCTGGCTCACCTCCTCCATACCCTCGGAGAGCTTTTCCAGGGGCCCGGTGATGCTGCGACCGAGGAGCCCACTGAATGCGAGCACCAGCAGGGCGGCCGCCGCGCCCGCCAGTGCCACCTGGACCTGGGCGGATCGCCCCAGGGCCGACGCCTCCTGCTGGCGGGCCTGGTTGGCGTCATGGATCCGGGTGCTGAGTGCGGCCATCGGCCCCTCGAGGGCCTCGAAGGCCTTCTGGAATTCCTCCTGGTGCCCGAGGGCCTCCCGTCGGGAAGCGAACGCGCGGTTCAGCTGGGCGCCGGCGGCGGCCAGGTAGGCGTCCAGGGTCGGGCGGATGGCCTCCAGGTCCCGCAGCAGCTCGGGGGGGAGCTCCAACTTCCGATTGGCTTCGAGGGCCTCCCGGAAGGTCCGGGCGTGTTCCTCCAAGGCGCTCCGGACCTCCTGGACGTCCTTGGGGTCCGGTCGGCCGCTCTCGGTGATCAGCAGGGCCCGCTGGACATCGCCCCGCAGGGCGTCGTGCATCATGTCGGCGGATTGATGGTTGATCAGGCCCTCACTGAAGGTCCGCATCGCGGTGGTGGCATCCACCAGGTGGGCGATGGTCCGGAGGCCGAGCCCGGCCAGGAGGGCCAGGGCCAGGAAGCTCCCACCCCCCAGTGCGATGAGTTTGGTGCGGACCTTCAGCGCCATGACCTACCTCTTCCCGAAGGGGTGCTCGAAGCTGATGTACAGGAAGATGGCGTTGTCGCCCTTGCTGGCGCCCACGCCATAGGTGTAGGCGAGCCCGGGCACGATCTGGAGGCCGCTGTCGAAGTTGTGGGCCCAGCGGAGCCCGGGGTTCAGGTAGGTGCCGGTCTCCCGGATCTTCAGGCCGGGGCCCGCCACCACATCCTGGGCGGTGTGGACCCACTCGAGCATGAGGTTGAACTCGGGGTGGAGGTTCCAGATGGCACTGACCCCCGCATTGAACCCACCCAGGTCCGCCTGCTCGCCCAGGTCGTTCTTGGCCTTGGGAATGTGGGTGGCACCCACATTCCAGTGGGTGACCAGGGCCTCGCCCATCGGCACGCTGAGGGGGAGGTTCACCTGAAGGCCCAGGGACCCGGCCCCGCGCCCCTTCTTCTCGTCGCCGGTGGGGAGGAGCAGGCTCACGCGGGGTGAGAAGCTCAGGTCCTTGGGGTCTCCGCCCAGGGCCTGCCAACGGTAGTTGAGGGCCACATCGCCCAGTCCGTTGGGCGTGCCGGGGATATGCAGGTAGGGGGCGGTGAAGCTGAACTGGTGGGTCTGCCCCCCCACGGGCCACTCCTGGGTGAAGGTGCCCATCCAGTTCCCTTCCTGCTTGAAGCGCTGCCAGGTGAAGATGTGCTGCACCACCCCCTTCTCCTGGTTGTAGGCCTCTTCGATGAGGAAGCTGTTGTCGGAGATGCCTTCGGGTTCCTTGGCCTTCTCCTGGGCGGCAAGGGGCAGGGCGAGGGCCAGGCAGAGGAGGAGGGGGAGGCGGCGGGGGGTCATGAACGCTCCTTGAGGTCGTGGAGACTCAGTCTCTATCGATCGGCATCCGTTGCCGGTCACAAAGGGGATCAGGAAGGGGCCATCTTGAAATCGCCCAGGGCCGATCGGAGCGTTCCGGAGATTCCGGCCAATTCCTCGGCGCTCTGGGCCAGGGTGCGGGTGGAGGCGCTCACCTGGTTGTTGGCCGTGGCCATGTGGCCGATGACCCCGGCCAGGCCGGACATCTGGGCCTGGGCCTCCTCCCCGGCCCGGGATTGGCGCGCGGCCTCCTGGGCCATGGTCTCCCCGAGCCGGGCGACCTCCTCGATGGCCTCCCGGATGTCACTGAGGTGGGACACCGTCTCCTCCACGGTCTGGTGGCCCTGGCGCACCGCATCATCCGAGTGCTGGATGAGGTCGGCGATCTCCCGGGCCGCGAGGGCGCTCCGCTCGGCCAACTTCCGCACTTCCTCCGCCACCACGGCGAAGCCCTTGCCCAGGGCCCCGGCCTTGGCGGCTTCGATGGCGGCATTGAGGCTGAGCAGGTTCGTCTGGCGGGCGATCTCCTGGATCACCCGCACGGCCTCGGCCATGCGCCCACTGGCTTCCTGGATGGAGGCCATGGCGCGCGTGGTCGCCTCGCCGGAGGCCGTGCCGGCCTCCACCGCGGCCACGGCCCGGAGGGACCGGGTACGGGAGAGGTCGAGGTCGCGACCCACCTCCTGGATGGAGGCGGATAGGTGGCCGAGGGCGACTTCCATGCCCTGGGTCTTCTGGCGCGCGGATTCAGCATCCCCCGCCAATTCCTGGGAGGCGGAGGCCAGGCCGCCGGCCAGGCGGGAGAGATCCTCGGCCTGGTGGGCCAGCTCCTTCGCCTTGGCCTCGGTCTGCCGGAAGAAGCCGGAGAAGAACTGCACCAGGCCATTGAAGGCCCGCACCAGCAGGCGGACCTCACCCAGACCCGCCTCGGGGATCTGGCAGCTGAGGTCCCGTTCCGCCACCGAGCGCTCCGCGGACTCGGCCATGCCGGCCAGGGGCTTCACCACCCGGGCGACCACCCGGAGGGCGAGGGGAACCGCCAGCACGAGGCCCAGACCCAGGGCGGCCAGGATGCCCCACTCCGCCCGTCGCTGAAGGGCGGCGCCGGAGGCCTGCACCCGCTCGTTCTCCTGCTCCATGGCCTGGCTCAGGGCCTCCATGGGATCTTCCAGCGCCGAGAAGGCGGCCTTGAAGGCCTCGAGGCCCGCCAGGGCGGTCGGGCGGTCCCGGAAGGCCAGGTCAACCAGACGCTCGGCCTCGGCGATGTAGGCATCCAAGGGGCGCTGGACCTTGGCCAGGTCCGCCTGGATCTCCGGGCCCACGTCCAGGGAGGCTGCGGTGGCCATGGCCTGGCGGAAGATCTGGGTGTGCTCCTGGAGGTCCTTGCGCACCTCGGCTTCCGCGGCGGCGTTGCCCGGCGGGGTGAGGAGGGCCTGCAGCACGTCCGAGCGCAGGGCGTCGTGCATCATGTCGGCGGTCTGGTGATTCCGCAGGGCGTGCCCCCGCACGAGGACCCGGGCCTGGCCCGCCTGGATCTGCCGCATGCCCACGGTGGCCAGGAGGGCGATGAGCACGGCCACGGAGAGCAAGACAGAGGACAGCAGCAGCACCCGTGCCCGAATGGTCGATCCCAGCATCGATCCCCCTTCCGTGGCCTTGGCATCGGCTGGCACCCATGACGGGATGATTTCAGTCACGGTTCACCCCCACCGGCCTCCGGCCGACCCCGGTTCACCCCAGGGGGGTCCGATCCCGGGTCGGCCCCCGGGCCGGGCCCAGGTAGACTTGGGGGCTCGACCCCGATGCTTCCCCAAGGAGCCATTCATGCGCCACCGACTTCCCGCCCTCGCCCTCCTGCTCGCCACCGCGGCCTTCGCCCGCGTGGACGAGGGCATGTGGACCTACGACAACCTGCCCGTGAAGAAGATGAAGGAGAAGTACGGCTTCGAGCCCAGCCAGGCCTGGCTGGACCACCTCCGCCTCTCCGTGGTGCGCTTCCCCGGCGGCACCGGCTCCTTCGTGAGCAAGGATGGCCTCGTGCTCACCAACCACCACGTGGGCCGCGGCTGGATCCAGCGCGTCTCCGGCCCCGGCGAGAAGAACTACCTGGTGAACGGCTTCGTGGCCGCCAACCGGGAGGCCGAGATCAAGGTGCCCGGCCTGGAGCTCTTCACCCTGATGACCATGGAGAACGTCACCGACAAGGTGAACGCCGCCGTGAAGAAGGGGGCCTCCGACAAGGACGCCCTCGAAGCCCGCCAGAAGGCCCTCACCGCCCTCGTGGATGAGGCCGGGAAGAAGAGCGGCCTGGACTGCCAGCCCGTGATGCTCTATCAGGGCGGCGAGTACTGGATCTACGGCTACAAGAAGCACACCGACGTGCGCCTGGTGATGGCGCCCGAGCAGCAGGTGGCCTTCTTCGGTGGCGACCACGACAACTTCACCTACCCCCGCCACGACGTGGACTTCGCCCTGTTCCGGGTCTACGAGAACGGCAAGCCCTATGAGGCCCCCCAGCACCTGAAGTGGAGCAAGACCGGCCTGAAGAACGGCGACCTCACCTTCGTGAGCGGCCACCCCGGCAACACCTCCCGCCTCTTCACCCGGGCCCAGATGGACTACATGGCCGAGGCCGTGCTGCCCGTGCGCATCAAGAGCTTCGAGGATCAGGTGGCGGTGCTCAAGGCCTACGGCGCCAAGAGCGAGGCCAACATGCTGAAGGTGAACACCCAGATCTTCGGCATCGAGAACACCCTCAAGGCCATCAAGGGGCACCTGAAGGGCCTGAAGGACAAGGAGCAGATGGATCTGGTCTCCGCCAAGGAGAAGGCCTTCAAGGCCGCCGTGGCCAAGGAGCCCAAGCTGACCCAGGAAGCCGGCCAGTCCTGGGCCAAGATCGAGGGCGCCATGAAGGTGGCCCGCCTGCACGTGAAGGAGCAGCTCTTCCTCAACACCCGCGGCAGCCAGCTGCTGGGCACGGCCCTCACCCTCGTGCGCTTCTCCGCCGAGCTGCCCAAGCCCGCCGAGAAGCGCCTGGCTGAGTACCAGTCCCCGGTGCAGGTGGAGGCCCTGAAGAAGCGCCTCTCCGCCGCCAGCCCCGCGCCCTTCGACAAGGAGCTGGAGACCCTCACCTTCGCCTTCGGGCTCAAGGAAGCCCAGGAGCAGCTGGGCGCCAACCACCCCTTCGTGAAGGCCGCCCTGGCCGGCCGCACGCCCGAGGAAGCCGCCAAGGCCCTCGTGGAGGGTAGCAAGCTGATGGATGCCGAGGCCCGCAAGGCCCTGCTGGAGGGCGGCGCCAAGGCCGTGGCCGAGAGCACCGATCCCATGGTGAAGCTCGCCCGCGTGCTGGACCCCCTGGGGCGGAAGTTCCGCGAGGTGCAGGAGAAGCAAATCACGGCCGTCGTGAATGAGCACCAGGGCCGCCTGGCCCGGGCCCGCTTCGCCGTGTACGGCAAGGACTCCTACCCGGATGCCACCTTCACCCTGCGCCTCACCTACGGCCCCGTGGCCACCTACCCGGCCAACGGCACCATGACCCAGCCCTTCACCACGATCGCGGGTCTCTACGACCGCAGCTGGGGCTGGGGCCCCGAGGCCGAGCACGGCTGGTATGCCCTGCCCAAGCGCTGGATGGACAAGCAGCCCACGCTGACCATGAGCACCCCCCTCGCCTTCGCCCACGCGGTGGACATCATCGGCGGCAACTCCGGCTCCTCCGTGGTGGACCGCAACGGCGAGCTGGTGGGCCTCATCTACGATGGAAACATCGAGAGCCTGCCCGGCAACTACTACTACGACGGCAAGGTGAACCGCGGCGTCTCCCTCGATGCCCGCGCCATCCTCGAAGTGCTCGACAAGGTCTTCGACGCCAAGCACCTGGCCGACGAGCTCCGCGGCAACTGAAGTTGAACACCCTTCAAGGGCCCGCCACCGCGGGCCCTTGCCCTATCTGGAGGAATCCATGCGCCTCACCCGCCTCGCCCTCGCCCTGCTCGCCACCGCCGGCCTCCGCGCCGACGAGGGGATGTGGACCTTCGACAACGTCCCCGTGAAGCGCATCAAGGCCAGCCTGGGCGTGGACGTGGACCAGGCCTTCCTCGACCGCCTGCGCCTCGCCACCGTGCGCTTCCCCGGCGCCACCGGCAGCTTCGTGAGCGCCGAGGGCCTCGTGCTCACCAACCACCATGTGGGACGGGGCGCCATCCAGCAGGTGAGCAGCGCGGAGCACGATTACATCCGCGACGGCTTCACGGCCGTGGACCGGGACCACGAGATCAAGGTGCCCGGGCTCGTGCTGGTGACCCTGGAGAAGATGCGGGACGTCACCAAGGATATGGAAGCCGCCGTGAAGCCCGGCATGGCCCCCGCGGAGGCCCGCAAGGCCAAGGAGGCGGCGCTGCTCGCCCTGCAGCAGGCCGAGCAGAAGGCCACGGGCCTCCAGGTGGAGAGCGTGAGCCTCTACAACGGCGGCGAGACCTGGCTCTATGGCTACAAGCGCCACACGGATGTGCGGCTGGTGGCGGCGCCCGAGGCCCAGATGGCCAGCTTCGGGGGCGATCCCGACAACTTCGTGTACCCCCGTCACGACCTCGACTTCTCCCTGTTCCGCGTCTATGAGAACGGCAAGCCCTACAAGCCCGCGGCCTTCCTGCCCTTCGCCGCCATCGGCGCCAAGGTGGGCGAGCCCGTGTTCATCAGCGGCCACCCCGGCGCCACGGCGCGGCAGGAGACCCTGGCCCAGATGGCCTACGCCCGGGACACCGCCATCCCCTTCAACCTGAAGAGCTGGCGGCGGCGCCGGGAGGCCCTCCTCCGCTACGGGGCCACCTCCGCCGAGGCCCGGCGCCTGGTGCAGGATCAGGTCTACGGCCTGGAGAACAACCTCAAGCGCTGGGAGGGGTTCTTCCGCACCCTGCGTGACGCCGAGAACTGGGCCCGCCTCGAGAAGCAGGAGGCGGAGCTGAAGGCCGCCGTGGCCAAGCGCGGGGGCCGCACGGCCGTGGGCGCCTGGGAGGCCATCGCCCAGGCGGTGGACCGCGAGAAGGGGATGATGAAGGAGCGCGCCCTGGTGGGCACCCTTTCCAGCCAGACCCTGGCCTACGCCCTGGCCCTCCACCAGGGGCGGGCGGAGCGGGCCAAGCCCAGTGAGCAGCGGCTGGCCGAGTTTTCGGAGGCCCGCCTCAAGGCCACCGAAACCCGCATCCTCAACCCCCGGGCCATCGACCTCGGCGTGGACAGGACGCTCATGCTCAATGCCCTGACGGAGGCCCAGGAGGTCCTCGGCAAGGACCACGCCTTCGTGAAGGCGGTGCTGAATGGGCGCACCCCGGAGCAGGTGGTGGAGGCGGCCTTCAGCGGCACGCGTCTGATGGACGTGGCCCAGCGCAAGGCCGTGTGGGAGCAGGGCGAAGGCGCGACGTCGGATGCCATGCTCACCCTGGCCAAGGCCATCGATCCCTTCGTGCGCAAGCTGCGCAAGCAGTACGAGGACGAGGTGGAGAGCGTGCTCAAGGAGCAGGGCGGCAAGCTGGCGCAGCAGCGCTTCGCCATCTATGGCCACGAGGCCTATCCCGATGCCACCTTCACGCTCCGCCTGGGCTTCGGCAAGGTGGAGGGCTATCCGGCCAACGGCACCTGGCAGGCCCCCTTCACCACCTTCGCCGGGCTCTATGACCGGGCCTGGAGCATGGGGCCCGAGTTCATGGATGGCGCCTGGAAGCTCGCCCCGCGCTGGGTGGACGCCTGGAAGCAGCTGGACCTGACCACCCCCTACAACTTCGCCTACAGCGCCGACACCATCGGCGGGAACTCCGGGTCCCCGGTGGTGAACGCCAAGGGCGAGGTGGTGGGCCTGAACTTCGACGGAAACCAGGAGAAGCTCGGGAACCGCTACCTCTACGACCCCCGCACCATGCGGGCCGTGGCGGTGGATGGGCGGGCCATCCTGGCCGCCCTGAAGGGGGTCATGGGCGGGGGGCACCTCGCCCAGGAACTCCAGGGTCGATAGGCCCCCCGAACCCCGCCCCGAGGTTGGGATCGCCCAACCTCGGGGCGGAGCCTCGTGAATGGATGGTCTATTCAAAAATGATTACGAGCCTGTTGTCATGCCGGAAATTTCTTGATACCTTGTTGGTTCAACAACCCATAGGGGAACCATGAAGAAGAACGTGCTCGCCCTCGTCGCCCTGTCCGGTCTGGCCCTCTCGGCCCAGGATCACGGGGTGTCCGTGCTGTACACCCTGAGCAAGCCCACGGACTTCAACGACCAGGCCACCATCGGCCACCTCGAGACCGACACCTACAAGGGCCTGGGCCTCCGCTACAGCCAGACCGTGGGCAAGGCCTTCGGCGGCGCCCGGGTGGACTTCGAGGGCACCTGGAAGCTCCGCACCAGCGGCAGCGACCTGAAGATCGACGGCGTGAACCCGAACACCGCGACCACCACCTACACCATGCATCAGGAGTCCATGGGCCTCGGCGTCTCCGCCACCTGGACCAAGGTGGTGGACTTCGGCGTCGCCTTGGACATCCGCCAGGACAACACCGTGTTCAAGATGAAGGCCAACACCGGCGCCCAGGCCACCTACGGGAACGCCGCCATCCGCCCCTGGCTGGGCCTGCGCGTCGGCTACACGGTGCCCACCGGGAGCCTGAAGCCCACCTTCGGCCTGGAGTACGGCCTCCCCCTCACCAAGCAGGAAGGGGGCTTCGTTTCCGAGGCGGACATCCCCTCCCACCTCCGCCCCAAGAACGAGCTGAGCCTCACCGCCGGCATCCGCTTCTAGTCTCCCGCTCCTTGGAACGCAGGGCCCCGGGTGACCGGGGCCCTGTGCGTGCAGGGGGTCGGCGAAGCCAGGCTCCCGGGGGGGGGGCGAAGAGGGGGCGCGGCTGCAGCAGAGGGATCAGGGGGTCCTTCATGAAGGCCAGGAAGCGGATCCCCGCGGCCGCCCATCACTCTCGCGGTGCCTGATTCAAAAACGATGATGTCTAGATAGTGGTGCCGGAAATTTCTTGTTAATCTATGGGCTCAACCACCCACAGGGGATTCATGAAGCAGAACGTGCTCGCCCTCATCGCCCTCTCCGGCCTGGCGCTCTCCGCCCAGGATCGTGCCGTCACCCTGCTCTACACCATGGCCAAGCCCTCGGACTACACCCGGAGCAGCACCGCCACCCACGTCGAGACCGATACCTTCAAGGGCCTGGGTCTCCGTTACAGCCAAGCCGCCGGGCAGGCCTTCGGCGCCCGCCTGGCTTTGGAGGCCACCTGGAAGCTTCGCAACAAGGGGGGTGATCTGAAGGTCAATGGCGTGCCCTACTCCACCCCCAGCACCATGCTGGAGATCCGTCATGAGTCCCTGGGTGCGGGGCTCGCCTTCACCTGGACCAAGGTCGTGGATTTCGGGTTCGCGCTCGACCTCCGGAATGAGTCCACCTCCCTCCATGTGAAGGACAACGCCTCCGGTGCCCAGTACGATCTGGATCAGACGGTGGTCCGCCCCTGGCTGGGGCTCCGCGTCGGCTACACCGTGCCCACCGGCGCCGTGAAGCCCACCTTCGGCCTGGAGTACGGTCTCCCCCTCACCAAGCGTGAAGGTGGAGAGATGCTCGGCCTCGAGGATGTCACCCGCAAGCTCCGCCCCAAGAACGAGCTGAGCCTCACGGCCGGCATCCGCTTCTAGACTCCCGCGTCTTGGAACGCAGGGCCCCGGGTGACCGGGGCCCTGTGGGTGCAGGGGGTCGGCGGAGCTCAGGCCCCCGGGGGGGCGAAGAGGGGGCGCGGCTTGGCCGCCAGGGCGCCCTGGAACGCCACGGCCGCACCGGCCACGAGGCCCAGGAACCCGAGCAGGAGGATCACCTGCCCCAGGGAGGTCCGCTGGATGGGGCTCCGGTCCCTGGGGGCGCACACCTCCCCGGGACAGAGGACGGGCGGCTGGCCGGCCACCCAGGGGTAGACCTTGCACCCCAGGCAGATGCCGAAGACCGCCTCGGAGAAGAGGAACACGAGGCAGACCAGGCAGGTGATCCCGCTGATGGGACCGTAGGTGTTCATGAGGACCATGAGGAGGAACATCAGGCCCGAGAGGAACAGCCCGACGCCCCAGGCAAAGCGCTTGGGAGCCGCGGCCACATACTCGGGGGTCTGACCCGCCACGATGAGCCGCCCGAGGATCAGGCTGGGGGCCAACCGGGGATTCAGGAGTCGAACCAGGAGGTCCGCCATGAAGGCGGGGATCACCACCTTGATGGGAATGAAGTTGCCCCGGAAGAGGATGAACATGAAGGACAGGAACGTCGCCAGGAACAGGATCCCCGCGGCCGCCCGGATCTCCCGCTCGTTCAGTACGGGCACGGGCAGGCCCTCCACCTGCTCGCCAAAGGGGAAGGTTGAGCCCATGGTGCCTCCAGACTGGGGGTCGTTGCCGGGAGCTACGGGGGAGGCCCATCCGGGTTTAACGCTTCCAGGGGAGGTCACCCTCCCACCTCCGACCTTCAGATGAAGCGGTCAGGGCCCAGGGGGCCGGCCCCCCCGCCCCGCAGCAGATCCGCCGCCAGCCGCCCCACGGCCAGGCCCGTGGTCATCCCATGGCCGCCGAGCCCGGCCACCCAGAAGAGCCGGGGGCTCTGGGGGTCCCACCCGATCACGAACCGGCGATCCGCGGCAAAGGTGCGCAGGCCCGCCCACATCCGGGTGACGGGCGCCTCCACCAGCTCCGGAGCGAGCTCGGCCAAATGCTTCCCCAGGCCCGGAAGGAGGCCCGGGTCGGTGTCGGGATGCTGCCCCGGGGGCGGGGGCGCGACTTCCACCTCCTCGCAAGGGCACAGCAGGAGACCGCCGCTCTCGGGCCGCAGGTAGAGCGGGCGGTCCACCCACCAGGCCCAAGGGGCTTCGGGCCGCCAGGGGAGGTCGCTCCACACGAGGGAGCGCCGCAGGGGGCGGAGGCCGGGATCCACCCCTCCCGCCCGTCGGCCCAGCTCGCCGGCCCATGCTCCGGCGGCGTTCACCAGGGTGCCGGCCTCCAGGGCGGTGCCATCGGTGAGGGTGACGCGGAACCCGGAGGCGAGGCGCTGGAGGTCGGCGAGCCCGACGCCGAACCGGAGCTTCACGCCCGCGGACCGGGCCTCGCGGGCGCAGTGGCCGAGCAGCCCGTGGGTGTCGATGATCCCATCGGAGGGGATGTCCAGATGGGCTGCTGCCTGGAGACCTGGCATGCCGGAGCCGGGCCCGCGATGAACCTCCAGGGCGAAGGACGCCGCCTCTGCCGCCAGGGGGTCGAGGGCCGCGGGGTCCACCGCCAGGAGGCGGCCACCCCGGACCTCCAGAAGTCCCGCGGCGGCCAGGGCCGCGCGGCCCTCCACGGCCAGGGTGGTGTGTTCGGCCCGGCCGGTCAGCTGCCGACCGATGGCGGCGTTGCGGCCGCTGCTGTGGAAGCCGGGATGGAGTTCCCGCTCCACGAGGAGCACGGAGCGCTCCCGGCCCCCGAGGGCGGCCGCCGTGGCGAGGCCCGCGATACCGCCCCCCACGATGAGGATGTCCACCCGCTCCAGGTCCGTATGGCTCACATCCGGAGCATCGCACGACCTCCGCCCTCCGCGCGTCACGGTTCCGTGGGCGGGGGTTGGACAAGGGGCGGCAGGCGCCCAATATGGGAGGCATGAGCGACGCGCCCCGCCATCCCTGCCGGCTCATCGTGCTCACGGGTGGCCCGGGGGCGGGCAAGACCGCGGTGCTCGAGGTGATCCGCCGGAACTTCGGAGGGCAGGTCTTCGTCCTGCCCGAGGCGGCGAGCATCCTCTTCCGCGGTGGCTTCCCCCGGGGCTCCCGCCCCAGCGAGCGGCGGTGCGCCCAGCGGGCCATCTTCCAGGTGCAGCGGCAGCTGGAGCGCCTCGCCCTCGAGGACGGGCCCCACCTCGTGGCCCTGTGCGATCGGGGAACGGTGGACGGCCTGGCCTATTGGCCGGGGGATCCCGCGGCGTTCTGGTCGGAGCTGGGCACCGACCGGGCCACGGAGCTGGCCCGCTACCACGCCGTGATCCACCTTCGGACCCCGGATGATGCGGGTGGCTACGACCACAGCAACCCCGTGCGCCGGGAGAGCGCCGAGGAGGCGGCGGTGGTGGATGCGGCCATCCACGCGGCCTGGGAGGGGCATCCCCGCCGCTATACGGTGGAGAGCACCGTGGACTTCATGGACAAGGTGGTTCGCGTGCTGGCGCTCCTGGCCGGGGAGATGCCCGGGCGCCACCACCTCCACGCCACGGTGCCCGGCGTGGTGAGGGAGCCATGAGCATCCGACCTGAGGCGGGGCTGCTGCTGCTCACGGGAGGGAAGGGCACCCGCCTCGGGGGGCCCAAGCATGACCGGGTCCATCCCTTGGGGGGGACGTGGGGGGGGCACCTCGTCCGGGTGTTCGAGGCGGTCTTCCCGGGGGGCCCGGTGGAGGTGGTGGGTGAGCCCCTCCCGGACCGCCCGGAGCTCCCCCGGACGGAGGATCCGCGGGAGGGACCGGCGGTGGCCCTCCGCGCCTGGGCGGGCCAGGGCCGCGGGGGGCGCGCCCGCCGGTGGTGGGTGGTGGCCTGCGACCTGCCCCGGTGGGGCGAAGGAGAGCTCCGGGCCTGGTGGGCGCGGGCGGAAGCGGCGGACCCTCGCGCGGAGGCCTGGGTGGTCGCCGAGGTGGAAGGCCAGCTGCAGCCCTTGGGTGGCTGGCTGCCCGGGGAACTCGTCCCGGGGCTCCGGGGTGTGGAGGTGCGCCGCCTTTCGGAGCTCTGGGCGGCCCTCCCGGGGCGCCAGGTTTCGGAGTCCGGGGCCTGTTGGGTGGATGTGGATGATCCTGAGGCGCTGGCGCGGTTTCTTCGCACCCCGGTTTGATCCAACAGGTGCCTTGAAATCAAAGGGAACCCGCTAGTTTTCTTGCTTCGGCTGTGATCGTCCAATCAGACAAAGTGATCCGAATCACGGATGCACCGCCCGATAACAGGGGAGCATTTTTGAGGAAGCCGCTCGATTCCCCGCCAGGGAGCCGGCCGGCAGGGCCTGGGCCGCACCGCGCGGCCCGTTCCACGGCTCGATTCCGGATCAATTAATCCTATTGGGGGGATCCGATGTTCAACGGGAAGGGCAGGGGGCGTGTGTGGCTCACCCTGGCCCTCGTGTCGGTGGGGCTCATGGCCCAGGACGCGGAGGCCCAGTTCAAGAAGCAGTGCATGAGCTGCCATACCATCGGCGCCGGCGCGAAGGTCGGCCCCGACCTCAAGGGCCTGGCCACCCGTCGGACGAAGGATTGGGCCACGGGCTTCATGATGGCGCCCGGCAGCTACCTGGACCGCGGCGATGCCACGGCCCTGGAGCTGATGAAGGCCGCCAACGGCGTGAAGATGCCGGACCTCGGCATCACCGCGCCGGAGGCCGAGGCCCTCTGGAAGATGATCGATGAGGCCACCAAGAGCGGGAAGGTGATCGGCAGCGCCGGCATCGCGCGCCCCGTCACGCCCGCGGACATCGCCACCGGCCGGCTGCTCTTCGAGGGGCGGAAGCGCTTCGCCAAGGGCGGCCCCGCCTGCCTCTCCTGCCACAGCGCTTCCAATGCCGGCTTCGTCGGTGGAGGGGGCCTCGGCCCCGACCTCACGGCCGTGTCCGGGAAGATGGGCAAGGGCCTGGCCAGTGCCATCGAGCAGCCCGCCTTCCCCACCATGCAGAACATCTTCGCCCAGGCGCCCCTGACGCCGGAGGAGGCGTTCCAGGTGGCCGCCTTCCTGGGCAGCGTGAGCAAGGAGCCCGCCCCCAAGAAGGACATCCTGCTGCCCATCGTCGGCCTCCTGGGCCTGGTGGTCGGTCTGCAGATCAGCCGCATCGTGGCCCGCCGCCGCTTCAAGGGGCGTGAAGCCCAAGGCCTAACGACGAAGCCCAAGGCCACTGGAGGAGACGACGATGAGCACCGGAAGCTGGCAGCACGACAAGGAGCCACTGGATCACCGACGTCATCGACCCCGAGAAGCGCTCCTGGGAGGACTTCTACCGGAACCGCTGGCAGCACGACAAGGTGGTCCGCAGCACCCACGGCGTGAACTGCACGGGCAGCTGCTCCTGGAACATCTATGTGAAGGAGGGCATCGTCACCTGGGAGTTCCAGGCCGTGGACTACCCGGAACTGGAAGCCGGGATCCCGCCCTACGAGCCCCGCGGCTGCCAGCGCGGCATCTCCTTCAGCTGGTACCTCTACAGCCCCATCCGGGTGAAGTACCCCATGGTGCGGGGCGCCCTGCTGGACCTGTGGGAGGAGGCCAAGGCCAAGTCCACGGATCCCGTGGAGGCCTGGGGCTGGCTGCAGGCCGATCCCGAGCGCCGCGCCCGCTACCAGCGCGCCCGCGGCAAGGGCGGCTTCCGCCGCACCTCCTGGGACAAGGCCCTGGAACTGGTGGCCGCGTCGAACATCCACACGGTGAAGGCCCACGGCCCCGACCGGGTCATCGGCTTCAGCCCCATCCCCGCCATGTCCATGCTCAGCTACGCGGCCGGCAGCCGTTACCTGCAGCTCCTGGGCGGCGTGAACCTGAGCTTCTACGACTGGTACTGCGATCTGCCGCCCTCCAGCCCCGAGATGTGGGGTGAGCAGACGGACGTGAACGAGTCGGCCGACTGGTACAACGCCAAGTACCTGGCTGTCATGGGCGCCAACCTCAACATGACCCGCACGCCCGACTGCCACTTCGCCGCCGAGGCCCGCCACAACGGCACGAAGATGGTGGTGTTCAGCCCCGACTTCAACCAGGTGGCCAAGTACGCCGACGAGTGGATGGCCCTGCACCAGGGCCAGGATGGCGCCTTCTGGATGGCCGTGAACCACGTGATCCTCACGGAGGCCCACCACCAGAAGCAGGTGCCCTACTTCATGGACTACATGAAGAAGTACACCGACGCCCCCTTCCTCGTGGAGCTCACGCCCATCGACGGCGGCTACCGCCCCGGCCAGCTCCTGCGGGCCGGCGAGGTGGCCCGCTACCAGGGCGAGGAGCACGGGGAGTGGAAGTTCCTCATGTGGGATGAGACCACCCAGAGCCCCAAGATGCCCAAGGGCAGCATGGGCCACCGCTGGGGCAGCGAGCAGGGCAAGTGGAACCTCCTCCTGGAGGACAAGGACGGCTCCGCCATCGCGCCCAAGCTCACCTTCCTGGGCGATAGCGCCGTGCAGGTGCAGTTCGACGACTTCGCCGAGGACAAGACCCTCTTCCGCGGCGTGCCCGTGAAGCGCGTGAAGACCGTGGACGGCTCCGAGAAGGTGGTCACCACCGCCTACGACCTCCTCATGGCCCAGTTCGGTGTGAACCGCGGCCTGGAGGGCGCCTACCCCGCCTCCTACGACGTGGAGGACGCTCCCTACACGCCCGCCTGGCAGGAGAAGAAGACCGGCCTGAACCGCAAGGACTGCATCCGCTTCGCCCGCGAGTGGGCCCGCACCGCCGAGTTCACCGAAGGCAAGTGCATGGTGATCATCGGCGCCGGCATCAACCACTGGTACCACAACAACCTGATCTACCGCGCGGCCCAGCAGGCCCTGGTCTTCACAGGCTGCGTCGGCAAGAACGGCGGCGGCCTCGCCCACTACGTGGGCCAGGAGAAGCTGGCCATGGTGGGCTCCTGGAGCGCCATCGCCCTGGCCAAGGACTGGATGCCCGCCCAGCGCCTCATGAACGGCCCCAGCTTCCACTACGTCCACAGCGACCAGTGGCGCTACGAGAAGGAGTTCAGCCAGTACCACCCCACCCCGGACGGCAGCCCGCTGACCCAGGGCCACACCATGAACATGCAGACCCTGGCCGTGCGCAACGGCTGGCTGCCCTTCTACCCCCAGTTCGACACCAACCCCGTGGAGCTCGTGAAGGCCGCCAAGGCCAAGGGCGCCAAGGATGAGCAGGGCGTGGTGGACTTCACGGTGAAGTCCCTGAAGGATCGCAGCCTCAACTTCTCCGTGGACGATCCGGATGCCGAGGTGAACTGGCCCCGCGTCTGGTTCATCTGGCGCGGCAATGCCATCGGCACCAGCGCCAAGGGCCACGAGTTCTTCCTCAAGCACTACCTGGGCACCCACAGCAACGCCATCGCCGAGGAAGTGGCCGAGGGCACCCTCAAGGACGTGGTGTGGCGCCCGGCCGTGCAGGGCAAGTACGACCTCGTGGTGGACCTCAACTTCCGCATGGACACCTCCGCCCTCTACAGCGACGTGGTGCTCCCCACCGCCTCCTGGTACGAGAAGTGCGACCTCAACACCACGGACATGCACGGCTTCATCAATCCCCTGTCCGCAGCCATCCCGCCCGTGTGGGAGTCCAAGAGCGACTGGGACATCTTCAAGGCCGTGGCCCAGAAGGTCTCCGAGCTCTCCAAGCAGCACCTGCCCAACCCCATCGAGGACCTGGTGGCCAGCCCCATCAGCCACGACAGCCCCGGCGAGATCACCCAGCGGCACATCCGCGACTGGCGGGCCGGCGAGTGCGAGGCCATCCCGGGCAAGACCATGCCCTCCTTCAAGGTGGTCACCCGCGACTACACGAAGATCCACGAGCGCTACTGCGCCTTCGGCCCTGAAGCGAAGAAGGGGCTTGGGGCCCACGGCGTGAAGTACGAGGTGGGCGAGCTCTACGACAAGTACGCGAACGAGCACGCGGCCAAGGTGGTGGACGGCGTCCGCTGCCCCAGCCTGGAGGAGGCCGAGGAGGCCGCCGACGTGCTGCTCTACTTCGCCCCCGAGGCCAATGGCGAGTTCGCCTACCGGGCCTACGAGTACATGGAGAAGCGCACGGGCCTGAAGCTCACCCAGCTGGCCGAGAAGAACCGCGGCACCCTGCAGACCTACAAGACCCTGCAGGCCCAGCCCCGCCGGGTCATCAACAGCCCCATCTGGTCCGGCCTGGTGGATGAGAAGCGGCCCTACAGCCCCTTCACCTACAACGTCGAGCACATGGTGCCCTGGCGCACCCTCACGGGCCGCCAGCACCTCTACCTGGACCATGAGGGCTACCTCGCCTTCGGCGAGCACCTCCCCACCTACAAGCCCACGCCTCCGTCCATGGTGCTCGGCGATGTGAAGCTGAGCCAGGAGCAGGGCCCCACCCTGCGCCTGAACTACCTCACCCCCCATGGGAAGTGGCACATCCACTCCACCTACGGCGACACCGAGCGCATGCTCACCCTGAGCCGAGGCGCCGAGCCCGTGTGGCTGTCCGAGGAGGACGCCGCCAAGATCGGCATCAAGGACAACGACTGGGTGGAGGTCCACAACGACAACGGCGCCGTGGTCACCCGCGCCAACGTCTCCGCCCGCATCCCCAAGGGCGCCTGCATCATCTACCACGCCACGGAGCGCACCTACTCCGTGCCCAAGTCCGAGACCCGCGGCTATCGCCGGGCCGGCATGAACAACAGCCTCACGCGCACCCGACTCAAGCCCAACCTCATGGTGGGCGGCTACGGCCAGTTCTCCTACCACTTCAACTACTGGGGTCCCACGGGCGTGAACCGCGAGACCACCGTCTACGTCCGCAAGCTGGACCGCCTCGTCTGGTAACGCCGTCATGTCTAGCCAGCTCATTCCACTCAACTGTGACAACGGCATAAGTGGCCGTAACGCCGCGGCCGGGTTGCGCCCGTCCGCGACCAACGGCCACTAAGGAGACCGACCATGGATATTCGATCTCAAGTGGCGATGGTGTTCCACCTGGACAAGTGCATCGGGTGCCACACCTGCTCCATCGCCTGCAAGAACGTGTGGACCGACCGCAAGGGCGCGGAATACATGTGGTGGAACAACGTCGAGACCAAGCCGGGCACGGGCTATCCCACCAAGTGGGAGGACCAGGACCACTACAAGGGGGGCTGGGAGATCGTCGACGGCGAGCTCCGGCTGAAGAGCAGCGGCAAGAAGAACTACCTGCAGCGCATCTTCTATCAGCCCAACCTGCCCACCCTCGACGAGTACTACGAGCCCTGGACCTACGACTACGACAACCTGTTCACCGCCCCCGAGGGCGATGATCAGCCCACGGCTCGCCCCGTCAGCAAGATCACGGGCGAGTACATCGACATCAAGGGCGGTCCCAACTGGGATGACGACCTGAGCGGCAGCCCCCTCTACGCCCGCAACGATCCGAATCTGAAGGCCCTGACGCCCGAGCAGGAACTCCAGCTCCTCTCCATCGAGCAGCTGGTGATGTTCTACCTGCCCCGCATCTGCAACCACTGCCTCAATCCGGCCTGCGTGGCCAGCTGCCCCAGCGGCGCGCTCTACAAGCGCGGCGAGGACGGCATCGTGCTGGTGAACCAGGAGGTTTGCCGCGGCTGGCGCTTCTGCGTCTCCGCCTGCCCCTACAAGAAGGTCTTCTACAACTGGAACACAGGCAAGAGCGAGAAGTGCATCCTCTGCTACCCCCGCGTGGAGACGGGCCAGGCGCCCGCCTGCTTCCACTCCTGCGTGGGCCGCATCCGCTACATGGGCGTGCTCCTCTATGACGCCGACAAGGTGGCCGAAGCCGGCCTCCGCCCTGATGCGGAGCTGGTGGATGCCCACCGGAGCATCATCGCCGATCCCTTCAACCCCGAAGTGATCGCCTCGGCCAAGGCCAATGGCATCAGTGATGACGTCATCAAGTCGGCCCAGAAGAGCCCCATCTACAAGTTCGTGAAGACCTGGGGACTCGCCCTGGCGCCCCACGTCGAGTACCGCACCTTCCCCATGCTCTTCTACGTGCCGGCCCTGGCACCCGTCACCTCCACCCAGGAGGACGGCACCCTGGCCAACAACATCGATGAGCTCTTCGCCCCGCTGGAGAAGGCCCGCATGCCCATCGAATACCTCGCCTCGCTCTTCGGAGCCGGGCAGGAGGGGCCGGTGCGCTACGCGCTCAAGAAGCAGCTGGCCGTCCGGACCTGGCGCCGGGCACTCACCGTGGGTGACATCGACATCGAAGTCGCCAAGGCGGGTCTGGCCGCCGCCGGGTGCACCCCGGAACAGGCCGAGGAGATCTACGCCCTCACCAGCCTGCCCACCTTCGATCAGCGGTTCGTGATCCCCGCCAGCCATCGAGAGATGGCCATCGAGGCCCTCAAGAACCCCCTGGAGAACAAGGGCCTGGCCGGCATCGGCTTCCGCGAGACGCCGGAGCGGGGCCTCTGATGGTGCCGACCTTCACGATCCTCCCCCGCTACGCGGAGCTCCTGGAGTACCCCTCCGAGGCCCTGCCGGGTCTGGCCGCCAACGCCGCGGATGCCCTCAAGTGGCAGCCCACCGTCTGGCTGGACCTCCTGGAGGCCTTCGCCCTCGAGGCCCAGCTCATCCCCCTGGGGGAGCTGGAGGAGATGTACACCCGAACCTTCGACATGAACCCCAGCTGCTCCCTGGAGATCGGCTGGCACCTCTTCGGCGAGACCTACAAGCGCGGCTCCTTCATGGCCAACCTCCGCGAAGTGCTGCGCAAGGAGGCCATCGAGGAGGGGAACTCCCTGCCCGATTACCTCCCCACCCTCCTGAGGCTCCTCCCCAAGCTCCGCCACGACGACGCCCAGGACCTGGTGCGGGACTGCATCCTGCCGGCCATGGAGAAGATCCGCGCCGCCCTCGGCGAGGGCTCGGGTCCCTACGCGAACCTGATGGAATCCCTGTCCCTGCTGCTGAAGGACCTCGCCCCCGGCGAGGGTGCCGCCCTCGAGGCCGGTTGCGGCAGCTCCGACCATGCCTGCACCTGCTCCGCCACCCCCGTGAATGGGAAGGAGGCTCCCCATGCTCACTAACACGTTCCTCTTCGTGGGCTACCCCTACCTGATGATCGTCCTCGCGATCCTCGTGAGCATCATCCGGTACCGGTACACCCCGTTCAGCTTCTCCAGCCTCTCCAGCCAGTTCCTGGAGAACGACCAGCTCTACTGGGGGAGCAACTTCTGGCACTGGGGCATCGTCATCGTGCTGCTCGGCCACTTCGTGACCTTCCTCATTCCGGGCACCATCCTGGCCTGGAACGCCAACCCCGTGCGGCTCTTCCTCCTCGAGGCGACCGGGGTGACCATGGGCATGCTGGCCCTGCTGGGCCTCGTGAGCCTCCTGGTCCGCCGCCTCACCCACGCCCGGATCAAGGTGGTGACCTCCTCCATGGACGTCATCATCCTCGTGCTCCTCCTGGTCCAGGTGGCCACCGGGCTCGACACGGCCCTCCGCTACCGCTGGGGCAGCTCCTGGTATGCCAGCGCCGCGGCGCCCTACCTCCAGAGCCTCTTCTTCTTCAACCCCAAGCCCCAGTACGTCGCCAGCCTGCCCCTGGGCCCCAAGCTCCACATGCTGTCGGCCTTCACCATCATCGGCCTCATCCCGTTCACCCGGCTGGTCCACTTCCTGGTGGTGCCCCTCCACTACCTCTGGCGCAAGCCCCAGCTGGTGATCTGGAACCGCCGCCCCGAGCAGCGCTTCCGCCACTAGGAGACTCCGATGCAAATGCGCACCGTCCTGCTGACGGGATTCGTAAGCGCGGCATTGTCGCTCCTGGTGCTGGTCGTGACCGTGAACGGCCGGCTCCTCGGAGACAACAGCGGCTACAAGCCCGTGCAGCCCATCGACTACTCCCACCGTGTCCACGCGGGCGACAACAAGATGGACTGCCAGTTCTGCCACATCGGCGCCGAGAAGGGTCGGCACGCGGCCATCCCGCCCGTGTCCACCTGCCTTAAGTGCCACGACCAGATTAAGAACAAGCCGAACACCAAGGAACCCAGCGCTGAGATCGCCAAGATCCACCAGGCGGTCAAGGACGGGAAGCCCATCGAGTGGGTGCGGATCCACCGCCTGCCCGGCTTCGTGTTCTTCAACCACAGCCGGCACGTGAACTCCGGGGTGACCTGCCAGAGCTGCCACGGGGAAGTCCAGGCCATGGACACCGTGGAGCAGGCCAAGGCCCACACCATGGGCGAGTGCCTGGCCTGCCACCGCGAGCAGAACCAGAAGGCCCTGGCCTCGGGCAAGCGCCCGGCGGCTCCGACCGACTGCTCCGCCTGCCACTACTAGGAGAGCCCTGATGAGATTTTGGAAGAGCCTCCAAACCAAGAAGGCGCCCAGCCAGCGGCAGGATGAGTTCCCCGAAGAGCTCCCCGTCGGACAGGGCGTGCGCCAGCTGACCCGCCGCGACTTCTTCCGCTGGTCCGGCCTCGGCTTCGCCGTGAGTCTCGCCACCGGGTGCGACACGAAGAAGGCCGAGAAGGCCCTGACCCTGCTGCAGGGGCAGGAGGGCCAGGTGCCCGGAACGGACCTCTGGTACGCCACCACCTGCCCGGGCTGCAGCGCCGGGTGCGGGACCGTGGCCAAGGTGCGGGACGGCCGTCCCATCAAGATGGAAGGCAACCCCGAGGATGCCCTCAGCCACGGCGCCCTGTGCCCCGTGGGCCAGGCGCAGATTCGCAGCCTCTACGATGGCGGCCGCCTGCGCGGGCCCGTGATGGCCGACCATGAGGCCCACTGGGCCGACCTGGATCGGGATCTGGTGGGACGCTTCGCTGCCCTCAAGGAGGGCCGGGTCCGCGTGCTCAGCGGCAGCCTGGGTCCCAGCCAGCGCCGGGCCGTGCAGGCCTTCCTCGCTGGGTTCAAGGACGGCAAGCACGTCGCCTACGACGCCCTGAGCCAGTCGGCCCTGGCCGAGGCCTATGAGCGCACCCATGGGCAGCGGCTCGTTCCCGCCTACCAGCTCGCCAAGGCCGACCTCATCGTCGCCGTGGAGGCCGACTTCCTCGGCAGCTGGCTGAACCCCGCCGCCTTCGGCCGGGCCTACGCCTCCCGCAGGAACGCCGACGCCCACATGAGCCGCCACGTCCAGGTGGAGAGCGTGATGACCCTGGCCGGGTCCAATGCCGACGAGCGCATCCGTGTGGCGCCCTCCGAGGCCGCCGCCTTCCTGGAACATCTGGCCTGCGCCGTGGAAGGGGGCACGCCCGTGCGGGCCCTCGAGACCAAGGCCAAGGAGAAGGTGCATGCCCTGGCTCAGGCCCTGGAGCATGCGAAGGGCCGCTCCGTGGTCCTCTGCGGCCTCAACGATGTGCATGCCCAGATCTTCGCGGCCCGACTGAACAAGGCCCTCGACAATGAAGGCGCCACCCTCGACCTGGCCCGCCCCTCCCTGCAGAAGCAGGGCGACGATGCCGCCCTGCGGGCCCTCGTCGCCGAGATGGCGGCCGGGCAGGTGGATGCCCTCGTGGTGCTGGGTGCGAATCCCGCCTACGAGCTGTCGGCCTTCGGGTTCAAGGAGGCCTACGCCAAGGTGAAGCTCCGGGTGGCCCTGGCCACCATGCCCGATGAGACCGCCTACGCCTCCACCCACGTGGCGGCGACCCACCATGGCCTCGAAGCCTGGTGGGATGCGGAACCCGTGAAGGGCCGCTACCGCGTGGCCCAGCCCCTGCTGAACCCCCTGTTCGACACCCGCGACGCCTCGGAGAGCCTGCTGCTCTGGGCGGGCGCCCCGAGCACGGCCCAGGCCTGGGTGAAGGGCACCTTCGCGGCCTTCGCCGGTGCCGCCGGCAGCTGGGATCTCCTCCTGCAGAAGGGTGGCTTCGACCTGGACCTGGCCCCGGCCGCTCCCGCCTACAAGGAGGATCGGGCCCGGACTCAGGGAGAGTGGGGCGGCGCCAAGCCCCGCGGTGGCGAGTTCGAGGTTCGGCTCTATGCCAAGGGGGGGATCCAGGAAGGTCGCGACGCCTTCAACCCCTGGCTCCAGGAGCTGCCGGACCCCATCACGAAGATCACCTGGGACAACTACGCCCAGCTGAGCCCGGCCACGGCCGAGCGGCTGAAGCTGGCCCAGGGCGACGTGGTGCGCCTGAAGGCCAAGGGCCTCGCCGACCTGGTGCTTCCCGTGGTCATCCAGCCTGGGCTCCACGACAAGGCCGTGGGCGTGGCCCTCGGCTACGGTCGGACCCACGCCGGCAAGCACGGCACGGGCGTGGGCGGCGACGCCTACCCCTGGCTGGCCGCCGACCGGTCGGCCGTGGAGGTGAGCCCCACGCCCCAAAAGGTCCAGCTCGCCTGCACCCAGGACCACCACCTGATGGAGGGGCGTGAGCTCGTGCGCGAGTTCGCGCTGGGGCCCTACCTCAAGGACCCCGCTTCCGCGCGGCCCATCGATGGCGGCGTGGGCAGCCCCGTGCAGCCCAGCATGTACGAGCCCCACCCCAAGGGGCCCCATCACTGGGCCATGGTCATCGACCTCTCCAAGTGCTCGGGCTGCTCCTCCTGTGTGATCGCCTGCCAGGCGGAGAACAACATCCCCGTGGTCGGCAAGGACGAGGTGCGTCGCAAGCGGGAAATGCACTGGATGCGCATCGACCGCTACTACACGGGCGACGAGCACGATCCCCAGGTCGTGCACCAGCCCCTCATGTGCCAGCAGTGCGACAACGCGCCCTGCGAGAACGTGTGCCCCGTGGTGGCCACGGTCCACAGCGAGGAGGGCCTGAACCAGCAGGTCTACAACCGCTGCGTGGGCACCCGCTACTGCGCCAACAACTGCCCCTACAAGACCCGCCGCTTCAACTGGTTCAACTACGATCACGAGGACGTGGTGGAACGCCTGGTGCTGAACCCCGACGTGACGGTCCGCTCCCGCGGCGTCATGGAGAAGTGCAGCTTCTGCGTCCAGCGCATCCAGATGGCCAAGGCCACCGCCAAGAACGAGGGCCGCGAGCTGAAGGACGG
>JBGASN010000031.1:0-37165 GCA_044229665.1 Holophagaceae bacterium
CCGCCTCGATGAGCGTGGCGGCCTCGGCCCGGCTGATGAGGCCGAGGATCACCTCGGAGTCGCTGGGGGAGTTGAAGGTGTGGCCCTGCTGGATGAGCTTGGCGCGCAGCTCCTCCACCGTGAGGTAGCCCAAGGAGTCGGCCTTCACGAAGTCGCGGATCTGCTCGAGGGTGTGGTGGCTGGCGATGAGCTGGTCGCGGGTGGGCGTGTCGATGCCGTAGAAGCAGCTGTGGGTGGTGGGGGGCGAGGAGATGCGCAGGTGCACCTCCTTGGCCCCGGCGGCGCGCACCATCTCCACGATCTTCTTGGAGGTGGTGCCGCGCACGATGCTGTCGTCCACCAGCACCACGCGCTTGCCCTGGAGCAGCTCCCGCACGGGGTTCAGCTTCACCTTCACGCCGAAGCTGCGGATGCTCTGCTTGGGCTCGATGAAGGTGCGGCCCACGTAGTGGTTGCGGATCATGCCGAACTCGAAGGGGATGCCGCTGGCCTCGGCGTAGCCCAGGGCGGCGCTCACGCCGCTGTCGGGCACGGGCACCACGAGGTCCGCCTGCACCGGGTGCTGGCGGGCGAGGATGCGGCCCATCTCCCGGCGGGTGGCCATCACGGAGCGGGAGAAGACGAAGCTGTCGGGGCGGCTGAAGTACACGTGCTCGAACACGCAGGGCCGCGGGGCCACCTTCGCCACGGGGAAGCGGGACTCGGCCGAGTTGTCGGCCTTCACGATGAGCAGCTCGCCGGGGGCCACCTCGCGCTCGTACTCGGCGCCCACGAGGTCGAAGGCGCAGGTCTCGCTGGAGAACACGTGGGCCTTCCGCCCGTCCTCCTGGGGCAGGCGGCCGTAGGCCAGGGGGCGGAAGCCGTGGGGATCCCGGGCGGCCATGAGCATCTGCTCCGAGAGGATGAGCAGGCTGAAGGCGCCTTCGCACTGGCGCAGGGCCTCCTCCACCGCCTCGATGAGCGTGGCGGCCTCGGCCCGGCTGATGAGGCCGAGGATCACCTCGGAGTCGCTGGGGGAGTTGAAGGTGTGGCCCTGCTGGATGAGCTTGGCGCGCAGCACCTCGGTGTTGGTGAGGTTGCCGTTGTGGCACAGGGCCAGGGCGCCGAAGCGGCCGTGCACCACGAAGGGGTGGGCCGCGGAGGCCACGTTGCCCCCGGTGGTGCTGTAGCGGGTGTGGCCGATGGCCGCGTCGCCCGGCAGCTCGTTGAGCACGGCTTCCGTGAAGATGTCGGCCACGTAGCCCTGGGCCTTGTGGAGGTGGATCACGGCGGGATCGGCCCCCTGGCTGCGGCTGGCGATGCCCGCGGCCTCCTGGCCCCGGTGCTGCAGCGCGTAGAGCCCCAGGTAGGTCTGCCGCGACGCTTCCGCCTGCGGCGTGATGCCGAAGACGCCGCACTCGTCCTTGAATGGCATGGGACCCCCAAAGGGCCATTCTATCGCCGCCGGGCCGCGGGCCGGAGGCCTAAGCCCCGGGGGCACGGTCCCGTAGCCCTGGGATCCCGAGGATTCCCATGAAGCTGGCCGCCCTGCTCGCCCTGACCCTGCTGCCCCTGCGGGCTGACGGTCTGTCAGATCTGAAGGCCGCCCTCCAGCGGCTGAAGGGGCGGGGCCCCCTGGCGGCCCAGGCCCAGGTTCAGACCTGGAGCCGGGAAGGGGGCAAGAAGGCCGAACCCAAGGTGGGCGGGGCCACGGTGCGCCTGGAGGATGGCCCCCAGGGGCTGAAGCTGGGCTGGACCCCCGCCCAGCTGGAACGGCTGGCGGCGGCCAAGGGCAAGAAGGCCAAGGACGGCGAGTCCTCGGCCCTGAACAGCCTGGATGCCGCGGAGGCCCTGCGCCTGGTGCGGGCCGCCGAGGACCTGCTGGGGGAGCTGGAGGAGGCGAGCCAGCTCAGCGAGCAGGTGGAGGCCTGGGAAGGGCATCCGGCCCGCAAGCTCACCCTGAACATGCCCCTGGGCCAGGATGAGGAGGACCGCAAGATCTTCAAGGAGGCCAAGTCCGTGGCCACGGTGTGGATCGCTGGGGATGGCACCCCGCTGGCGATGGTGCACCAGCTGGACCTCAAGGGCCGGGTGATGCTCATCAGCTTCGAAGTGCACACCAAGGCCCAGCGCCGCTACCAGGCCCACCAGGGCCGGCTCCTGCTGGTGAAGGAGGACAAGGAGATGGCGGGCAGCGGCATGGGCAAGTCCGGCGAGGGGCGCACGGTGATCACCCTCGTACCGGAAGGCTGATCCGATTCCGGACAGGGGGAACTTTCGGACCCCCGTGCACCATCCTAGATGGATGCGAACCCTCCTGCTCCTCCCCCTCCTCGCCCTCACCCTGCGAGCCGATGCCCCCGCGGAACTGCGTGCCCGGCTGGCCCAGCTCCAGGGCCAGGACCCCGTGAAGGGCCAGCTGGAGCGCCAGCTCTGGCAGCAGGACAAGGACGGCAAGGAACCCGCGAAGGTGGTGTCGGGCAGCTTCCAGGTCTTCCTGGAGGAGGGCCCCCAGGGGATCCAGGTCCAGGTGAGCCAGTCCCTGCTGGCCCAGGCCCGCAAGGAACAAGAGGCGGCCCTGAAGGATCCGGAAAAGGAGAGCGGTACCTCCAAGGGCCTCAAGGGCGTGAACCCCGTGGACCTGGCCGACAGCTTGAGCGCCGCCCCGGGCATCCTGCGGGACCTTGCCCAAAGCACCTTCCTGGAGGAGAAGGCCGAGATCCTGGACGGTCAGCCCGTGCGGCTCCTCCTGTTCAAGCCGGAACCCAAGCTCAACGCCCAGGCGAAGAAGGCGATGAAGTCCCTGGAGGCCACCCTCAAGGTCTGGGTCTCCGCCGACGGTACGCCCCTCGCCATGGAGGAGCAGGTGACCTTCAAGGCGAGCAAGTTCTTCATCACCTTTGAAGGCACCACCAAGACCCTGCAGCGCTTCCGGCGGATCGGCAACCGCCTCGTGGTGCTCCATCGCACCGAGGAGAGCTCCAACAGCGGCCTGGGCAATGTGTCCCAGCGCAAGGTGGTGACGAGGTTCGTACCGGCCTGAGGCAAGGGCTCCGGGCTCCCGGTGAGATCGAAGCGGGGCTTCGCCCCGCGACCCGGTCATTGAGGTTGCGGGCGCGGAGCGCCCGCTTACCCTTTCCCGCCCGGAGCCCGGATCAGTCCTCGCCTTCGCGGACCCAGCGCTGAAGGGTGGAGAGCAGGGCCGTGCCCTCGGCTGCGGGCTGTTCGGCCACGAGGCGCCCGACCTCCTCCAGGTGCAGCTCGATGCGCGCCACGTCGCCTTGGGCGAAGCGCACGCTGAGGTCGCACAGGGCCAGGAGCTTGGGAGCGACCTCCACGAGCACGGCGGTGGCCTGGAGCCCCGCGGGGACCTCCATGCCCCACACGGGCAGGCTGCGGCCCTTGAAGCCCAGGCGCAGGGGCTGGGGATGGGCCTCGGCCACGGGGCTGCTGAGGAAGAGGAGGCGCTGGGCCCGGTGCAGGAGGGGGGCCTGCTGCCAGGCGGTGCCCTGCTCCCGGTCGGCCCTCAGCTCCCAGGTGCCGAAGCGGGGCTTCTGCACGTGGTTGGCGGTCTTCGTGGCGGGTTGGGTCTGCAGGGTGAACACGGTCTCCCGCGGCGTGGGCTCGTCGCGCATCCAGATCTGGAGGCGGTAGCGCAGGCCCTCGTCGGGCGAACCGGCGTGGGCGGCCAGGGCGAACAGGAGGGGCAGGAGGCAGCGGCGCATGACGCCCCCAGGATCGCATGGCAGGTCCGGGTTTCCCGCCGTTGAAAACCGGCGGTGCCCTGTCAGGCTCGACGGAGGAGGACCCCATGCCGCTCTGCTTCGACCTGGATGGCACGCTGGGGCACTTCAGCGGCGGGTACGTGCTCCTCCGGGAGGTGCTGGGGGGGCTCTGGGGCGAGGTGCCTACGGAGGCCCAGCTGCGGAGCTGCACGGGCAGCACCGACTGGGAGATCGTGGACGAGCTGCACCGCCTCCGCTTCGGGCAGGGCCTGCCCGACGCGGGGTACCGGGATTTCGAAGCGGCCTGCCTGGCCCGCTTCGAGGGGGAGTTCGCCCCGGGGGCCCGCAGCGCCGTGGTGTACGAGGGCATCGTGGCCGGGGTGAACGCCCTCTGGCGGGATCGCCAGCCCGTGGCCCTGGTGAGCGGCAACGCGCCCCGCCTCCTGCGCTTCAAGGCCGAGGCCCTGGGGCTCGATCCCGGCATCCCCCTCTGGGGCAGCCGCCCCGCCCACACCCGGGCCGACCTCATCCGCCTGGCCCTGGAAGGCTGCGGCGGCCCGCACCTCTATGCCGGGGACCGCCCCCACGACCTCCACGCCGCACGGGAGGTGGGCCTGCCCTTCCTCGGCGTGGGCCCCTATGTGCCGGGGGATCACCCCGTGCTGCCACCGGAGGCGCCCGTAGCCCAGTTCCACGCGACGGTGAAGGCCCTCATCTCCTGAAGCGGCCCTAGGCCATCCAGAAGAACACCGCCGTGATGCGGCGGTCCTTCAGCTCGTGGCCGAAGTAGCGGGTGGCGCTGTGCACCAGGTCGGCGCGGTAGAGGATCATGCGGTTGAAGACGTTGGGCACGGCCAGCTCCTCGTGCCAGGCGGAGAGGGGCAGGGCCCGCACGCCGATGGCCTCGTGGATGTAGGTGCACTGCGGCGGACAGAGGTTGCCGCTGAGCTGGCCGGTGGGGGTTTTCAGGCGGTAGAAGCTGGTGCCCGCGTCGGCCCGGGGCTTGGGCTGGAGGTAGAGCACCCCCGCGTACTTCGCGAGGCGGCGGCTGTCGGTGTGGGGGCGGGGGCCGCTCTCCTGGCCGCCCACCACCTGGATGCAGTTGTGGTTCAGGGTGGCGCCCTCGGGGGAGGATTCCACCCACAGCTTCCTGGCCCCGGTGACCGAGCGGACCCAGGCCTCCACGGGTTCCAGCTCCTCGGGGGTGAGGGCCGGCATCATGCGCATGCCGGGCCAGCGCTCCTGCCGGTGGGGGAAGCCCAGCTCCCAGGCGGTGCAGGCCAGGGCGCGGTCCACCACGGCCATGGGATCGGCGAGGATCCCGTCCTTGATCCAGTAGTCGCGCCCCTCCTGGGGCTTGCGGTAGGGGAGGACGAGGTTCGCCATGGGTGCTGGAACAACTAGAAGAAGAGGAAGAAGCCGTTGGCGAAGTAGACGAGGCCCACGGCGCCCACGGCCAGGCCGGCCCAGTAGATGGGCTGCTTCTTCAGCAGGGCGGCGATGGAGGAGAGCAGGATGGCGATCTGCAGGAAGATCACCGCGAGGCCGAAGGGGCCGCCCTGGCGCATGGCCTGGTCGCGCTCCTGCTCCAGGGTCTCGGCCTTGGCCTTGATCTCGGCCTTCTCCTGGTCGTACTTGGCCACCTTGGCCTCGGCCTCGGCCAGGGCCTTGCGGACCTCCTCGCCCTTGGCGGCGGGGGCCTTGGGATCCAGGAGGCGCAGCTCCCGGGAGAGGTGCTCCTTCTCCAGTTCGTAAAGGTTCCCCTTGATGCTCTTGGCCTGGAAGTAGGCCCACTGGTTGGAGGCTTGGCTCTGGCGCAGCACGGAGCGGGTGCTGAAGCCGCCGCCCTTGAAGGTGGAGAGCGTGGCGCACACGGCCAGGATCACCGTGGTGAGGGCCAGCACGTTCAGCCAGGGTTCTTTCTTTTCATCCGCCATGGGGACCTCGAGGGGGGACCCCAGCATCGCCCAGGCGGCCCCTGATCTCAATCCACGCGACACGAGGAATGGCAGGAGCCCGCGGGGATATCCCAGGATGTCAGGCGGGATTCAGCTAGACTGGTCCTTCCCCCCGCGAGCCCCCGATGATCCAGCTCCCATGTCCCCCGGTCCCGATCTGGGTCGGCCTGTACCCATCGGGCCTGCGGTCCTGATGGAAGCGGTGGATACGGTTCGCACGGTGGAGACGCCGGAAGGGGTGGAGCTCCACCTCCGACCGGCCGGTCCCGTGGTGCGGAGTCTCGCCCTGCTCGCGGATCAGGTGGTGATCTGGGTCGGGCTCCTCCTGGGGCTCCTGGGGCTGGCCTTCCTGGGGCCGCTGGGCATGGGCCTCTGGCTCATGCTCGTCTTCGTGTCGCAGTGGCTCTACCCGGTGTTCTTCGAGGTGCTCGGGGAAGGCCGCACCCTGGGGAAGCGGTGGTTCAAGCTGCGGGTGCTCATGGAGGATGGCCGGCCCGTGGGCTGGGCCCCCAGCCTCATCCGCAACCTCCTCCGATTCGTGGATGCCCTGCCCGGGGCCTACACCCTGGGGCTTGCCAGCGTGATGCTCACCCGCAATTTCCAGCGGCTGGGGGATCTGGTGGCGGGCACCGTGGTGGTCCATGAGGAGGATCCCCTCCACGCACCCCGCCTTCCGGAGGGCCAGCCCGAAGCGCCTCCCCAGCCGCTGAGCCTGGAGGAGCAGTCCGCCCTGGTGGCCTTCGCCGAGCGCAGCGTCCGTCTCACTCCGGCCCGTGCGGAGGAACTCTCCGACCTGCTGCGCCCCCTCACGGGCACCCCGGGGCCCGAGGGCCTCCGGCGGGTCCTGGCCTATGCCCGCCATGCCTGGGGGGGCCGGTGAGGCAGCAGCTTTTCGAGGCTCAGCACGCCCCCCTCTGGTCCCGACTGCACGGGTGGTTGGAGGGGCAGCCCACCCTGGGGGCGGAAGAGGTACCTCCCGCCTATCGCCAGCTCTGCCACCACCTGGCGGTGGCGCGGGAACGCCACTACAGCCCGGCCCTGGTGGACCGGCTCCAGTCCCTGGCGCTCCGCCTGCACCAGCGGATCTACGGGGTGCAGCGGGGCGGGCTCCGGGGGGCCCTGGCCTTCCTCCTGAGGGACCTGCCCCGGCAGGCGCGGGCGGAGTGGCGCCTCATGGCGGTGTCCGCGCTCCTGTTCTTCGCACCCCTGGTGGCCACCTTCCTGGTGGTGCGGACCCACCCCAACCTGGTGCACCTCATCATGAGCCCCCAGGAGGCGGCCCAGCTGGCCCGCATGTACGATCCGGCCGTGAAGGATGCGGCCGGGTTTGGCGGAGCCAGCCGGGATGTGGTGATGTTCGGGGTGTACATCTACAACAACATCGGGATCGACTTCCAAATGTTCGCTTCGGGCCTGCTGCTGGGGGTGGGCCCGATCTACTACGCAGTGTTCAACGGGCTCCACATCGGTGCCGCCATGGCCCACGTCACCAACCTGGGGCACACGGCCACCTTCTACGGATTCGTGAGCGGCCACAGCTCCTTCGAACTCATCGGGATCGTGTTCAGCGGCGCAGGGGGGCTGCGCATGGGCCTGGGGCTCCTCCATCCGGGGCGGCGCTCCCGGCGGGAGGCCTTGAAGGAAGGCGCCCGGCGCGGAGCCCGGCTCCTCTTCGGCGCCGCGATCCTCACCTTCATCGCGGCCTGCTTGGAGGGCTTCTGGAGCGCGAACACCTTCGTGCCCTGGAAGGTGAAGGTGGCCGTGGGGCTGGCCTTCTGGGCCCTCCTGCTGCTCTGGATCGCCCTGGCCGGGCGGAGGGACTGATGGCCTTCGCCCAAGGCTTCGTGCCCCGGCTCCGCCGCCCCATGGAGGCCCTGGATCTGGGGCTCGGCCTGATGCAGGCGCACGCGCGGCCCATCTTCGCCGTGGGCGGCCTGCAGGTGGGGATTCTTCTGGCCCTCATCCTGCCCTTCACCTGGCACCAGCCCCTGTGGGCCCTCCTCTGGATCTGGTGGCTGAAGCCCTGGCTGGACCGGGGCACCTTGTTCGTGCTGAGCCGGGCGGTGTTCGGCCAGCCCACGGGCATCTTCGATTTCCTCGGGGCCTGGCGCGAGGTCCACCGCAACGGGCTGCTGGCCACCCTGCTCTGGCGCCGCTTCTCCCCCACCCGCAGCTACCTCCTGCCCGTCTTCCAGCTGGAGGGGCTGGGGGGCGCCGCCTACCGGGCGCGCACCGGGGTGCTCCGACGTCAGGGTGGCGGCACCGCGGGAATCCTCACCTTCACCGGCCTCTTCTTCACCCTGCTCACCCTCGTGGGGATCCTGGGCATCCTCCAGGGCATGCTGCCCAGGGGCGCGCGGCTGGACCTCTGGGGGCTCTTCAATGCCACCCTGCCCCCCTGGTTCAGCTGGGGCCTGCTGGGGCTCGGGCTTCTGGCCCTTGCGCTCACGGAACCCTTCTACGTGGCTGCGGGGTTCGCGCTGTACCTGAACCGCCGCACCCAACTGGAGGGCTGGGATCTGGAGCTGGCCTTCCGCCGGATGGCGGCCCGGATCGGGGCGCTGCTGCTGGCGGCCCTGCTCATCCTGCCCCTGGGGGCCCAGACCCCCACGCCGGAACCGGAGGCGGCGCCGCAGGCCGCGGAGCCGGCCCTTCCCAAGGAGGGGCCTCTGCGGCCGGAGGCGGAGGCCCGGGCACGGGCCCTGAAGATCCAGGCGGAAGACCCCGCCTTCGCCCGGACCCGGGAAACCAAGGCGCTGAAATACCGCCCCACGGGCCGGGAACCCAGGTGGCTCCGGGCGGTGCTGGATGCCCTGTTTGGAGACCGGGAGCGCAAGCCCGGTCAGCCCCGGAAGCCGGGGTCCCCGGATTATTTCCGCGTGTTGGCGGTGATCGGGAAGGTGGTGCTGGTGGGGGGGCTCGTCTCGCTCCTGCTCTGGCTCATCTACCGCTTCCGCCATCGCCTCGGGGTGCCCCGGGTCGAGGATGCGGTCTGGGCGGCCCCGGAGGCCCTGGCCGGCTTGGACATCCGCCCGGAGAGCCTGCCCCCGGACGTGCCGGGCTCGGCCCGCCGCCTCTTCCAGGCGGGCCAGGCCCGGTCCGCCCTGGCCTTGCTCTACCGAGGTGCTTTGGCGGAGCTGGTGCACCGGCGGGGCATTGAAATCCCCGCCAGCGCCACCGAGGGGGACTGCCTCGCGGCGGCCCGCCCCCGGCTGGAGGCCGGGGCCGGCGGGACCTTCACCGAGCTCACCCGCACCTGGCAGCGCCTGGCCTACAACGGGGAGCTCCCCACGGCTGCGGGCTTCGAAGCCCTCTGCTCGGCCTGGCCCCTGGCCTTCCGGCAGGTGGGGAAGGGGGATCCTTCATGAGTCCCCTGCGCCGGATGGTGCTCGCCGGGCTGACCCTCCTGGGGTTGGGCATCGCCGTGATCGGGGTGATGGCCAGCGGGTCCTTCCGCCGGGAAGCCGTGAAGGTGGAGGGCCCCCTCAAGGGCGAGGCCCTGGAGAATCCCACGTTGATGCTCGAGAAGTGGCTCGCCGCCTCCGGCCACCCCACCACCCGTGAGGGCGGGGAGATCCGGGGTGCGCTGCTGGCCGAGGGCGGAACCTGCTTCCTGCTCCACCTCAGCCAGCCCCTCTCGGATGCGGAGGTGGGGGAACTGCTCGCCTGGATCCGGCGCGGCGGCCACCTGATCACCGATGGCAGCGCGGCGCCCTTCAACGATGAGCGGGGCCTGGAGCGGCTGCACCGGGCGGTGGGCGTGAGCCTGAAGGACACGGCCAAGGGCCCCCTGGAGCCGGATCCGGGCCACGAGGAGGTGACGAACCGGTTCTGGCGGGGGGACAAGGTCCCCTACCGCCTGCGGCGGAGCCTCCGCTGGTTCCTCGTGCCGGAGCGGAACGAGGACTGGTGGTACCGGAACGCCAATTCCAACGGGGCCGTGATCCTCTCCCGGCACGAGGGGCTCGGGGAGCTGACCCTGCTCACGGACCTGAGCTTCGTCTACGGCGAGTCCCTGGTGGCCCTGGACCACGCCGCCTTCGTGGAGCAGCTCCTGGAGCTGGGCGCCGAACGGGAGGGCGCGCGCCCGGAAGCCGTCGTGTGGTCGCGGCCGGTCGAACGCTCCCTGTTCCAGTGGCTGCGGGACCATGCCGCCCCCGTGATGGTGGCCCTCGTGCTCCTCACGCTGGCCTGGGTGGTGCGGAACCTCCCGCGCTTCGGCCCGCTGATGCCAGAGCCCCAACCCCGGCGGCGCTCCCTGCTGGAGCACCTGGAGGCGAGCGCCCGGCTCATGTGGCAGGATGGCGGCCCCGAGCACCTGGCCCGCCGTACCCGGGAGGCCCTCGTGGCCCGGGCCCTTCGCCTGCACCCCGCCTTCGCGGGTCTGGACCTGGGGGGACGGGCCCAGTGGCTGGCCGACCAGACCGGCGCGGATGTGGATGTGGTGGCCTCCGCCCTGGATGACCGCCCCGGTCGCAGCACCCAGGAGCTGGCTCAGGCCCTCCTCACCCTCGAACAGCTCCGCCAACGCCTCGCCGCGACCCGAACCCGATCCTAGTCCCGCCTTCCTGGAGTCCCCATGACCCCCGAATTCCCCCACCCCGAACCCGATCGCATCCCCGAGGCCGCCCGCCGCGCCGAGGCCCTGCGCGCGGAGATCCACCGCGCCCTGGTGGGCCAGGAGGCGGTGGTGAACCAGGTGCTGGCGGCCTTCCTGGCCGGCGGCCACGTGCTGCTGGAAGGCGTGCCCGGCCTGGGGAAGACCCTGCTGGTGCGGGCCCTGGCCACCACCTTCCAGGGTGCGTTCGCCCGCATCCAGTTCACGCCGGACCTCATGCCCAGCGACGTGATGGGGCACGCCGTGTGGGACGCCAAGACCGAGGGCTTCCGCCTCCGCAAGGGACCCGTGTTCACCAACCTGCTCCTGGCCGACGAGGTGAACCGCGCCCCGGCCAAGACCCAGGCGGCCCTGCTGGAGGTCATGCAGGAGCAGCAGGTGAGCCTCGAGGGCCGCACCCTGCCCGTGGAGGCGCCCTTCATGGTGCTCGCCACCCAGAACCCCATCGAGCAGGAGGGCACCTACCCCCTGCCCGAAGCCCAGCTCGACCGCTTCCTGCTGAAGGTGCACATGGGCTACCCCGCCGCCGCGGAGGAGGTGGCCATGGTGCGCCAGGTCACCACGGGCACGGTGGGCGAGGGGCTGCGGGTCGATGAGGTCCGCCCCCTCATGAGCGGGGCCGAGGTGCTGGAGCTCCAGCGGCTGGCCGCCTCCGTGCGGGTGGATGATGCCGTGCTCGACTACGCCGTGCGCATCGTGCGGACCACCCGCGAGTGGCCCGGCATCGCCATCGGGGCCGGCCCCCGCGGCGCCATCGCCCTGGTGCGGGTGGCCCGGGCCCACGCCCTGCTGGAGGGCCGGGACTTCACCACGCCCGACGATGTGAAGGCCCTGGCCCTGCCCGCCCTGCGCCACCGTCTGCAGCGCAGCCCCGAGACGGAGATCGAGGGCCTGGGCTCCGATGACCTGCTCTCGGCGATCCTCGCCAAGGTGCCGGCCCCCCGCGCATGATCCCTTCCCTCCGCCTGCTCCGCCTCCTGGGCGCCTGGACCCTTCTGGGGCTCATGGCCTCGGTGTGGCCGAAGGCCTACCCGGCCTGGTCGATGTACGGGTGGATCCTCCTGGGAGGGCTCCTGGTGGATGGCGGGCTCCTGCTCTGGCCCCGGAACCTGGAAGCCGAGCGGCGGGTGCCGGGCAGCCTGGCCCTGGGGGAGTGGCGTGAGGTGCGGATCACCGTGCGCAACCCCTCGGGTCTGAAGCTCACGGTGGAGCTCTACGACCACCATCCGGGGGACTTCGACAGCCGGGGGCTTCCGGCGGTGCACACCGTCCCCGCCGGGGGGTTCCTGGAGCAGCCTTACCAGGTGCGCCCCCGGCACCGGGGCCCCCGCACCTTTGGTCCTGTCCAGGTCCGCGTGGCCTCGCCGCTCGGGCTCTGGAGCCGACTGCTGAACCTGGGATCCCCTTCGCCCGTGAAGGTGTTCCCGGATTTCGCCGCCGTGGCCCGCTACGCCCTGCTGGCCACGGATCAGCGCCTCTCCATGCTGGGCATCCTCAAGCGGCCCCGCCGGGGCGAGGGCCTCGACTTCCACCAGCTCCGCGAGTACCGGCAGGGCGACACCCTGCGGCAGATCGACTGGAAGGCCAGCGCCCGCACCCGCAAGCTCATCAGCCGCGAGTACCAGGATGAGCGGGACCAGCAGGTGGTCTTCCTCCTGGACTGCGGCCGGCGCATGAAGGCCCTGGACGACGTGGCGGGCAAGGCCCTGGGCCACTTCGACCAGGCCCTCAACGCCCTCTTCCTCCTGGGATATGTCGCCCTCAAGCAGGGCGACGCCGTGGGGGTGGCCACCTTCGCCGAGGAGGTGCCCCGCACCGTGGCGCCCCACAAGGGCCTGGCCACGCTGGAGGGGCTCTTCCAGCGCCTCTTCGATGTGCAGCCCACGGGCCACGCCTCCGACTACCTGAGCGCGGCCGAGCGCTTCCTCAAGCAGTTCCGGAAGCGGAGCCTCGTCATCCTCCTCACCAACCTGCGCGACGAGGACGACTCCAGCCTGTTGCCCGCCCTCCAGCTCCTGCGGGGGCGGCACCTGGTGATGGTCGCCAACCTCAAGGAGGAGGCCGTGACCCAGCGCCTCGCCGAGCCCGTGCACGGCTTCGAGGCCGCCCTGGAGCACGCCGCCGCCCACGACTACCTGGCCCGCCGCGCCGAAGTCTTCCAGCACCTGCACCACCAAGGCGTGCGCGTGCTCGACGTGACCCCCGCCCAGCTGCCCACGGCGCTGGTGAACCGCTACCTGGAGCTGAAGGCCAGCGGGGCGTTCTGAGCGGTCTGGAACGATGACCGCGGACCCCTTTCGGAGATCCCCCATCATGGCCAACATTTTCCCCGGTCTGCTTGCCACCGTTGTGATGGCCCACATCCTCGCCACGGCGGGAGAACCCCCCCAAACACGAGTGCGGAGGATTCTCCTGGAAGGCGATCGAAGCGTGGAGGTCGCCACTCGGCAGGGGGATGAATCCGAGTCGGTGACCCTGACCTTCTGGAATGGCCGGAAGCGGGGTCGAAAGCTGCGCTCCTTTGTGTCGAAGCCTCAGGTGCTCAGGCAGTCCAAGTTCATCTTCCTGGATGAGATCTCCAGCTCCGTGGGGACTGAGACGTCCTTCCTGATCGATTTCGAGGGCCGGGAGATCCCCATCCCACGGAGCCCGGAGCTGGAGAAGACCATCGTCTTTGATGGACAGGGTGTGATCGTCTTCCTGGAAAGCCACGTCTATGCGAAGCCGGCCCCGGGCTACAAAGTGGCCAAAATATTCCGGCTCTCCCAGCTGAAGGTGGTCGATGAGGTGCGCATCGACCGGGTGGGGGCGGTGGCCTACCGCAAGGAAGGGCTCGACCTCACCTTTTCCGTCGAGACCTGGGACTGAGGGCCCGACCCCCCGCCCGAACCCCCTACTTCGCCACCTCGAACCCATCGATGAAGGCCCGCAGCCGTCCATCGTTGACCCGCCGCACGGTGGCCTGGGCGTGGTGGAGGCGGCCGCGGCGGAGGACGACGACGCCTTCGATGGTGTGGCCCTGGGGGTGGCGGGCGGTGTAGTGGAAGCCGGGCCCCTGCTCCGGTGTGAGGTCGTCCCGCTGGAGTCCGCCGAGGCGGTACTTGAGCCAGGCCTCCATGGTGGCGAGGATCTCGGGCGGCGTGGTGCCGCCCTGCTTGCCCTTGGGAAGGTTGCCCACCTCGATGTGGAAGCTCTCATCGAGGCGGCCGGCGGGGCTGTAGGTTAGGTCGTGCCACTCGATGTCGCCGAAGGGCGTGGGGTCGACGTGCTTGAGGAGCCGCGCGGGGCCCGGGAAGGTGGCGGCCACGCCGAGGTTGGCGTTCTCCACCCGCTGGGGCTGATCCGTCTGGCAGGCCAGGCAGGCGAGGAGGCAGAGGCAGGGCAGGGCACGCATGGGGGTCCTATCGGCGGTGGGCCCGGGGGACTTGCATCCGCGGCCTCAGGGTTGGTCCGCGGCGTGGCGCTCCAGATCCGCCAGCCGCCGGGCGGCGAGGGCATCCCCCGCTTCCGCGGCGCGGCGGAGGTGGTGCCGGGCGCCCTCCCGATCCCGGGGACCGCCCAGGCCCAGGAGGAGGAGCTCCCCCAGGTGGGCGGAGGCGGCGAGGTGGCCCTGGTCCGCGGCGATCTGGAACCAGCGGCGGGCCTCCGCCACGTCCCGGGGGGTGTCGGGGGTGCCCCGATCGCAGGCGAGCCCCCGATGGTAGGCCGCCTCGGGGTCCCCGGCCGCGGCCCGGTCCAGCTGCCGCCGGGTGGTGGCATCCAGGGTGGTCGACCGCCGCTGGAGGAGGGCCATGACGAGCATCATCAGGGCCGCGGGCAGGAGGGCGATGCCCACCACGAAGCCGATGATCCCCGTGGCCTGGGCGACCAGCCCGCCCTGGGCCAGGTTGGAAGCCACGAAGCTCAAGGGGATCGCCAGCAGGAAGAGGAGGAGGGTGCCGGCGAGGATCCAGAGTCCGGCGCGGGCCGCGGGGCTCCGCACGAGGAGGGCGCGGGTGGCCGCCCCGGCCTGTTCCAGTCCGTCGGCGATCCTGCGCACCCCGGGCCCCTCCGGGGTTCCGGCCGCCCGCCGCAGCAGCCCCAGGGGGGGTGGGGGGATGGGGGCCTCGGGGTCCCCGCCCAGCCGCACCCACAGGGCCCGGGCCCCGGCCGGGTCCAGGGGGGTGCCGTGGCCCCAGGCCCGGCATCCCGCCTGGGCCTCCTGCGCCCCGCGATGGCCCCGGGCCGCGGGGAGCTGCAGACGCCGGTAGCCCGCTTCCTGGAAAGCCGGAATGCCGCTTCCCAGGTCCACCAGGGCGGCCTCATAGGTGGCCTCTGCGGAGCCCCAGCGCTCCCCGGCTGCCAGGGCCCCGGTGATCAGCCGGGGGTGCTCGGTGCTCCGGGCCACCCGGGTCCACCAGGCCCCGGGATCGGCGGCCATCCAGGCCAGGGGGGTGAGCAGGGTGAGCACCACCTGCCAGGCCAGGTCCTCCTGGAAGCCGGCGGCGGGGAGGAGGAGGGCGCCCCCCAGGAGCACCAGGGCGATGAGGGTCGCGTATCGGAGGAAGGGGAAGGGGCCCGCCAGGGCGAGGAAGGGCAGCCCCAGGACCAGGGCTCCGAGGGCCCGGCGCAGGGGACCCGGCAGGCCCGTCACGACCCCAGGGCCTTGCGCAGCTCCGCCTCCGCCCGGCCGGGGTAATAGCCGCTCCAGCGGGCGGCCACCTTCCCTGTTCGATCGAGCACGAAGGTGGTGGGGATGCCACGGATCTCGCCCAGGGGGGCCAGGGCGCCAGCCCCCTCGGGCACCACCGCGGTGAGCCCCAGGTCCGGGCGCTGGGCGAGGAAGGGCTGCACCTCGCTGAACCCCGCGTCATCCACGCTGATGGCCACCACCGCGTAGCGGTCGTCGGCGGCCTTCTGCAGCGCGGCCACCTCGGGCAGGCTGGCGCGGCAGGGGGGGCACCAGGTGGCCCACACATCCACCACCACGACCTTGCCCCGATGGTCGCCCAAGGTGGACACCCGCCCCTGGGCATCGCGGATGCGCACGCTGGAAACATCCCCGCCCGCGGAGGTGGGGCCGCTCCCGCCGCCCATCACCCGCCAGGCCACGTACCCCAGGCCCAGCACGCAGGCGAGCACCAGGGCGAGGGATCCGAACGTGCGGAGGCGGCCTTCCCGTTCAAGGCTGCGGAGGTCCTGTCCATCGTCCATGGGTGTCTCCCTGCCTCGAATTCTGGATGCGATGATGGGGGATGGCCAGCCCCCTCATCAGCCCCGAAGACCTCCTTCCCGCGCTCGGGGAGGCCATCCTCCTGGACTGCCGGCCCCGGGCCGCCTACGAGGCGGGGCACCTGCCCGGGGCGATCCATGTGAGCACCGAGCAGCACCTCAGCCGCGCGTCGGAGGAAGGCTTCGACCCCACCCAGGGCGGGCGCCACCCGCTCCCCGACCTCAAGGCCTTCTGCGCCCAGGTGGGGCGCTGGGGCATCCAGCCCGACAGCTGGGTGGTGGTCTACGACGGCCAGGGCGGCGCCAACGCTGCGGCCCGGTGCTGGTGGATGCTGCGGAGCCTCGGCCACGAGAAGCTGCAGGTGCTGGATGGGGGCCTCCCCGCCCTGCAGGACCTGGGTGCGAAGCTGGTGACCGAGGAGCCCGCCCCCCAGGGCGTGGCCGCCTATCCGGCCACCCACTGGCGGCTCACCACCGTGGACATCGACGTGGTGGCCCAGCTGGCCCGCCACGACCAGTGGAAGGTCATCGATGTGCGGGCCGGGGTGCGCTACCGCGGCGAGCAGGAGACCCTGGATCCCGTGGCCGGCCACATCCCCGGGGCCCTGAACCTGCCCTACGAGATGAACCTCGACCACCGGGGCCGCTTCAAGCCCAAGGAGGAGCTGCGCCAGCTCTACGAGGACCTGCTGGACGGCACCAAGGCCGACCACACCGTGGTCCACTGCGGGAGCGGCGTCACCGCCTGCCACACGCTGCTGGGCCTGGTGCAGGCCGGGCTGGGCGACGGCGTGCTCTACGTGGGCTCCTGGAGCGAGTGGTGCCGCAGCGGGCGCCCCCAGGCCACGGGGGCCTGAGACCGGAGACTGGAGACCGGAGGCTGGAGGGAAGGGGTCTCCAGCCTCCGGACTCCGGTCTATCCTTACCTGATGCATCCTTGGAAGGGCCTGCAGGGCCTCCCCCGAGCCGTGTGGCTCATCTCCGTCTCCACCCTGGTGAACCGGCTGGGCACCATGGCGCTGCCCTTCCTGGTGCTGTACCTCACGGAGGCCCGCCAGTGGACGCCGGCGGAGGCCGGCACGGCCATGGCGGTCTACGGCTTCGGCGCCCTCTCGGCGGCGCCCTTCGCCGGGAAGCTGGCGGACCGCCTGGGCCACGCCCGCGTGCTCCGGGCCAGCCTCTGGCTCAGCGGGGCGGCGCTCCTGCTCATGCCCTTCGTGGGCAGCCGGCCGTTGCTCTATCCCCTCATCTTCCTCTGGGCGGGGTTCACCCAGGCCTTCTGGCCTTCCGCCATGGCCCTCATCACCACCCTGGTGGCCCCGGAGCAGCGCAAGGCCGCCTTCGCCCTGCATCGCGCCGCCGTGAACCTGGGCATGGCCGTGGGGCCGGCGGTGGGGGGGCTCATCGCCCATGCGAGCTACCGGTGGGTGTTCTGGACGGATGGCATCTCCACGCTGGCCTCGGGGGTGCTGCTCACCTGGTTCCTGCGCGATGCCGTGGCGGTGCCCCCCTCCCCCTCCGAAGGCCCCACCGTCTCCGCCTGGCGGGACCGGCGGCTGATGGGCCTCCTCCTGGGGCTGTTGCCCGCCTTCCTCGTGTTCTTCCAGATTGAAGGTCCCTATCCCCTCTGGGTCGTTCGGGATCTGGGGCACAGCACCCGGTTCTTCGGCCTGATCTTCACCCTGAACACCCTGCTCATCGTGCTCTTCGAAGTGGCCCTCAACATGGCCATGGCCCGATGGCCCCATGGGCGCGCCCTGGCCCTGGGCTGCCTCTGCTACGCCCTGGGCTTCGGACTCACCGGCTGGGCCCAGGGGAAGCTTCCCCTCCTGGGGCTGGCGGCCGTGTGGACGGTGGGCGAGATGATCCTCCTGCCCACGGCCAGCGATGCCGTGGCGGGCCTCGCCCCGGCGGAGCGGCGGGGGGAGTACATGGGCTTCTATGCCCTGGCCTTCGCCACGGCCCTGGCCCTGGGCCCCTGGCTGGGGGTGCAGGGCTACGCCAAGCTGGGCCCCGGGTGGGTGTGGGGGGCCTGTGCCGCCCTGGGCACCCTGAGCGCCCTCATCCTGCTGCCTTTCAGGACCCCGGCGAAGGCGCCCTGATCACTCCCAGCGGTCCAGTTCCTCCACGGGTTCCCAGTGGGCCATGTGGGGTTTCGGCTGGGCGGCCTTGAGGGGTACCCGGTGGTCCTTGAGGGTGGCCCAGATCTGGGGGCCCAGGTCCTCCGCCAGGGGCCTCCGCCGGCGCTCGGGGCCTGCGAAAGGTGTCAGTCTTTGCCTACGTTCCATTTGACCGTCCCACATGGCACACCCTCCCTTGGGGTCAATGTAGGTGGGCCCTGGGAACGTGCCATGACGCTTCGTGAACTTTCCGGCGCCTGTGGCCGGGGTCACGCCTCGGGGGCCCCGAGGCGGAGTACCCTTCGGCTCGGACCCGCCGGAGGACCCATGACCGTCGCCACGCGCACCGCCGAAGCCTACATCGCCCTGGAGAACCAGTACGGGGCCCACAACTACCACCCCCTGGACGTGGTGGCGGAACGGGGGGAGGGCGTCCACCTCTGGGATGTGGACGGCAAAAAGTACATGGATTTCCTGGCGGCCTACTCCGCGGTGAACCAGGGCCACAACCACCCCCGCATCGTGAAGGCCATGATCGAGCAGGCCCAGCGCCTGGCCCTCACCAGCCGGGCCTTCCGCAACGACCAGTTCCCGGTGCTCCTGGAGAAGCTCTGCACGCTCACGGGCTTCGACAAGGCGCTGCTCATGAACAGCGGGGCCGAGGCGGTCGAGACCGCCCTCAAGGCCATGCGGAAGTGGGCCTACGACGTGAAGGGCATCGAATATCCCAAGGCCGAGATCATCGTGGCCGATGGCAACTTCCACGGCCGCACCACCACCATCGTGGGCTTCAGCACGGATCCCGACAGCACCAGCCGCTTCGGCCCCTTCACCCCGGGCTTCAAGATCGTGCCCTATGGGGATCTCGCGGCCGTGGAGGCCGCCATCACCCCGAACACCGCCGCCATCTTCATGGAGCCCATCCAGGGCGAGGCCGGCGTGCTCATCCCGCCCGTGGGCTTCCTGCGCGGCCTGCGCGAGATCGCCGACAAGCACGGCATCCTCCTGGTGCTCGACGAGATCCAGTCGGGCCTGGGCCGCACGGGCAAGCTCTTCGCCTTCGAGCACGAGGGCATCCGGCCCGACGGCGTGACCATCGGCAAGGCCCTGAGCGGCGGCCTCTACCCCGTGAGCGCCTTCCTGGCCAAGAACGCCGTGATGGACGTGTTCACCCCCGGCATCCACGGCTCCACCTACGGCGGCAACCCCCTGGCCTGCGCCGTGGCCCGCGCTGCCCTGGACGTGCTGGTGGACGAGAAGCTGGTGGAACGCACCGCCGAGCTGGGCGCCCACCTGGCGGCGCGCCTGCAGGGCCTCAAGAGCCCCCTGGTGAAGGGCGTGCGCGTGCGCGGCCTCTGGGCCGGCGTGGACCTCGTGCCCGAGGCCGGCGGCGCCCGCAAGTACTGCTACAAGCTCAAGGACCGCGGGATGCTCTGCAAGGACACCCACACCCACACCATCCGGCTGGCCCCGCCCCTCGTGATCACGAAGGAGCAGCTGGACTGGGCCGTGGATCAGCTCGAGGCCGCCCTGGCCGAGGGTTGAGGAGAAGATCAACTGCCAACGCGGAGGTGAGCGGAGGGAGGGGAGGTGAGCGGAGAAAGACAAAGGCATGTTCTCCTCCGCTCACCTCCGCGTTGGTAGTTTTCTCTGAACATCGAAATTTGACGATCCGACAAACCCTGCCGTGCCCTTGTCCTGTCTGCATTCCGGGCGGGTCGGCTTGGTTCGGGTCCTGACCCGGCGTAAACTGGGCGATTCCCTTCGCGGAGCCGCCATGACGTACCGCCACCCCGACTTCAAGGCCATGGGCCTGGAGAGCGCCCCCGAGTGCCGCTTCGAGCCGGCGCCCAAGGACACGACCCTGCCCGATGGCTTCATGAGCACCACCAACTTCCCCACCTACGTGCACGTGGGCGGGAAGTGGCGCATGCCCGAGAAGCCCCGCATGGACAGCCACCTGGTGTGGGACCCCAAGGCCGAGCGCCTCCTCATCAAGGAGTTCCGCCTGGTGAAGCAGGGCGACCTGGTGGCCGTGGCCACGAAGGAGGACGGCAGCGAGGGCGTACTCGTGTGGGACAAGGGGTTCCAGGATGAGGTCGACGAGACCCACGACGAGGCCTTCAGCTTCATGAGCTCCGAGGTGAGCCGCGAGAAGCCCGTGAACTACGAGGCCATCTTCAAGAACTTCCTCGACAACCGCGGCGACAAGGGCAACATCCTGTGGGTCATCGGGCCCGCCCTCGTGCACAGCCGCGGTCGCGAGGCCATGGAGTGGCTGATCCACCACGGCTTCGCGCACTGCGTGTTCAGCGGCAACGCCGTGGGCGTGCACGATGTGGAGGCCGCCCTCTTCGGCTCCACCCTGGGCATGAAGAAGGACGGCACCCCCGAGACCGGCGGCCACGCCTACCACATGCGCGCCATCAACGAGGTGAAGAAGGCCGGCTCCATCAAGGCCCTGGTGGACCAGGGCAAGGTGAAGGACGGCATCATGTACGCCCTCACCAAGACCAACACCCCCTACGTGCTGGCGGGCTCCATCCGCGATGACGGGCCCCTGCCCGAGACCATCACCGACGCGCTGACCGCCCAGGCGGAGATGCGCGAGCACACCTCCAAGGCCACGATGGTGGTGATGGTGGCCACGGCCCTGCACAGCATCGCCGCGGGCAACATGCTGCCCACCTTCTGCCTGAAGCCCGATGGCCAGTACCACGAGATCACCACCATCTGCGTGGACCAGACCGAGTTCCTCGTGAGCAAGCTGAAGGACCGCGGCACCCACCAGGCCTTCGGCGTGGTGACGAATGCGCAGGATTTCATGCGGTTGATCCAGCTCGAGCTGATGGCCCGGGTATGAAATCCTGCCGCGCAGGAACTCACGGGGCCCCTCCCTGGGCCCCGCCCCTCCGGGGCCGTCGCTGCGCGCCGGTGGCCCTCCGCTCCTGCTCCGGGCTCATGCGGTTGATCCAGCTCGAGCTGATGGCCCGCATCTGAGGCGGCGCCCCCCGACCCCTCCGGGAGGATTTCCGGAGGGGGCTTCCATCCCCCTGCGGGCCAAGGGTCCGCACCCCCCGCCCGGTGCGCCATGACCCTTCGAGGCCTGTTCCTTCCCATCGCCCTCCTCTCCGTGACGCTGGGATGCCAGTTCGAGCGCCTCCAGCAGGCCCGGGTGGCCCAGGAGATGAAGGCCCTGGAGCGGGAGATGGCGGCGGGCAAGCCGCTCGCGCCCCTCTCCGTCGACCCCTCCCGCCTGGGCCCCTACTATCCCCTCCTCCAGCACATGCATGCCCAGGCCACCCGGCTCCAGACGGCCAGCCAGCAGGTGGAGACCCTGGCCAAGGCGGATGGGGAGGCCCTTCACCCCCAGCGGTTGGTGGATGCTGACCACCGGCGGAAGGAGCACGCGCGGCTGGGCGCCCTGGTGGGGCACCTCGAGACCGCCCTGGATGCGGAGGATGAGCTGGTGGGCCCCAAGGGGCAGGCCTTCGTGACCGCCCTCCCCGTGAATGCCGAGTTCAAGCAGGGTGTGGCCAAGGGATTCCAGGAGAAGGGTAAGACGCTGGACCTCCTCATCGGGATCATGCGGCAGAAGCGGGCGTACTACCGCCAGATGGAAGGCATCGTGACCCTGGCCGACCAGGGCCTGGATAGCGTTGATGCGGGAGGAAAGCTGCGCTTCCGCACCCACGAGCAGGTGATGGCCTACCTGAACGCGGTCACGGACCTGATCAAGGCGGAGCGCCTCCTCAATGAGGATGTGGCCCGCTTCCAGGCCCAGCAGCAGGTGGGCTCGGGGGCCACGGGATCCAGGTAGCCGGCTCCCGCTCCAAGGGCCTGGCCTCCCCGGCGGATCCTGCTAGGCTCCGGGACAGCATCCCACTGCACCGACCGGAGGGGCCCATGGGCACCATCACCAAAGCCGCACGCCCCGGCGTGGACCGGCGCTTCTACACCTTCATGGGCCTGCTCGTGGCCGCCATCATCCTCCTGGGCTTCGGGAAGACCTACTACCTGAAGGGGCTCTTCGGGACCCCGGCCCTGCCCACCCTGGTGCACGTCCACGGGCTGGTGATGACCACCTGGTTCGTCCTGTTCATCGTGCAGGCGAAGCTCGTGGCCGACCATCGGGTGCACCTCCACCGGAAGCTCGGGATGTTCGGGGCCCTGGTGGCCCTGGCGGTGCTGGTGCTGGGTCCCCTCACGGCGATCCAGGCCGCCCGCCTCGGCCACACGCCGGGACCCCCGCCCCTGGTGTTCCTCCTGGTGCCCATCGGCGACATGGTGGTGTTCGCGGGCCTCGTGGGCGCCGGGTTGCTCCTGCGGAACCGACCGGAAGCGCACCGCCGCCTCATGCTGCTCTCCTGCATCGGCATGGCCACGGCCGCCATCGGCCGGATCCCGCTGGACGTGGTCCGACAAGCGGGGCTCCCCCTCTACCTGGGGCTCACGGACCTCCTGGTGCTGGGGTGCCTCGCCTACGACCGGGTGAAGACAGGCAAGTTCCACCCGGCCTTCGTCTGGGGTTCCTGCTTCGTGATCCTCTCCCACCCGGCCAGGCTGATCTTCTCGGGTACCGACCTCTGGATGCGGATCGCCCGGTGGATGGTGGGCTGAGGGCCCCATCCCCTATCCTGGGGGAATGCGCCGCCTCCTCGCCCTCCTGGCCCTGCTGGCCGTCCCCTCCACCTTCTGGCTCGTCCGCCGCAAGCAGGCCAGGGCCCTGGTGCCCCAGCCCCGGGGCATCGTGCTGGGCATGTACACGGGTGACCCCAACTACCTCTACGCCAAGGAGCTGCGGCGCATCGCGGAGACCGGCGCCACCTGCGTGACCCTGCAGGCCATCTACCGCATGGACACGGGGCACAGCACGGAGGTGCACCGCCACCCCACCAGCAGCCCCACGGAGTGGGCCCTGCTGGAGAACTTCCGCATCGCCCGGGGCCTGGGTCTGCGGGTGATGTTCTTCCCCACCATCAACCTCAAGGACGAGAAGGAGAACGTGACCTTCTGGCGGGGCAACATCGAGCCCACGGATTGGGAAGCCTGGTGGCGCAGCTACACGGTGTTCAACGTGCGCCTCGCCTCCCTGGCCCAGGAGGGCGGGGTGGAGTGGTTCTCCCTGGGCACCGAGCAGGCGAGCAGCCACCGCTTCCCGGACCACTGGCGCACCCTGGCCAAGGAGGTTCGGAAGGTCTTCACGGGGAAGCTCACCTACAGCGTGAACTTCGACAGCCACGACACCTTCACCTTTGGCGATGCGCTGGATGTGATCGGCATGAACACCTACGATCCCATCGCCAAGTACGACGACTACCCCACCGAGGACCAGATCCGCGACGGCTGGTGGTGGATCGTGGCCAAGGCCCGTACCCTCCGGGCCCGCTTCGACCGCCCCGTGATGATCACCGAGGTGGGCTACCCGAGCGTGGCCCACGCGCACGTGGGGCCCTGGGACTTCCGCACCGACAAGCCCACGGACATCGCGCTCCAGGACTTCCTGCTGAAGGGCACCTTCAAGGTGCTGCGGCACTGGTCCGATGGCGATGCCGTCTTCTACTACCTCTACGGTGAGAACCTGGGCGACCGGAACCCCGATGGCTCCCTGAAGGAGCCCGGGGGCCCCGACGACCGCACCTACGCCGTGTGGGGCAAGCCCGCGGAACAGACCCTCCGGGCCTACTTCGCCCAGCCCATCTTCGAGGGCCACATCCCCCCCAAGGCCGAGGACATCCACGAAGCCGTGCTCCAGACCCTGGAGAGCCATGCCCGCAAGGCCCGGGACTTCGAGGACTACACGGAGCCCGCCTGGGTGGCCCAGTGGCGGCAGGACCACCCCCAGGACTGGGCCGAGGCCCAGGCCCGTCTGGGGCAGGGGCCCGTGCCCCCGAAGCGGATCCCCAAGGGGCGGGAGCGGTAGCCGCCAGAACCCAAGTCCGGGCATTTCCCGCCGATACGGTGCCTGGAGGTGACATGGCCCGCATCCTGGTGGTGGACGACGATCGGGGCGCCCGGCGCATCGTCCAGGCGTTGCTAGGATCCGATGGCCACGAGGTGGTGGGGGCCGGCGATGGGGTGGAGGGCCTCATCATGCACCGGGGGCGGCGGGCGGATCTCATCGTGCTCGATGTGCGCATGCCCAAGGTGGACGGCTTCGAGGTCCTCCAGACCCTCCGGGAGGATGGGGACGAAGTTCCCGTCCTCCTCCTCACCGCCGAGGACAACGAGGTGGACCGCGTCCAGGGCTTCATGCTCGGCGCCGACGACTACGTGCTGAAGCCCTATTCCCAGATGGAGCTGAAGCTCCGGGTGCGGGCCATCCTGAAGCGGACCCAAGGGGCGGCGATGAAGAAGAGCCACCGGGTGCGCACCGGGGACTTCGTCTTCGACTTCAAGAAGTACCGCATCGAGCGCCATGGGGAGGCCCTGGCCCTGACCCCCCGGGAGTTCCGCCTCCTGGAGGCGCTGGTGGAGAAGGCCGGATCCATCTGCTCCCGCGAGGAACTGCTGGAAGCCGCCTGGCCCAGCGATGGCCAGCCCAGCCCCCGCTCCGTGGATGTCCACGTGGCCCGCCTCCGCACCAAGCTGGATCCCGAGGACCGGGAGAATCCCATTGGCACCATCCCGGGGGAGGGCTACCGTTGGATTCTCCCCATCACCCCGGCCTGAGATGAAGCCTGAGATCACGCAGCTCCTGGATGACCTCCTTGCGAGCTTGAAGGCCGGCGACATGGAGCGCATCGGTGCCTGCTTCGAACCCGAGGCCACTTTCCGCGCCCCCTTCCTCACGGAGACCCTGGTGGGTTGGGCGGCCATCGCCAAACACGTGCTGGACCTCACCGTCCCCCACCTGGCCCAGATGGAGCTCCTGTCCGTCATGGAGCTGGACAACCAGGTGATCCGCACCTTCCGGAGCCGCATCATCGACCGTGAAGGGTTCGAGCAGCCCTTCGAGGGGGCGGCCCTCTACACCTTCAGCCCCCGGCACCTGATCGCCGGCATGCAGCTCTTCCTGGATGAGCGGAACCTTCGGCTGCTGCTGTTGAGGCGGTCATGACCGCACCCCTGGCGGCCGCCCTGGAAGCCCTGGCGCGGGCCTTCCAGAGCCAGGACCTGGACCGGATCCGGGAGGTCTTCGAACCGGACGCCCTCCTGCGGGCCCCTTTCCTCTCGGAGCCCATCAGGGGGTGGGTGGCCATCGAATCCTACTTCCGCACCATGGTGCTGCCGAACCTTGGAAATCTGGACGTGGTCCACTCCGTGGAGATGCAGAACCAGGTGCTCCGACGCTTCGAATCGCGATTCAGGGATCGGGATGGGCAGGAGCAGGTGCTGCAGGGGGAGGTCCTCTACACCTTCAGCGAGGGCTCCAAAGTCTCCGAAGCGACCTTCTTCCTGGACGAGGCGAACCTCCGGCTCCTGGTGCTCCGCCGGCCTTGAGGGTGGACCGGGCCCTGCCTGCGGAGCTAGGGTGGGGTCATGAAACCCGAGATCGCAGCGGCCATGGCGGAACTCCTGGAAGGTCTCCGGGCCGGTGACACCCGCCGCATCGGCGCCCTGTTCGAGGGCAATGCCGTGCTCCACGCCCCCTTCCTCTCGGAGCCCCTGCGGGGCTGGATGGCCATCGAAGGGCACCTGCTGTCCTACCTGCTGCCCAACACGGGGGTGATGGAGGTGGTGGCGGTCCAGGAGATGGGGAACAAGGTGATGCGCCAATTCCGCAGCCGGGTCCTGGACCGCGACGGCTTCCCCCACGACTGGGAGGGAAGCGCCGTGTACACCTTCAATGAGCGCTTCAAGATCATCGAGGTGGAACTCTTCCTGGACGAGCGGAACCTCCGCCTGATGCTCCTGCGGAGGCCCTGAGGCCGGCCTCCCTGGACCGCCCCCCCGGATCGGGGCTAGGGTGTGGGCATGAAGCCTGAGATCGCAGCCGCCATGACGGAACTCCTCGAGGGTTGGCGGACCGGGGATGGGCAGCGCATCGGTGCGGTGTTCGAACCCCACGCAGCCCTGCATGCGCCCTTCCTCTCGGAGCCCTTGCGGGGGTGGCCCGCCATCGAATCCCATCTGCTGTCCTTCATCTTCCCCAACTCCCGCGAGGTCGAGATCCTCTCCACCCAGGAGGTGGGCCAGAAGGTCATGCGGCAGTTCCGAAGCCGGGTCCTGGATCGGGAGGGGATTCCCCACATCTGGGAGGGGAGCGTCGTCTACACCTTCAGCGAACGGAACCGGGTCAGCGAGGCGGAGCTCTTCCTGGATGAGAAGAACCTCCGCCTGATGCTCCTGCGGAGGCCCTGAAACAACCCGGGCGGGGGGTGTTTCAGTTTCGCAACAACTCTTCACATCTGTTGGTTCGACCCTTCCCGAGCGGGATCCGATGCTGGGAAAGGCCCAGGTGCGGCGCAGTCCGCCCGGGGTCCCCGACCTGCACCCAGACCCGTTCCGGAGTTTTGAATGACCCTGCGCCTCGCCTGCAAACTCGTGACCGTGCCCCTGTTGGTGGCCCTCCTGGCCTGCGGCGGCGGGGGTGGGGGCTCCACCCCCGGAACCAGCGGAGGCGCCACCGCCGTGACCGTGACCACCGCCACGCCCCAGCTCTCCCTGGCCCCCAACGGCACGGTGCAACTCCATGCCACGGTGAGCGGCAGCAGCAACACGGGCCTCACCTGGACCACCACCGGCGGCCTCATCGATGCGACCGGTACCTACACCGCCCCGGCGGTGGAAGGCACCTACCGGGTGGTGGCCACGTCCGTGGCGGATCCCGCGAAGTCCGCGACCATCACGATCACCGTGGTGGCTGCCCCCACGGTGGCCGTGAGCGTGAATCCCACCTCCGCCAGCCTGACGACGAATGGCACCCAGACCTTCACCGCCACGGTGATGGGGAACGCGAACACCGGGGTGACCTGGTCAACCACGGGCGGCAGCATCACCGCCGGCGGCGTGTACACCGCCCCCGCCACCGCCGGTACCTATTCGGTCACCGCCACCAGCGTGGCCGACACCTCCAAGAAGGCCACCGCCACGGTGACCGTGACCGCCCCCCAGGCCGTGGCCGTGAGCCTGAACCCCACCGCCACCAGCCTGACGACGGGCGGCACCCAGACCTTCACCGCCACGGTGACGGGCACCGCGAATACGGCGGTCACCTGGTCCACCACCGGCGGCAGCGTCACCGCCGGCGGCATGTACACCGCCCCCGCCACTGCCGGGACCTATTCAGTCACCGCCACCAGCGTGGCCGACGGCACCAAGAAGGCCACCGCCACGGTGACCGTGACGGCGCCCCAAATCGTGGCCGTGAGCGTGAACCCCACCTCCGCGAGCCTGATGACGAATGCCACCCAGACCTTCACCGCCACGGTGACGGGCACGGCCAACACCGCCGTGACCTGGTCCACCACGGGCGGCAGCATCACCGCCGGCGGCGTGTACACCGCCCCCGCAACGGCCGGGACCTATTCGGTCACCGCCACCAGCGTGGCCGATGCCACGAAGAAGGCAACCGCGACCGTGACGGTGTCGACTCCCGCCACCGGCCAGGTGCAGGTGGTCGTGGCGCCCACCACCGTGGACATCGGTGCGGGGAAGACCACCCTGTTCTCCGCTGCGGTCAGTGGCAACGCCAACACCGCCGTGACCTGGAGCGTGGATGGCGGCGCCGCCAACGGCACCATCACCGCCCAAGGCCTCTTCACCGCCCCCGCCAGCCTGCCCGGCTCCACCGAAGGCCCCGTGACCGTGCGCGCCACCTCCGTGGCGGACCCCAGCAGGTCCGGCACCGCCACCGCCAACCTCAAGTGGTGGACCCCCGATGCGGTGACCGTGGCCGTGAACCCCACCTCCGCCAACGTGTTCTTCGGCAAGACCCAGACCTTCACGGCCCTGGTGGCCGGCACGGCCAACACCGCCGTCACCTGGACCGCCTCCGCGGGCACCATCACCTCCGCCGGCCTCTACACGGCCCCCAACGCCCCGGCCACCGTGACCGTGACCGCCACCAGCGTGGCGGACAGCACCAAGAAGGCGACCGCCTCCGTGACCGTGGGGCCGGATCCCGCCCAGGGTGTGACCGTGCAGATCACCCCCGGCAGCGCCGCCCTGCAGGTGGGCAAGACCCAGACCTTCACGGCCTCCGTCTTCAACGCCGCCAACACCGGGGTGACCTGGACGGCCACCGGCGGCACCATCACCGCCGCCGGGCTCTACACGGCGCCGGCCACCGCCGGCACCTACACCGTGAAGGCCACGAGCCAGCAGGACGCCACCCGTTCGGCCACCGCCACGGTGACCGTGACCACCGCCCCCGCCGCCGGCTCCCAGCGCGTCATCGGCTACTACACCGCCTGGAGCGCCTACGAGCGGAAGTTCTTCGCCCGCAACCTGGACGCCACCAAGCTCAGCCACCTCAACTACGCCTTCGCCAACGTGAACCCCGATGGAAGCGTGGTGCTGGGTGATCCCGCGGCCGACGCCGGCATCGGTGGCTGGTCCCCCTCGGGCACCCCCGGCGGCAACTTCGCCGAGCTGAATGCCCTCAAGGCCGCCCATCCCAACCTGAAGACCCTGCTCAGCATCGGTGGGTGGACCTGGAGTGCCAACTTCCCCAACGCCGCGGCGACCGACGCCAACCGCAAGCGCTTCGCCAGCACGGCCATCTCCCTGATGAAGACCTACGGCTTCGATGGCCTCGACATCGATTGGGAGTATCCCGTGGGGGGTGGCCTCCAGGCCGGGACCGCCGCCGACACCGTGAACTTCACCCTGCTCATGACGGAGCTCCGCACCCAGCTCACCGCCCAGGGCACCCTGGACGGGGGCAGGCACTACCTCCTCACCGCCGCCATGGGCATCGGTGCCGCCGAGAAGGGCTACTACGAGCTCAAGAAGGTCGAGGCCCAGCTCGACTGGTTCAACCTCATGAGCTACGACTTCTATGGCTCCTTCAGCCCCATCACCGGCTTCAACGCGCCGCTCTACCCCGATCCCAACGCCCCCACCGGCGCCAACGATCCCGGGTTCTCCGTCTCCGAGGGTGTGCAGGCCTTCCTCGCTGCGGGCGTGGCCCCCAAGAACATCACCCTGGGCCTGGCCATGTACGGCCGCAGCTTCGCCGGAGTGGGCGCCACCAACGGCGGCCTCTACCAGCCCTTCCAGGGCGCGGGTCCCGGCACCTGGGAGGCGGGCGTGCTCGACTACGCCGACATCCTCCAGAACTACGTGGGCAAGGGGGACTGGAGCCTCAGCTACCACCCCACCGCCAAGGTGCCCATGCTCTACAGCGCCACGAAGAAGGTCTGGTTCTCCTATGAAGACCCCACCTCCCTGGGCCTGAAGTGCGACTACCTCCTGAACCTCGGCCTCGGCGGCGGGATGTTCTGGGAGCTGAGTGAGGACTTCCAGAACAGCCTCCTCAAGACCGTGAACGACAAGCTCAACAACGGCGCCGTGCCGAATCCCTGAGGCGACCGACATGTCCGCGCATCCGAAACCCCAACCCTGGCAGCCCGAATACCTGGCGCACCTGCTCCAACCCCCGGCCCGTGTGGATGCACCCGCACCTCCGGCCCGGGTGCTCCGGGTGGCTCCGGGTGTCCTGGAGATCCTCGGCGCCGAGACCCTCCGTCGCCTCGCCCAGTCGGTGGGCTGACCCTTCCCGGCCCCGGATCACCTCCGGGGCCGGTGCTGTGAAGGGACCGCCAAGGGGTGTTTCAGGTTGGAAACAACTCTTCACAAGGGTTGGCTGGGGTTGGAGATCCGCCTCCGGGAAGCTGGATGGACGGCCCCAGGGGCCCCGAGGATGCCATGTCCACTCCCATCGAACTGCTGCTTCCCACCGACCGTGATGAGATCCGCCTCCGCGGTCAGGTGACCCGCCTGCCGGGGCCGGCGGTGCGATTCCAGACGCCCATCGAACCGGCTTCCATCCCCCGTGGCGTGGGGCGTGCCACCAGCCTGCTCCGGCGGTGGATGCCCCGGGCCCTCACCCTGGTCACGTTCAGCGCGGACCGGCTGATCTTCGGGAGTCAGGGAGCGCCCACCCGGGCTCACCCCGATCCCTTCCGGCCCGCCCTGAAGCCCCTGGCCCCAGCGGCCCGACCTTCGGAGGCCGTGCGCCCCCACGGAAGCCCCCTGGCGCGCAGGTCCGAAGTCCCGGACCACTCAAAGCACGAGGCCGCCGAGGCCCTCCGGGGGGCGATCCGGGCGCTTGACCGCTGGTCCAGCTGCGACCCGACGCCTTCCTCCACCTTCGTTCGTTCCTGAGGTCTCCCCATGTCCCATCGCTTCATCACCAAGCTCCTGACCCTGCCCCTTCTTGCGGCCGTGCTCGCCTGCGGGGGAGGGGGCGGGGGCTCCACCTCCGGGTCCACCGGGGGGTCCACCTCCGCCGCCGTGACGGTGACCACCTCCACGCCCCAGGTGAGCCTGGCCCCCAATGCAACCGTGCAACTCCAGGCCACGGTGAGCGGGTCCACCAACACCGCCCTCACCTGGACCACCACCGGGGGCCTCATCGATGGCCAGGGCCGTTACACCGCTCCGGCGGTGGAAGGCACCTACCGCGCGGTGGCCACCGCCGTGGCGGATCCGGCCAAGTCCGTGAGCATCACCCTCTCCGTGGCCGCCGCCCCCACGGTGGCCGTGAGCCTGAACCCCTCCGCCGTGAGCCTGGGCGTCAACGGCACCCAGACCTTCGCCGCCACGGTGACGGGTACCGCGAACACGGGCGTGATCTGGTCCGCCACGGGCGGCAGCGTCACCGGCGGCGCGTACACCGCTCCCGCCACGGCCGGTACCTATACCGTGACCGCCACCAGCGTGGCCGACGCCTCGAAGCAGGCCACCGCCACGGTGACCGTGACGGCGCCCGCCCCCGCGGTGGCCGTGAGCCTGAATCCCACCTCGACCACGCTGACCACGGGGGGCACCCAGACCTTCACCGCCACGGTGACGGGCAGTGGGAATACCGGCGTGACCTGGTCCGCCACCGGCGGCAGCGTCACCAGCGGCGTGTACACCGCTCCCGCCACGGCCGGCACCTACGCCGTGACCGCGACCTCGGTGGCCGACCCCAGCAAGAAGGCCACCGCCACGGTGACCGTGACGGCCCCCTCGCCCACCGCGGCCTTCTCCGTGAAGTTCGCCCGCACCAGCTCCTGGTCCGGGGGCTACAACGCCGACATCACCCTCACCAACACGGGGGCCCAGGCCATCACCACCTGGGCCCTGACCTTCACCACGGCCGACACGGTCACCTCCTCCTGGAATGCGAACCAATCCACCAGCGGGCACACCACCACGTTCACCCCGTTGAGCTGGAACGGGAACCTGGCCCCCGGCGCCTCCGCCACGATCGGAATCGGGGCCGACACCACCGCCAGCGGCGGCTGGGCCCCCCCGGCCACGGCCACCGTGAGCGGCGTGGTGGTCACCGTCACCACCCAGATCGGCGGCGGCAACGGCGGGGCGGCCACGCCCACCGTGGGGCTCACGGGTTATGACCAGACGGGTGCCCCGGCCATGTCGGTGCTCATCCCTCAGGGCACGACCACTATCCCCCTCACCGCCAGTGGGCAGGCGAACCCCGCCTTCAAGGTGGAGGTGAACAATGGCCGCGCGGTGAAGGCCACCCTCGTGGGCGGCACCACCTTGCAGCTCCAGAGCAATGACGTGAACGGCGGCCGCGCCGGCCTCCGCATCACCGAGACCACCTCCGGCTCCGTGCGCTACGTCGGCGTGCGGGTGAAGGATGCCGCGGGCGCCAACCCCGGCTTCCCCAAGTACGTTTCCATGGGGGTGGTGAGCGAGGATGCCGACGCCGATCTGGACATGTTCAACAGCTTCGGCACCGGCGACAAGAACCGCTACGTGGACAACCGCTACATCTACCTCAACGGCGGCCCCATCAACGGCTGGTGGACCTGGAGCAACGTCCCCGGCGAGCGGGCCCGGAAGTATGTGCGGGAGAGCCTGAAGATGGGCGCCATCCCCACCTTCGTCTGGTACAACATCCCCGACGGTGGGGAGAGCTACACCACGGATCTGGAGCACATCCAAACCCGGTCCTACATGAAGGCCTACTTCGAGCTGCTCCGCGACACCCTGGCCATCTTCAATGAGGAGGCCAAGGACGAGACCATCATGATGGTGATGGAGCCCGATTTCCTGGGCTACATGATGCAGCTCAGCGGCAAGACCCCGGACCAGATCCAGGCCTTCGCCTCCGCCGCCAAGGATGCCGGTCTCTGGACCGCCGCCGATCCGGTCTACCCCGACACCCTCCCCGGCCTGGTGGCCACCATCAACCACATCATCAAGCGGGACGCGCCCCAGGTGCGCTTCGGCTGGCAGTTCAACGTGTGGGCCTCCCTGGACGGCTCGGTGAACGCCCCCAACGCCCCCAAGAGCCTCATGAAGGTCACGGATGGCGACCAGCAGGGGTGGACGAACGGCCGCAAGACCATCTACGACAACGCCGTGCGCATCGCCGCCTTCTACAAGGCCGCCGGGGTCACCACCGAAGGCGCCCACTTCATCAGCTTCGACAAGTACGGGTTGGATGCCGTGGGCGTGAACGGGGCGGCGGCCGCGGATCCCGCGGGGTCCACCTGGTTCTGGAACGTCGACCACTGGAACAACTACCTCTACTTCGTGAAGACCCTCCACGACCAGACCAACCTCCCGGTGGCGCTCTGGCAGCTCCCCGTGGGCCGCATCAACCACAGCAAGGCCGTGAACCCCTACGCCGCGGATGGGAGCTTCACCGATCTGGACAACACCACCAACAAGTACGAAGACAGCACCGCCTCCTACTTTTTCGGTGATGCCTTCGTTCCCGGCAGCGCGGCCCGCACCGGCTACTTCGCGGCCAATGCCTCCACGGACCCCGCCACCGCCAACACCGCGGGCACCCTCAGCTGGGGCGCCCACATCCAGGCCGCGAAGGATGCGGGCGTGTTCAACCTGATGTTCGGCGATGGCGTGGGCATGTCCACGCGGGCCCGTCCCGTCAGCAAAGGCCAGCCCGCTCCCGACGGCTGGTGGCTCATGACCGCCATCCAGCGCTACCTCGCCCACCCCATCCTCCTGCCCTGAGCACCCATGAACCCCGAGACCACCCAACCCCGCCCCTTTCCCTCCCCGAGCGCCACCCCCATGGAAGTGCCGGTCTTCCGGGTCCGGACCGCCCCCGGGATCCCCGAGCCCGCGCCCCAGGTGACCCCCCAGTGCGAACCGGAGGTCACGCACGCCATCCTCGGGGCCATGGACCGCCTGGAGGACCTGCTGGGGGTCCCCGGCACCCCCATCCAGGTTGCCCCGGCCCCGGTCGCCTCGGACCGCCCCCCGGCGCCCCGCTTGGACCTCCCGGCTCCGGAGGCGGCCCGCCGGGCCCGCAGGTTCACCTGGTTCCTGCCCGCCCTGGCCGTGGGGCTGAGCCTGGGCGCCCTTCAGGGCAAAGCCGGCACCCGGGCTCATGCGGAGGTCCGGACCTTTGGGGCCTACCCCGTCCCTTCCCTGGCCCCAGGGCTGGAGCCCTACCTCCTCCGGGCCGAGGCGGGGGACCCCGTGGCCATGCGGATGCTGGCCTTCTGCCTCCGGGAAGGAGTGGACACCCCCCGGAACCCCGCGGAGGCGGCCCGCTGGGAGCTGAAGGCTGCCCTGGCCGTGCCGTAATTGGGCGCCTTGAACCCGGCGGCCGACAAGGCACACTAGGAGCCCGGTACCCCCATGACCTTCGCCCCCAATGTCGGCCGTCCCCACCTCGAGCAGCCCAGCAAGACGGTGCTGCTGGTGGAGGATGACCGCGCCACCCAGAGCTTTCTCAACCGGGGCCTCAAAGGGCTCAACGGGTTCCGGGTGCTGCTGGCGGGCCATGGTCAGGAGGCCCTGGAGATCCTGCAGCGGGAGGAGGTGAACGTCCTCGTGACGGACCTCCAGATGCCCGTGCTGGATGGCTACCAGCTCATCGGCGAGGTGAGCGCCCGGTACCCGCACATCCCCATCATCGTGGTGACGAGCACCCCCCCGGAGGAGCACGGCTACGCCCCCTTCCGCCTGGGGGCCATGAGCCTCTTCGCCAAGCCGCCGCGCCTCTCGGCCCTCATGGAGGAGATCCGCGCCGCCGCCGCCCTGCCCACGGATGCGGCCATCCGGGGCCTCTCGCTGGCCTCCCTCCTCCAGCTCCTGCAGTGGGAACGGAAGAGCTGCACCCTGGTGGTCCGCGCCAAAGAGGGGCTGGGGCTGCTCTACATCCAGGAGGGGGCCCTCATCCACGGGGCCTTCCGGGACCAGGAGGGCCTCAAGGCCGTCTTCGAGATCCTGGCCTGGGAGGACATCCACGTGGAGATGGTGAGCACCTGCCGGGTGGAGGCCACGGTCTCCGACCCCCTGGAGGAGCTCCTCATGGATGCGGCCGTGGCCCGGGACCACCGCAAGGCCCAGCAGCTGGCCCAGGGCGAGGGGCTGGAGTAGCGGCGGCCTCGCCAGCTGGGCAGGGGTTGCTGCTATGCTCGGGGCATGTCCCCTGTCCATCGCCTGTCACGTTGCGTGGCCCCCCTCGAGGTGCCCCGGTGAAGACGATCCTCGTGGTGGATGACGACCGGGCCACGCTCCAGATCGCCAGCCGGGCCCTGCTCTCCCTCAAGGACCTCGCCGTGGTGACCGCGGAGAACGGCGCCCTGGCCACGAAGATCCTCCAGGACCAGCCCGTGGACCTCCTCGTCACGGACCTGCAGATGCCCGTGATGGGCGGGTACCAGCTCCTGGCCTACGTCAGCGAGCGGCATCCCAGCATGCCCGCCATCGTGATCACCAGCTTCCTCGACCTCGACACCTGGGGCCTGGCCATGGAGCTGGGCGCCCTCCGGGTGCTGCCCAAGCCCGTGATCCCCAACATGCTGCAGCAGGAGGTGAAGACTCTCCTGGAGCGCGAGCCCGAAGGCCTCACCAAGGGGCTCGGGGTCGGCAGCCTGCTGATGCTCATGCACTGGGAGAAGAAGCACTGCACCATGACCGTGCACAGCCGCGGCCGCGTCGGCATGCTCTACGTGAGCCAGGGCGACCTCATCCACGCCACCTACCGGGATCGGGAAGGGGAGAAGGCGGCCCTCGACGTGCTCACCTGGGAGCGTCCCTCCATCACCTTCGTGGAGGCCTGCCGCGTGGAGCGGAGCATCGCGCTGGATACGCCGGGCCTGCTCATGAAGGCGAGCCTGCACCGCGACGAGAAGCAGGCCGAGGACAAGACCGCCGGCTGATCGATCGCCGCGGATCCAGGTGCCACGCCGCTTCGCAGGTTTCCGCTTGCGCGGATTTCGCGCGCCGTCGTAGCCTTTGGATTCGACAATTTGGTTTTTGCGTCAGGAGCGCCCATGCTGAATAAGCCCCGCCTCTTGACCCCCGGCCCCACTCCACTCCTGCCGGAGGGTCTTTCCGCCCAGTCGCTGGCGACGGTGCATCACCGTACGCCGGCCTTCAAGGCCCTGTTCCGACAGGCCCACGAGGGACTGCGCCGCTTCTACCGCCTGGAGGCGGGTGAGGAGGTCGTGATCCTGTCCGGCAGCGGCACCGCCGCGCTGGAAGCGGCCTTCGTGAACGGCGTCGCCCCCGGGGACACGGTGCTCGTGGCCCACGCCGGCAAGTTCGGCGAGCGGTGGGTGAAGATCGCCAAGGGCCACGGCGTGAAGGTGCTCGAGCTGAAGGCGCCCTACGGCGAGACCTTCACGCCCGGGGCCCTCGCCGAAATCCTGAAGACCGCCCCAAGCTCGCCGCCTTCTGCATCCAGGAGCACGAGAGCAGCACCGGCGTGCGCCACGACGTGAAGGGCCTGGCCGCGATCGTGAAGGCCGCCCAGCCCGACGCCCTCATCCTCGTGGACGCCATCACCGGCGTGGGCGTGCACGACATCCGCCTGGCCGACGGCTGCGACGCCCTCATCTGCGGCAGCCAGAAGGCCCTGGGCATCCAGCCCGGCCTCGCCTTCCTCGCCCTCTCCCCACGCTACCTCGCCCAGCTGGATCAGCCCCACCTGGGCCGCTTCTACCTGGACCTCCGCGCCGAGCTGAAGGCCCACGCCGACAGCGGCACCGCCTGGACCCCCGCCATCGGCCTCGTGGCCGCCCTCAAGGCCGCCACCGACTGGGTGGACGGCCTGGGCGGGGTGGAAGCCCTCATCGCCAACGCCGACCTGCAGGCCCGCGCCTTCCGTGCCGCCCTGGCCCAGTGGGGGCTACCGGCCTTCGCCAAGGCCCCGGGCAACGCCCTCACGGGCGTCACGGTGGAGGGCAGCAGCGCCATCCTGAAGACGCTCCGTGACAAGTTCGGCCTGTCGTTGGCCAATGGTCAAGGCGAGCTGGAGAACCACATGGTGCGCGTGGCCCACCTCGGCTACACCGACAGCCTCGACACCCTCATGGTGATCCAGGCCCTCGAGCTCGCCTTCCGCATCCACGGCGTGAAGATCCAGGCCCCCGGCGGCGAAGCCGCCCAGGCCGTCCTCGCATCAGCCAACTGAAGATCGCGAATAGCGCGAATGAAGGCGCGAATAGCGCCAATAACTAGCTTTTCATTCGCGTCATTCGCGCTTCTGTTCGCGCCATTCGCGTTCTCATTTCTGGAGTCAGGTATGCGCATCCTCGCCTGTGATGGCATTCATGAAGACGGCCTCGCGCTCTTCCGGGCGGAAGGGTGGGAGGTGATCCCCTCGGAGCCCATCAAGGATCCGAAGTCCCTCGGGCAGGCCCTGGACCATGCGGACGTCCTGCTGGTCCGCAGCGCCATGACCAAGGTGCCGGCGGAGGTGATTCACGGGGCGCCACACCTCAAGGTCATCGGCCGTGCGGGCGCCGGCGTCGACACCATCGATGTGGACGCGGCCACGGAGAGCGGCATCGCCGTGATGAACGCGCCCGACGGCAACACCCTGGCCGCCGCGGAGCAGGCCCTGGCGCTGCTCTTCTCCCTGGCCCGCCACGTGCCCGCCGCCGATGCGGGCATGAAGGCCGGTGACTGGCCGAAGACGGGCCTCACGGGCTTCGAGCTGGAGGGCAAGAACCTCGGTGTCATCGGCCTGGGCCGCATCGGCGCCACCGTGGCCCGCAAGGCCAAGGGCATCGGCATGGAGGTGGCCGCCTTCGACCCCTTCCTCCCCGAGGCCGCCGCCGGTCGCCTGGGCGTGCCCATGATGGACCTGGACGCCCTGCTGGCCTGGGCGGACGTCATCACCCTGCACATCCCCCGCACCAAGGAGACGACGAACCTCCTCGACGAGGCCCGCCTCAAGAAGATGAAGAAGGGCGCCTGCCTCATCAACGCCGCCCGCGGTGGGCTGGTGGACGAGGCCGCGCTGGTGAAGCTCCTGGACAAGGGGCACCTCCGTGGCGCGGCGCTGGACACCTTCGTGACCGAGCCCCTGCCGGCGGACTCGCCCCTGCGGGCCCACCCCCGCCTCATCCTCACGCCCCACCTGGGCGCGAGCACGGGGGAGGCCCAGAAGGCCGTGAGCGTGATCCTGGCCCGCCAGATCATCGACTTCATCAAGACCGG
>JBGASN010000032.1:0-36067 GCA_044229665.1 Holophagaceae bacterium
CCTCGAAGCTGCCCTTCACGAGGTCGGCCACGTCGTAGCCCCGGTAGACCAGGCGGCCCAGCTTGCCATCGATGAAGCAGATGGACGTGGTTCCCGCGACGATGTCCTCCAGCCCTTCCTTGAACACCAACTTGTCCGTCATGAGACCCCCAGCTGCAAAGATTTCCAAAACCTACTATGGAGACTGTCTACATTACCGAAGGGGCCGCGGGGGGGGGGGGGGCGGGCGCCCCCAGGAGGGCGACCGAAGGTGGTGTGGGCGCACCACTGAGGGGAGGCTCCATCTCCGGGAGCCGAAGGCGACCAGGAGCGGCGCACCGCCGCCGCGTTCGATGGAGCCAACGCAGGAGCGCGACGGCCGCCGCCCCAGCCCGAAGGGTTGAAACCAAAGGGGCCTGATCCGGCGTCTGGCCGCTTGCCCGATGGACACCCATCGCGCTGCGCGTCCCTCCTTGGCTGAGGCCCCTTTGGTTTCAACGCGACTCCCTTCGTTAATGTAGACAGTCTCCGAGCTTATCCTTGGGTCTGCCGGACCCGGAGTCCGGAATTCCCGCCTCATCACTGACCTTCGACCACCCTTGGGGGATCCATGAACTTCGTCAGCCTCGCCGCCTGGGCGCAGACCACTCCCCAGGACCACCGAAGCGGTCCCGATTGGGGCTTCGTGGCCGTGGTCGCGGGTCTCGTGTTCGCGGCCATCCAGGCCCACCGCTTCTGGCGCCAGACCATCCGCCTGGAGGACCTGCTGGAGGCCGTGAAGAAGGACCTGGGCTTCACCCTGGAACGCTACCGCGAGACCTTCAAGGCCCTGACCCACCCCGTGGCCCTGGTGGAGCGCACCTCCGGGCTCGTGGCGGAGGCCAGCCCCGCCTGGACCTCCCAGGGGCTGCCCGAGCTGGGCCGCCGCATCGGGGCGGGCGATGAGGCCGTGCAGGCCGTGTGGTCCACCCTGGCGGCACCCTCGCCCACCGGGGAGGTGGCGCCCCCGGTGACCTTCACCCTCCAGGGCCGCACCTTCGAAGCCCGGGCCCTCACGGGGGCCAGCCTCGGCATGATCCTCGTGCAGCCCCGGTGAACCGTCCCGCGCTCCTGGTGACGGGCCTGAGCCTGATCCTCCAGGCCCAGGAGACCCCCCGGCCGGACCGGGTGGCCTGGCTGGCCATCCTCCCGGAGCCCCTGCCGGAGGGGCGGAGCGGCCTGGCCCTCGAGGCCACCAGCCAGTTCCTGCGCCGCGACCGTCGGGAGACCGCCGATGGTCGCACCCGGGCGACCCTGGACGGCGAGGAGTGGCAGCTCACCTCGGACCTGGCCTGGCCCCTGGCGGGGGGCTTCCTGAACCTCCGCACCCGGGTGGTGCGGCGCTCCGGGGGGCTCGCGGATCAGGCCTTCAGCTCCTGGCACAGCCTCCTGGGCACCCCCACCGGCGGGCGGGAGCTGGTGCCGAAATACCAGATCGCCTACGCCCTGGAGCGGGATGGGCAGGTCGTCGCCCGGCTGGACCGCCCCCGCACCCAGCTCCTGGATGCGGACCTGGCCTGGGTGCGCCCCTTTGGCACCGCCGACCGGGGTGGCCGCCTGGGGGCCTCGGTGCAGCTGCCCAACGGTCGGGCCGACGACTTCAGCGGCAGCGGCGGCACGGACCTCACGGTCGGGGGCGCGGTCTGGACCACCTTCGGAAGCACCCGGGTGCACGCTCAGGGCGAGGTGGTCCAGGTGGGGCTGCCCACCCACTCGGAATGGCGTCGGGTGATGGGGCACCGCACCCTTCCCCGGGCCTGGGCGGGGCTCGGCCACCGCTTCGAGGCCCCGGGGCTCCTGGAGGGCCTGGGTGTGGACCTCAGCTGGGCCTGGATGCGCAGCCCCTTCCGCACCGGCCTGGCGCGCATGGATCGGGATGTGCTCCAGCAGCACTGGACCTTCAGCCACCGCGCCCTCCCCCGCTGGCGCCTCGGATTCAGCGAGGAGGGCGGCAGCTACCTGGCCCCGGATCTCACGGTGTTCCTGGTCTACCGCTTCGGCGAATGATCGTCGGCGCACCCCGCCGGGCCCGGTAGACTGGAGCTTTCGGGGCCGGGCGGCCCCGGGTCGTGGTCATCGGGAGTGCCCCATGCAGGACAACCAGTACCGTGCGGTCCGTGTCGAGAAGCTCGAGAAGCTGAAGGCCCTGGGGGTGGACCCCTATCCGGCCAAAGCCCGGGCGGCCGACCGCATCGAGGCGCTGGTGGCCACCCACGCCGAAGCCACGGGGGAGGCCCTGGAGGCCAGCCCCGTTTCAGCCTCCACCATGGGGCGCGTGACCGCCTACCGCGACAGCGGGAAGACCTGCTTCCTGAACCTCTCCGAGAACGGCGCCAAGCTGCAGGTGTACCTGCGCAAGGACGCCCTCTCCGAGCAGGACTGGGAGGTGGTGCGCCTGCTGGATCTGGGCGACTTCATCGCCGTGGCCGGCACCATGATGCGCACCCGCACCGGGGAGCTCACCCTCAAGGCCGCCTCGGTGCAGTTCCTCACCAAGGCCCTGCTGCCCCTGCCCGAGAAGTGGCACGGGCTGCAGGACAAGGAGCAGCGCTACCGCCAGCGGTACCTGGACCTCATCTCCAACCCCGACGTGCTCACCACCATGCGCCAGCGCAGCCAGATGCTCTCCGCCGTGCGCCGCTTCATGGAGGGCCGGGGCTTCCTGGAAGTCGAGACGCCCATGATGCAGCCCATCCCGGGCGGCGCCACGGCGCGGCCCTTCGTGACCCACCACAACGCCCTCGACATGCCCCTCTACCTCCGCATCGCGCCGGAGCTCTACCTCAAGCGCCTCATCGTGGGCGGCTTCGAGAAGGTCTTCGAGATCAACCGCAACTTCCGCAACGAGGGGCTCAGTGTCCGCCACAACCCCGAGTTCACGATGATGGAGAGCTACGCCGCCGGCGAGGATCTCCGCGATGTCATGGCCATGGTGGAGGACATGTTCCACACCGTCGCCACGGAGATCTTCGGGGCCGAGCAGCTGCCCTGGGGCGTGGACGAGGCCGGTGAACCCCGCCTCATCAACTACGCCAAGCCCTTCCGCCGCATGACCATGCGCGACGCCATCGCCGAGTACGGGAAGCTCGACCGGGCCCGCCTGGAGGACCCCGCGGAGATCCGCAAGATCGCCCAGGGCGCCCACCTGGAAGACGCCACCCGCAAGAGCCCCGGGGCCCTCATCGGCGAGCTCTTCGAGCACTTCGCCGAGAAGCAGCTCTGGCACCCCACCTTCATCACCGAGCACCCGGTGGAGCTGAGCCCCCTCACCAAGAGCCTGCCCGACGTGCCCGGCTACGTGGACCGCTTCGAGCTCTTCGTGGGCGGCATGGAGCTGGCCAACGCCTACTCCGAGCTCAACGACCCTGTGGTGCAGCTGGAGCGCTTCCTCGACCAGGCCAAGGAACGGGAGGGTGGCAACGACGAGGCCATGCACCTGGACCAGGACTTCATCATGGCCCTGGAGCACGGCTTCCCCCCCAGCGGCGGCCTGGGCGTGGGCATGGACCGCATGGCCATGCTCATGACCAACAGCGCCAGCATCCGCGACGTGATCCTCTTCCCCCTGATGCGCCCCCTCAAGGCCGCCGAGGTGGAGGAGACCCCCGAGGCCTAGGCCTCCGCGGGACAGGGAAAGGGCCGGCGGTGCCGGCCCTTTCCCGTGGGGGGTTAGCTCAGGCGGGATCGCTGCCGCGCTTGTCCCACTCCGCATCCAGCCAGCTCTGCATGGCCATGCGGGCCACGGGATCCATGTCCATGAACTGGATGCCCATGCCCACCTGCTCCATGCGCTCCATGCCCGCCGTACCCCCCAGGGTGTAGGCCACCTGGGCCTGGATGAGGCCCTTGGGGAGCTCCGGGTGGAGGAGCTGGAGGTCGCTGAGCTGGACCCCACGGTCGAAGTGGCGGGCGTCCCGAAAGGGCACCAGGGTGAAGCAGCCCCCGTAGCTCAGGTTGAGGATGGGGGTCTCCAGCGTGCGGCCCTGGAACTGGAACCGGATGGCGAAACCAGCCCCCAGGGCCAGTCGGCGCGCATCTTTCCGCTGTTCGGTGCTCATGGGGGGGCTCCCTGGATTTTCCGGGCTTGGGGATCGGTTGCAGACAGGATAGACTGGTTTTCCGCATTTTGCGGTCTAACCCAAGGGGGGACAGGGCGCCATCTCACCTGAGTGGCCCTGGGAGTCCGGAAGGCTCCCTAACCCGGGCGGGGAACGCGGACGATCCGCTGACCGCACGAAGACATCTGGAGATCCCCATGGAAGTCCTCCTCATCGAGAACGTGAACAAGCTGGGCAGCCGCGGCGACGTGGTGAACGTCAAGGACGGCTACGCCCGCAACTTCCTCCTGCCCCGCAAGCTGGCCCTGCCCGTGACCGCGGGCAACAAGCGCCAGATCGAGCTGGAGAAGGAGCGCGCCCAGAAGCTCCGCGCCAAGGAGCTGGCCGAGGCCACCGAGCTCAAGACCAAGCTCGAGGCCGTGAAGCTGGAGATCGGCAAGAAGGCCGGCGAGAGCGGCACCCTCTTCGGGTCCGTGACCAACGCCGACGTGGCCGAGATGCTGAAGGCCAAGGGCTTCACCATCGACCGTCACAGCATCAGCCTCCCCCACGTGAAGGAAGCCGGTTCCTACACCGTGGAAGTCCGCGTGTACGCGGGCGTGCAGGCCAAGCTGACCCTCGAGGTCCAGGCCGTCGCCGAGTAATCCCGATTCCCGACGGCGCGCCGGTCCGGGGCGCCGCCGGGCCTTTCCATCGGAACGCGGGTCGATCCCCCCGCGGGGGGCTTCCCGTGCCCATTCCCAGGAGCATTCCATGCCCAAGTCCGCTACCAAGCCCGAGACCCTCTCCATCGCCGAGCTGGCCGCCAGCCTCGCCGAGGGCCAGGACCTTTCCAAGGCCCGCGCCAAGGCCATCATCGACACCCTCCGCGATCACATGGTGGAGACCCTCCTGGCCGGCAACCGCGTGAGCCTCTTCGGCCTGGGCACCTTCGAGGTGCGCCCCACCAAGGCCAAGATGGGCCGCAACCCCAAGACCGGCGAGAAGATCGAGATCCCCGCCGGCCGCAAGGTCGTCTTCAAGGTCGCCAAGGGCCTCAAGGACCAGATGTAAGGCTTCCAAGCCCGAAGGGAAAGCCGCCCGCTTGGGCGGCTTTTTCGTGGTCCAGGGCCTCACCATCCGACCGCAGCGAAGCGGAGGGAGGATAGGACCGCATCGGCGAAGCCGATGGCGGCCCCGGAGGGGCGAGCGGCCGAAGGCCCGAGTCACCATCCGACCGCAGTGAAGCGGAGGGAGGATAGGACCGCATCGGCGAAGCCGATGGCGGCCCCGGAGGGGCGAGCGGCCGAAGGCCCGAGTCAGGGACCAGATCTAAGGCTGAAAAGCCCCCAGGGAAAGCCGCCCATCCGGGCGGCTTTTTCGTGCCGGGCACCTGCGGGCCGTGAGGGTGTCCATCCAGGGGGCTTTTGCGCTTCGTCAAAGCCTTCCCGGGCAGGATAGGGGGGTCGCCACCCCTCCCCAGCTGGCGGCTGATGGCCGGAGGCTGAGGGCTTACACTGATTCCTTCATCGGAGCCCCCCCATGTCCCTCGGCATCTCGAAGGTCCCCACCCCCGTCAACGAGCCCGTGAAGGGCTACCTGCCGGGCAGCCCGGAGCGGGCCTCCCTCAAGGCCAAGCTCAAGGAGATGGCCGGCCAGCAGATCGACATGCCCATGATCATCAACGGGCACGAGGTGCACACGGGCAAGCTGGGGAAGGCGGTCATGCCCCACGACCACCAGCACGTGCTGGGCACCTTCCACCAGGGCGGCGACGCCGAGGTGAAGCAGGCCATCCACGGCGCCATGCACGCCCACAAGGAATGGGCGAACCTGCCCTGGGAGGCCCGGGCCTCCGTGTTCCTCAAGGCCGCCGACCTGCTGCAGGGCCCCTGGCGCGACACCCTGAACGCCGCCACCATGCTGGGCCAGTCCAAGACCTGCCACCAGGCGGAGATCGACAGCGCCTGCGAGCTGGTGGACTTCTTCCGCTTCAACGTCGCCTACTACGAGCAGCTCATGAAGGAGCAGCCGAACTCCGCGCCGGGCATGTGGAACCGCCTGGAGCACCGGCCGCTCGAGGGCTTCGTCTTCGCGGTGACCCCCTTCAACTTCACCTCCATCGCCGGCAACCTGCCCACGGCCCCCGCCCTGTGCGGCAACACCGTGATCTGGAAGCCCGCCAGCTCTTCCGTGTACTCCGCGTACTGGCTCATGAAGCTCTTCCAGGCCGCGGGCCTGCCCGACGGCGTGATCAACCTGGTGGTGGGCAGCGGCAGCGCCATCGGCAACCCCGTGCTGGCCGACAGCCACCTGGCCGGCATCCACTTCACGGGCTCCACGGGCGTCTTCAATAACATGTGGAAGACCATCGGCAACAACATGTCCCACTACCGGGGCTATCCCCGCATCGTGGGCGAGACGGGCGGCAAGGACTTCATCTTCGCCCACCCCTCCGCCGACCCCACGGCCCTCGTCACCGCCATCGTGCGCGGCGCCTATGAGTACCAGGGCCAGAAGTGCTCCGCCGCCAGCCGGGCCTACATCCCCTCCAACATCTGGCCCAAGATCAAGGACGAGCTCATCGCTCAGATCGACGCCATCAAGATGGGCGATGTCTGCGACTTCTCCAACTTCATGGGCGCTGTGATCGACGCCGGCTCCTTCAAGACCCAGAAGGAAGCCATCGACGCCGCCAAGGCCAGCTCCGACGCCAGGATCCTCGCCGGCGGCACCTATGACGACAGCAAGGGCTACTTCGTGCGGCCCACCCTCATCGAGGCGCTGAACCCCAAGTACCAGACCATGTGCGAAGAGCTCTTCGGGCCCGTGCTCACGGTGCACGTGTACGACGAGCACCACTGGAAGGACATGCTGCACACGCTGGACCACACCAGCCCCTACGCCCTCACGGGCGCCGTGTTCGCCCAGGACCGCTACGCCATCCAGTTCATGCTGGAGACCCTGCGCTACAGCGCCGGCAACTTCTACATCAACGACAAGCCCACCGGGGCCGTGGTGGGCCAGCAGCCCTTCGGCGGTGCCCGCGCCAGCGGCACCAACGACAAGGCCGGCTCCATCCTCAACCTCCTCCGCTGGATCAGCCCCCGCACCATCAAGGAGACCTTCGTGCCCCCCACGGACTACCGGTACGGGTTCATGCAGGGGGAGTAGCTCTTCTCGACGGATAAAGATCCACCACGGAGGCTCCACGTCCCTGAGCCTAGCGAAGGGGAGCCCGCATCGCGGGCGATCCGTGGAGGCGCGAAGGACGCGAAGATTCGCTAAGAAAAGCTCCATGGGGACTGCCCTGTGGAGCTTTTCACAAGTTCATTCCTTCGTGAGACCTTCGTGGTCCTTCGTGTCTTAGTGGTGGATCTTTTAAGACTGAAAGGTCCGTTCTATCCTCGGGGATAATGGAGCTTCGCATCCGAGGCCCCCATGAGCTTTTCCAACCAGACGCCGCTCTTCCCGCTGCGGAAGGGCGTCCACACGCGGCAGGCCCACGTGGACCTGCCGGAGGGCACCTTCGAGGACGAGCACGGCCGCCAGGGCTTCTTCGGCCGGGTGAGCCACCTCTACCATGTGAACCCGCCCACCAACTGGACCCGCATCGAGGGGCCCTGCATCCCCCACAGCTACGACCTGAACAAGCTCTTCCCCGGGCTGGCCGAGGCCCAGGATCCCCAGGTGAAGGGGGCCCTGGAGGCCTCCATGTTCGGGTCCACCGAGGCGGCCTTCGCCCCGGTGTGCTTCCTCCACAACGCCGACGTGTCCCTCCACTTCGTGGCGCCGTCGGCCATGGACTTCTTCTACCGGAATGGCGATGGCGACGACGTCTACTACATCCACTTCGGGGGCGGCCGGCTGGAGACCGACTTCGGGGTGATGGACTACCGGGAGGGGGACTACCTGGTGATCCCCCGGGGCACCACCTACCGCTTCCTCCCGAACGGGGAGACCCAGCGCTACCTCCTCATCGAGAGCGCCAGCGAGGTCACCATCCCCGACCGCAACCAGCTGGGGCCCAACGCCATCTTCGATCCCGCCATGATCGACACCCCCGAGCCCGTGCCCTACGTGAGGGGCGAGGGCCGCGAGTGGGCCGTGCACATCAAGCGCGAGAACCGGATCACCAAGGTGTACTACCCCTTCAACCCGCTGGACGTGGTGGGCTGGAAGGGCGACCTCACGGTCTGGCGCATCAACATCATGGACATCCGCCCCGTGATCAGCCACCGCTACCACCTGCCGCCCTCCGCCCACAGCACCTTCCTGGCCCGGAACTTCGTGATCTGCTCCTTCGTGCCCCGGCCCTTCGAGGAGGAGGAGGGCGCCATGCGCGTGCCCTTCTACCACCGCAACATCGACTACGATGAGGTGCTCTTCTACTCCAAGGGTGAGTTCTTCAGCCGCGACGGCATCGGGGCGGGCATGGTCACCTGGCATCCCATCGGCATCCACCATGGGCCGCACCCCAGCGCCATCCCCAAGAGCCGCCTGAAAGACCGCACCAACGAGGTGGCCGTGATGGTGGACACCTACAACTTCCTCAAGGCCACGCCCGCCGCCGGCCTCGTGGAGAACCTCAACTACTGGGCCAGCTGGAAGTAGGCCCATCGCCCCCCGGAGGCACTGCCATGAAGTGGACCGTCATCGTCGTGCGGAGCCTCCTGGGGCTGCTGTTCCTGTTCGCCTCCGTGACCTACCTGTTCAACCTGATCCCGCCTCCCCCGCAGACGGGGGCGCTGAAGGTCTTCGATGACGGCATGCGGGTCACCCGCTACATGCTCCCCACGGTGAAGGTGCTGGAGCTGCTCTGCGGCCTGGCCCTCCTCTCGGGCCGCTTCGTGCCCCTCGCCCTCGTGGTGCTGGCCCCCATCGTGGTGAACATCGTGGGCGTTAACCTCGTCCTGGTGCCGGAGGGTCTTCCGGTGGCCCTCTTCGTGCTGGTCGCGACCTTGTTCCTGGCCTGGCACCACCGGGACCGGTACCGGGGCCTCCTGCAGCCCTGAAGGTATCTCCCGCCTTTGGTAGATTGGTACCGGAGGCAAGCATGGGCCTGTGGGATGGACTGGATGCGTTGAGGCGTTGGGCGGAGCACCTGCCCTGGGCGAAGCTCCAGAAGCTGGGGCTGGTGCTGCTCACCTGCTTCGCCATCCTCTGGGGCGTGGGGCTCATCGCCAAGGCCGTGCGCAAGGCCGTGGATGACGGCAACGATGACGTGACCTCCGAGGCGGAGCGCCGGGCCGAGACCCTGGGCGCCGTGCTCATGAACGCGGCCCGGGTGGTGGTGGCCATCTTCTTCGTGCTCTCCACCCTATCGGAATTCGGCGTGAACATCGGCCCCCTGCTGGCGGGGGCCTCGGTGGCCGGCGTGGCCCTGGGCTTCGGCTCCCAGGCCCTGGTGAAGGATGTGATCAGCGGCTTCTTCATGCTGCTGGAGAACGCCTACGGGGTGGGCGACATCATCAGCGTGGATGACAAGCACGTGGGCACCGTGGAGCGCCTCACCCTCCGCGTCACCCAGCTGCGCGACAGCGAGGGCAAGGCCCACTTCCTGCCCAACGGCTCCATCACCCGGGTGGTGGTCCTCAGCAAGGAGTTCGCCCGCGCCCTGGTGGATGTGGAGGTGGGCTACGACACGGACCCGGAGCAGGTCTTCGAGGTGCTCGGGGCCATCGGCAAGGCCCTCCTGGCGGACCTCCCGGACGCCGTGCTGGAGCCCACGGAGGTAAAGGGCGTGGAGGCCCTGGGCGCCAATGGCTTCACGGTGCGCACCCTCACCAAGGTGGCCCCGGGCAAGCAGTGGGAAGTGGCGCGGGAGCTGCGGAAGCGCATCCTGCTGGGCTTCCGCATGGCCGGCATCGAGATCCCCTTCCCCCAGCGGGTGGTGCACCACCGGGGGGAACGCCCCGAGGTCTGATCGCTGGCACGGGCAAATGGTGTTACGCAGCCGAATTCGCTGGGGCGAAGCGCCGAGAAGTTACAGCCAAATGTGACGCCCGCATGACGCATCTGCGGCACCCTGATAGGGTCGCCCGCAAGGGAGGACAGGCCGGAAGGGAAGAGCGGAAAGCCCGACGGCGGGCGGAGGGTCGGAAGGCCCTCCGTTTTTTTTAGGCCACCAGGGCCCGCTCCGCTTCACTGGCGTAGGTGGCATCCCAGGCGGCCAGGCGCGGCGCCATGACCTTCCGGTAGAGGGCGGGGACGAGCGTCAGCAGGATCATGCCCATGTAGCCCGTGGGCAGGGTGGGGGCCTCGGGCATGGGGCGCAGGCGCCAGAAGGGCTTGCTGCCCTCGGCGTGATGGTCGCTGTGGCGCGTGAGGTTGTAGAGCATGGTGCTGCTCATCCAGGCGTTGCTGTTCCAGCTGTGGCGGGGCAGCACGGGCGTGCCCGGCACGCGCACCAGGCCGTAGTGCTCCACGTAGTTCACGATCTCCAGGATCACCTTGCCGAAGATTCCGGAGGCCATGAAGAAGCCGACCGCCCGACCACCGCCCAGGGCGTAGGCGGTCCCCAGCAGGGCCAGGGTGAAGAGCTGTCCGCGCAGCCAGCGGTTGTGGCGCGACCAGGTGCCATGGCCCTTCCGGGCCAGGCGCCGCGCCTCCAGGTCCCAGGCGGAGGCCAGCTGCTGGAAGGTGCTCCGCACGATGAAGGCGTACACCGACTCCCCGCGGCGGGCGCTGGCGGGATCTTCGAAGGTGGCCACCCGGGCGTGGTGACCGTGCACGTGCTCGATGGCGAAGGTGGTGTCGAAGGTGAAGGCCAGGAGCCAGCGGCCCCAGATCAGGTCGAAGGCGCTCCGGGTGCGGTGGGTGAGCTCGTGGGCCACGTTGGTACCGGCCGAGGCCGTGACCAGCCCGCAGCCCAGCACCGCGCCCAGCCAGTGCAGGGGGCCGCTGGCGGCCCGCGCCGCCAGGAGGTCGTGGCCGGTGAGGCGCAGCACCGTGGCCCCCAGGTGCAGCGGGTCGCCGCTGCCCGCCATCCACCAGAGCAGCCCGTTCATGGCCAGCAGCAGGGGCAGGGTGGCGTAGAGCCAGGCGTTCAGGACCCAGGGCTTGGGCGCCTCGAAGGCGCTGGTCTCCTGGGGGCCGAGCAGGTCCAGGAGCACCACCAGGCCCCCGCTGAGGGCCAGGGGCGCCCACATCCAAGGGCCCCCCTGGGCGAAGCGGAAGGTGGCGAGCCCGAGCAGCAGGGTCATGAGGCCGAAGCGGAGGTGGTGCATGGGGGCTCCGAAATTTAGTGACAAAGGTGTCAGAAAAATATAGACTCGTTCTCAGCCCCGTCAAGCCCCGAGGTCCCATGGCCACCCATGCCGAGCGCCGCCAGGACACCCGCGACCGCCTCCTGCGGGCCGGGGCCGAGGTCTTCACCACGCTGGGCCTGGAAGCCGCCACCATCCGCGACCTGGTGAAGGCCAGCGGCCTCGCGCAGGGGAGCTTCTACAACCACTTCGACACCAAGGAGGCGGTCTTCGACGCCTTGGTGGAGCCCCTGGTGGGGGAAGTCCGCGCGGCGGTGGCCCAGGCCCAGGGCGCGGCGACCTCGGCGGAGGCCTTCGTGCGGGAGGGGTTCCGGGCCTACGTGGCGGTGCTGGCCGCCCACCCGGGCGCCATCCCGCTGGTGGAGCGGAACCTCGGCCGCTTCCGCATGGCCATGGAAGGGTCCCCCTCCTTCCAGGGGCTGGTGGCCGACATCCGGGGCCACCTGGAGGCCCGTCAGCGGCAGGGCCTCTTCCGGGCCTTCGACGCGGAGTGGATGGCCTGGTCCATGGTGGCCACGGCGGTGGAGGTGGTCCTGCAGGCCGCCCGCGCGGGTCGCCTGGACCTGGAGGCGGTGACCGCGTTCCTCACGGCCCTCTTCCTCCCCGCCGTGGCGGCGGCCTAGGTCTCCGGGTCGCCGAGGGTCAGGTGCAGGAGGGGGAAGGGCTGGCCCTGGCCGTCCAGGGGGGACCGCCCCGCCACCCGGAAGCCGTGGCGGAGGTAGAAGGCGATCGCCTGGGGATTCTGCTCGTTCACGTCCACCCGGGTGGCCCCGTGGTCGGTCAGGGCGTGGGTGAGGAGCAGGTGGCCGAGGCCCCGGCCCCGATGCTCGGCATGCACGAAGAGCATCTCCACGGTGCCTTCGGCCACGCCCATGAAGGCGAGCGCCTCACCGGCGGGACCCCGCACTACGTGAAGGGGCTCGAAGGTGGCGAGTCCTTCCTTCACCAAGGGGATGAGGGCCTGGAGGTCCGCCTCGGTGAGGAAGCCGTGCGTGGCCCGCACCGAGGACTCCCACACCTCGAAGAGCCGCGGCAGGTCCGCCGGCGTGGCGAGGGAGATCTCCCCGCTCATGCCCGCAGCCGCAGCCCCACCAGGCGCCAGGCTTCGGCGAGGTCCTCGCGGCGCAGGGCGGCCTGCAGGGCCCGCTCCAAACCATCGGCATCCGTGGGATCCCCGGCCTGTGCGGCCGCGGCGGCGAGGTCGGGCAGGCCGGCGCTGTTGGCGAGGCGGCCCAGGTCGTTGGCGGTGAGGATGTGGCTCGCCTTGAGCGCCTCGGGCAGCGCATCCCAGCCGATGGGCTGGCCCGCGGGCTTGGCGATCTCGAAGAGGGACTCGCCGAAGGCGCGGGTGTAGAAGGCGCCCCCGTTGCGGCCCACCTGGTCGAGGCGCGTGGGATCGGGCAGCTCGCCCTTCATGAGGGTCTCGTCCACGTGGAAGCAGAGCACCTCGCCGATGAGCATGAGACCCGAGCCGGGGCCGCTGCCCAGCTCCACCTCGCGGTGCAGGCGGCACTCCATCTGGAAGGGGCTCTCGGCCACCAGGGCCGCCTTCACGAAGCGGGCGGCCTGCGGCGTGAAGCCGGACTTCACGAACTCATCCACCCCATCGCCATACTCGGCGCTGGCCACGTTCATCTGCTGCACCATGGCGTGGCTCACGGTGGCGATGACGAACTCCTGCGTGGCGGTGGCGTTGAGGTAGGTGTGCTTCACCGTGCCATCGCGACCCCGCCGGTTGGGGGCGAAGGCCACCATGGGCGGGTTGCTGCCGAAGGCGTTGAAGAAGCTGAAGGGCGCCAGGTTCCGGTTTCCCTGGGCATCCACCGTGGAGGCGAAGGCGATGGGCCGGGGCGCCACGCCGGCGCAGAGCCAGGCGTTGGTCTGGATGGGGTTCAGGTCGGTGGCGAGGACGGTCTTGAGGGCCATGGCTCCAGTGTACGGCGCCGGGACCTCAGTGGGCCGGCGCGTCCTTGGGCACGGGGGTGAGGCGCAGGTCCTGGAAGTCGTAGCTGAAGTCCGTGGTGGGGCTCACGGGCTCCAGGCGGACCTCGCGCACCTTGCCGTCGGGCCCCAGCGCGAAGGTCACGTAGGCATCGGCATCCATGGTGCGGTCGGGCCACTTGGCCACGAAGGTGTCCTGCTGCCAGTGCGCGAGGTCCGCTTCCAGGGCCGGGCTGTGGGTGAAGCGGATGTGGAGCTTGCCCGCCTTCTCCTCCAGGATCACATCGCCGTACCAGGGGTCCCGGTAGCGGCCGGCGTAGGCGCTCAGGGCGAGGGAGGGGCGGCTGGTGGCATCGCGCTGGGCGGCGGCCTTGGCGACCATCTCCCTGGCCCGGGCCTCGGCCTTCTTCACCAGCTCCTCGTAGGCGGCCACCCAGTCCTTGGCCGGGGCCCCGAGGTCGTGATCGAGGATGGTGTTGGTGATGGCCTGGAAGGCGGCGCCGGATTCCGCATTGGTGAGCACCACCACGCCGAGCTTGCGGTCCGGCAGCAGGGTCACGCGGGTGACCATGCCGGCGAGGCCGCCGGTGTGCCACACCATGCGGGTACCGCGGTAGTCCTGCACCTCGAGTCCCAGGGCGTAGGCGGCCAGGGTGGGGGCCCCCTCCTTGGTGGGGCCCTGGGGGCGGCCCACGGGGAGCAGCGTGTGGGGCGTGGCGAGCTGGCGGGCCTGGGCTTCGCTGAAGAGCCGCTGGCCACCGCCCAGGTCGCCTTGGGCCAGGAGGGCCGTGACCCACTTGGCCATGTCCTCCGCGGAGGAGACGAGGGCGCCGGCGGGGGCGCTGTTGTCGAGCGGCTGGTGGGGGATGGGCACGAGCTTGCCTTCGGCCTTGGCATGGGGCATCACCACATCGGTATCGGGCTTCACGAGGCGGATGCTGGTGAGGCTGTCACGCATGCCGAGGGGTTCCAGGAAGCGCTCCCGCATCACCGCCTCCCAGGGCTTGCCGCCCACCTCGCGGAGGAGCTCGCCGGCCACGGTGTAGAGGATGTTGTCGTAGGCGTAGGCGCTGCGGAAGGAGGTGGCCAGGGGGATGTGGCGCAGGCGGCGCACGATCTCGGCGCTGCTGAGGTCGGAGGGTGGGAAGAACATGAGGTCGCCGGCGCCGAGACCCAGACCGCTGCGGTGGCAGAGCAGGTCGCGGACCCGCATCTCCCGGGTCACGTAGGCGTCGCTCATCTGGAACCCCGGCAGGTGGTCCACCACGCGGTCATCCCAGTCGAGCTTGCCGGCGTCCACCAGCTGGGCCAGGGCCGCCGCGGTGAACACCTTGGAGTTGGAGGCGATGCCGAAGAGGGTGCGCGCGGTGACCGGCGCGGGATCCCCGAGCTTCCGCACGCCGTACCCCTTGGCGAGCACCACCTTGCCATCCTTCACGATGGCCACGGAGACCCCGGGCACGTCGAAGGCCTTCATCGTGCGGGCCACCACCGCATCCACCGCCGCGGGCAACGGGGCGGGTTTCGACTGCGCCACGAGGGCGGGCACGGCCAGGCAGAGGGCGAGGGGGCGCAGGCGCATGGGAACTCCCGGGAAGTGGGTCCAGGTTACTCGGGCTGGGGGAGGCCGTCCTTGTAGACGCGCTGGATCCGGCGGAGCGCCTGCAGATCGGCCAGGGGATCGGCCGGAAGCACCACGAAGTCCGCCCGCCGCCCGGGCTCGAGCGCGCCGAGCTCGGAGGCCAGCCCCAGCGCCTCCGCGGCGCGGATCGTGGCGGCCTGCAGGGCCTGGAGGTTGGTCATGCCGTGGGTGGCCATGAGCTCGAGCTCCCGGGCCAGGGGGCGGTCCCAGGGGAAGGCCCCGGCATCGCTGCCGTTGACGATGCGCACGCCCAGCTTCACGCCCAGGGCGAAGGCCCGGTGGAGCCGCTCCGGCAATTCCTGGGTGTAGACCCCGCCGCGGGTGGGCGCGACGAATTCCATGGCCGCCAGGGTGGGGCACCACACCGTGCCCTGGGCGGCGGCGCGCTTCAGGAGCGCCTCGTCGAAGCCACTGCCGTGCTCGATGGAATCGAAGCCGGCTGAAAGGGCGGCATCGATCCCCTCCCAGCCGTGGGCATGGGCCGCGGTGCGCTTCCCTTGGCGCCGGGCTTCGGAGATGAAGGCCGCCAGTTCCTCGGGCGTGAAGTTCGGAGTCGAGTGGAGGCGCCCATCCGTGCCCAGGCGCTGGCCGCGGTCGACGTACACCTTGATCCAATCGGCGCCGTAGCGGACCTGCTCGCGCACCCCCTTGCGGATGGCATCCACGCCATCCACGGTCTGCACGCCGATGGGGAGGCTCAGCTCCCAGGCGGGGCTGAGCACGGGGTAGGCGCCGGTGGCGCTGAAGGCCAGGTCGGCCACCTGCAGTCGGGGGCCGGGCACCACGCCCTTCTCGATGGCCCGCTTGAGGTCGGTATCCGCGTGGCCGGCCCCTTCGGTGCCCAGGTCCCGCAGGGTGGTGAACCCCTGGCGGAGGGCCGCCCGGGCGGCAGCCGCGGCGCGGAGGGTGCGCGTGGGAACACTTTCCTTCAGGATCTGGGCCTCGTAGGCCGCCGCGTCGGCATTCCCCTGCAGGAACAGGTGCGTGTGGGCGTCAATGAGTCCGGGGATCACCCAGGCCTCCCGCAGGTCGACCGTGGGGGCGGGATCCGTGGCCCCCCACGGCGCCACCGCCACCACCCGGCCGCCCTCGATCCGCAGGGCCTGATCCTGCAGCCAGCGACCACTCCGGGCCTCCAGGAGGTGGCCGATGCGGATCACCGTGGGTGGCTGCGCCACCAGGGCGCAGCCGAGCAGCCAACCGAGGATCAGGCGCATGGGGCCTCCGTGTGATCTTCAGCATTGTTGCCCCTCCCGGGGTGAATGGGGGGCGAGGGGATTTCAGCCCCGCGTCCGGGAGGCCGACAAGGGTGTTGTCAGGACAACTCGGATGGTCCCTTCCCCCCTGCGTTTCCCCGAGGCGGGCCCCCGCATGATCGCCTTCGTGGGCCCCCGGGCCTTGGCCTGGACGGCGCTGGTGGCCCTCTTCGCCCTGCTGGGCACGCTGGCGGTGGATCAGGAGCGGCGGCGGGTGGCCCTGGCCCAGGCCCGGGCCTCCTACGCCAAGGACCTCAGCTACCGCAGCTGGGTGGCGGAGCGGGGCGGGGTGTACGTGCCCCTGGATGGCAAGACGGAACCGAACCCCCACCTGGCGGATCTCCCCGATCGGGACGTCACCACCACCTCGGGCAAGCGGCTCACCCTGGTGAATCCCGCCTACCTGACCCGCATGGTCTATGACCTGAAGCGGAAGGACCTGGACCTCAAGGCCCGCATCATCAGCGAAAACCCCCTCCGTCCCGGCAACCAGGCGGATGCCTGGGAGATCCAGACCCTGCGGGACATGGCCCGGGAGGGCACCAGCGAGAAGTGGGCGGTGCAGCCCATCGAGGGGCAACCCCACATGCGCTTCATCGGAGCCTTCCGGGTGGAGGCCGCCTGCCTGCGGTGCCACGCGCAGCAGGGCTATGCCCTCGGCGAGATGCGGGGGGGCCTGAGCCTCGCGGTACCGCTCAAGTCCATGGCCGGCTTCGGCAACTTCCCGAGCCTCCAGGCGTTGTTCGCGGGGCTTGTGGGGCTCTGGCTGGCGGGCCTCGCGGGGCTCATGGCCTGGGGGCACCACTGGACCTCCCTGGCGCGATTGAAAGCGACGGCCGAAGCCGATCGCATCGGTGCGGAGCAGTACCGGGCGGTCCTCCAGACCTCCGTGGATGGCTTCCTGCACCTGGATGGCACCGGTCGCATCCTGGATGTGAACGAGGTCTACCTCGGCCTCTCCGGCTACCGGCGGGAAGAGCTGCTGGCCCTGCGGATCCAGGACCTGGAAGCCGATCCCGCGGGGCTCTCCACCGGGGAATTCGACCGGCGCAAGCTGGCGGAGGTGGGCCAGCGGCATGTCTCCCGCCACCGGACCAAGGAGGGCCGCGTCTGGGTGGTGGAGGTGAGCCTCACGCCCGTGAACGGGGGGCGCACCTACGTGGCCATGCTCCGCGACATGACCCGGGAGTTCCAGGCCCGGCAGGCCCTGGAGGACAGCGAGCAGCGCCTCCTCGACGCCCAGCGCATCGCCCACATCGGGTTCTGGGAGAGGGACCTGGATTCGGACCTGCTCACCTGTTCCCCGGAGACCTTCCGGATCCTGGGCATCCCCCCCCGGGCGGATGCAGTGGTGCACGTGAGCGAGGTGAACGCCCTCATCCATCCGGAGGACCGGACGCGCATGGAGGGCCTCTTCAGGCGCATCCCCGCGGGTGGCACCCCCTTCCGCGGGGAGTTCCGCCTGCAGCGGCCCGATGGCTCCCTCCGCCACCTGGAGACCCAGGCTGAAGTGGTCCTCGGGCGCGGCGGTCACGGCCTGCGCATCATCCGCACCCTCTTCGACATCACGGAGCAGCGGGCGGCGGAAACGGAGAAGCGGCGCCTGGAATTGGAGGTCCAGCACGCCCAGAAGCTGGAGAGCCTCGGGAGCCTGGCCGGTGGGGTGGCCCACGATATGAACAACGTGCTGGGGGCCATCTTCATGGTGGCCTCGGGACTTCAGGAGCAGCGGTCCGAGGATGCGGGGCTCATGAAGTCCATGGACCTCGTCATGAACGCCGCGGGCCGGGGCCGGGACCTGGTGCGCAGCCTCACGGAGTTCGCCCGCAAGGGGGTGGAGGAGCCCACCCGGGTGGACCTGAACCAGCTGGTCATCCGGGAGGTGGAGCTTCTCCGCCGGACCACGATGCACAAGTTCGAGCTTGTGCAGGAGACAGCGCCCGACCTGCCCCAGGTCCTGGGGGATCCCAGCTCCCTGGCCAATGCCCTCATGAACCTCTGTGTGAACGCCATGGACGCCATGCCGGAGGGCGGGCGCCTGCGACTGGGCACCCGCACCCGCCTCGAGGGCTGGGTGGAGCTCCAGGTGGAGGACTCGGGTCTGGGCATGCCGCCCGAGGTCCTGGCCCGGGCCACGGAACCCTTCTTCACCACCAAGCCCCAGGGCAAGGGCACGGGCCTGGGGCTCTCCATGGTCTACGGCGTGGCCAAGGCCCACGGGGGGAGCCTGGACATCCGCAGCGCCCCGGGGGAGGGCACCACCATCACGCTGCGCCTGCCCGCCGTGGCCGCGGAAGCCCCCGGGGGGGCTGTGGCGCCGGAGCCCCTCGCCCCGGGTCGACCCCTGCGCCTTCTCCTCGTGGATGATGACGACCTCATCCGCAACACCGTACCCGGCATGGTGCTGAGCCTGGGGCACACCGTGGAGGGCGTGGCCTCGGGCCTGGAGGCCATCCAGCGGCTGGAGCGGGGACGACCCCTGGATGCGGTGATCCTCGACATGAACATGCCGGGCCTCTCGGGGCTGGAGACGTTGGCCCGCCTCCGGCTATTGGACCCGGATCTGCCCGTGATCATCTCCTCGGGCTACCTGGATGGGGCCGTGGAGGCCCTGCTGCAGCAGGATCCCCACGTCAGCTTCCTGGCCAAGCCCTATACCCTGACCGACCTCCGGAAGCGCCTGGAGCGCTTCCGGTCGATCCGGCCGCGCGCCTAGCGGACGCCCAGGAGCTCCACCTCGAACACGAGCGTGGCGCCCCCCGGGATCACACCACCGGCGCCGCGGTCCCCATAGCCCAGGTGGGGCGGGATGGTGAGCTTGCGCTTGCCGCCCACCTTCATGCCCGCCACGCCCTGATCCCAGCCGGCGATGACATGCCCCGCGCCCAGGGGGAAGGAGAAGGGGGTGCCTCGGTCCAGGGAGGAGTCGAACTTGGGGCCGTCCAGCAGCCACCCGGTGTAGTGCACGCTCACGAGGCGGCCGGCGGTGGCTTCATCGCCCTCGCCCAGGTGGAGGTCTTCGATCTGCAGGGTGCTCATGGGTTCCTCGGTAGAAGGGCTCAGGCGAGCTTGCCGGTGTGGTCCATGAGGCGGGGCCCCAGGCTCACGAGCTCGGGGGGCAGGTCGGGACCCGCCACCTTCACGATGCGGTGGGCGAGGGTGCCCAGGCCCTCGATGGTCATCACCACCTCATCACCCTCGTGCAGCCAGAGGTTCTCCACCACCTTGGAGCCGTTGAGCTCCAGGAGGCAGCCGGTCCCCACGGTACCGCTGCCGATGACCTCGCCGGGATTCACGGCGATGCCATAGGCGGTGCGCTGGAGGATCTGGGCGAAGGTCCAGTTCATGGTGTTGGTGTTGCCCTCGCTGAGGAGCCGGCCGTTCACGGTGGCCGTCATGCGGGCGTTGAGCACCTCGCCCTGGGGCTCGCGCACGAGATCCAGCTCATCCTTGGTGACCAGCCAGGGGCCCAGGGAGGTCGCGAAGTCCTTGCCCTTGCAGGGGCCCAGGGAGAGCTTCATCTCCTCCATCTGGAGCATGCGGGCGCTCCAGTCGTTCATGATCATGTACCCGAAGATGGCCGCATCGGCCTCCTCCAGGCTGGGGTTCCGCAGGGCGCGGCCGGTGACGATGGCCACCTCCAGCTCGTAGTCCAGGCGGGTCAGGTGGTGCGCCTGCACCTCCAGCACGCCGGGGCCGGTCACCGCCTGGTGGTTTGTGAAGTAGGCCACGGGGAAGAGGTCGAACTCGGGGATCATCTCGAGGCCCCGGTTCCGGCGGGCGGTCATCACGTGCTGGCGGAAGGCGTAGCCATCCCGCATGGACACGGGGCGGGGCACGGGGGCCAGGAGGGTCACCTGGGCCGGGTCGACCTGGGCCGACGCGGGTGCCGTACCCTCCAGGGTCCGGGCCAGGGGCATCAGCTCATCCTGGCGGCGGATGAGGGTGAGCATGTCCACGGCCAGGCGGGGTTCGGCGGCGTGGAAATCCAGGATGGCGCCGGAGGGCAACACGCATCCGATGCGTTCGGCCCCATCGCGCAGGAAGGTCACCAGCTTCATGTCAAACCCCTCTTGGACCCTCCAGTCTATCCAAAGGCCCCGGAGGGCCCAAAAGGGGGTTCCCGTACCCAAGGAAAGCGCCCGGCGGACCGGGCGCTTGGGTGCGGCAGCGGGGGCCTCAGAAGGTGAAGCGGGCGCCCAGCTGGATCTGGCGGTTGAAGTCGATGTTGCTCTGGACGATGGGCTTCCCGAAGGTCGGGGAGTTCTGGAAGTTGGAGATGGCCGTCTGGTTGTAGTGATTGAAGACGTTGAACACGTCCGCGATCACTTCCAGGCCCTGCTTCCCGAAGCGGAAGGTGCGGCTGATGCGCAGGTCCACATTGCGGTAGGTGGGCAGGGTGCGGCCGTTCCGGGACTCCGTGAGGGGGCGATCGGCCGGGGGGGCGCCGCCATCGAAGTTGCCGTAGGCGCGGGGGCCGGTGCCATCGTTGTACACGCCGTAGTCGCTATCCACCCCGGTGTAGATGGTATAGGGGCGGCCGGAGGCGATGCGGCCGATGAGGCTGACCACCCAGTCCTTGGTCCAGGCGCTGTTGAAGCCCTTGGTGTTCCACACCAGGCTGGCCAGCAGCCGGTGACGCTGATCCTGGTTGGAGGTGCCCATTTCGGCGGCGGGATCGAAGGTGTTGGTGGGGCTGACGTCGGTCACCCAGTCGGTGTAGTTGTCCTCGGTCTTGCTCCAGGTGTAGCTGAAGGAGAGCGAGAGGCGATCCTGCATCTGCCAGGCGCTGCCGAGGCTGATGGAGGTGTGCTTGCTCTCGCCGCTGCCATCGTACCGGTGCACGGCGGAGTAGCGGCTGTCCACGCGACGGGTCGGGGCGGCGCCGGCGATGACCCCGAAATCGGGATTCAGCACGGCGGCGTTCACGTCCCGCACGTTCAGGTAGTTCTCGCCCTGCACATGCACGGCATCAAGGGTGAACCGCAGGTTGGGCCGGGGCGTGAACTCGAAGCCCAGGTTGGCCTGCTTCGTGAGCGGCATCTCGTACTTGCCCGGAAGGAGGATGCCCTTCTTGTTGGCGCTGGTCGGCACCTGGCTGTAGTCGTTGTAACGGTGGTTGGGCCGGTTCCAGCTGTAGATGGTGGCGGGACCGTAGCCCGCGACGGAATCCTGGATGGTCTGGACCACGGTGATCAGGTCCGTGCCGTTGTTCAGGTACACGGCGCTGTAGGGGCCGAGCTGGGTGCGACCGCTGAAGTGGCCGTAGCCACCGTAGATGCGGGCGTTGGGGGCGGCCTGCCAGTTGAAGGCGAGGCGCGGGCTCACCCGGGAGCTGCTCCAATCCCGCTGGGTCGCGAACAGGGGGGCCGAGGCGTAGGTGGTCGTTCCGGCGACGGACGCGCTGCCGGGGAGGGAGCCGGCAATGGGGCCCACGCGGAAGGTGGCCAGCTGGGCGGCACCGCCGGCCTCGAGGGCGGCGTAGTCGGGGGCATCCTTGAACTTCGGCAGCTGCTCCTTGTCGTAGCGCACGCCGATCTTCAGGGAGAACGTGGGCGTGAGCTGCCAGTCATCCTGGATGAAGGCGCTGTAGTACTTGGCGGTGTAGTTCAGGTAGTAGTCGCCGAAGCCCTGCAGGAAGGCCGCGGGCACCCCGCCGAGGAAGGCCGTGCGGGCATCGGGGATGGCGGCGTTGAGGCCCTGGAAGCGGTACACGCCCCCGAACTGGAGGGGGAGGGTGCCCTCGAGCTTGGTGTCCATGAGATCGATGCCCGTCTTCAGGGTGTGGTTGCCCACGAAGAAGGTGGCGGATTCCACCAACTGGGTGTTCTTTTCCGTCCGGAGCTGGGGCAGGAAGCGCTGGGTGCCCAGGGTGGCGAAGCCGGCGATGTTGAGGCTGGCGTTCCCGGTGGTGTCCAGGCTGAGGAGGCTGTGGTCGCGGTTGCTGACCATCACGCGGAAGTCGTTCACGAAGGAGGCGGAGGCCGTCCACACGTTGCCGAGGCTGATGGAGCTGTCCTTGATCTCACGGGAGCCGCCGGCGCTCTTGTCGGTCTGGCCGCTCCAGGGCAGCTGGTTCTCGTTGGTCTCCTTGGCCTGGCTGAAGCGCATGTTCCAGCGGCTGGTGTCGCTCTGCACCCAGTCGAGCTTCACGATGCCGGTGGTGTAGTTCTCGTTGTAGGGGTTGGCGCCGTTGTTCACCGTGATCCCCGCGAACCCGGGGCGGGTGGTGGCGGCGGTGATGGCGTTGAGGAACACGGTGTCGCCGGGGGCGATCTGGATGTTGTTGCTGTCGTCCCGGTTGAAGCGCTCCACGGACACGAAGTAGAAGAGCTTGTCCTTGACGAGCGGGCCGCCCATGGTGGCGCCGAACTGCTGCTGCTTGAAGTCGGAGGCGTCGGTGGTGGCCAGGGGGCGCTTGGCCTCCATGGAGCCATTGCGGAAGAAGTAGAAGGCGCTCCCGCTGAAGTCGTTGCCGCCGCTCTTGGTGACGATGTTCAGGGTGCCGCCCGAGGCCCGGCCATACTCGGCGGAGAACCCGTTGGCCACCACCACGAACTCCTGGATGGCGTCCTGGCTGAAGGTGGTCCGGGTGGAACCCACGCTCACGTCGTTGTTGTCCAGACCATCCACCATGATGTTGTTGGAACGGGCGTTCTGGCCGGAGAAGGAGAGGCCGGAGCTGGAGGCGGCGCCGCCCTGGCTGGTGGGCCCGTTGTCCTTGGCCACCTGGGGGGTGGTGAGGGAGAAGGCCGTGAAGTCGCGGCGGTTGATGGGCAGGTTGGTGATGAAGTTGTTGTCGATGGTGGCGCTCACCGTGGTGCGGGTGGGATCCACCACCGTGGCCTCACCGGTGATCTCCACGGTGGCCTGGGCCTCCACCGGGCTCAGCTCGATGGGGAGGTCGGTGGTCTGGCCGAGGCGGAGCTGGAGGTTGCTGATCTTCTTGGTGCTCATCCCCTTGGCTTCCACCACCAGGGTGTAGCTCCCGGGAGGCAGCAGGCGGAAGGCGTAGCCGCCACTCCCATCGGTGGTGATGGTGCGGCTCTGGTTGGTGCTGTCCTGGGTGATGCGCACGCTGGCACCGGCCACCACGGTGCCGTTGGCCAGGCGCACGGTGCCCTTCAAGTCGGACGTGGTGACGCCGGTGCTCTGGGCGGCGAGCCCGAGGCTGATGGAGGAGAGGGCCAACAGGCCGAGGGGTCGCGAAGCGCGGAAAGCCATAGTGGGGCTCCGAAGTGGGTTGGTTCCGGTACAGGGGTGAGAGTGGATCGAGGTTAGTGGGAATCCGGTGGGGCCGCAAGGATTCCAAGTGGGGGGAGGTGCTACCCAAGGTCAGGATTCCAGACGGTTTGGGTCCATGCCTATGCTGGCCCCAAGGAGCACCCATGACCTCGCTCAAGGATGCGGTTCTCGTCATCACCGGTGCGGCCAGCGGAATCGGGCGTCTCATGGCCCTGGAGGCCGGGGTGAGGGGCGCCCGGGTGGTCCTCGTGGATCGTGACGAGGCTGGCCTCCTCCAAGCCCGGGAGGCCCTCACCACCCGGGGCTCCATGGCGTGGACCTTTCCGTGCGACCTCGCGGATCCCGGGGCGATCCAGGCAACCTTCGCCCGGATCGAGGCGGAAGTGGGCGGGGTGGACGTGCTCATCAACAACGCGGGCGTGGTCGGGGGGAAGTCCCTGCTGGACACCTCGGACGCGGGCCTCCTCCTCACCTTCCAGGTGAACGCCCTCGCGCCCATCCGGACCGCGAAGGCGGTCCTGCCGGGCATGCTGGCCCGGGGCCGGGGTCATCTGGTCACGGTCGCCAGCGCCGGTGGCCTGGTGGGCACGACCCGTCTGGTGGACTACTGCGCCAGCAAGTTCGCCGCGGTCGGCTTCGACGATGCCCTGCGCGCGGAACTGCGTCGACTGGGCCAACCCATCCGCACCACGGTGGTCTGCCCCTTCTACATCGACACCGGCATGTTCGCGGGGGTGAAGACGCGGCTGCCCTGGCTGCTGCCGATCCTCCAACCCGCGGACGTGGCGCAGCGGGTGATCCGGGCCATCGAGCGGGACCAGCCGCGCCTGCTCATGCCCTGGGCGGTGCACCTCGTGAATCCGCTGCGGATCCTGCCCGTGGGCTGGTTCGACGCGCTCATGCGGTGGCTGGGCGTGAGCGCCAGCATGGACGATTTTAGGGGCCGTTGATCCCGCCCGCGCCAAGCGCGGGCGGGATCTTACGGCCCCTTATGCCGCGGGCTTCGAGACGAACCGATCCGTTGGGGCGAAGGGTAGCGGCGTAGGGGAGGCTGGGTCGCCAAGCGCGGGCGGGATCTTACGGCCCCTTATGCCGCGGGCCTTGAGGCGGACAGACTCGCTGGGGTGGATTGCAGCGGCGCAAGGGAGGCCGGGTCGCGAAACTCGGGAGGGTTCCTACGACCCCCATTGCCGCACGGCCCCGCAGCTCAGAGGTCCTCCAGCAGCTCCCGGAGCACCTCGCCCGCCTCCTCGAGTCGTGAGGGTGGCGTGCTGAGGGGCGGCAGCAGGTAGAGGCAGTCCCCCAGGGGGCGGACGAGCAGGCCCTGCTCCAGGGCCCGGCGGTGAAGGCGCCACCCCCGGCGCTCCGCGGCGGGATGGGGCAAGCCCGTGTGGGGATCCACCAGCTGGCAGGCGCCGATGGCGCCCAGCACCCGGGGCCGCCGCACGGCGGGGTGGGCGGAGAGGCGGGAGAAGACGGAGGTGAGGGCGCCGGAGAGGGCCTGGGCCCGGGCCAGCACCGGTTCCTCGTCGAAGAGGGCGAGGCTGGCGGAGGCCACGGCGCAGGCCGTGGGATTGGCGGTGTAGCTGTGGCCGTGGAGGAAGGCCCGACCCGAGGCCCAGTCCCCGAGGAAGCCCTCGAAGAGCGCCTCGGTGGCCCAGGTGAGGGAGAGGGGTAGGGTGCCGCCCGTGAGCCCCTTGGAGAGGCAGAGCAGGTCGGGGCTCACGCCGGCCTGCTCCAGGGCGAGGAAGGTGCCCGTGCGGCCGAAGCCCGTGGCCACCTCATCGAAGATCAGGAGCACGCCGTGGGCATCGCACTGGGCGCGCAGCTCCTGCACCAGCTCCGGCGGCCACATGCGCATGCCGCCGGCGCACTGGATGAGGGGCTCGGCGATGAAGGCCGCCAGGCGTTCCCCATGCTGGGCGAAGAAGGTCCGCAGCTCCGCGCAGGCGGCCTCCAGCTGCGCGGGCCACGCCGAGAGGTCGGCGCCCAGCTCGCGCCGGGGATCCTCCGGCACGGCCAGCCGATCGCAGGCCAGCAGGAGGGGGCGGAAGAGGCCGGAGAAGTAGTTGTCCAGCTCCCCCACGCCCACCGCGCCGAGGGTGTCGCCGTGGTAGCCGTCCCGCAGGGCACCGAAGCGGGTGCGCTGGGTCTCGCCCCGCTGGAGCTGGGCCTGGAAGGCCATCTTGAGGGCCACCTCCACCGCGGTGCTGCCGTTGTCGCTGAAGAAGCAGCGGGTGAGCCCGGCCGGCAGTCGGGGTTTGAGGCGCGCCACCAGGTCCAGGGCGGGCTCGTGGGTGAAGCCCGCGAACATCACGTGGTCGAGCTTCGCCATCTGCCGCTCCGCGGCGGAGACGAGCTTGGGGTGACCGTGGCCGTGGAGGCAGGTCCACCAGCTGCTGATCCCATCCAGCACCCGGGTGCCATCGGCCAGGAGCAGATCCGGACCTTCCCCGCCGATGACGGGCGCGGGGGGATCGGCCTGGGCCTCCTGCATCTGGGTGAAGGGATGCCAGACGTGGCGCAGGTCGAAGGCCGTGCGGGCGGACCAGTCGGCGGGCAGGGGGGAGGCGGTCATGGCGTGGGTTCCAGCAGGTGCACGGGGCAGGGCAGGAGGTCCCGGAGGAGCTCCGTGTTCTTCGGGGCCGCGGCCCAGGCCCCATCGGCGCCGGGGTTCACGATCACGGCTTCGATGCGCCAGCCGCGCAGCATCAGCGCTTCGGCGCTGAGCAGCGTGTGGTTCAGGGTTCCGAGCCCCCCGCGGGCCACCAGCACGCAGGGCCAGCCCAGCTCCGTGGCCCAGCCCAGGAAGTGGGTGCGCTGCCAGAGGGGCACGAGCACCCCGCCCACGCCCTCCAGCAGGAGCCGGCCCTCCCAGGGGCGGCGGGTCCAGGCGAGGGCGCCGGCCAAATCGAGCGTGCGGCCCTCGGCTTCCGCAGCGGCCCGGGGGGAGAGGGCCTCCCGCAGCAGGGTATGGCTTTCGACCGAGATGCCGGGGCCGGCCACCGCGGCGGCATCGGCGTCCGGATCCGTGATCGCCGCGACACCGCTCTGGAAGGGCTTCCGGTAGGTCACGGGACCGGCTTCGGACCAGTGGCGGGCCAGGGTCCTCGACACATGGGTCTTGCCCACCCCGGTGTCGGTGCCCAGCACCCAGAGGGGGTCGGGCAGCCGGGCCGCGAGCTCCCTCACGGGGTCTCCCCGGCCAGGGCGGCGCGGCGCTCCAGGTGCAGCTCCCGCAGGGGCTCCTGCAGGGCCTGGATCAGGGCATCGAGCTCCACCTCGTGGAGGTGGGCGCCGGTGGTGAAGCGGATGCGGGCGCTGCCCACGGGCACCGTGGGCGGACGCACGGCCCGGGCATCGAAGCCCCGGGCCTGCAACTCCCGGGCGGCCTGGAGGGCCCGCTCGGGCTCCCCCAGCACCCAGGGCACGATGGCGCTGGGCTGATCCGGCAGGTGCAGGGCCCTGCGGAGGCGGGCGGCGAAGGCCAGGGCGCGGTCGGCGCGGTGGCGCTTGCCCCGGGCCAGGCGCACGGCCTCCAGGCCCGCGCCCACGGCCGCCGGGGGCAGGGCCGTGCTGAAGATGAAGCCCCGGGCGGTGTTGATGAGGTGGGTGCGCATCGCCTCCGAAGTGCAAAGGAAGGCGCCGAAGCTGCCGAGCCCCTTGCCCAGGGTGCCCATGAGGAGGGGCACGCGGCCCTTCACGCCCTGCAGCTCCGCCAGCCCGGCGCCCGTTTCGCCCAAGAGCCCCGTGGCGTGGGCCTCATCGGCCAGCAGGAGGGCCCCGTGGCGCCCGCAGAGGTCCACCAGCGCGGGCAGGTCGGCGGCATCGCCATCCATGCTGAACACGGCATCCGTGGCCACCAGGGCCAGGGCCGCGGCGGGCGCCTGCGAACGCCAGGCCTTGAGCAGGTCCTCCAGGTGGGCCAGGTCCAGGTGGCGATATACGTGCACCTGGGCCCCCGCGGCCTTGGCCATGCGGCAGCCATCCACCAGGGAGGCGTGGTTGAGGGCGTCGCTGAAGACCGCATCCCCGGATCCCACCAGGGCGGGGATCACCGTGGCGTTGAGCTGGTAGCCGGTGGCGAAGAGCAGGCAGGCCTCCGTGCCCTTCCAGGCGGCCAGGTCGGCCTCCAGGCCCTCGTGGAGGGGGGTGGTGCCCCGGAGCAGGCGGGCGGCCCCGGTGCCGGCCCCATAGCGCCGGGCGGCTTCGGCGGCGGCCTCCGCCACGGAACTTTCCAGGCGCAGGCCCAGGTAATCGTTGGAGCAGAGGTCGATGCCCCGGGGCTCCCGGATGCGGCGGGCAAGACCCGCCTCCTCCCGGGCGGCGGCGAGGGCGGTCAATCGGTCTTCCCAGGGGCGTGGCAGCAAGGAACCTTCCGGGTGGGGGGTGCAGGTCAAATGATAGGATCGAGCCTTGGGGCCGGTCTGCCCCTGGAGACCATGATGGATCACCTTCAGCCTTCCTGGCAGCAAGCCGAATCGGGCGTTGAGGCCCGGATCCGGTTCGTCAGGTCCGTTTATGCCTGGTTGATGGGTGGGTTCGCAGTGGCGGCGGTGGGGGCCGTGGTCAGCCCCTTCACCGTACGGCCGCTGGTGGAACTCACAGGCCGCTTCTGGATCTGGGCCCTGGTCATCGCCCAGTGGGGGGCCATCTTCTTCGCGAGTGCAGTCAGCCGGCGCAAACCCCTGAACATGCTTGCCTACGGCTTGTTCACTTTCATCAGCGGGACCATCGCCGGAATCCTCAGCCTCGTGGTCGCCCAGGGATCCGGGGCCCAGACGGTGCTGCTGGCCCTGGGCCTCACGGCCCTGATCTTCCTGACCCTGACCATCACCGCCTTCGTCTCGAAGAAGGACTTCTCCTTCCTCCGGAACTTCGTGATCGTGGGTCTGGTCGTGATGGTGGCCGGTGGGCTGATCGCCGCGATCTTCAACCTGCCGACCCTCAGCCTGATCGTGAGCGGCGTGGCCGTCATCGCCTGCAGCGCCAAGCTCCTGTGGGACACGAGCGCCATGCTGCGCACCGGGGACTTCAGCAATCCGGTGGGCGTGGCCCTCTCGCTCTTCGTGAGCCTCTACAACATCTTCATCTCCCTCCTGAACATCCTCGGCCGTCGCCGTTAATCCTGAAAGCTGGATTCCGCATGCGTTTGATCGCCCTCCTCCCCCTCCTGGCCCTTCCCCTGGCGAGCCAGGATGCCCCTGCTCCGAACGCTGCGCCGGCCAAGACCGCGCCCAAGGCAACCCCGAAGGTCCTGGCCCGCATCGGGAATCAGGTCCTGCTCGACACGGATGTGGATGCCCTCCTGGAGAGCATGCCCCAGCAGCAGCGGATGCAGTTCCAGCTGAGCCCCGAGGGGCGTCCCCGCCTGGTGCAGCAGCTCACGGAGATCATGATCCTCGCGGCCAAGGCGCGGAAGGACGGCCTGGACAAGTCCCCCATCTTCCAGGCGAGCCTGCGGCGTACGGCCGATTCCCTCCTCGCCCAGGAACTGATGAAGGGGAAGGAGGCGGGGCTCCGGGAGAAGATGACCCTCTCGGACGCCGAGGTGAAGGGCTACTTCGAGGCCCACAAGGACCAGTTCAAGAAGGGTGAGACCTTCGATGCCCGGCACATCCTGGTGGGCAGGCGCGCCGAAGGTGCTGAAAAGGAGCGGACCGAGGAGGAACTCGCTGCCCGGGTGAAGGAGATCCAGGCGGAACTGGCCGCCGGCAAGCCCTTCGAGGAGCTGGTCGACAAGTACACGGATGATCCCGGAAGCAAGACCACCAAGGGGCTCTACGAGGGCATCGGTCGCGGGCGATTCGTGCCCGAGTTCGAACAGGCCGCCTTTGCGCAGGAGATCGGCAAGGTGGGTGAACCGGTGAAGACCCAGTTCGGCTTCCACATCATCCGGGTGGAGAAGCGGTCCCCGGCGGCGGACGCCACCTTCGAGGAAGTGAAGGCCCAGGTGCAGCAGGCGGCCCAGGCGGAGCGTCAGAAGCAGATCTGGGATGAGTTCCTGGCCGGCCTGAAGCGCGAGATCCCCGTGAAGGTCATGGGCGAGTCCCCCGCGAAGGCGGAGGTCGCCCCCAAGGCCAAGCCCGCGGGCAAGAAGCGTGGAGCCGCCCAGTGAAGCGCACCCTGACCCTGGCCCTCGGGGCCTGCGCCCTGTTCACCGTAGGGTGCAAGAAGAAGCCCGCAGCGACCCCCGCGGCTGCGGCGGCCCCCGCGGAAGCCACGCCTGTGAAATCCGGGAACCGCCGGGTGGAGGAGGTGCTCGTGGTGGTCAACGGGCACATCATCACCCGCAAGGGCTTCCAGCAGGCGGTGGAACAGCAGCATGCCGCCCTCTACCGCCAGTTCAATGGCAAGGAACTCGACGAGAAGCTCAAGGAGGCTCGGGAGAAGACCCTCCAGGGACTCATCGATTCCGCCCTGATCCAGGACAAGGCCTCGGAGCTGGGGATCGCCATCCCGGACAGTTACATGCGGACGATGGTGGATCAGATCAAGAAGGACAACAACTTCACCTCCGATGCCGATCTGGAGCGCGCCCTCAAGGCCTCCCTCGGCCTCAGCATGGAGGACTGGCTGAAGCGCCAGAAGGAACAGATGATGCGGGACGAGGTCCTGCGGGCCGAGATTTTCCGGAAGATCGCCATCGAGGACCAGGAGATCCGGGCCTATTACGAAGACCACAAGGATGAGTACAAGCTGCCCAGCCGCTTCCGGATCCGGGAGCTGGTGATTCCCAAGGGGATCACCGAGGCCGAGCAGACCGAAGCTCGTGCCACCGTGGCCAAGATCCAGGCCGAACTCAAGGGGGGCGCCTCCTTCGAGGCCCTGGCCCAGGCCAGGAGCAGCTCCCCCAGCAAGGCGACCGGGGGCGACCTGGGTTGGATGACCCGGGGCCTCCTGCGCGCGAACCTGGAGGAGGCCGCGCTGCGGCTGAAGGCCGGGGAGGTGAGTGCTCCCGTGGAAACGGATAAGGACCTGATCCTGGTTCAGATGGTGGCCAACGAGGACAACCGTAGCCAGCCCTTCGAGGAGGTGAAGGCCAAGATCCTCGAGAAGCTCCAGGAGCCGAAGGCCCAGAACGCGATTGAGCAGTACCTCGGGAGCCTCCGCACCCGCGGCAACATCCGCTTCCAGGTGCCCAAGGAAGACATCCTGAAGGGCTGACCCCGACCCGGACCTTGAGACGGCCCCCGGATCGGGGGCCGTCGGCGTTAGACTCAGGTATGCGCCTCGATGCCTACCTGAAGAAGAGCCTGCTCATCAAGCGGCGCGAGCTGGCCAATCAGCTGTGCGACGAGGGGATGGTGCGGGTCAACGGCATCCCCCGCAAGGCCAGCCATGAGGTGCGGGAGGGGGATGAGCTGGAGTTCCCCCTCTTCGCCAAGGTGCTGCGGGTGAAGGTCCTGGCGGTGCCCGAGGGCAACGTCTCCCGGGCGGATCAGTGGTCCCTCTTCGAGGTGCTCGAGGAGAAGCGGGTGCCGGTGGAGCTCGCCTACGGCGACGACAGCACCACCACGCCCCAGAAAACCCCCCGGAGCCACTGATGGAGGCCGCACCGATGCTCCGCGCCCTCCGGGAGGGCGAGCCCTTCCTTGGCCATGTCCTGGTGTTGGAGGCCGCTTGGCGCACCAGCGCCAAGGGCACGGACTACCTGGAGCTGAAGGTGGGGGACGCCAGCGGCGACCTCAAGGCCTTCCTCTGGGACGTGAAGGCCGTCGAAGGGGATCCCGACGCCGTGAAGGCCGATGCCTTCCTCTGGGTGAAGGGGATGGTCTCCGCCTACAACGGGCGGCTCCAGCTCAAGCTCGACAAGGTCCGCCCCGTACCCGACACGGAGATTGGGGACCTGGGGCGCTTCTTCCCCAGCAGCTCCCGCCCGGTGGGGGAGATGCTCGCGGAGCTGGACCGCTGGATCGCCTCCGTGAAGGATCCCTGGATCCGCGCGCTGCTGGAGAGCCTGCTCGTCACGGATGCCGCCCGCCGCGCCGCCTTCGCCAAGGCCCCGGCCGCCAAGAGCATGCACCACGCCTACCTGGGCGGCCTCCTGGAGCACACCCTGTCCATCCTGGGCATGGCCGAGCGGGCCTGCGCCCACTATGCCGAGATGAACCGGGATCTCGTGGTGGCGGGGGTCTTCCTCCATGATCTCGGCAAGACCGCGGAGCTCAGCTACGACCGGGGCTTCGGGTACACCGATGAGGGCAACCTCGTGGGCCACATCAGCATGGAGACCCTCTGGATCCAGCGGGCCATCGAGGGGATCCCCGCCTTCCCGGAGCTCCTGCGCCTCCACCTCCTGCACATCGTGCTGAGCCACCACGGCCGCCTGGAGTTCGGGAGCCCCGTGCTGCCCCGGACCCCCGAGGCCCACCTGGTGCACACCCTGGATGACCTGGACGGCAAGCTGGAAGTCATCTTCCGTTCCCTGCGGGACGATGGGGGTTCAGGCAACTGGACACCCATGATCCGGGCCCTCGAGCGCCCCCTCTTCAAGGCGCGCTGGCCCCGGGTGGAATGACCAGTCCCGGGCGCTTGCCGGGGAGATCGACCAGATTTGGACGGGGCTGCCGGCCCCTTCGCCGGCCCGGCAGGGAAGGCCGATCGGTAACATCGCGCTATCAGAAGACTTAGGTCAAAGTTTTCCGGCGGGAAATGCCTGGCACGGTCCTGGCTCTTAGGGGAGTCCCACCCGAGGTGCCCCCATGAAGCTCTCCCGCAAAGCCAAGCGCTACGACGATGCCATCCTTCCTGGGGAGTTCGGGGGCTATGAAGCCATCGAGCAGGCCGGGGGTGACAACGTGCTTCATGCGGACCTGCGGCGGACGGGCCAGGGGGTGGAGGTGGCCCAGGTGGTCCTGGAGCGCCAGGCCCCCGAAGCTGAGCTTCGCCAAGCTGAAGACCAAGGCCGAGGCCCTCACCGAGCAGATCAACTACCTCAAGGAGCGCCTGGAGATCGTGGATCACGACCGCCGGGGCATGTACATCCAGCTCCGCAGCCTGCCGCCCTACAAGGACGACCACCAGATCCAGTTCAACGAGATCAGCATTGGCAAGAACCGCATCGTCGTCAAGCGCATCGCCTTTTTCCGCAAAGAGGAGGTCAAGCAGCAGGTGCCGCTGAACCTCTCCGAGCAGGAACTGGCTCGCCTCCTGTCCGACATTCGACAGGCCATCGCCTGAAGGGTGCAGCAGGGTTGAAGCGGGGGCGCCCAGGGGGGCGCCCTTTTCGTTGAGGCTGGAGACTGGAGACTGGAGGCTGGAGGCTGGAGGCTGGACACGGAGCGGGCGCCCTTGGGGCGCCCGCCTTCATTCAAGTGCGGCCCGGAGGGCCGCCTCCTAATTGGCCTCCAGCCTCCGGTCTGCAGCCTACAGCCTGCTAGGCGAACGCCCCCCAGCCGCCGCTCTGGGGACGGGGGGTGTGGTCCTCGGGAAGGTCGCTCTCCTTGAAGAGGAAGTGGCTGGCGTTCCAGGAGCCGCAGGACTCGCAGCGGTCCTGGAAGTCCTGGGTGCGCTGGCCGCAGACCCCGCACTCGTAGCGCTGCTTGAGCACCCCGAGGTTGCGGAGCAGCTGGCGGTACTCGTTGAGGGCCGCTTCGGTCCGCCCGCGGCGGGCGTGGATCTTGGCCATGAAGAAGTAGAGGATGGGGCTGTAGACCACCTGGCTGCGCACCTCCTGGAACTGCTCCAGGGCCCGATCCAGGATCTCCAGGCGGTAGAGCATCTTGCCCAGGAAGAACTTGGCGGTGGTGGCGTGCTGGCTGGTGGCGGCCACCCGCTCCAGCACGGCCAGACCCTCCTCGGGCTTGCCCAGCTGGATGAAGTAGTCCTCGATCTCCTGCAGGAAGGAGCCCTCCCCGGTGGCTCGGAAGCCCTCCAACCAGATTTCGACACCCTGCTGCTCCTGGTCCTGCAGGATCATGGCGCGACCCTGGGCCAGGTAGGCGGGCACGAAGGCGGGGTCCTCCTTGATGACCTGCTGGAAGGCCTGGCTGGCCTCCTTGAACTGGTCCTCCTCCGCCCGCTGGACGCCCAGCTGGTAGAGCAGGGCCACGCCCTGGGCCCGCTCGGGGAGACCCACTTCCGCGGGGAACTGGGCCAGGAGCTTGCGGTGGGCTTCCAGGGCCTCGGCCCAGGCGTGGGCCTCCATGTGGAAGGCGCGCAGCCGGCGCAGGGCCCGGAGGGCGTGCTTGGGGGAATCCGCGGCCAGCTTCTTCAGCACCGCGGCGGCGGCCTCGGTATCCCGGGAGGCCTGGTAGGCCTCGGCCAGGGCATAGCGCGCCTCGTCCCAATCGGGCAATTGCTTGGTGAGCTTCTCCAGCGCCCGCACCGCGGCGAGGTTCTCCCCGGCCTTCATGAGGCAGTCGGCCAGGAGGAGCTGGGCTTCACCATGATCCGCCCGCTGCTCCAGGATGCTCTCCAGGAGGGGGCGGGCCTCCTTGGGCAGCCCGTGGGACATGAGGTCCCGGGCCTCCCGCACCCTCTCGGAGAGACGCATGCCGAGGCGGTTCGCGGCGGAGGAGTTGAGGCCCTGGATGGCCCGGTAGATCTCGATGACCGCGGTCCACAGGAGGTTCAGGAGGAAGCCCAGGGCGAAGACGCCGAGCACCACCCACCAGACCTTGGCCCGGTAGGTGTCGGTGAGGATCAGCTGCGCGTTCAGCAGCTCGTGGTTCGAGTAGTAGAGGTTGGCCAGCGCCGCCATGGCGAAGAGGGCCAGGAGGACGAAGAAGACGTGGATGAACTTCATGGAAGCCCCGGGTTTGGCCTCCATCATTCCACGGAATCGGCGCCCCGCCTCAGGTTCCGGCGGGTGTCCCGCCGGGGGCGTCCACCCAGGCCTTGGCGAGTTTCAGGTCCTCCCACACGGCCTTGCGCACCTCCGCCGTGTACTGGCGGAGCACGTAGGCCGGGTGGAAGGTGGGCATCACGGGGATGCTGCGCCCGCCGATCTCCACGCGCTTCCACTGGCCCCGGGCCTTGGTCACACCCTCGCTGACGCCGACCAATTCCCGGAGCGGGGTGGCACCCAGGGTCACGATGACCTTGGGCTGGATGAGCTCGATCTGGCGCCGGAGGTAGCCCAGGCAGGCCGCGGCCTCCTCGGGGGCCGGGGTGCGGTTGTCCGGGGGGCGGCACTTCACCACGTTGGCGATGTACACCTGATCCCGTTGCAGGCCGATGGCCTGGATCATCTTGTCCAGCAGTTCGCCGGCCTTGCCCACGAAGGGGCGGCCCTGCAGGTCCTCATCCCGGCCGGGGCCTTCGCCCACGAACATCAGGCCGGCCTTGGGGTTCCCCTCCCCGAAGACGAAGCGCAGGCGACCGGGCCCCAGGGGGCAGGCCAGGCAGCCCTGGATGGCCTGTTCCAGGTCCTTGAGGGAGGTGGCGCCGGCCACCGCTGCGTCCGGCGGGCAGCCCACGGGGTCCGTGGGGCGGGCATAGGCCACGGGGGCGGGGCGGGCCGGGGCCGGGCGGGGGGGTGGCGGCGGGGGCATCGGGCGGGGGGCAGGGATCTCCCGGAAGACTTCGGGGGCGGTGGCCGGGGGCTCCGGAGCCTCGGGGCGCACCAGGCCCATCACCCCCAGATCCGCGAGGGTGTCCTTCCAGGCCAGCAGTTCGGTGCGTTCCACCCCATTAGCCTAAACCCTCGCCGGGAACCTGGCGTCCCCCTGGTGCATCCTAGTGTCTGGAGACGCCATGGCCCTCTCGGCCCCTGAAACCCTGGGAACCCCCTTCGGCACCCAGCCGGCCTATTTCGAGGCCTTCTCCGAGCTCTACCCGCGCCTGGTCAGCTATGCCCGGCGCTACGGCGCCACCTTCGCGGAGGACATCGCCCAGGAGGCCTTCGTCATCCTCATGCAGCGGGCGGAGCCGGTGGAACACCCCACCGCCTTCCTCTACGGCACGGTGCGCACCCTCGCGCTCACCGAACGCCGGCCCATGAAGAACCAGAACCTCAGCCTGGAAGCGGTGCTGGAGCCTGGCTCCAGCGGCGGCGCCTACGACACGGTGCTCAACGCCGAGGTCCGGGCCCGCATGAAGCTGCTGAACCCCACCTTCCGCGAGGCCCTGTGGCTCTTCGTGGTGGAGGGCCTCTCCATCCGGGAGATCGCCGATATCCTGGGCATCCCCGAAGCCACTGTGAAAACGCGGATCCACCGGGCGAAAGCCCAGTTGAAAGAGCAGCTCAATCCCGACACCCCTGGGGGCATGCATGTCCTGGTCTGACCCTTCCCGCCGTTTCGAACCCGCTGAAGATGTGCAGCTCCGCGCCGAGCTGAGCGACCTGCTGGGGTTTGAAGCGGCGCCCCGCACCGCGGTGGACCCCAGTCCCGACCTCCTTGCCCTGGCCGGTGAGCTCCAGAAGGAGGCCCAGCGCCGCCGCCGCCTGGAGCGCCGTCGCCCCTCCTGGGGGCTCATGGCCGCCGCCGTGCTCCCCCTGGCCGCCGCCGTGGCGGGGCTGGGCGTCTGGGGCCAGCAGAACCGCGCCAAGGCCGAGGCCCTGGCCGCCGAAGCCACCGTCCGCACCCAGGCGCTGGAGCGGGAGGTGCAGGCCCACAAGAACGAGCTGGCCCGGGAGCGGGCCACCCGGGAGCAGCTGGTGCAGGTGCTGGCCAAGTCCGGTGTGCGCGGGCCCAAGCTCCCGAACCTGGTGAT
>JBGASN010000033.1:0-35937 GCA_044229665.1 Holophagaceae bacterium
GGGCGTGAACGGCAACGGCATGCACACCAACATCTCCCTGGCCAAGGGCGGGAAGAACCTCTTCTACAAGAAGGACGGCAAGGACGGCCTCTCCGACAGCGCCTGGGACTTCACCAACCGCATCCTGGCCAACGCCTCGGACCTCTGCCTCATCCTGAACCCCAGCGTGAACGCGTACCGCCGCCTGGATCCCCACTTCGAGGCGCCGAACCAGATCAAGGTGAGCCCCACGGACCGCGGCTCCATGATCCGCATCCCCACCGGCAACGAGAAGTCCACCCGCATCGAGGTGCGCTCCGTCGGACCCGACGCCAACCCCTACATGACCTACTACGCGATCCTGCGCACGGGCCTGGAAGGCCCCGCCCTCGAGGTGGACGAGGCCAAGCGCAGCCGCACCCGCTTCCTCCCCGACAACATCTTCGACGCCATCCGCCTCTTCAAGGGCAGCAAGTTCATGTCCGAGCTGCTGAGTGAGACGGTCCACGAGAAGTTCGCGGACATCAAGATCGCCCAGGCCGAGCGTTGCCCCAAGGCCCTGGGTACCCGGGTCAAGGAAGGCGAGATCATGTTCCACCATGAGGTCACCAACCAGTACCTCTGGAACCAGTTCTAAGCTCCGCCGGTCTGCAGAACGGCCCCGCTTCGGCGGGGCCGTTCCCCATCCAGGGCTGGGCTTGGCTAGGCTGCGGGAATCCCCCGGAGGACCCATTGGCCCTGGATCTGAGTGAAGCCCGAGCCCAACTGACCCGTACCCCGGGCACCCTCCAGGCCTGGTTCGGGGGCCTTCCGGAAGCCTGGCTCACGGCGGACGAGGGGCCCGACACCTTCAGCGCCCGGGATGTGCTGGCCCACCTCATCCACGGCGAGCGCACGGACTGGATGGCCCGGGTCCGCCGGATCCGGGAGTCGGGGGAGGGCGTGCCCTTCGACCCCTTCGACCGGTTCGCCTTCCTCGCCGAAGCCCGGGGATGGCCGGTGGCGGAGCTCCTTGCGGAGTTCGCGCGGCTCCGGGCCGACAACCTGCGGACCCTGGAGGGCCTGGACCTCAGGCCCGGGGACCTCACCCGTACCGGGCGCCACCCGGCCCTGGGTCGGGTCACCTTGGAGAACCTCCTGGCCACCTGGGTGGTGCACGACCTGGGGCACCTGGCCCAGGCGGGCCGGGTCATGGCGAAGCGCTACATCCAGGAGGTGGGCCCCTGGGCCGAGTACCTCCCCATCCTCACCCGCCGGTGAACGGCCAGGGCCCCGGATTCCGGGGCCCTGGATGCGGAGGTGGGGTGCTAGAGGGCGGCCCAGTCCGTGGGCTTGGCGGGGGGCTTGGCGTAGCTGGTGTCGATCTGGGCCAGCTGCAGCTTGCCGCTGGCGTCCTCGTTGATGGCGTGCCACTTGGTGTAGGCGTCCACCACCCAGATGCCGCTTTCGCGGGTGCCATTGCCGCTCCAGCCATTGCCGCCGAAGGGCAGGTGGGCCTCGGCGCCGGTGGTGCTGTTGTTGATGGAGCTCATGCCGGCGGAGATCTCGTTCTTGAAGGTCTCCACCCACTGCCGGTTCTCGGAGTAGAGGGAGCTGGAGAGGCCGTAGGGGGTGCCGTTGGCGCAGGCCATGGCCTCCTCGAAGGTGTCCACGGTCACCAGGTTCACGGTGGGGCCGAAGGTCTCGTTCTGGAACAGCCACATGTCCTTCGTGACGTTGTCCCAGAGGGCCGGCTGCATGTAGGTGCCGTTGGCGATGTGGCCCAGCACGCGGGCATCGCGGTTGGCGTCATCCCACTTCGCCCCGCCGGAGAGGAGCTTGGCGCCGTCCTTCTTCCCGTGCTCGAAGTGCTCCAGGAACCGCTCCGCGAACCGGGCGTTCATCATGGGGCCGTAGGTCACCTCGTCCCCGTGCTCCACGGGGTTGCCCATGCGGAGCTTCTCCTCCATGGCCTCTTGGAAGAGCTTCTTGAACTTCTTGGCGATGGGCTTGTGGAGGATCAGGTTGCCCAGGGAGGTGCAGCGCTGCCCGGCGGTGCCGTAGGCGGCCCAGAGGGCCCCGGACACGGCGTTCTCCAGGTCCGCATCCTCCATCACGATCATGGGGTTCTTGCCCCCCAGCTCCAGGCTGGGGATCTGGAGCTGACGCCCGCAGGCTTCGCCGATGAGGCGCCCCACGGTGGTTGAGCCCGTGAAGCTGAACTTCTGGAAGTAGCCCTTGTCGATGCCCTCGATCATGAACTGGCCGGCGCCATTGGCCCCCTTGCCGTTCACCACGTTGACCACGCCCGGAGGGAGTCCGGCGTCGATCATGGCCCGCATGAACAGGTAGGCGATGGTGGGGGCATCCTCGCTGGGCTTCCACACCACGGTGTTGCCGCACAGGATGGCGGGGATGATCTTCCAGCTGGGCACCGCGCAGGGGAAGTTGCCGGCGGTGATCATGCCCACCACGCCCAGGCTCCGGCGGTAGGTGAAGAGTTCCTTCCGCTTCATCTCGCTGGGCACGGTCTGGCCGTAGAGGCGCCGGCCCTCGCTCTGGAAGAACTGGCAGGTGTCGATGGCCTCCTGCACCTCGCCCAGGGCCTCCCGGGGGGTCTTCCCGATCTCCCGGGTGATGACCGAGGCGAGCTTGGCCTTGTTCGCTTCGAGGATGCGGCCGATGCGGCCGATGATGTCGCCCCGGATGGGGGCGGGGGTGTCCTTCCAGGGGCCGTAGGCCTCCCGGGCGGCCTTCACGGCCCGCTCGATGTCCTTGGGGCCGCTCTCGGGGAAGATGCCCACGATGTCCCGGCTGTCCACGGCGGAGCGGGCCTCGAACAGGGCCCGGTCCCCTTCCAACTCCCGGCCGTTCACCCAGTTGAAGCCGATCAACGTCTTCCCGACCGCCTGCACGCTGGGGTGGTTGGGCTTCAGGAACATGGGGTCCTCCAAGGGGCAAACTTCCCCCATATCGGTACTTGGGGGGAAACCGTTATTCCGGGCACGGTTGACCCATGGGCCCATAAGTCCCGTTTCTGGGGGGTGGCTTGTGCCCTCGGCCCTAGGAAAGGGTCCTGACCAGCGGTAACCTGAAGGTTCTGACCGCTTAGGTGGAGGTAACGTGCGGAAGTTCGACCTGGTCGTGGTGGGCGCGGGGATCTCCGCGGGTTCCCTCGTTTACAACCTGCTCAAGCAGGGCTTCACGGGGTCCATCCTCGTGGTGGAGCGGGGCGACAAGATCGCCTACGGACCCACGGCCTTCAGCGCCGGCGGGTTCCGGAACCTCTGGACCACCGAGATCAACCAGCAGCTCTGCACCAAGGCCATCAGCCTCCTCAAGTCCTTCCAGGACGACATGGGGGTCTCCTGCGGCTTCAACCAGAGCGGCTACCTCTTCACCTACTACGCCAAGAGCTGGGAGAAGATCCCGGCGGCCGCCGATATCTGGGCGAAGAACGGCGTGAACTTCGAGCTCCTGAGCCCCGAGCAGATTGAGGCCAAGATCCCGGGCATGAAGTGCGGCATCGACCACATGGATCCGGAAGTGGCGGAATTCCTGGAGTTCCAGCCCATCGTGGGCGGGGTCTTCGGCAAGGACTGCGGCGCCTTCGATCCCTCCCAGGCGGCCGTGGGCTACTTCGAGCGGGCCGCGGACTTCAAGCACAAGCCCACCATGCAGCTGAACACGGAGGTGCTCAAGGTGACCTTCGACGGGGCCCGTGCCACGGGCATCGTGGTGAAGGACGCCAATGGCACCGAAGAGACGATCGAAGCCGGCATCGTGGCCCTCTGCTGCGGCCCCTGGATCAACAACCTCCTGCGGGCCAGCGGCTGCCCCGAGTCGGACCTCACGCCGATCATCAGCCAGAAGCGCATGATGTTCATCACCGACTTCCCCGGCGCCCCCAACGAGGACAAGCGCTGGCACGACATCCCCCTCACGATCATCGACCAGGGCATCTACTTCAAGAACGAGAGCGGCAACCTGATGATCGGCAAGGCCCGCAAGGATGAGCCCGACTCCTTCGACACCACCTTCGAGCCCGACTACTACCGGGACGAGGTGAACCTGCCCATGCAGGAGCGCATCCCCTCCACCGCCGTCTGCAAGCTCAAGGCGGGCTGGGGCGGCCTCTACGACACCAACACCGCCGACCACAACGCCATCGTGGGCTGGCACGAGGAGCATCCCGGCCTCCTCCTCCAGGTGGGCTACAGCGGCCATGGCGCCATGGAGAGCCCCGCCGTGGGCATCGGCCTGGCCGAGCTCATCCTCACCGGGAAGTACCAGACCATCGACTGCACCCCCCTGCGCTGGAGCCGCTTCCGGGAAGGGGCCCTCGTGCACGAAAAGATCGTGATCTGACGGACTTTCCAGGTCCGTGACCCCCGAGGGGCCCCTCCTGCTGAAGTAGCATGGAAGGGCCCCTTGGGCATTCTTGGTAGACCCCATTGCTAGACGGCATTTCCATCCAATCCGTTCTGACCAGCTACGTTGCCTTGCTGTTCAGCCTCTCCGTGCATGAAGCAAGCCATGCCGGTGCTGCCTATGCGCTCGGGGACGCCACCGCCCAGGAACAGGGGCGCTTGACCCTCAATCCCGTGGCCCACATCGACATCCTGGGGACAGTGGTGTTCCCTCTGATGGGGCTGGTTTTTGGTGGGTTTTTCATTGGGTGGGCCAAACCGGTTCCGTTCAACCCGGTTCGATTTACCCGGAAGATCAGGATGAAAACCGGGGATGCCCTGGTCTCGTTTGCTGGACCTGCTTCGAACCTGACCCTCTCGATGGCATTCCTGGTCCTCCTGTGCGCGGGGGTGTCCGGGATGGCGGGTGAAGTCGGAGAGCGGTTCCGGATCCTTCGGGCTGCTTTCATGGGGCCTTCAGCGCTTGCTGCGCATTCCCTATCCAGTGGAACGATGGCCTTGCTTGCACTGGGCGGTGCCCTGGTTCAGATCAATCTGCTCCTGGCCTTTTTCAACCTGATCCCCTTGGGTCCCTTGGATGGGGCAGGTGTACTTCGTGGATTCATCCCTGATTCACGGATGCGGGCCTATGACCGCTTCAGGCATCACCCGGCCACTTGGGTGATCCTTCTGGCCCTGATGTACACCGGGGCCATCGGGTTCGTCCTTGGCCCCATCCGAGATTGGTTTGCAATCTTTGTCCTATCCCCGATCGCCCGCGTCATCCTCGGAGCCTAAATGCAGCGCGTCCTCTCCGGCATCCAGCCCTCTGGATCCCAGCACATCGGCCACCTGGTGGGGGCCCTCGACAACTTCGTGAAGCTGCAGCAGGGCCACGAGGCCTTCTACATGATCGTGGATTGGCATGCGCTGACCTCGAAGTACGAGAAGGTCGAGGAGATCTGGCCGGCCACGATGGAGCTCGCTGCCACCTTCCTGGCCGTGGGCCTGGATCCCAAGGCCTCCACGCTCTTCGTGCAGAGCCAGGTGAAGGAGCACGCGGAGCTGCACCTGCTCTTCAGCATGATGACGCCCCTCTCCTGGCTGGAGCGCGTGCCCACCTACAAGGAGAAACTGCAGAACGCCGTGGCCGACCTGGGCTCCTACGGCTTCCTGGGCTACCCGCTGTTGCAGGCGGCGGACATCCTCATCTACAAGGCCGCCAAGGTGCCCGTGGGGGAGGACCAGCTCTTCCATCTGGAGCTCACCCGCGAGGTGGCGCGGCGCTTCCACCACCTGTACGACGTGACCACCTTCCCCGAACCCCAGGCCGTGCTGACGCCGACGCCCAAGGTGCCGGGCCTGGATGGCCGGAAGATGAGCAAGAGCTACGACAACTGCATCTACCTCCGGGACACGCCCGAGGTCGTGGTGGAGAAGTGCACCCGGCAGATGGCCTCGGATCCCGCCCGCGTGCGCAAGACCGATCCCGGCAACCCGGACATCTGCCCCGTGTTCGAGTTCCACAAGCTCTTCAGCACCCCCGAGACCATCGAGCTGGTGAACACCGAGTGCCGGCAGGCGGGCATCGGCTGCTTCGACTGCAAGAAGCGGGTGGCCACCGCCATCATCGAGCGCATGGAACCCGTGCGGCAGAAGATCGAGGCCAACCTGGCCGACGAATCCGGCCTCCGGGACGTGCTGGCGCAGGGCAGCGCCCGGGCCCGCAAGGTGGCCGCGGAGACCATGGTGGAAGTGCGGGAAGCCATGAAGTTGCCCACCCTGGGGTGACCTGGGGCGCACAATTTCCGCTTGCCCTTTCGGCTTCCCCTGGTAGACTTATCTTCTGTTGAGGTTCCTTAGCTCAGTTGGTTAGAGCAGCTGACTCTTAATCAGCGGGTCCTCGGTTCGAGTCCGAGAGGAACCACCACAACGCCCCGAAGGGAAACCTTCGGGGCTTCTTCGTTGGGGATGGAAAAGGGCCCCCGAAGGGGCCCGATCCGGAAGGGTGGCGCGGGGCTCAGTGGGCCTCGGTCTCGCCCTTGTGGGTGTCGTAGAGGGTCTCGATGAGACCGCCGTACATCTCGTTCACCACGCGGCGCTTGATCTTCAGGCTGGGCGTGAGCTCGCCGCTCTCCACGGTCATCTCGTGGTGGATGATGGCGATCTTCTTGATGCGCTCGTAGCCCGAGAGGGTGGCGTTCACCTTCTCGATGCGGCTCATGAGCTTGGCCATGACGATGGGCATGCCCGTGAGTTCCCGGTGGTTGGCGTAGTGGAGCTTCTTGTAGCCGGCCCAGCGCTCCAGGCTGTCGAAGTTGGGCACGATGAGGGCGGTGATGAAGTTGCGCTGATCCCCGATGAGCACGGCCTGGCTGATGTACTTGTCGGTCTTCAGCAGGTTCTCGATGGGCTGGGGCGCGATCTTCTTGCCGCCGCTGGTGACGATGAGCTCCTTCTTGCGGTCGGTGATCCGCAGGCGCCCCCGCTCGTCGAGGGAGCCGATGTCGCCGGTGTGGAAATAGCCATCCGCATCGATGGCCTCCTGGGTGGCCTTCTCGTTGTGCCAATAGCCCAGCATGACGTTGGGGCCCTGGCAGAGCACCTCGCCATCCTCGGCGATCTTCATGAAGGGGCGGCCCTCCCACTGGTCATAGAGGGCGTGGCCCACCGTGCCGGGGCCCACGGCGCCGGGCATGTTCACGCAGATCACGGGGCTCGTCTCCGTGAGGCCGTAACCCTCCAGGATGGGCAGGCCCGCGATCCAGAAGAACTCCATGAGCTTGGCGCTCAGGGGGGCGCCGCCACTGCAGGCGAAGCGGATGCGGCCGCCGGTGCGGGCCAGGATCTTGTCGAAGACGAGCTTCTTGGCCAGGCGGTACTTGAAGCCGAGCCACCCCTCCACCGGCTTGTCGTCGTAGAGGAAGACCACGGCCTCGCGGCCCTGGGTCATGGCCCACTTGAAGATCAGCCGCTTCAGGAGCCCGCTGCCGGCGATGGAATCCTGGATGCGGGCGTAGATCTTCTCGTAGATGCGGGGCACGGAGCAGAGCACCGTGGGGCGGGCCACCATGAGGTCGGCGGCCACGGTGTTCACGCTCTCGGCGTAGTAGATGGAGCTGCCGATGTGCCACATGCAGAAGTGGCCGGCCATGCGCTCGAAGATGTGGGTGAGGGGCAGGAAGCTGAGGCAGCGGTCCCCTTCCTTCAGGGGCAGGGCCTTGAGGGCCGCGTGCACATTGGAGGTCACGTTGCCGTGGCTGAGCATGGCCCCCTTGGGGTCCGCCGTGGTGCCGCTGGTGTAGATGAGCGTGAGGAGGTCGGAGGGCTTCCGTTCCATGGCCCAGGCGCGAACCTCGGGGCGGCGGGCGTCGAGGGCGGTGCCTTCGACCATGAGCTGGGCCCACGTGATCACGGTCCGCCCCGCCGCGGCGGCGGGGACCTCGCCGGTCATGAGGACGGCGGTCTGGAGTTCGGGCAGGGTGGGCCACATCTCCAGCACCTTCTCCAGCTGGGCCGGGGTGGAGCAGAAGGCGATGCGGCTGGTGCTGTCGCGCAGGATGAAGCCCGCCTGGGCGGCGTTCAGCGTGGCGTAGATGGTGGTGAGGGGCAGGCCCAGGATGGCGCAGGCATAGTCGGTGTAGGCCCACTCGGGGCTGTTCTCCGCCAAGATGGCCACGTGGGTGCCGAAGGCGAGGCCCCGGGCATGGAGGGCCAGGGCGAGGCGTTCCACCTTCTCCTGGATCTGGGCGTGGGAGATGGGTTCGAAGGTGTCACCCTTCTTCACGGCCATGGCGTCGGGGAGCTGCCGTTCCAAACCACGGTAAAAAAGTTGCGCAATGGTGCTTACTTCGTGGGACAACCTGTACTCCGTGGGATGGATGTAGTGATGGTATCAGAGCGAGCCGGTGATCCCCTGGGGGCCGAAGCCCGGGACTTCCTGCAGGAACAGCAGGCCCGGGGCCTTTCTGCCCACACCCTCCGCGCCCAGACGGGGGACCTGCTGAAGCTGGAGGACCACGCCCGCCGCCAGCGGTGGGGCGGTTGGGCCGTGAGTCCCCGCACCCTGCGGGGGTTTGCGCTGGAACTGGGACAACGGGGCCTCGATCCCGCCTCCCAGGCCCGCATCCTGAGCACCGTCCGGGCCTTCTACGGCTGGTGCTTCGAGACTGGTCGGGTGCCCGAGAACCCGGCTTCCGGCCTGCGTAACCCCAAGCAGGCCAAGAAGCTACCCGCCTTCCTCACCGAGGGGGAGAGCGAGGCCCTGCTGGAACTCCCCGCAGCCGTGGACTTCCCCTCCGCGCGACTCCGGGCCCTGCTGGAGCTCCTCTACGCCTCCGGGCTCCGCGTCTCCGAGCTGGTGGGGCTGGACCTCCAGGACGTGCTGTTCGGAGAGCGAACGCTGCGGGTGCTGGGCAAGGGCAACAAGGAACGGCTCGTTCCCTTCCATGCTGCGGCGGAACAGGCCCTGCAGGTTTACCTCGGGTACAGGTCCCAGGTGGTGGCCGAGCGGGGGAACGGAGGCGGAGCGGCCCTGTTCCTGAACCAGCGGGGGGGGCGCCTCACCCCGACCAGCGTGCGCACCTTTCTCGATCGCGCCCTGGATGAGGCGGCCGTTCGATCCAAGGTGAGCCCCCACGCGCTCCGGCACAGCTTCGCCACGCACCTCCTCAACGCCGGCATGGATCTGCGGGCCATCCAGGAGCTGCTGGGGCATGCCAGCTTGAGCACCACCCAGCGCTATACGCACCTCAGCCTCGAGGAGCTGGCCAAGACCTACGCCGACGCCCATCCCCGATCCGGGAAATGAAGCGGCGCCCGAGGGGGCGCCGCTTCGGGAAGGGTGGGGGCTCAGTTCTGGGTCTTCTTGAACTGGGCGATGATGTCGTCCACGGAATCCTTGCTGTGGTCGGCCTCCATGGTGGCCTTGAAGATGTTGTCCTGGGTGGCCACCTTCCGGTGCTCGAAGACCTCGTCCTCGCCGCTGGCGGCCTCGATGTTGAAGATCACCAGGAGGCGCTGGAGGCCGGCCTGGAAGTTCTTCAGCAGCATCACCACCTTCTCGATCTTCTGCCGGGTGATGTCCTGGAACTGGAGGATGTTGAGGATCTCGAAGGCCTCATCGTTGATGGCCTGCATCTGGGAGATGGTGGCATCCAGCTCCAGGGGCGGAGCCTGCTCCATCTGCAGGGCGAAGAGGTATTCCAGGACCTCCCCGGCCAGGGCGGTGCTGTCCTCGCCCGCGGCGGCGCGGTCGAGGAAGCTCGCCACGGCCTTGGCCATGTCGGCCCGCTGTTCCTCGTGGCGACGGAAGGCGGGGGCCAGCTTCCGGAGGCCATCGGAGGCATCCTCCGTGTGGGCCATGAGGCCGTCGAGCCGGTTCATGACGTCCTGGGTGGCCCGCTCGGTGTCCGAGGTGATCGCGTCGAGCTGGGCGGCCAACTCCGGCACCTGGTGGCTCTGGGCCTTCACGCTGGCATCCAGCTGCTGAAGGTTCATGAGGGTCTGGTTCAGGCTCTGGACCAGGGCCCCGATCTCGCCTTTGGCCTCCAGGTCGATCTTCTGGTAGACCTGCCCGGCGGCCATGTCCCGGGCCACCTGGGCCAGCTTGGAGAGGCTCAGCTTCGAGTTGCCCTGCAGCTCGGAGCGCAGGTCCTCGATCATGCTCTTGAGGTTGTCGAGGCGCAGATCCAAGGAGCGGCTCTGCTGTTCGAATTCCGCAACCAGGTCGTGGGATTCGTCGCTCGGGGCGGGGGTCAGGCCATCCATCGGGTTTCCTGTGACTTAGCTTACGGGGCGGGGCGGACTTTGACAGGAGTTCCTTCGGTCAACTCCCAGGCTTCCATGAATTCCTTGGGAATGGCCACCACCCGATCCGGAAGATCGGAGCTGAACTTGACCGGCTCGATGGCGGGGCCTTTGGGCCAGATCACCCGGAGGTTCCGGACCCCCAGTGCGTACGGGCCCATGCCGGACCAGCGGGCTTCCAGGGACTTGGACACCTCGAGGTGGTCCCCTTTCTTGAAGAGTCCGGTCTTCAGGGGAACGATGGTGACCTGGACATCCGGTTCCATGACTTGGAGGCGACCCGCCTCCTTGAGGATCGCGGCGGCCTGGAGCACGGCCACGTCGTGCTGGCCGGAGGCGTCCATGATCTCCCGGAAATCCCGGTAGCCATCGAAGAAGGGGATGATGCGCCGCTCCTCCTCGAAGATCTTCAGGCCCGCCGTGAGCTTGTCGGGGGGCTCGGTGGGCCAGGGAACGGCATCGATGTGGGGGAAGATGGTGTGCAGCCGCCGCCGGCTGTCACCGATGCGGGCGGCCTCCATGAGGAGGTCGGTGAGGCTCCGGCGGATGCTGTGGGGGCACTGCACGCTGCCGGCGTGGAAATCGAAGGTCCCGGTCGTGAGGTCCAGGATCTCGAAGGCGGCGCTCTCACCCTTGTACTGGCCGGATTCCGCGTGGATCACGTCCCCGTTCATGAGGTAGAGGATTCCCGAGTGCCGGCCGCTCTGGATCTGGAGCTGTCCCGTCTTCCGATTGACGTGCAGCAGCTGGGCCACGTCCATCAGGGAGATGCTCTCGAGGTTCCCCTTGAGGTTGGACATCAGGCGTTGCCCTCCCCCAGGAGCTCGCTCACGATCAAGCGGATGCGATCGATGCCGAAGGGCTTCACGGCGTAGAGGTCGGCGCCGCTTCGGAGGCCTTCCCGCCAGTGCTGTTCATCATCAAGCCCCGTGAGGATGACCACCTTCATGTGCTTGCAGTCGGGGTCCTCCTTGAGGCGGGCGCAGAGCTCGGGGCCACTCTCGCCGGGCATGGCCACATCGAGGAAGGCCAGGTCCACCCGGTTCTTGGCGAGCAGACTCCGGGCGGCGAGGGCATCCTCCGCCTCCAGCACCTGGTGGCCCTCGTGCTCGAGGAAGTCCCTCAGGGTCTCGCGGATCATGGCCTCGTCGTCCACCACCAGGATCGTGCTCATGAGCGTACCTCGCGGATGGCGGTTTGCATCTCCCGCACGGCGGCATCCAGGCCCACCAATACGGAGCGGCCGATGATGCTGTGGCCGATGTTCAGTTCCTCAACTTCCGGGATGGCGGCCACGGGGCCCACATTCTGGAGGTTGAGGCCATGGCCCGCGAGCACCTGGAGGCCCAGGCGGTTGGCCAACCGGGCGGCGGTGCGGAGCCGGGTGAGTTCCTCGGTGGGATCGGCCCCCGCGGGCAGATCCGAGTAGACCCCCGTGTTCAGCTCCACGGCATCGGCCTCCAATTTCGCGGCCATCTTCACCTGCTCCTCGCTGGGATCCAGGAAAAGACTCACGCGGATGTTGCTCTGGTGCAGCTCGCGGATCACCCCCCGCAGCATGGACTGCAGGAACACGGCATCCAGGCCGCCCTGGGTGGTGAGCTCCTCCCGGGTCTCGGGCACGAGGGTCACGGTGGCGGGGCGCACCGGCACCACGGCCTCCAGCGCCTCGGTGGTGGCGGCGCACTCCACGTTCAGGGGCACGGAGAGCACTTCCTTCAACACCCGGAGGTCGCGGTCCTGGATGTGCCGCCGATCGGCCCGGAGGTGCACCGTGATCCCGTGGGCCCCGGCGCTCTGGGCCAGGAGCCCGGCCGCCACCGGTTCCGGTTCATGTCCGCCGCGGGCCTGGCGCAAGGTGGCCACATGATCGATGTTCACGCCAAGGCGGGGACTCACGCTTGAAACTCCTAAGGTTGCGTCAAGGCTACCATTTGGTCGGCAGAATCATCCCGAACCTGAAAAAGATATAACCTTGTCAGCCCGGGCGGGGCCGGGGAAGACTCGGGTGGACCTGGGGTCAGAGCCCCAGGTCGAGGCGGGCGCCGGCCTCCAGCTCCTGCAGGGCCTGGTCGACCCAGGCCTGCTCTCGGGCCTCCACCATGAGCCGGAGCTTGGGCTCCGTGCCGGACCAGCGGATCACCTGGCGGGCGCCGGTCCCCCAGCGCTCGGCGATGCCCCCCATGGCGGCCTGGAGGTGGGACATGGTGTCCACGGGCTGTCGGGCGGGGGCCTTCACGTTCACCAGCCGCTGGGGCCAGGGCTGGAAGGCCCACCCGAACCGGGACTCCCGGGGGCGGTGCAGGAGGGCGGTGAGGAGGCTCAGGGCGGTGGCGATGCCATCCCCGCTGGGGCCGATGCGCTTCTGGATCAGGTGGCCGCTGGCTTCGGCCGCCAGGTCCCAACCCCGGGCCTTGAGCTCGCGGAGCAGGAACTTGTCACCCACGGCGGTGCGGGTGAAGGGGATGCCGGCCTCGCCGAGGGCCTGCTCCAGGCCGCCGTTGCTCATGACGGTCCCGACCACTCCCGCGGGAGGGTCCCCGGCGGCGATGCGATCCTGGGTGAGGAGCCAGAGCATCTGATCCCCATCCAGCACCCGGCCGTGGGCATCCACCATCAGGCAGCGGTCGCCGTCCCCATCGAACGCGATGCCGAGTTCAGCGCCTTCCTCCGCCACGGCGGCCTGGAGGGTCTCCAGGTGGGTGCTCCCGACCCCGACGTTGATCTTGGCGCCATTGGGGGTATCCCCGATCCAGCGGATCTGGCCCCCCCGGATGAGCCGCTTGGCGGCGGGCCCCGTGGCGCCATGCGCGCAGTCCACCACCACCTTGAAGTCGGCGGGGAGGTCGATGCCGCCCAGGTGCTTCAGCCAGGGGTCAAGGCTGGCCTTGGCGGGGTGGCCCAGGATCGTGGTGGGTTCCTCGATGTGGCGGAAAGCATCCTCGATGGCCGCCTCTTGGGCCTCCTCGAGCTTCTCGCCGTCGCCGTTGAACCCCTTGAGGCCGTTGTCCTCCGGGGGGTTGTGGCTGGCGCTGATCATGAGCCCCCAGGCGGGGCGACCCTCCCGGGTGGCCTGCTGCACCGTCCAGGCCACGGCCGGAGTGGGGACCATCCCCAGGAGGGTGACCTTCAGGCCCATGCCGCAGCCGTTCACGAAGGCATTGCGGATCGGCTCGGAGCTCACGCGCGGATCCCAGCCGATGAAGAGCTCCTCCACCCGGGAGAGGCGGCCCACCTGGCTCCAGGCTGCGCCCCAGCGGGCGCAGTCCTCCAGGGAGAGCGGAGCTTCCAGGGCCGTGCCGCGGATACCATCGGTGCCGAAATATTGAAGGGACATCCCAACAGTTTAGCGGCTTCCGGCCGATATGGCCGCATCCCAGGTTGAACCGGTCGGGGGCCCTGATGAACGGTTCAGGAGGCCCGGTGGGTGCGGAAGGCCCGGAATCCGAGGGCCCGGGCCCGCTGGTGCAGTTCGGCCGTGGCGGGATCCCGCTGGGCGGGGGGCAGATCCGGCTGACCCGCTTGCCGAGCCACGAAGCGCTTCCGGCTGAGCCCCAGGCAGAAGCGATCCTGGGGCCAATCCAGTCGGAGCCCCAGGTCCGGGAGGGCCTGCCAGAGCGCGAGGTCCTCCGGGTAGGTGGTCCCGAATCCGAACCCGGGATCGAGCAGGATCCGCGCCGGCGCGACCCCCGTGTCCAGGAGCCGATCCCGGACTTCGGCCAGTTCGCTCAAGGCCCGGTCGGCGGTGGTCTCCCCTGGGCCATCGTAGGGCGGCATGAGGAATCCCCCCGGAGCCAGGCGGCTCCGCATGGCGATGAGGCCGCAGCGGCTGTTTCGGGCCAACGCCAGCATGTCCGGGGCTCGGAAGCCCGTGACATCGTTGAGCACGGCGATCCCCGCGGCCAGTCCCCGCGCCGCCGTGGCGGGATGGCGGGTGTCGAGGCTCAGGGGCAGGTCGGGGAGGTCCTCCCGGAGGGCCCGCAGGGGACCCTCCAGGCGGGCCCATTCCTCCTCGGGGGTGATGGGTTCGGCCCCGGGGCGGGTGCTCTCGGCGCCGAGGTCGAGCATGCGGCAACCACCGGCCACCAGGCTCCGGGCCTGGGCCAGGGCGGCTTCGGGGGCGTTGAACCGGCCCCCGTCGGAAAAGGAATCCGGGGTGACGTTCAGGATCCCGATGAACAGGGGGCCGCCCGAGACGAGCGGCCCCCAGTCAAAGGCGGAATCCATCAAATGGGGTTGGGCACGGGGTTGAGCCCCGGCTCCGAGCCCTTCTCCCCGGTCACGGCGGGGGCGGAGCCGCTGCCGGATTCGGGTCGGGGAGGCAGGGTGCCGCCCTTCATGAGGATGTCCACATCGTGGCCGTCCAGGGTCTCGCGGAGGAGCAGGGCCTCGGCGATGGCCACCAGCTGGTTGCGCTTGTCGAGGATGAGGTCCTTCGCGATCTTGTAGTTCCGCATGACGATGTCGTGGACTTCGGCATCGATGGTGCGCGCGGTCTCCTCGCTGAAGTTGCGCTGCTGGCTGAAGTCGCGGCCCAGGAAGATCTCATGGTTCGCGCCGGCCCCGAAGTTCAGGGGGCCCAGCTTCTCGCTCATGCCGTATTCGGTGACCATGGCTCGGGCCATGTCGGTGGCCTGCTGGATGTCGTTGCTGGCGCCCGTGGAGAACTGATTGAAGAAGATCTCCTCGGCGATGCGCCCGCCCATGCAGATGGCGATCCGCCCCTCCATGAACTCCTTGGTGGTGTTGTACCGGTCGCGCTCCGGGAGCTGCCAGGTCACGCCCAGGGCGCGGCCCCGGGGGATGATGGTGACCTTGTGCAGGGGGTCCGCGCCCTTGATCGCGGCGGCGAGGACCGTGTGGCCGGCCTCGTGGTAGGCGGTGATCTTCTTGTCCTCTTCGGTCATGACCATGGAGCGGCGTTCCGCACCCATGTAGACCTTGTCCTTGGCGTTCTCGAAGTCGGACATCTCCACCCACTTCTTGTTGCTGCGGGCGGCGTAGAGGGCGGCTTCGTTGCAGAGGTTGGCCAGATCGGCACCGGCGAACCCGGGGGTGCCGCGGGCGATGACTTCCAGATCCACATCGGGGCTGAGGGGGATCTTGTTGGTGGTGTGCACCTTCAGGATCTCGAAGCGGCCCTTCACGTCGGGGCGGTCCACCACCACGCGCCGGTCGAAGCGGCCGGGGCGGAGCAGGGCGGGGTCGAGCACGTCGGGGCGGTTGGTGGCGGCGATGAGGATCACGCCCTCGTTGCCTTCGAAGCCATCCATCTCCACGAGGAGCTGGTTCAGGGTCTGTTCGCGCTCATCGTGGCCACCGCCGAGGCCGGCGCCACGGTGTCGGCCCACGGCGTCGATCTCATCGATGAAGACGATGCAGGGGGCGTTCTTCTTGGCCTGCTCGAAGAGGTCGCGCACGCGGCTGGCACCGACGCCCACGAACATCTCGACGAAGTCGGAACCGGAGATGGAGAAGAACTGGACCTTGGCTTCGCCGGCGATGGCGCGGGCGAGCAGGGTCTTGCCGGTGCCCGGAGGGCCCATGAGCAGGAGGCCCTTGGGGATCTTGCCGCCCAGCTTCACGAACTTGGCGGGGTCCTTGAGGAACTCCACCACTTCCTTGAGTTCCTCCTTGGCCTCCTCGCAGCCGGCGACGTCGGCGAAGGTGATTCGTTTCGCGGAGGCGCTGAGCCCCTTGGCGCGGGCCTTCCCGAAGCTCATGGCCTTGTTGCCCCCCACCTGGGCCTGCCGCATGAAGGCGAACCAGAGGAAGACGAACACGATGATGGGGCCGAAGAAGATCAGGTAGGTCATCCACATCCCATCGCTGGGCTTGGCGGCTTCGAACTTCTCGAGCTTGCCCTCGGTCTTCCAGGCCATGATCTGCTGCCCCAGGTTCTGCATGGGGGGCGCAACGGTCTTGAAGCGGTCGATGGTCTCGCCGTTCTCCTTGATGGGCTGCTTGTACTCACCCTCGAGGTCGGAACCCGTGAGGGTCACGGACTTGAACTTGCCCTCGGGGCCTTCGGTCATGAAGGTCGAGAAGGGGATGGGCTTGGTGTGCGTGGTGGCGGGCATGAAGCGGAAGGCCATGGCCAGCAGGACCACGATGCCCATCCACACCAGGATGCTTTTCATGAACGAATTCAAGATGTCTCCTCGGGCCAGCGGCCCCTCGCCAGTCTACTACCGATCGGCAGGTGTCCTGGGCGGGCTGAGCAACCAGCCCGCCTCCATGGGATGCAGCTCCCACCCCCCTCTGTTCCCGGGTTTCTGATCCGCGAGGCTGGCCGCGGCCCAGTGGGCGAGTGGGCGCACGGCCTCGGCCCCGAGGTGGGGCCATCCTCGAGCCAGCAGCCAGGCCAATTCGGCCACTTCCCAGCCTCGCCGGGCAAGGGTGAGCCCCTCCGGGGTCTGAGCCCAGGTTCCCGCCAGGCCCAAGCGCATCCAGTGGTCGGCCAGGTCCTCCGATTCCCGGGCCTGGCGATGGGTTTCCAACAGGTGGGTGTCCAGATTCGGCATCTCCGCGCGGAGCCCCTCCAGCAGGGGTCGCAGCCGGTTACGGGGAGTGAAGGGCTCGGAGTTAGTGGGGTCCTCCCGCCAAGGGATCCCGCGCCCTCGGAGGTAGTCCCTCAGGTGGCCTCGGCGCAGGCCCACGAGGGGGCTCCACCGGACTCCCTGCCGGGGCGGGAGCGGGGTCATGCACGCGAGCCCGGCTCCCCGCTGCAACCGGAGGAATACGGTCTCCGTGTGGTCATCGAGGGTGTGGCCGGTGGCCACCACCGTGGCACCACAACTTTCGGCTTCGGCCCGCAGGAAGGCCCAGCGGAGCTCGCGGGCGGCCATCTCCAGGCCCAGGCCCTGGGCCTCGGCGTGGGCCCTCACCCCCAGCCGGGTCTCCACCAGGTCCAGGTCCCAGGCCCGGCAGAGGGTGCGCACGAAGGCGGCATCCTCGGCCGCACCCTCCCGCAGGTCGTGGTCCGCGTGCGCAACCACCAGGTCCAGGCCGAGGCTGCGGTGAAGGGCTCCCAGCAGCGCCAGCAGGGCCGTGCTGTCCCCGCCCCCGCTGCAGGCCACGAGCACCCGGACATCGCGCACACCATCGCCCCGCTGCTTCAGTTCCGCGAGCAGGTCGGCCTCGAACCGGTTCACCGGAGGCGGGTCCAGAGGTCCAGGAGGGCCGGGGCCACGGGCTTGTCGCACCAGAGGGCCTCCCCGTGGTCCGCCAGGATGAGGGAGCCCCAGTGACGGCTGCGACCCTCGATTCCGGCACGGAAGGTGGGGGAGGAGATCCGGGTGCGGGCCTCTCCTTCCTTGGAGGTGAACTGGCTGCCGAAGGCATCGAAGGCCCGCATGCGCTGATCCCACACTGGGGTGACATCGACCACCAGATCGGGGATTCCCGGGTTCTCGCCCCCCACCCAGGCCAAGGCCTGGGGACGGAAGGCGTCCCCCTCGCAGGGATAGTTGCGCAGGCCCGCGTAGAACGCGGCCTCGCGGCAGAGGCGGTGCGCCCGCTCATGGTCCGGATGGCGATCCACCTCCGGCGGCAGGATGACCACCGCAGGCCGCAGGCGGCGCAGCTCCCGGATGAGGCGCAGGCGGAAGGATTCCTCCTCCGTGAACCGCCCGTCGGGGAAATCGAGGATGGTTCGGGTCACTCCGAGGATTTCCGCCGCCGCGGCAGCCTCCTGGCGGCGGGTCTCCGGAGTCCCGCGCGTGCCCAGGTCCCCTTCGGTGAGGTCGAGTATGCCCGCCCGCAGCCCCTTGGCGGTGGCGAGGGCGAGGATCCCCCCGACGTGGACCTCCACATCGTCGGGATGGGCGCCGATGGCCAGCAGATCCAGGGGTTCGCTCACGCTTCCTCCACCAGCACAAGATCGGCGCCCGTGCGCAGGGCCGCCAGCATCCGGTCCAGCAGGGCCTCGTCCCGCAGCCAGAACCAGCCCGGCAGCAGGCGCTCCTGGTCCTTGCCGAGGGGGTACAGGGCCTGGCGCACCCGCTCGGGATCGCGCCCCCAGGTCCGCTGCACCTGATCCCGCAGGAAGCGGGCATCCAATCGCCGCACGCGGCCCTGGAAGCGGGCGTATTCGTCCATCACCCGCTTGCCCAGGGCCGCGTTCCACAGGGGGGAGGTCTGGGGCATCTGCAGACCCAGGCTGGGCAGGGCCGCACTCTGGGCGAAGGCCTCCCAGCGACCGGCCTTCAGGTCCGGCAGCTGGGCTGGGGTCAGGGGCAGGCCCCGGGGCACCACGAAGGCCCGGGGGCGGGGCACGATGATGGGCGCCGCCATCCCCACGCGGTCCCACAGGGGCTCGCAGAGCCGCCAGTAGGCCCGCTCCCCGGGGCCCAGCACCACATGGGTCACGGGCAGGAGCAGGGACTGCATCAGCGGACGCACGGCGGCTCCGGGGCTGAGCCAGTGGCCCGTGGGCAGGGGCTGGCCCGGCTCCAGGCGGGTGCGCCGCCCGGTGTGGGGATCCAGCGCGAACCAGGCCGCCTGGGTGCGGGGATCGAGCACGAGCTTCACGCCCTCCGCGGCCAGGGCATCGGCCCGGGCGATGAGGTCCCGCTCCAGGTCCAGGGCCCGCCAGCGCTCGAGCTCCGGTTGGATGGGTGCGCGCACGGCGGAGGCCGTGGGTGAAAAGGGCTGGATGCCCCGGCGCCAGAGGGGCTCCCCCAGGGCCCGCACGTGGCCCTTCAGCGTGGGCTCGGCGGGTCGGGGCAGGGGGCCCCACAGGGCCTCGGCTTCGTTCTGATGGAGGTCGGTCCAGGGCAGCCACCCGGTGGCCGTGCCTTCGGGAAGGCCGAAGCGGAAGCGGTGGCGCTTCAGGCGGTCACCCTCGCGGCCTATCACCGAGGCCACCTCGAGGTGGTCGTGATCTTCGTCGGCCATCCAGTACACGGCCTGGCCTCCGAGGGTTTCCGCCACGGCCAGGGCCGCCAGGGCCTTCACCACGGAGAGGGCAGGGCTCCACCCGGCGCCGATCTGCTGGCCGGTGGCGACGAGGGGGGTCCCGGATTCCATCCAGGCAGCGTAGCGCAATCGCCCGCGAACCTGCGGGTGCGCATGGGGTGAGGGCACAATGGGGCATGGCCGATCTCCACCTCGAACCCTGGATCCCCCCCGCCGAGCCCGACCTGGCGCGCCATGCCATGGCGGTGGCGGACCGTCTGGACGTGGCGGAGCTGCGGGCCTGGCCGGAGCACCGCAAGGGTGGCATCGGCTTCTGGGTGCTGCCGCCCTTCCTCAGCTGGCACGCGGTGAAGGACGGGGCCCACCACCTGGTGCTCCTCCAGCCGCGGGAGGTGGGCGCCCTGGTGCCCGGGGCCCGCACCGAGGCCCTGCCCAACCGCTGGATCGTGACCCTGGACTTCGAGAGCCTGGCCCGGCCCCTGGCCCACCATCCCGCCTGGGGGGGCGCCGTGGCCTCGGTGCACGCCGTCTCCGTGAAGCCCCAGGCGGAGGGGGCGGAGGTGCTCGTGCGGTCCTACGGACCCGAGGCGCCGGACGTGGTGCGGGCGGTGCTCGATGAGGTGAGCAGCGTACGGCTCTGGAGTTTCGCCGACTAGCCGGCCACGACCCGGAGCACCAGGTCCTCGAGGCGGGCGGCGTAGCCCGTCTCGTTGTCGTGCCAGCCGAAGACCTTCACGAAGCGGTCACCCAGCACCCGGGTGAGGTCCAGGTCCATGAGCACGCTCTCGGAGCGGCCCGTGAAGTCGCAGCTCACGGCGTGGTCGTGGGCGAGGCCCAGGATCCCACGGAAGGCGCCCTCGGCCGCGGCCCGGTAGGCGTCGTTCAGGGCGGCCACGGAGGTGGGGGTCTTGAGGGTGGCGGTCACGTCCACCAGGTTCACGCTGAGGGTGGGCACGCGGATGGCGCAGCCGGCAAAGCCCTCCGGCAGCCAGGGCTGGGCCTGGCGGAGGGCGCCGAAGGCGGAGCTGGTGGTGGGGATGAGGCTCTGGAAGGCGGCCCGGGCCCGGCGCCGGTCGGCGTGGGGCAGATCCAGCAGGCGCTGGTCGTTGGTGACCACGTGGACGGTGCTCATGCCCCCCGTGTCGAAGCCGAAGGCCTGCTCCAGCACGGCCAGCATGGGCGCCGTGGCGTGGGCGGTGCAGCTGCCGTTGCTGATCACCCGGTGGCGGGTGAGGTCCAGCTCCGTGCCGTTCACGGGCTGGATCACCGTGAGGTCCGGATCGGGGCTGGGGGCGCTGATGACCACATGGCCCACGGTCCCCCGGAGGTGCCGGGCCGCCGCCTCCCGCCGGGTGAAGCGGCCGCTGGCCTCCACGGCCACGGTGACGCCCGCCCAGGGGATCTCCCCGGGATCGGAGGCGTGGTGGAGGGGCAGGTCCACCTCGGCGATGCGGAGCCAGTCCTGGTCGCCCACCCGTCGGCCGGAGACGGGCACGGGGCTCTCCCCGTGCACGCTGTCGTGCCGCAGGAGGTGCACCAGGGTGTCGAGGTCGGCGGGATCGTTGAGGGCCGCCAGGGCATGGGGCGCCGAGGCCGCGAGGCGGCGGAGCAGCAGGCGGCCGATGCGGCCGAGGCCGTTGATCCCGATCATCCTTCGAGCTTAGGACAAAGGCGGGGCTGGTCAGGCCAGCTTTGACAGGACGTGAAGGGTCAGGTCCTTGAGGCGGGCGGCATACCCGTACTCGTTGTCGTACCAGCCGAAGACCTTGACCATGCGGGGGCCCAGCACCCGGGTGAGGTAGGGGTCGTAGTGGCAGGAGGCGGTGGTGCCCTGGAGGTCCACGCTCACCAGCTCCGCCTCCAGGTATTCCAGGTAGGGGGCCAGGGCGCCCTCGCGGCTGGCGGCGCGGTAGGCGGCCTGCACCTCCTCGAGGGTCACATCCCGCTTCAGGGTGGCGGTGAGGTCCGTGAGGCTCACATCGGGGGTGGGTACCCGCACGGCCACGCCATCGAGGCGGCCCTTGAGGTGGGGCAGCACCAGGCTGATGGCCCTGGCGGCGCCGGTGCTGGTGGGGATCATGCTCATGGCCGCCGCGCGGGCCCGGCGCAGGTCCTTGTGGGGCAGGTCGAGGATGCGCTGGTCGTTGGTGTAGCTGTGCACGGTGGTCATGAAGCCGTACTCCAGGCCGAAGGCCTGGTCCAGCACCTGCACCAGGGGGGCCAGGCAGTTGGTGGTGCAGCTGGCGTTGGAGAGCACCGTCTGGGTGGCCACGTCCACGGCGCCTTCATTGATGCCCATGACCACCGTGAGGTCGGCGTCGTCCGCCGGGGCGCTGATGAGCACCTGCTTCACGCTGCCCTGGAGGTGGGCGGCGGCCTGCTTCTTCTTGGTGAAGTGGCCCGTGCACTCCAGCACCACCTCCGCGCCCTGGGCGCCGAAGGGGATGAGCTGCGGGTCCTTCTCGGCGTAGACCCGGATGCGACGGCCGCCCAGCACCAGGTGGTTGCCATCGGCGGCCACGGGGAAGGGGGCCCGGCCGTGGATGCTGTCGAATTGCATGAGGTGGGCCAGGGTGGGGGCGTCCGTGAGGTCGTTCACGGCCACCACCTGCACGTGGGGCACCTCCATCAGGTGCCGGAGCACCAGGCGTCCGATCCGACCCAGTCCGTTGATGGCCACCTTGCGCATGGAGACTCCCTGCCTCCTTTGTAACGAACCCGGGGCCTCCCGTGATGAGTTCGGGCGGGATTTTTCCCCCGGTCACGAAAAAACAGGCGCCCATGGGGCGCCTGTCCAGGGAGCGGGCGCCTTCAGCTGGCCAGGTTGACCTGCCGGCGCTGGGGCAGGGGCTCCTCGAGCTTGCGACTCAGGGTGTTCCGGTGGATGCCGAGCTGGCGGGCCGCGGCGCTCTGGTTGCCATCGAAGGAGGCGAGGACCTCCTCGAGGTACACGCGCTCGAACTCTCGCTTGGCCATGTCGAGGGGGATGCCGCCACGCACCATCTCGGCCACGAGGTTCCGCAGCTTTTCACGCATGAGGTGACTCCAACGAACGGGGGAAACGGAAATGTAACACCGGGGTGCATCGCCGCAAAGGCCCAAAAAACATGGGATTGCGCGGCCATGTGTGGAAAACTCTGTGGACAACCCTGTGCATCGCGAAGGGGCAATCATGCGCAAGACGAAGCTGGTGATGACCTTGGGCCCCGCCCTCCTGGAGGGGGACAAACTCCGCGAGGCGCTGAAGGAAGCCGATGCCGTTCGGCTGAACGCCAGCCACGGGGATCTGGAAGGTCGCGCCGTGGGGCTGAGCCGCGTGCGGGCCCTGGCGGAGGAACTGGGGCGTGTGATCCCGGTCTTCCTCGACCTCCAGGGGCCGAAGTGGCGCGTGGGCAAGCTGGAATCCCCCCTGGAGGTGCCTGAGGGCAGCGAGGGCGTGTTCTACCCCGAGGGCGGCACCCTGCCCACGACCGGGATGGCCTGGGCCGCCCCGCTCCCCCACCCCGAGCTCTTCGAAGGCGCCGAGATGGGTCAGCGCTGGCTGCTGGATGACGGCGCCCTGGAGGTGGAGATCCTCTCCAAGGCCCCCGACAAGGTGCGGGTGCGGGTCACCCGGGGCGGCATCCTCAAGGCCCGCAAGGGCATCCACCCCGTGGGCATCACCCTGCGCATGGATCCCCTCACAGAGAAGGACCACGTGGACATCCGCTGGGGCGTGGAGCACGGCGTGGACCTCTTCGCCCAGAGCTTCGTGCGCCGGGCCAGCGATGTGCAGCAGCTCCAGGCCATCATCCAGCACCTCGGCGGCAGCCAGCCGGTCATCGCCAAGATCGAGCATCCGTCCGCCCTGGCCCACCTGGAGGAGATCCTGGAGGTCAGCTGGGGCGTGATGGTGGCCCGGGGCGACCTGGGGGTGGAACTGGGTGTGGAGCGGGTGCCCGGCCTCCAGAAGCAGATCATCAAGGCCGCCCGCCGGGCCCTGAAGCCGGTCATCACCGCCACCCAGATGCTGGAGAGCATGATCGACCACGCCCAGCCCACCCGGGCCGAGGCCAGCGATGTGGCCAACGCCATCTGGGATGGCACCGACGCCGTGATGCTCAGCGCCGAGAGCGCCTCGGGATCCTTTCCCGTGGAGGCCGTGCAGTGGCTGGGGCGCATCGCGGCGGAAGCTGACGGGAATCACAAGCAGCGGATCCGGCCCCTCATGGAGGATCTGCCGGAGGCCACGCTCGGTCGCACGGACATCTCCGTGGCCTTCGCGGCCTGCCGTGTGGCCGAGGCCATCAACGCCCGCTGGGTGGTCGCCTTCACCGAGGGGGGCGGCACCGCCCGCATGGTGAGCCGCCTCGCCGGTCGCACGCCCGTGCTGGCCGCCACCACCGATGCCATCACCGCCCGCCGCATGGGGCTCCTCCGGGGCGTCACGCCTCTGCTGATCCCCCGCGTGCAGAGCACCGACGAGATGGTGGAGGTGGTGCGCGAACTGCTCCTCGCCAAGCACGAGCTCATGAGCATGGACCGCGTGGTCATGACCATGGGCCTGCCCCTCTGGAAGACCGGCACCACCAACACCATGAAGGTCATGACCTTCTGAATCCGGGAGCCCCCATGTCCATCCCCCGCCCCACGGCCTTCGACTACGCCCCCTTCTACGCCCCCTACGTGAGCGCGGTGCCCGAGGGCACCGATGTGCGCTTCATGCTGGAGGCCCAGATCGAGGAGGTGCGCGGCCTCTTCGGTCCCCTGAGCGAGGCCCAGGGGCTCTTCCGCTATGCGGAGGGCAAGTGGAGCCTCAAGGAGCTGCTGGGCCACCTCACGGATGCGGACCGGGTCTTCGGGTACCGCGCCCTCTGCGTGGGCCGGGGGGAGCAGAAGCCCCTGCCGGGCTTCGATGAGGATGCCTACGTGGCCGCGGCCCGCTTCGATGCGCGGCCCCTCAGGGACCTCATCGCCGAGTTCGTGGTCACCCGCCAGGCGAACCTCGCCCTCTTCGACAGCTTCGCCGAGGAGGCCTGGAGCCGCATCGGGAACGCCAACTCCGTGCAGGTGAAGGCCTGCGGCTTTCCCTACTTCTGCGCGGGCCACGCGGCCCACCACCTCAAGGTGATCCGGGAGCGCTACCTCTCCTCGCTGAGGTAGGGCGCCCAGGCGGCCAGGGCCTCCTGAAGCTTTTCCAACTGACGCAGCTCGGTGGTGCGGAAGCGGCTCACGAGCTTCCAGCCCTGGGCCACCTTCTGATAGCGGTGCAGCCAGAGGAAGGGCCCCTCCCAGGGGGCCTCGGCGTCCTTGCGGGTGCGCACCAGGTAGGCCACGGAGGCCCAGGGCCCCTCGGAGAGGGTGCGGCGGCCCAGCTCCTCCATGAACTCGTCGTCGTCCGAGGCCAGCTGGAGGTCGTCGAGGTCGGGGATGAACATACCTCCGATGGTGCCAGTATCCTGGGGCATGCGCATCGAATGCATCGCCGTGGGCACCGAACTCCTGGCCACTGAGCGCCTGGACACCAACTCCGTGTGGATCGCCCAGCGGTTGGCCCGCCTGGGCCTCTCGCTCCATCGGAAGACCTGCGTGGGCGACAGCCGGTCGGACCTGGCCGACCTCTTCCGGGAGGCCCTCGACCGCTCGGACCTGGTGCTCACCACCGGGGGCCTCGGACCCACCTTCGACGACTTCACCAAGGAGGTGCTGGCGGAGCTGGCCGGGGTGGGATTGGCGGAGCACGCGGAGGCCAAGGCGGACCTGATGGCCTTCTATACCTCCCGCAATCGGGTGCCCTCGGCCAACAACCTCAAGCAGATCCTGATCCCGGAGGGGGCGGAGGCCCTGCGGAACCCCCTGGGCACGGCACCTGGCGTGTGGTGGGTGGGCCCGGCGGGTCGGGACCGCTGCACCGTCGTGATGATGCCGGGGGTGCCCCGGGAGATGAAGCGCATGTGGGTGGACCACGTGGAGCCGCGCCTGGCGGCCCGGGCCGGCCGCACCCTCCACACCCTGCGGGTGGTGGTGGGGGGGGTGCCCGAGAGCACCCTGGATGAACGCACCCGGGAGCTGCGGGAGCGCCACGGGGACCTGGACTGGACCATCCTCGCCGGCATCGTGCAGGTGGAGCTGCAGGCCCGGCACACGGATCCCGCCGCCCTGGCCTCCGCCGAGGCGGACCTGTGCGACCTGCTGGGCCCCGACCTGGTCTGCGTGGGCGACACCAACCTGGAGGACGAGGTGCTGCGCCGCCTCCAGTCCCGCGGGGAGACCCTGGCCGTGGCCGAGAGCATGCCCGGCGGGCTCCTCTGCGCGAAGCTCACCGCCGTACCGGGTGCCTCCCGGGCCCTGGCCGGGGGGGCGGTCACCTACACCGCCGCCGCCAAGGCGGAGCTGGCGGGCGTGGATCCGGAGCTGATCGCGCGGGAGGGCACGGTGAGCGAGCCGGTGACCCTGGCCCTGGCCGAGGGCATCCGCCGGCGCCTGGGGGCCACCTGGGGCGTGGCGGTCACGGGCAATGCTGGGCCGGACCTGGACCCCCAGGGGGCCACCTCGGTGGGGGACTGCATCATGGCCGTGGTGGGCCCTCGGGTGCAGGAGCTGCGCCGCTTCACCATTCCCGGGGAACGGGCCGACATCCAGCTCCGGGGGGCCGCCTGGGCCCTGGATCTGCTGCGCCGCGCCCTCCTCTGACGGGCTTTTCCAACGGCGTGCCTTGCGGCTCTAAGCCGCCTTCGGGCTCGGGTTGCGAGGCCTCCGCTGGTAGACTGGACGCATGTCCAGCCCTGACACGATGCTCCTCACCCTCGGGTGCCTGGGTGCCTTCCTGGCCGGAAGCATCCCCTTCGGGCTCCTGCTGGTCCGGCTGGCCGGGAAGGGGGACGTGCGGGAGCACGGCAGTGGCAACATCGGCGCCACCAACGTGAGCCGGGTGGGCGGCAAGGCCCTGGGCATCGTCACCCTCCTCCTGGACATCACGAAGGGCTTCCTGCCGGTGTTCCTGGCCAAGTCGCAGGGCTGGGACCCCGCCAGCACCGCCGCCGTGGCCCTGGCCGCCACGGCCGGTCATGTGTTCACCCCCTGGCTGAAGTTCCAGGGCGGGAAGGGCGTGGCCACGGCCCTGGGCGCGGCCCTGGCGTTCCACTGGCTCATGGTGATGCCCAGCCTCGGCATGTTCATCCTGCTCGTGGCCCTCACCCGCTACGTCTCCCTGGGGAGCATCGTGGGCTCGGCCCTGATGCCCCTGATGTTGGCCCTGCTGCCGGAGCCCACCCGGGCGGTGCAGGTGGGGGGTGAAGCCTTCCGCCTCCGCCTGGACTTCGGCGGCCTGCTCACCTGGCCCACCCACGAAGCCCCGGTGATCGTGCTCTGGTCCCTGCTGGCAGGGCTGGTGGTGGTGAAGCACCACGAGAACATCCGGCGCCTCCTCACGGGCACCGAGAACCCCCTCTGGGGTGCGAAGAAGGGCGAGGCCGCCCATGGGTGAGTACGCCATCGGCGTCTTCGGCGCCGGCATCTGGGGCACGGCCCTCTCCTGCGCCTGGGCCCGGGCGGGCCACCGGGTGGCCCTCTGGGGGCATACCCCCGAGAAGATGCGGGACCTGGCCGCGACGCGGATCCACCCGCGCCTCCAGTCCACGCCCCTCACCGGCGGGGTGACCCCCGTGGCCGATGCCCGGGAGGCCCTGTCGGCCCCCGTGTGGATCTCCTGCCTGCCCGTGCAGGCCAGCGCCGGGGCCTGGCGGGACCTCATCGCCCAGGCGGAGCGCCGTCCCCAGGTCCTCCTGCACAGCTCCAAGGGCCTCGTCACCCACACCCACCAGACCGTGAGCCAGACCCTGGGCCCCCTGATCGAGATGCCCGTGGGGACGCTCTCGGGGCCCACCTTCGCGGATGAGGTAGCCATGGGCATGCCCGCGGCCCTGGTCCTGGCCCTGCCGGAGGTCATCACCGACTACGAGGCCATGCAGCTTCAGAAGGCCCTCGCCACGGAGCGCCTGCGCCTCTACCTGAGCCGCGACGTGCTCGGGGCGGAGCTCTGCGGGGCCCTCAAGAACGTCCTGGCCATCGCCTCGGGGCTCGTGGAGCAGCTGGGTCTGGGCCACAACGCCCGGGCCGCGCTCATCACCCGGGGGCTGGCCGAGATGGCGCGCCTGGTGGAGGCCCGGGGCGGCCGTCCCGAGACCGTGATGGGCCTCGCGGGCATGGGCGACCTCATGCTCACGGCCACGGGACCCCAGAGCCGGAACCGCCGCCTGGGCGCCGCCCTGGCCCAGGGCATGTCCCTGCAGGAGGCCATCGACACCCTCGGAGGGCAGGTGGCCGAGGGTGTGCCCACCACTCGGGCCGCCCTGGACCTGGGCAAGGAGGCTGGCATCGACCTGCCCATCACCGAGGCCGTGGCCCGGCTCCTGGATGGGGACTCCCCGGCCTCGGCCGTGGATCGCCTCATGAACCGCTCCCTGAAGTCGGAATAGCCGGAGGTCCCCATGGACGCCGCCGAACGCTTCGCCCGCCGGGTCTTCACCTTCGCCGCGATCCTTGGGCTGGCGGCCCTCGTGCCCCACTACTTCCTGGAGGGCACGGTGGGCCGGATGTTCCCCCCGGCCATCACCCACCCCGAGTACTTCTATGGCTTCGTGGGTGTGGCCGTGGCCTGGCAGCTGGCCTTCCTCGTGATGGCCCGGGAGCCCCTCCGGTACCGGGGCCTCATGCCCGTGGCCGTGGTGGAGAAGGCCTCCTTCGGGATCCCGACCCTGATCCTCATCCTCCTGGGCCGCGCCCCCCTGGCCCTGCTGCCCTTCGCGGTGATCGACCTGACCCTGGGGACCCTGTTCCTGGTGGCCTTCTTCCGGACCCGACCCCCGGAGTAGGGCCGCCGCCGGAACCCGGCCAGAATGGGGGCATGAGCAGCCCCTATCGCTTCCGCATCCTCGCCCAGGGCCCCGCCGGCTCTCCCATCCGGGAGGCCTTCGAACCCGCGGAGCCCAAGCCCGGCTGGGTGCGGGTGGCCGTGAGGGCCATGGCCCTGAACCACCTGGACCTCTGGACCACCTACGGCATCGAGGGCGTGAAGCTGCCGCTGCCGCTGACGCCAGGGTGTGACGGGGCCGGCGTCATCGAGGCCGTGGGCCCCGGGACGGTGCTCCCGGCGGGCCTGGCCGAAGGCAGTTCCGTCTTCATCGCCCCCGGGCTCAGCTGCGGGGTGTGCGCCAGCTGCCTCCGCGGAGACGACATGCGCTGCAGTGCCTACCAGGTGATGGGGCATGTCTGCGACGGCACCGCCGCGACCCATGTGCAGGTGCCCGCCGCCAACCTTCTGCCCATTCCCGGGAATTGGAGCTTCGAGCAGGCGGCGGCCTTCCCCCTCGTCTACCTCACGGCCTGGGAGATGCTGGTGCAGAAGGCCCGCCTGCAGCCCGGGGAGACGGTGCTGGTGTGGGGCGGCGGCAGCGGCGTGGGCAGCGCGGCCCTCCAGCTGGTGCGCTTCCTGGGCGGCCAGGCCATCGCGGTGGTGGGGGACGCCATGAAGGCCATGAAGTGCTGGGAGCTGGGCGCCCAGCACGTCATCGACCGCAGCCGCGAGGATGTGGCTGCCAAGGTGAAGCAGCTCACGGGCAAGCGGGGTGTGGACATCGTCTTCGAGCACACGGGGGCCGCCACCTGGCCCACCTCCATGGCGGCCGTGGCCCGGGGCGGGCGCATCGTCAGCTGCGGCAGCACGGTGGGGCGCGAGACCCCCCTGGACCTGCGCGTGCTCTTCGCCAAGCAGCTCCAGATCCTCGGCTCCTACATGGGACGCCGGGAGCACCTGTGGACCCTCCTGGGCCATGTGCAGCGCAATCCCACCAACCCCCCCTTCTTCCCCGTGATCGACCGGACCTTTGACCTGGCCGACTACCCCGAGGCCCAGCGGCACCTGGCGGCCGGGAAGGCCTTCGGCAAGGTCGTCTGCCGCGCATGAGGGGCCACCTCCTCCGCATCCTGGGGCTGGGGTTCGGCCTGGCCGTGGGCGTGGGGGCCGCCGTGGGTGGCGAGATCCTCCGCCTGCCCGGGGGGGTCGCCAAGGCGCTCCCGGACACCCGCCTCCAGCTGCTGGCCTGGGCCCTGGGCGGGCTCTGCGCCCTGCTGGGGGCCCTGAGCTTCGCGGAGCTGGGCACCCGGGTCCCCCGCACCGGAGGGCTCACGACCTATGCGGAAGAGGGCTTCGGCCCCTTCGCGGGGTTCGCGGTGGGGTGGTCGGATTTCCTGGCCAGCGGCTTCACGGTGGGGGCCTATGCCCTGGTGGTGGGCGAGATCGCCGCAGCCCTGGGGTGGCCCTGGTCCCAGCGCAGCGCGGCCATCCTGGGCGTCGCGCTGATCGGGGCCATCCAGGCGCCCGGGTTGAGGCCCGGTGCCTGGGCCCAGGACCTCACGAGCGCCGCCAAGGCCCTGGGGCTCGTGGCCCTGGGTGCGGGGGCCATCTGGGCCACGCCGGCGGTTCCCGCTCCCGCCGCCGCCCAGCCCGTGTCCACCTTCGCCGGTTTCATGGTGGCCATGCAGCTGGTGATCTTCGCCTACGACAACTACTACGGCGCCGTGTACTTCACCGAGGAGTATGAGGAACCCCGCCGCCAGCTGCCGCGGGCCCTCCTGGGCGGGGTGGCGGTCATCACCACCCTCTACCTGGTCCTCGCCTGGGGCATGGGGCGGGTGCTTCCCTGGGCGGAGTTCGCCGCCTCCGACCTGCCGGGCGCCCTGCTGGCGGAACGGCTGACCGGTCCGGTGGGGGGGCAGTTGGTGCGGCTGCTCATGTTGGTGGCCCTGCTCAGCGGGATGAACGCCACGGCGCTCATCGCCAGTCGGGTGGCCTACGCCCTGGGGGTGCAGGGGGAGGCCTCCCGGGTCGCCACCGCCGTGAATGCGGGGGGGACCCCGGTGTGGGGCCTCCTGGCGACCCTCGTGCTGGCGGTGGCCACCCTGGTGCTGCCCAGCTTCGAGGCGGCCATCGCCTTCATGAGCCCCTTCCTGCTCCTCAATTACCTGCTCTGCTTCGCCAGCCTCCTCAGGTTGCGGCGGAAGGATCCGGCGCCCGACGGGGCCTTCCAGGCACCCGGATTCCCCTTCACCACCCTCGCCAGCCTCGCCCTCACGTCCTCCCTCCTGGTGGGGGCCTTCCTCGCCCAGCCGGCCCTGGTGGGTGGGGCCCTCGGGACCTTGGCCCTGGCCTGGCCCATCTGGCGCTGGACACGGCCACGCCCCCTTTGATTCCACGGGTGGCCGTGGCCACACTGGGGCCATGCATCAGACCTTGAGCCTGCCGGCCGGCACCGCCTTCACCTGGGTGGACATCCTGGATCCGGGGGAGGCCGAAGCCCGCACGCTGAGCGGTGAGTATGGCCTTCCCGCGGAGGTGGTGCGGGACTTCCTCAAGCAGCCCCACCTCCCCAAGGTGGAGCGCTTCCCCGAGGCCCTGCTCGTGATCGTGCGGGCCTGGGATGAGAAGGCGGGGGGCGGGGAGACCTTCCAGGCCCTGACCCGCCGGCTGGTGATCTTCCGGTCGAAGGACCACGTGTTCACGGTGCGTCGTCGGGAGCAGCCCTTCGTGCAGACGGTCATCCAGAAGGCCGATGCACCCGGGTGCCCACCTCCCAAGCCCGAGCAGCTCATCCGCTGGCTCATCGGGGGTGCCGTGCACAGCTACGAGGAGCCCCTCCGGGCCGCGGAGGAGGCCCTGGATCGCATCGAATCGGCCCTGCTGGCGAAGGAGGTGGTCTCCGACCGGCTCCGGAACATCTACCAGGTGAAGCGGCGCTGCTCCGTGATCAAGCGGGTGCTGGCCCGGACCCTGGTGATCCTGGGGGAGCTGCGCAGCGACTTCCCCGATGAGGGCGGCTTCCTCTCGGACCTCCAGGAGGAGACGGACCGCCTCCAGGCCTGGGCCGATGAACTGCAGGAAGGGGCGACCCACCTCCTGAACCTCCACCTGAGCCTGCAGGGGCACCGGACGAACGAGGTCATGCGGGTGCTCACGGTGTTCTCGGCCTTCTTCCTGCCCCTGACCTTCATCGCGGGGGTCTATGGCATGAACTTCAAGCACATGCCGGAGTTGGACCACCGCTACGGGTACCATGCCACCTGGGCGGCCATGGCCTGCCTGACCCTTGGAATTTTTCTTTGGTTCAGGAACAAGGGGTGGATGAAGTAAACTGGTGCGTTTGATTTAGGAGACTCCATGAAGGTCCTGATCCTTGGCGTCAACGGCTTCATCGGCTCCCACCTCGTGGGTCGCATCCTGCGCGACACGAACTGGGAGGTCTATGGCATGGACCTCGGCACGCACAAGATCACGGAGCACCTGGGCCACAGCCGCTTCCACTTCGTGGAGGGCGACATCACCATCTCCAAGGAGTGGATCGAGTACCACGTGAAGAAGTGCGACGTGGTGCTGCCCCTGGTGGCCATCGCCACCCCCAAGATGTACGTGCAGAACCCCCTGCGGGTCTTCGAGCTGGACTTCGAGGAGAACCTCCGCGTGGTCCGCCAGTGCGTGAAGTACAAGAAGCGCATCGTGTTCCCCTCCACCTCCGAGGTCTACGGCATGTGCCCCGACGCGGAGTTCGACGAGCACACCAGCCCCCTGGTGACCGGCCCCGTGCCCATGGACCGCTGGATCTACAGCACCTCCAAGCAGCTCCTGGACCGTGTGATCTGGGCCTACGGCTGGCAGCAGGGCCTCAAGTTCACCCTGTTCCGCCCCTTCAACTTCATGGGCCCCAAGCTCGACAGCCTGAACACCGCCAAGGAAGGCTCCAGCCGCCTGGTGACCCAGTTCGTGTGGAACCTCATCCAGGGCGAGCCCCTCAAGCTGGTGGACGGGGGCGCCCAGCGCCGCTGCTTCATCGACGTGGAGGACGCCATGGACGGCCTCATGTCGATCCTGGAGAACAAGGACGGCAAGGCCGACGGCGGCATCTTCAACATCGGCAACCCCAAGAACGACCACAGCGTGCGCGAAGTGGCCGAGATGCTGCGCGACCTCTGGGACGTGCACCCCAAGCGCAAGGAGCTGGGCGTGGCCCTCTCCCCCATCGTGGAGACCTCCAGCGGCGACTTCTACGGCAAGGGCTACCAGGATGTGCTCACCCGCACGCCCAGCATCAAGCGCCTCTCCGAGACCTTCGGCTTCAACCCCAAGATGGGCATGAAGGAGAGCCTCTCGAAGAGCCTCGACTTCTTCCTGAAGGAATACGAGGCCATGGAACAGCAGGCCGACGAGGCCTGAGCCTCCGATGCCCGCAATGCCCCGCCGCGAGCGCTGGACCCTGATCGGCCTCTGGGCCGCCTTCGGCCTGCTGCCGCTCTTCCTGCGCCCCCTGTGGGAGCCGGATGAGGCGCGCTACGCGGAGATCCCCCGGGAGATGCTGGCGGCGGCGGACTGGCTGACCCCGAAGCTGAACGGGGTCCTCTACTTCGAGAAGCCGCCCCTCCAGTACTGGCTGTCCGCCTTCTTCCTGCGGGCCTTCGGGCACCAAGGGTGGGCGGCGCGCCTGCCCCTGGCCATCGCGGCGGCGCTCGTGATGTGGGCCGCTTGGCGCTTCGCGGCCCGCCTCGGGGCCCGGAAGCCCCTCTGGGCCTGCGTCATGGCCCTCAGCTGCCTGCTGGGCTTCATCGTGGGGCAGATCCTGACCCTGGATGCCCTCTTCAGCGCCTTCCTCGTGGCCGCCCTGGCGGCGGCCATGGAGGCCGTCTGCGCCCGGGCGGAGGGCACCCCCGCGCTGAAGTGGACCCTGGTGGCCCACGCCTTCCTGGCCGCGGCCTTCCTCACCAAGGGACCCGCGGCGGTGGTGCTGGCCGGCGGAACCTTGATCTTCACCCTCTTCTTCGCCCGCACCTGGGAGCTCCGCAAGGCGGTGCTCGGGACCCTGTTCCATCCCCTGGGTCTGCTCCTGCTGGGGGCCCTCACCGCCCCCTGGTTCATCGCCGTAAACCGGGCCAATCCCGGTGGCAACGGGCTCATGGGCCATGCGGAGTTCTTCTTCGTCCACGAGCACTGGACGCGGTTCACCACGCATGAGCACGCCCGCCAGGGCTCCGACAACTGGCTGCTGGACAAGCTCTACTTCCTGCCGGTGCTGGCGGCCGGCCTGCTGCCCTGGCTCAGCCACACGGTGGTGGGCATCAAGCGGGGCGGCGCCCTGCTGTTCCGGAAGGCTCCCGAGGGGCCCAGCGCGGCCCTGCACCGCTGGGTGGTGGCCCTCTGCCTGCTGGCCGCCGCCTGGCCCTTCGCCTTCTTCAGCCTGAGCGGCTCCAAGCTGCCCCCCTACATCCTGCCGGCCATCGTGCCCCTGGCGGCCCTGGCCACCACCTTCGAGCGGGAAGGGGAGAGCCCCCGGGCCCTCCGCCGCATCGGCTGGGAGCTGCTGGGCCTCGGGGTGCTCTTCTTCCTGGGCGGTTTCCTCGTGAAGGACGTGGACCCGGGACCCTGGTTCCTCGCGCTCGCCCTGGCCTTCGGCCTCTTCGGAGGCTGGTGCCTCCGGCCCCGGGGGCTCGATGGCGGCCGCTTCATGATCGCTCTGGCAGCCTGCATGCTGCTGCTGCCCATCGCCGCCCAGCAGGTGGTGGGGCCCGCCAAGGCCATGGATCGCCTGGTCGCCCTGGCCCCCCGGGAGGCCCAGTGGATCAGCTTCGGGCAGTACTACCAGGCCATCCCCTGGCAGACCGGTGAGCGGGTGGTGGTGGTGGCTGGCACGGGGGAGCTGGCCTACGGACGCAGCCACCTGAGCGCCGCGGACCAGGCCCGCTGGATGCCGGAGGACCGGCTGGCCCTCCTGCCCACGGCCCGGGCCCTGGCGGCCGCGCGCCCCGACCGGCCCGTGTGGGTGCTGGCGGATCGCGGCGACTTCGAGCGGCTGCCCGAGGACCAGCGCAGCGCCTTCGAGCTGCGCACCGAGCGGGGCAAGCAGCTGGTGCTCAGCCTCCGCTGATCCGCAATCGGACGTTCGGGTCCGAGGGGGTCTGGGGGAAGATGGGGGCATCATGCGCCTCCAACTGCCCCACCTTCCCGCCCGGGACCAGGCCCTCTCCCGCTTCAAGTGGTACGAGCTCCTGGTCCACGTCTACGTCGTGGTGCTGCTCATCAGCAACCTGGTGGGGCAGAAGCCTACGGCCATCGGGCCCTTCATCTTCAGCGGCGCCCAGCTGCTCTTCCCCATCACCTACATCTTCAGCGACATCTTCACGGAGGTGTACGGCTACGGGGGCAGCCGCCGCGCCATCTGGCTGGGGTTCTTCGCCAGCCTGCTCATGGGGGCCTTCGGGCTCTTCATGGTGTGGATCCCCCCGGCGCCCCAGTGGCCCGCCGACCACCAGCGGGCCTTCGAGATCGTGTTCGGCACCGCGGCCCGGGGCATCGTGGCGAGCCTCGCCGCCTTCTGGGTGGGGGAGTTCCTCAACAGCTACGTGATGGCCAAGATGAAGGTGCTGACGGGCGGCCGCCTGCTCTGGGCCCGCACCATCGGCTCCACCGTGGCCGGGCAGGCCGCCGACAGCCTCATCGTCACCTTCGGCCTCTTCGCCGGCACGCTGCCCGTGAAGACCATCCTGATCATGGCGGGCTCCGGGTACCTTGCGAAGGTGCTCTACGAGGCCGTGATGACCCCCGTGACCTACCTGGTGGTGAACTTCCTGAAGCGCACCGAAGGGGTGGATGTGTACGACGATGGCACGGACTTCAACCCCTTCGTGAAGGACTGAGGCGGATCAGCCCCCCTCCACCTCGCCCAGGCGCAGGTCGAAGGGGATGCCGGCCCGCTTGCAGGCCTGGATGAAGCTGTCCTTGTCGGGGCACTTGAGGTAGGCCTCCATGGGCTCCACCTGCTTGGCCTTGATGAGGTCGGTGAGGGCGTCGTTCATGAGGCGCTGGCCGTACTGCCGGCCCGTCTGCATGGCCGAAGTGATCTGGAAGTTCTTCCCCTCCCGGATCAGGTTGGCGATGGCGGGGCTGATGAAGAGGGTCTCCAGCGCGGCCACCCGACCGCCGCCGATCTTCTTGAGCAGGGTCTGGCTGACCACGCACTTCAGTGCGTCGGCCAGCATCACGCGGATCTGTTGCTGGCGGTCCGCGGGGAACTGGTCCACCACCCGATCGATGGTGCTGATGGCGCTGTTGGTATGCAGGGTGCCGAAGACCAGGTGGCCCGTGATGGCGGTCTCCAGGGCCAGGCTGATGGTCTCCAGGTCCCGCATCTCGCCCACGAGGATGATGTCGGGGTCCTCGCGCAGGGCGGCCCGGAGGCCGGATTTGAAGGAATCCGTGTGGGTGTGGACCTCCCGCTGGTTCACCAGGCACTTCTTGCGAGGGTGCACGAACTCGATGGGGTCTTCCAGGGTGAGGATGTGGTCGTGGCGCTGCCGGTTGGCGATGTCGATGATGGCCGCCAGGGTGGTGCTCTTGCCGCTGCCCGTGGGGCCGGTCACCAGCACCAGCCCTTTCTGCAGGCCCGCCAGGCGGCGGATGGGATCGGGCAGGCCCAGTTTGTCGGGATCGGGGATCTCATTGGGGATGACCCGGCACACGAAGCCGGGGCCCACGCGATCCATGAAGTAGTTCATGCGGAGCCGGCAGCCGCCCTCCTCGAAGGCATAGGCGAAGTCCGCGTCGTTGGTCTCGCAGAACTGGCGCCAGCCCTCCTCGGTGGCGATGGCCTCCATGAGCTCCAGGAGCTGCTGCTCGCTCAGGATCCCGAAGTCCTCCAGATCCTTCATGTCCCCGGAGACCCGGACGATGGGGGCTTCGAAGCTGGAACAGTGGAGATCCGACCCCTTGGAGGCCAGGAGGGCCCGGAACAGCTGGGTGGCGAGGGGGTGGGTGCCCTGCTTGGGG